>JAKLFY010000001.1 GCA_022710935.1 Verrucomicrobiota bacterium
ATGCTGGTTCTTGAGCAGGGCAAAGTAGGCGATCGTGTCGAGCTCATACAGATACGGACAGACGATCATGAAAAAGTTGCCCAGCATCCGGTCGCTCAGCCAGTACGCCGCCAGGTCGGACAGACAGTCGAAGATGTAAAACGCCCCCGGCCCCGCCCGCTCGATCACATCGAGGATGCCCGTCAGGAACCGCTCGAAGCCTTCCTGCGGGTCGAACGCGTGAACCTCGGCGGGCGCGTCGGCCCCCAGCAGCGGCGGGTGCGGGGCGAAGCGGAAGTAGATCAGGCGCCGGCCGAGGCGGGCCGCTTCGAGGCAGAGCGGTTCGAGCATGGGCTGATAATCGCGCAGGCTGTCGACCTGCCAGACCACGTTGTCGCCCGAACGCAGGCCTTGCAGGACCCGATCCAGGCCCAGTTGCCCGGTGCTCATGGGAGTTGTCATGGTATGCGTGAGTTCCGCGCGCCGGTTACAAACCGGGGTTGCCTCCGCCCGCTTGCCAGCCGGACGCGGCGCCCAGCGGGCCGATCGTGCGCATCCAGAGATCCTCGACCAACGCCTGGAACTGGCGGCGGGGGCCGGCTTCCGGGTCGCAGGGGATGCGCGCGACCGCGGTGTTGGGGAGGCCGCCGGTCTCGAACCAGCCGGGCAGGCCGGCCGCCATCAGATCCACGCCTCGAGGGCTGCGCACCCGCATTCCCAGGAGCGGCGAGTCGCCCGCGGACCGGATCAACTGGCCCACAATCACCGGTTTTTCGGCCAGGTTGCCACGCTGGGTGAGGACCTCCGAGATCCAGTGGTAGAGTTTGAGCTCGGACGGCCTGTCGTTGGTTTGCGGGAGAGGCGACACCACCTCTTCGTCCGTGAAGAAGTGGGCGGTGTAGGGGCGGCGGCGGTTCTCGATCACGATCTTCTCGACCAGGACCTGGATGCGTTCGTCGAGCGTTTTGTACTCAGCCAGGAATTGTCCCCAAGCCGCGTTGGTTTCGAGCCGATCCGGCTGCGTCACGCCCCGCAGCGCCCGAATGGCGCTCAGGTAACCCCCGGTTCGCGTGACGGTGCGGATGGCGCGCGCGGCTTCGAGCGTGCGGTCGGGACTGAACTGCGAGTAGAACAGGAGCCACTCGTCCACCATGTCCGGTGGTGCATCGAGAAAGCTGCCGACCGCCGCCTGCCAGTCGATGCGGATGAGGGCCTGCGGATCGCCGATCAGGACGTGTGCCACCTCCTTGGCGATCATCGCCGTGGGAAAGTGAGTCGCCGGGATCGTCGCGCGGAGGCTCTGCGGCGAGATCAGGAGGATTCCCAGATCCGACGGCGTGCGCGGCGAGCCGCGCGGACGGGTCCGGTGTGACCGGTCGACGGGGGTCAGGAAATGGGGGGGAAGGACATGGTTGTTGACGAAGGTGACGCGGCAGCGCTCGGCCACGCCAGCCAACACCTCCTGGTCGGCAGGGCGCAGGGGGAACGCGCGGTCCAGGACGAACACGTGGCGCACCGGCGTCTTGCTTCGCGCCCGGCGCCGGATGCAGTCGAGGATCGCCCCGGTGCGGAACGAGTCGTTGAGCCAGGTCATCCGCGGCTCGGCCGAGGGATGCAGTTGGGCGAAGAGCCCGCTGAGGATCGCGGCTGAGGCGACGCCGTCCTCGTCGTCGTCCAGAACAACCAGCACACCGTCATCGGGCTGGATGGCGCGGATGTGCCGCGCCAACAGATGGGATTGGGCTTCGAGGTGTTTGCGGTAGACGGCCAGGGCCTGCATGCGCTGCAAGGCCAGGATGTCGGAGGCCGTCGGGAGATCCACCTCGTGCCGGTCGGCCAGCGCCAGCGTCGCCTCGCAGCTCCGCTCGATGCGGGTGCCGAGGCGTTCTTCTTCGAGCCGGCGATGCCAGGTCTGCCCCGCGCTGTTCTGGAGCATTTCGCAGAGTGAGACCAGCAGCCCGCCCGAACTGGCGAGGTTGTCGGGAATGACCCGGACGCGCTGCGTCTGCAGGATCGGCTTGGCGTCGCCCGTCACCGCCGCGCCCGCCAATTCGCAGACGATCCGTGCGCGAATGTCGCGCACATTGTCGGCACGAATCGAGGCCGGAATCGCCGCCAGCACCAGGACATCGACCTCGGTCTGTTTGAGGCGCCCGGGATCCCGTTCGAACCGCACCTGGGCCTCCGTGGAACCGGGCCGCGGGACGGGCGGCGGGCATGTGTCGAGCCGGTGTCCGGCGTCTTTGTGGGCGAGGATGGCGGCCAGTTCGACGGCGGTGAATCCGGCGGGATTGAGCATGGCGCCCCGGCTGTCGCTGACGCCGGTGACGATGGCGCCTTTGGCCATCATGAGCCGGGCCACATTCTTGCCGGCGTTGCCCAGGCCCTCGATGGCCACCTTGAGTCCGCGCAACGGATCGGGCTTGAGGGCGGATTGGCGCAGGAGCATTTCGATGGTCTTGAGGGCGCCGACGGCCATCGCCTCGGGGCGCAACTCCGATCCGCAAACGGCGACGGGTTTGCGTGTGACGACGCCGAGTTTGGGTGTGGCGCACTGGTAGGCCAAAGGCAGCGTAAAGAACACGATGCGATCCACCGGCGGGATCGCTTCGCCGGCGGATGTGACGGCCCGGATCGCGAGTTCGAGCAGCTCGCGCCGCCCGGTGCGGTACGGGTCGGGGGTCTGGGCCGGATCGCGCGCCACGGCCTCGACCAGAATGTTCACGATCGAGAGAAACCGGTCTGCAACCTCGGTTCGTGAGGTGTCCGGCCCGGGCATCAGATCCCAGAGGCGCTGCTCCTCGTCGCGTGACAAAAGGGCGGCGCGCTCGAACCAGTCCAGAGGCAGCGAGGCCCCGGGCGGGAGATGGCGCACCAGGCTCTTCTCGAGCATGATGCGCTGGTTGTCCAAGAGCGTTCTCAGATAGAGGGTCAGCACCTCCGGATCCCCGCACTCGTCGAGACAGCGGGTCGTCAAGGCCACGGACAACGCCCGCAGCAGGGGTTCGCGGTGATGGAGCAGAGCCTCTTCTGTCTGCTGGGTCTTGCCGGACCCGAAGAACAGGTCCATCACCTCGCGGTACTGGGCCGGCGTGGGCATGCCGCGATTCGGGAAATTGGCCAGCAGGGTCCGGAGTTTCTCCCGAGACGCCGGCAGGAGGATCGAATGCTCCATCTGCATCCGGGCCGCGGCGGATGCCAGCGCGCATGCTGTCGGACGGTAATCGGACCGCGCCAGGATCTCGCGCAGCCGGGCTGTCATGTCGTCGTCCCCAACCACGATGTCAGGATCCGTCAGCAGCAGTGTCCTGAGGTGTCCCTCGACCACGTTGGTGGGGAGCTGGAGGTCGAGTCGGGCGGTCAGGGTCGAGTTGGTCTCGGCCGCATGCACAATCCGGTCATGGGCAATGCGGCCGGCGCGTGTCAGAACCTCGGCCGCCGCGTTGGTCATCCACTCGATTCTTTCCTTGTCCGCGACGGCGTCGCCGGATTCGCCCTTGAGCATCGGCTCGACAAAGAACCGTCGCGAGACGGGATCGAAGACGCGTTTGGCGCAGAGGAGCAAGCCCTCGCTGCCGGCAAATGGCGCGCCTGTGGCCTGGCATTTGAGGCTCATGCTCAGGCTCTCGCCGATCATCAGCTCGCGCATCGCGTGGCGGATGACCTCTTCCGCCTGGTCCGCCGCCGCCCAACCCGCGGCCCGGTCCGGCGCGAGGATCTCGACCGCGCCGTTCGGGGCGGGCTGGAAACACGCGCCTTTGCCCAGCAGATCCTCGGGGTAGACCAGTTTGAATGCGCCTTTGCCCACCTTGCCCTGGATGAGGTGATGCGTCTCGACGATCAGGGCGCGGGTGTCTCGTTCTTCAGGCAGAGGCTCAGTCTCGGCCTCGAAGACCTCGTGGCGTCCGAAGATGCGTCCCAGATCGGCGCGGGAAAGCCGCAGATGCCGGGCGGCGGCGCGGATGCGCTCGGTGATCACCGCGAGCAGGGCGTTGGAGGGTGTCTGTTCGCCGAGGATCCACGCCAGGGCCAGGCCGTCGTCCCAATGCGCCTGGCCGGCTCGAGGCGGCCGGCACGGCCCCGCCGCGGGCGGACGCTTGTCAATGGATTGCGCCATGTCGTTATCTCGAATGTCTTTGCCTTTGCTGCACGGATGCAAAGGCCCCTTCTGGTGTCAGATTGCCGCCGGGGCGTCGAGCGAAATCCCCTTTGCATCATATCGACTTATACTTTTCATCCTCGCGAAGAAAAGGGTGGACCGCCGGGCGGCTCTCCACTAAGAACGTCCCCACGTCTATGCCGATTCGTCAATACGGTTCAGGATGCGGTTGCGCAAACCGCGCCCCGGAGCGTTTGAGGCGATGGGGGCGAGGCGCGCCTCAGGCCAAGTGACTTCAACCTGTTTCTGATGTTTAGCTATGGGACTCATCCAAGACACCCTCGATGTTGTGCGCAGGCGCGACGCGAACGAACCGGAGTTTCTTCAGGCGGTGACGGAAGTGCTCGAATCGATCGAACCGGCGATCCAGCGCCACAGGAAGTACCGGGATGCCAACATCCTCCTGCGGATCGTCGAACCGGAGCGCGTGGTGATGTTTCGCGTGCCGTGGCAGGACGACAAGGGCCAGTTCCGAGTCAACCGCGGTTATCGGATTCAGATGAGCAGCGCGATCGGGCCATACAAGGGCGGGTTGCGCTTTCATCCCACGGTGAACCTGGGCATCCTGAAGTTCCTGGCATTCGAGCAGGTGTTTAAGAACTCGCTGACGACGCTGCCGATGGGCGGAGGTAAAGGCGGTTCGGATTTCGATCCCAAAGGCCGGTCGGACCACGAGGTGATGCGTTTCTGCCAGAGCTTCATGATCGAGTTGTGCCGCCATATCGGGGCGGACACCGACGTGCCGGCGGGCGACATCGGGGTGGGGGGGCGGGAGATCGGCTATCTGTACGGCCAATACAAGCGCATCGCCAACGAGTTCACCGGCGTCCTCACCGGCAAGTCCGTGTCGTGGGGGGGGTCGCTGATCCGTCCCGAGGCCACCGGCTACGGCTGCGTCTACTTCGCCCTCGAGATGCTCAAGACCCGAGGCGACTCGCTCGAAGGGCGGGTTTGCGCCGTGTCCGGCTCCGGCAATGCGGCGCAATACACGGTCGAGAAGCTGATTCAGGTCGGGGCCAAACCCGTGACGATGTCCGATTCCAACGGGTTTATCTATGACAAAGAGGGGATCGACGCCGAGCGCCTCGAGTGGATCAAGGATCTGAAGAATGTCCGGCGCGGTCGCATCAAGGAATATGCCGAGAAGTTCGGCGCGAAGTACGTCGAAGGTCAGCGTCCCTGGCTGGTCGACTGCCACTGCGCCTTTCCGTGCGCCACACAGAACGAAATCAGCGGCGAGGAAGCCAACCGCCTCATCTCTGGCGGCTGCTTTCTGGTGTCCGAAGCCTCGAACATGCCCTCCGAGCCGGAGGCGATTCATCTGTTCCTCGACAAGAAGATCCTTTACGGGCCGGGCAAGGCCGCAAACGCCGGCGGCGTCGCCACGTCGGGGCTCGAAATGACCCAGAACGCCATGCGCCTGCCCTGGTCGCGCGAGGAAGTCGACCGGCGGTTGCGCGACATCATGGTCACGATCCACAAGAATGCCTGGGAGACCGCGATCGAGTACGATCGTCCGGGCAACCTCGTCGTGGGAGCCAACATCGCCGGGTTCGTCAAGGTCGCCGACGCCATGCTCGAACAGGGCTTGGTCTGAGTGAGCGCCTCGGGCCAGTGCGCCATCGACGGCCTCCCGCTTCCTTCGAGGCCTTCGATGCCGTGGACTCGATCGGGGCAGGGGGGCGGGTTTCCTGCCCGGTTGACTTGCCCGTCTCTGCTCTTGCTCGGATGGGCGATTCTCACCGGCGGGTGCGCGTCGAAACCCGCGCCGTCGCTCGAACGCCACGAGTTCAGCGAACCGCAGATGGGGATCCCGTTCCGGATTGTGCTCTATGCGCCCAATGCCGCTTCTGCCCGGGCGTCCGCCCGCGCCGCCTTCGATCGGATCGCGGCGTTGAACCTTGTCCTCAGCGATTACGAGGACGAAAGCGAGTTGACGCGGCTCAACCGGACGGCAGGGAGCGGGCGGGCTGTTGCGGTGAGCGAGGACCTCTGGCGGGTCCTGTCCCGCGCCCAGGAGATGGCGCGGCGCACGGGCGGGGCTTTCGACGTGACAGTCGGCCCCTGTGTGCAGTTGTGGCGGCGGGCGCGGCGCCAGCGGGCGTGGCCGGAGGCATCGCGGCTCGAGGCGGCGCGCGAGGCTGTTGGATTTCAGCATCTCGAACTCGATCCGCTGCGCCGGACCGCTCTCCTGCGACGGCCGCGGATGCGGTTGGATCTTGGAGGCATTGGGAAAGGGTATGCGTTGCAGGAAGCGCTCGAAACACTCGAAGCGCGTGGCGTGCGCCGCGCCCTGGTCACAGGCGGCGGCGACATGGCGGCCGGCGAGCCTCCGCCCGGCAAGACGGGCTGGCAAATCGAGATTGCGCCGCTCGATGCGACCAATGCGCCGCCAGCCCGGCTCGTCCTCTTGCGCCGCCGGGCTCTGGCGACCTCGGGAGATCTTTTTCAGCGCTTCGAGTTCGGTGGGCGGCGCTATTCACACATCGTCAACCCCCGCACCGGGATTGGGCTGACGGACCACAGCCTGGTGACGGTGATTGCGAGGGACGGCATGACGGCGGATGCGCTCTCGACCGCGGTGAGCGTGCTCGGTCCGGATGCGGGGATGCGGTTGGTCGATCGGGAGCGCGGCGCCGCGGCGCACGTGGTGCGCGAGGTCGACGGGGTCCTCGAACGGCGTGTGAGCCGCCGTTTTCGGGCGGGCAGAATGCCGGGGAGAATGCGCTTGCGCCGGTGTCCCTCGTTGGTAGAGTCAGCCCCGCTTTAGCAGGCCTGAGGCCACCGGCAGCGGTGGTTTTTTTATTTGTGCGAACTCGGACAGGACGATCGTGAAGATTTTCAGCGGCACATCCAATCAGCCTCTGGCGGAGGCGATCTGCAAGTACATCGGCATCGAGCTGGGCAAATGCGATGTGACCCGGTTTCCGGATGGCGAGACGTTTGTCAAGATCCTGGAGAACGTCCGGGGCCAGGACGCGTTCATCGTGCAGTCGACGAGTCCGCCGACTAACCATCACCTGATGGAACTGTTCATCATGATGGATGCCCTGCGACGGGCCAGCGCCAGCCGGATCACCGCGGTGCTGCCCTTCTACGGATATGCCCGGCAGGACCGCAAAGATCAGCCGCGGGTGCCGATCACGGCGAAGCTGGTGGCCAATCTGCTGGTGGCGGCCGGGGCCAATCGCGTGCTGACGATGGATCTGCACGCGCAACAGATCCAGGGGTTCTTCGACATCCCGGTGGACCATCTCTACGCGGCGCCGGTCATGTACCAATACCTCAAGCAGATGCAGATGGGCGATCTGGTGGTGGTGAGTCCGGACGTCGGCGGGCTGAAGATGGCGTACGCCTATTCGCAGGTCCTGAGCGCGGGTTTGGCCATTGTCGCCAAGCGGCGCAAGAGCGCGACGGAAGTCGAGTCGCTGACCGTGATCGGCGAGATCCGCGGCAAGAACGTGCTGATGGTGGACGACCTGACCGAGACAGCCGGGACGCTGACGACGGCGGCGGCCCTGCTCAAGCGCAAGGGGGCCAAGCGGATTCTGGCGTGTGTCTCGCATGTCCTGCTCAACGACCTGGGGGTCGAGCGGCTGCGAAAATCGCCTATTGACGAACTGATCACGACTGATACAGTCCTCCGCCCTGTTATTGACGGAGTGAAGATAACCACCCTGTCGGTGGCGGGCTTGTTGGGCGAAGCTATCAAGCGAATCCACACGAATTCCTCGGTAACTTCGCTTTTTGAGTTTAAAGGCGGGCGTACCAGTTGATGCTGGCCGTCCGCCAAGTGACGAATGATCTGACATGAAAGCAGTTCCTTTGACGGCCTACCCGCGGACGGCCCTGCGGCGGCATGGGGTGAAGAAACTCCGGACGGCGGCGCGCGTCCCGGCGGTTATCTACGGACGCAAGCGCGCCCCGCAGAACCTCGAGGTCAAACTCAAGGAGCTGAAGGACCTGATCGCCGAGTCCTCGGCGACGAACGTCTTGCTCGATTTGGCGGTCGAGGGCGACGCCGAGCCGAAGCGGTTGGCGCTGCTGCAGGACGTGCAACATCACCCGCTCTCAGGCGGGATTCTCCATGCGGACTTCCATGAGGTGTCCCCCGACGAGCAGGTGACAATCACCGTCCCGGTCGAGACCACCGGCGAGGCGATCGGGGTGAAGAGCAGCGGCGGCGTGCTCGAACACGTTCTCTTCCAGCTCAAGGTCCGCGCGTTGCCCAAAGACCTCCCCGAGGTGCTCACTCTCGATGTGTCGCATCTCGACCTGGGCCAGGCGATTCACATCGGCGAAGTCCAGCCACCCCCCGGGGTCGAGATCCTTGGCAACAAGAATATCACCGTGATTGCCGTGTCGGCCCCGATCACCGAGGCCGAGGAAACGGCGGCCGCGGAAGCCGCCGAGGGCGCGCCGCTCGAACCCGAGGTTCTCACCCAGAAGAAGGAAGAGGGAGCCGAGGGGGCCGAGCCGGCGACCGGGAAAGGTGCCGACAAGAAGGCGCCGGAGAAGGGTTCCGAGAAAGCGGGTGAGAAGCCTGCCGACAAGAAGGCCGAAAAGCCTGCCGACAAGAAGGGCGAAAAGCCCGCTGACAAGAAGGCCGAGAAGAAGAAGTAGTTGCGGCGAGACGCGCGCGGGTCAGCCCGCGCGTGCCCGGTCTCCCCAACCCGGCCCCGGACTGAGATGGAGAATGTGCGTCTCGTTGTGGGTTTGGGAAATCCGGGAAGCGACTACGCCCGCACGCGTCACAATGCCGGCTTTCTTCTGGTTGAGAGGTTGGCCGACCGCTGGCAGGCGGCGTGGCGGACCGACGATGGTCTGCGGGTGCGCCTGGCGCGGTCGGATCGGGAAGGCCTGCGGTGCTGGCTGGCGGAGCCGCTGACTTATATGAACTGCAGCGGCACGGCGGTTGCGGCTCTGATGCGGTATTACCGGGTCAGCCCCGAGGGCGTGCTGGTGCTTGTGGACGACGCCGATCTGCCGCTGGGTGAACTGCGCATGCGCCCGCGCGGCGGCGCCGGAGGCCACCACGGGCTCGAGTCGGTGACCGAGCATCTGGGGACGTCGGATTACGCGCGGCTGCGGCTGGGGATCGGTCGGCAGCCTGAGGCCGGTCGTGAAATCACCGGGCACGTGCTCGGTCGGTTCAGCCGGGATGAGGCGACGCTGTTCGCCAAAGTGTTGGAACGGGCGGCGGATGCCGTGGCATGCTGGCTCGAATCGGGTATTGACACGGCCATGAATCGTTTTAATGGGGCGGTTGTCGCCCCCGCAACAAAGGAAAGCTGAGTGAAACGTTACACAGGTTTGTTCATCCTCGACACCGCTGGCAAAGAAGAGGCGATCAAGGACATGATCGACAGGATCACCGCCGACATCGCCGCTGCGGGCGGAAAGATCGAAACTGTCCAGAAGATGGACAAGCGTCCTTTCGCGCGCGCGGCGGATCAGCGCAAAACAGCCGGTTTCTACGTGAACATCATCTTCGAGGCCGCCCCGCCGGTTGTCGCGGCGCTGCGCGCGCGGTTCGCCTCGGACGCGGATGTCTTCCGGACCCTATTCACGGTCGCTCCGGCACTCCAGCCCGTCGCCGGCTGAGGTCGTCTCTCCCTCGAGCCATGGCAAACTTCAACAAGGTCATCCTCGCCGGGAACCTGACGCGGGATCCCGAGGTCCGGTACACGTCCAAAGGCGTGGCAATCGCCAAGCTCGGATTGGCCCTGAACCGGACGTTCACGACCGAATCGGGCGAGAAACGCGAGGAGGTCACATTCGTCGATGTCGACGCGTTTGGACGACAGGCTGAGGTCATCGGCCAGTACATGCGCAAAGGGCGTTCGATTCTGATCGAAGGCCGCCTCAAGCTCGATCAATGGGAGGACAAGACCACGCACCAGAAGAAGACCAAGCTCGGCGTCGTGCTCGAGTCGTTCTCGTTCCTCGATTCCGGACGCGGCGAAGGCAGCCCCGGCGATCCGGCGGCCCCGCGCCCGGCCGCCGCCGCTCCGAGCCCTGCCGCCGCCCCCTCCGCTCCCGTCTCGCCCGACCCGGACGCGGCGCCGGCGGAGGAAGACGACGTGCCGTTCTGAAGCGCCGCAACGATTCTTCATCCAAGCGATTCTTCCCCCAACTGCGCTCCAAATCGATACTCACCGTTTTATGGCAAAGACCGAAGTCATTCTGACCAGCAACATCGTGGGCCTCGGCGCCGAGTCTGACCAGGTTGTGGTCGCCGCCGGCTACGCCCGCAATTACCTTTTCCCCCAACGCCTGGCGATCCCCGTGAGTGCCGCGAACAAGCGGCGGCTCGAGGTGCTCAGGCAGCGCCGGGCCGAACGCGAGGCGCACGATCTCAACTCGATGACCGAACTGGCCGCTTCGTTGAGCCGCATCGTGCTCAAGATCGCCGTCAAGACCGGCGGGGACGGCAAGATGTTTGGCGCAATCACCGCCGGCAGCATCGCCGACGAGTTGCAGCGTCAATGCGACGTGAGCCTGGACAAGAAGAAGATCCACCTCGAGACGCCGATCCGCACCTTGGGCGAGCACGAGATCGAGCTGCGTCTCCATGCCGACGTCCACCCCAAACTCAGAGTCCAGGTCGAAAGCTCGACGCCGGTCGAAATCCCCGCGACCGCCCCGGCTGAGGGGTCCAAAGGTGCCGCCCCCGCGGCGGAAGCCCGGGCAGGACGTCCGGTGCGCGAACGCAAGGCGGGCGTGGAAGCCAAGGCACCCGCCGCGAAGGAAGCCAAGCCCGCCCGAGCCCGGCCTGAGCGTGGCGAGAAGCGCAAGGCCTGAGTCGGTCCATTCGGCATCCTTGCGTCGGCGCCATGCGACCTATAGTCTCTGCAAGTCTTTATGCCTAAGCTGACAATCAACGACGTCAATCTGAGCGGCAAACGGGTGTTTGTTCGAGTGGACTACAACGTGCCGATGGAAGAGAGGGAAGGGCGCATGGTCGTCACCGACCTCACCCGTGTCCGGGAGACCCTGCCGACGCTCAAGGGGTTGATCGGCCAGGGCGCCCGGTTGATTCTGGCGGCCCACCTGGGACGTCCGAAAGGCAAACGCGAGCCGTCCATGTCGCTGGCGCCGGTGGCGGTCGAGTTGAGCAACCTCCTGGGCACGCCTGTGCGCTTCGTCGACGACTGCGTGGGCGAAGAGGTGCGGGCGGCCGTCCAGGAACTGAAGGCGGGGGATGTCCTCCTGCTCGAGAACGTTCGTTATTACGCCGAGGAAGAAGCGAATGAGCCTGTCTTCGCGGCGAGGCTGGCCGAGTCCGCGGAGGCTTACGTCAACGACGCCTTCGGATCCGCCCACCGGGCGCACGCCTCGACCGAAGGGGTGGCGCGCATCGTGGCCCGGAGGGGCGGGCTCTGCGTCGCCGGTCTTCTGATGGAGCGCGAGCTCAAGTTCCTGGGCGAGGAGCTCGAATCGCCGGCTCGCCCCTTTGTGGTGATCCTCGGCGGGGCGAAGGTCTCGGACAAGATCATGGTGATCGACCGGCTCTTGGAGAAGGCGGACACCATTTTGGTGGGGGGCGCGATGGCCTACACGTTCCGTCTGGCACAGGGCCGCCAAACGGGGCGGTCGCTCGTCGAAGCGGACAAGGTCGAGGTGGCCAAGGCGGCGGTCGCGAAGGCCCAGGCCCGCAACATCCCGTTTCTGCTGCCCGTGGACGACGTCGTGGCCGTCCCGGTCAAAACCGACCAACTCGACAAGAAGGGCAAGCCGGTCATCGATTACCAGAGCATCAGGACCAACGCCGATCTCGACTGCCCGGCCGACGCTGCCGGACTGGATGTCGGGCCTGCGACCGTCAAGGCCTACGAGGAGGTCATTGCGCGGGCCAAAACGATCCTGTGGAACGGGCCGATGGGGTTGTTCGAGGACAAGCGGTTCGCGGCGGGCACGTACGCTGTTGCACAAGCCGTGGCTCGGGCCACCGGTGCGGGCGCCAAGAGCATCATCGGCGGCGGGGACAGCGTGAAGGCGCTCAACAAGGCCAAGCTGGGCGACAAGGTGACTTTCATGAGCACCGGCGGCGGCGCCAGCCTCGAGTTTCTCGAAGGCCGCGTGCTGCCCGGCGTCGCCGCACTGGCCGACAAACCCGCGGGGGCATGCTGACGCGCCCCGCACAGATCACGCACGATCGCAGGACCGACCTTTTAACCCGATTTTGACATGCACAAAGACCGCAAACTGATCATCGCCGGCAATTGGAAGATGAACAAGACAGTCGCCGAAGCCCTCGACCTCGTGGGCGGGTTGCGCCGAGAACTGGCATCGGTGAAGGAGGTGGACCTGGTGGTCTGCCCGCCCTTCACCGCGCTGGGGGAGGTGTCGAAGGCGATTCTCGATTCGAACGTTCGGCTGGGCGCTCAAAACATGAGCGAGCACTCCGGCGGGGCGTATACCGGGGAAATCTCCGCGATGATGCTGAAGGAGTTCTCGGTGCGGTATGTGATCCTGGGCCACTCGGAGCGGCGACAGTTTTATGGCGAATCGAACGCCCTGATTTCCAGGAAGGCCCTGGCCGCTCACGCCGCGACGCTCAAGCCGATTCTCTGCATCGGAGAGACGCTTGCTGAACGCGAGGCCGGCCAGACCGAGGCGGTCCTCGAGTCCCAGCTCCGAGGCAGCCTGGCGGGGCTGAGCAAGGAACACATGGAGGAGACGATTCTGGCTTACGAGCCGGTCTGGGCCATCGGGACGGGCAAGACCGCCACCACGGAACAGGCCCAATCGGCCCACGCCTTCGTGCGCCACATCGTGACCTCGATGTTCGACGAGACGATCGCCAAGTACGTCCGCATCCAGTACGGAGGCAGCGTCAAACCGTCCAACGCCCGCGAGCTGATGAGCCAGCCGGACGTGGACGGGGCCTTGGTGGGCGGGGCATCCCTCGAGGTCCGGAGTTTCACGGACATCGTCAAGAACTCGATTTAAGCGGAAGGACACCGATCGTTATGGCTCTGGTTATCGGCCTGCTCACGTTCCTGTTGGTTCTCAACAGTCTCCTGATCATCCTCCTCGTCCTGGTGCAGTTGCCCAAGAAGGAGGCGGGCGCCGGCTTGGCCTTTGGCGGCAGCACGAGCGACGCCCTCTTCGGCGCCGGCTCGGGCACGGTCCTCAGCCGCATTACCAAGTACGGCGTCGGCATCTTTCTGGCCCTCTCGTTCACCCTCTCCGTGCTCTACACTCATTCGGCCAAGGTCAGCCGACAAGGTGTCCTGCTCGAACTCGAACGCCAGGTCGGAGCTGCCGCCGCCATCCCAGCCGCGGTCGCCACCAATGTCCCGGCTCCGGTCTTCCAGCCCCTGACAACGAATCTCCCATTGCCGGCCGTGCCGACTCCGGCAACAAACGCCCCTGTCGCCGTCCCCGCTGCCGCTCCGTCCACAGACGCGCCCGCGGCAGAACCCGGCGCGGCGCCGGCCCCAG
Organism: Verrucomicrobiota bacterium; assembly: GCA_022710935.1. GTDB lineage: Bacteria > Verrucomicrobiota > Verrucomicrobiia > Limisphaerales > J093 > MWFF01. The sequence goes on from JAKLFY010000001.1 coordinate 13,589, forward strand.
CCGCGCCGTCGCCCGCCGCCGCCAATGAGCCGGCCGCGCCCGTTGTTCCTGCGCCTTAGCACGGATCGAGCAGGTTCGGAGACGTCCGTTGGCCGTCGGCTCGGGAGGCTCGCCGGCCTGGCGTGCGCGTTGGTCTTGTGCGCAACGGGGTGTCGGCCTTCATTCGAGCGCGCGGACCTTGTCATTCTGAACGGGGCCGAGCCGGAGTCGCTCGATCCCCACCTGGTCACCGGCCAGGCCGACGGACGCATTGTGATGGCCCTCTTCGAGGGTCTGACACGATTCGATCCGCGCACGGCCCAGCCAATGCCGGGTCTGGCCGAGCGCTGGGACATTTCGGACGACGGATGTGTCTATACCTTCCATCTGCGGACCAATGCGGCGTGGTCCACCGGCGAGCCGATCGTTGCGGAGGATGTCGTCTGGTCGTGGCGGCGAATTCTCTCGCCCGAGACGGCCAGCGACTACGTCGGGGTGTTGTTCTATCTGAGGAACGGCGAGGCGTTCGCGACCGGCAAGCTCAAGGACTTCAACCAGGTGGGTGTCCGTGCCCTCGATGCGCGGACGCTGCGTGTCGAACTCGAATCCCCCGCCGCGTTCTTCCTGGATCTTTGCTGTTTCCAGCCGTTCGCAGTTGTGCCGCGGCAGCGGATCGAGCGTCATGGCGATCGCTGGCTGCACGCCCGCCCTTTCATGGCGAGCGGAGCCTACACGCTCGATTCCTGGCGGTTGAACGACCGCGTCCGGCTGCGCAGGAATCCCCGCTACTGGGACGCCGCGAACACCCAGAGCGCGGTGATCGATCTGCTCTCCGGCGTCGTCCCCGCCACCGCCCTGAACCTCTACCTCTCGGGCGCGGTCGACATCGTCTGGGACAAGGAACTCGTGCCTCCGGACCTGATCGACAAGCTGAAGGGGCGTCCGGACTTCCACATCGCGCCTTCCCTGGGGAATTACTTCATTCGCGTCAATGTCACCCGGACGCCGTTCGATGACCCGCGTGTCCGCCGCGCCCTTGCGCTGGTGATCGACCGGGAGCGGATCGTGTCCAGGATCACGAAAGGCGGCGAACGGGTGGCGTATTGCGTGTCGCCGCCCGGCATCGCCAACGGAACGAACGTCTATGAGCCGCCTCGGGGGCTGCGACCCGATCCGGACCTTGCCCGGCAACTGCTCGCCGAGGCGGGGTATCCTCAGGGGCGCGGTTTCCCGACGGTGACGTACACCTACAACACGCAGGAGAGCCACCGGAAGATCGGGGTGGAATTGCGCGAGATGTGGGGGCGCGAGCTGGGATTGCGCGTCGAGTTGCGGCAGTTGGAATGGAAGGCCTGGCTGCGGGCTCAATCGATGCTCGATTACGATCTTGTGCGGAGCAGTTGGGTGGGGGATTACAACGATCCGAACACGTTTCTCGACCTGTTCATGAGCGAGAATCCGAACAACCGGACCGGCTGGCGGAACCCGGCCTACGATCGCATTCTGCGCCAGGCGAACGCCGAGACCGATCCGGCCCGGCGGCAGGACCTCCTTTGCGCCGCCGAGACCATCCTTGTCGAGCAGGATCTGCCGGTCCTGCCGCTGTTCTTCTACGTGAACATGGAGTTTTTCGATCCCGCCCGCGTGACGGGAATCCATGAGAATATTCGGTCCGAGCACCCGCTGCGCGTGATCCGGCGCATCGCGTCCGCGCCGGCGGGCAAGCCGCGGCATGAACTACCTTTTTAAACGCCTGGCCCTGCTGCCTCCGCTGTTGCTGGTGATCAGCTTCCTGGCGTTCGTGCTGGTCCGCCTGGCGCCCGGAGGGCCGTTCGACCGGGAACGCAAACCGGCATCGCCGGAAATCGAACGGGCCCTGCTCGCCCGGTATCACCTCGATGAGCCTGTGGCGCGGCAGTATGTGCGCTTCCTGGCCGGTCTTGTCCGCGGCGACTTCGGCGCGTCGCTCAAGTATCGGAACCACACGGTTGCGGACATCATCGCTCAGGGCCTGCCCGTGTCGCTGACGCTGGGGCTGCTGGCCTTCGGTTTTTCTATGGGTTTGGGCATTCCGGCCGGGTTCTACGGGGCGCTGCGGCGCGGGCAGTGGCGGGAGCATGGGGTGGCGCTGCTGACCTTGTTGGCGGTGTGTGTGCCGAGTTTTGTTGTGGGACCGGTTTTGGTCATGCTTCTGGCGGTGAAGTGGTCGGTGTTTCCCGTGGCGCTCTGGGAGTCGCCGCTGCATGTCGTCCTGCCCACTGCGAGCCTGGGTGTGTACTTCGCTGGGAAGGTGGCTCGGCTCATGCGCGAGGGGATGATCGAGACCCTGCGGCTCGAGTTCATCCAAACCGCCCGCGCCAAGGGTCTCTCCGAGACGGCCGTGCTGCTCCGGCATGCGTTGCGGTTGGCCGTGGTGCCGGTGGTTTCGTATTCGGGCCCGCTGCTTGCGGACCTGTTGACCGGGTCGTTTGTGATCGAGAACCTGTTCCAGATCCCCGGCATTGGCGTCTTCATGGTAAACAGCTCCTTGAGCCGCGATTACCCGATGGTGGTTGGGCTGGTGTTGCTCTACGCGATCCTGCTGCTGGTCCTCAACCTGATCGTGGATCTCGCCTACCATCTGCTCGATCCCCGCGTCCGCCATGAGTGATGCGAACGTCCAGAGCCCGACCGCCCGGGCATGGCAACGGTTCAAGCGCAACCGTGCCGGCTGGTGCAGCGCCTGGTTTTTGGCTGGATTCGTCCTCCTGGTCGCGCTCTGGCCCGCCTTTGCGCCCTATCCACCCGACGCGATCAGCGACGCCCAATTCCACCCGCCCAGCGCGGCGCACTGGTTCGGCACGGATGTCCACGGACGCGACCTCCTGACCCGCGTGTTCTACGGTGCGCGGATCTCCCTGCTCGTTGGCGGCGTCGGCGCAGGCGTCAGCCTGGTCATCGGCGTGCTCTGGGGCGCCGTCGCCGGTTACGTGGGCGGGCGCCTCGATGGCCTGATGATGCGGATTGTGGACGTCCTTTATGCGCTGCCGTCGATCGTGTTTGTCATTGTGCTTCTCACCGCCCTGAACGGCATCCTCGACCGCTTCCAGGCGCGCGGATGGTCGGGCGAGACCGCCCGCGGCGTCCAGTTGCTGGGATTGTTTGTCGGTTTGGGGGCCATTTCATGGCTGACGATGGCCCGCATTGTGCGGGGCGAGGTGTTGTCACTTCGGACGCGCCCGTTCGTCGAGGCGAGCCGGGCTCTTGGAGCCGGACACGCGCGGATCCTCTGGCTGCACATCCTGCCCAATGTTGTCGGCATCGTGATTGTCTATCTGGCCCTGACAGTCCCCGCCGTTGTCCTGTACGAGTCGTTTCTGAGCTACCTCGGCCTGGGCATCCAACCGCCCCAGGCCAGCCTCGGCTCCCTGATCGCCGAAGGCGCCTCGCAGATCAACCCCATCCGCATTTATTGGTGGATCATCGCCTTTCCCGCGGCGACTCTCGCCCTCACGCTCCTCGCCCTGAATTTCCTCGGTGACGCCCTCCGCGACGCCCTGGATCCCAGAAGCGCCCTGGATCAGTCGCCGGTCCGCTGAAACCCGGCAGGCTCGGCTCGAGCCGCGATCACCCGATGGCTCAGAGACTACGATGGATTGATCGCCAAATCGTCGTCGTCGTCGTCGCGCGGGGGGGCAGGCGAGCGGTCGGCTTGTCGGCAAGCCCTGGTCCGGGCAGTCGTAGGTTTGGCGATGGCGGGGGAGGGATCGACGGGTTGCTCGGTCGGCGTTTCCGTCGAGGCGTCCGCATCCTCGATCCCCGGGCTGGCAAAGGGATTCCCGGAGGCATCGGAAGCAGGTGTGGGCGCGCTGAACGGGCTCGGAGGCTCGCCGAAAGGGCTCGGGGGTGGGCCTTCGGGAATGCGCAGCGGGCTGATCAGGAGGTAGGCGGTGTTGACCAGCAGGTGGAGTCCGTGGATCAGCATCAACTCGCCCAGACTGAGGCGGCGGAGGCCGTAGCCGAAGAGAGCGGCGCACATGATGAGCGCTCCCGGCAGCAGGGCTGCGAATGCCAGTTTCCAACACCCGCCAAGACCGGGCTGTCGGCCCAGCAGGAGCGCATACGCCCTGAGCGGGATGGTCAGGAGCGTTGCGATGATCGCCCACAGCGCCAGCAGAATGACAAACGTTGTGCCAGCCACTGTGGCCAGAGCGTGCGGACGCCAGGCGCCCCAAAGGGGATCCAGTTCAGTGCGATTGAGCGCCAGCACGTAGCCGGGAGGGTAGGGGATCTCGATGTATCCCAGCAGGGAAGAGGCGTGCAGGCTGGTCGACCGGAAGTTGAACTGGAGGTCGGCGGTGTGCTTTGGCGGAGAAGTCCCCGGCGGCGTGACCGAGATGGACACGAAGGAGCCATCGGCCAAGGACATTGCCTGGCCGGCGGGCCAGACCAGGTGTCCGTTGTCGATGGCTCCCTCCGCCGGAAGGCGGGCGATGGCCATGCTGATCGTGGGAGACCACACGGTGACCGCCAGGCGCCACACAGCCGCGCTGACCAGCAAGGCAACCAGCGCCGCCACCGCGAGCAGACGTCCGGCAGGCGCGGCGGCAAACGCGGCGACCCCGCCAAAGGTCAACGGTTGCCATGCTTCCAGAGGCGCGGCGGGAGGGGTGGAAAGAGTGGAATCCACGAAAGGCCGAGACCGTCTAACCCGCATATTTCATACTCCGGCCGGGCGCGGTCTTGCTTTCCTGGCCTGCATGCTGACCTCTCTTGTGAACTCCGGCTTCGCCGTGGCAAAAAGTGGTGAGAAATGCAGGCCAGGGGTCTACTGCGTCTCGGTGGGCGCTGGGGGCGGGGTGTCCGCCTCCGGCGCTCCCTTGGCGGGCGGTTGGAGCATCAGGGGGATCGGGTAGCGCAGCTTCATGACATCGTCGACCAGGATCTCGATGTGATAGACGCCGACGCTGGGGAACTCGATCTGCGTGAAGACCGTGACATTGACCGCGTGGTGCGAGGCATCCTGAAGGCCAAAGCGCATGGGATTCTGGCGCAGCACCGTGATGCCGTCGGGAGCGATGATCCGGACGTTCTGCGTGAAGACACCAATCCCGGCAGTCCATCGGTTGAAGATGCACAGCTTGAACGCGGTGATCGGCACCTGGGGGACGCGGATCACGCCGATGACGCCGATGATGATGAAGTTGCCCGAGGTCTCCTGGCGGACGTCCTCACACAGGAGGGAGGCTTGGAGATCGGGAAGAATACGAGCGGGTTGCATAACGATTCGAGTTCGAGACTGTTGGGTTCTGTTCGTCTAAGTTTGAGGGTCGAAGGTTCGCGGTCGCGCCGAGGTCTCGGCAGCCCGCACCGTGTTCTGCATCAGCATGGCGATCGTCATCGGACCCACTCCACCCGGATTGGGCGTCAGACGCCCCGCCACCTCCCGGACGGAGTCGAAATCGACGTCGCCGACCAGACGATAGCCGGTCTTGGCGGACGGATCCGGCTCGCGGTTCACACCGACGTCGATGACCACGGCGCCCGGTTTGATCATGTCGGCTTTGACGAATCGCGCCACGCCCAGCGCCGCGATCAGAATGTCGGCGCGGCGGCAATGCACCGCGATGTCGCGTGTCATGGAATGGCAAACCGTGACGGTTGCGTTGGCGTGCCGGGCCTTTTGCACCAGGAGCGCCGCCATCGGCTTGCCGACAATCGTCCCCCGTCCGAGAACCACCACGTCCGCCCCCTCGATCCGCACGCCGGATCGAATGAGCAGTTCATGCACCCCGGCCGGTGTGCAGGGGACAAATCCGGTCGTGTCCCCCAGCAGCAGCTTACCCACATTGACCGGATGAAAGCCGTCAACGTCCTTGTCCGGTGAAACCGACTTGTACACCCGCGCGGCATCGATGTGGCGTGGCAGTGGCGCCTGCACCAGGATCCCATGGACCCCGGAATCCGCGTTGAGCCGGCCGATCAACTCGATCAAGGCGCCCTCAGTCGCGCCCTCGGGCAGGACTTCGGTCGTCGAACGAATGCCCAACCGCTGGCTCATCCGCTCCTTCATGCCCACATACACGCGGGAAGCGGGATCCTCGCCGACCCGCACAAAAGCCAACCCCGGCGCCTGCCCGCGCGCCTTCAGCGACGCAATGCGCTCTGCCGTCTCGCGGTGAATCTGTTCCGCAATCGCCCGCCCATCGATGAGATTGTCGCTCGGTGTCATGGAGCCAACTGAATCGTCCGCGCCTCGAAGATCGGCAGGTTGGGCCAACCGGGCGCACTCCGTTCCTCTCCAGTAATGATCACCCGCTGCCCGCGGTAAAGCGCCAATTGAACCTCGTCGGACGCCGGCATGACGAAGTTGAGGTCCCGGCCCGTCTCCAAAGACCTCAATTTGTGCCTGGCTGGAGCTTGAATGTGCAAGGCCTCGAGCAGAACACCTTCACGCTGGATGATCCGATGCGATCCGGACGCTGGGGCGGCAGAGGCCGTGCGCGAAGTCCAGAGACGGTCTGTGAGGCGTGCGGACGGCTGAACTGCGGCGGGCACCGCGGCTGGGCTGGCCGGCATGGGCTTGCCAGCCATCGAACCACCCCGACTCTCGGGCCTCGGCACGGTATCCAGTGCAACCGCAGCGTGCGGTCGCTCGACCGGTTTCGGCTCCTGCGCCGGCGGTTGGAGAGCGACCGGAACCGCCACTGTCATCGCTGAGACCTGAGCCTCAGGAGCCGGGGCCGACGGCGTCGCTTGCGGCGTCGGTTCGCTCGTCGCCGCGGCCGGAGTCTCTCGAGTCCTGTCCGAACTCGCGGCGACAGACCTTTCGACGGGCGGCGGTGTCGCCGCTGGTGCTACCGCATCCGCCCGGTGGGGTCGGGCCGCGGACACCGTCGCGGGTTGGAGCGCTGCAAAGGCAGCCGCGATGTAGGCATACGTGCCCGATGGCGGTTCGATCTCCATCCAGTCGTCCACGATGCGAATCTCTCGAACGCTCTCGCCTTGGGCGAGATGGCCCAGGACGCTGTATCGATCGCCCGGCCCGGCCCGCACATTGAGGCGGCTGGCGGTGACCGTCCTGGTCGTGCGATCGATGAAACCGGCATGCACCCACACAGGGGTGTCTTCGGGAAGGCGGATTTTGTGCCACTGGACGACCTCGCCCCGGCGGGACGGGCTCAGGCTGAGCGAATCGATCACAACCAACGTTTCTCCCTCGACGACTTGGGTCACCACCTCGCTGGAAAGGGTTGGACGGCCCCGCAGGTTGACGCGGTCTCCCGTGACGATGGCCACCGTATCGGCGTGAATGCCGAGGGCAAAAGCAAACCCTGGCACGACCCGCAGGACCAGATCCCAGACTCGCCGGCAGGTCGACCTCGAAAACGGATGCTGAATCCGGGCCGATCTCAACGCCGTCCTCCCTCGTCTGAGCCAGTCCGCATGGCGTTCGGAACAGCGGCGGCATCGGCCCGCGCCGGTCGGGGCGCCGCATCGGCTGCCATTCTCAGGGCGCGAATCTCGCTGGGCGTCAGAACGCGGTACTTGCCGGGCGGCAATTCGCCGAGCTTGATTGGGCCGATCTGCGTTCGCGTCAACGAGAGCACCGGGAAGCTCTGCGACTCGAACAGGCGCCGCACCTCGCGATGCTTGCCTTCGATCAGTTCGAGTTCGACCATGCTGCGGGTCGCGTTGGCGGAACGAAGCCGCGCGCGCTGTGCGCGAAGCAGTTCTCCGCTTTCCATGACGCCCGCTTCGAGCCGCCTCAAGACATCCTCGGTCACCCGCCCCTCGACGGTCGCCAGGTACTTCTTGCGCACCCCGTATCGCGGATGTGTGAGCCGGAGGCAGAAATCGCCATCGTTTGTCAGCAGGAGGAGTCCTTCAGTGTCGCGGTCCAGTCGCCCGACCGAATAGAGGAATGACCAGTCGCGCGGCAGGAGATCGCTGATGGGCGCCTGCCCCCGCTCGACCTGGCGTGAGCAGACGTACCCGGCCGGTTTGTTGAGCGCAACGTGCAATTTCCGACGCGGCCGGACCTCGCGATCGTCACATCGCACCACGTCCACGTCCCCATCCACCTGCGTGCCGAGCTGGCAGACGGTGCGACCATTCACGCTGACCCGCCCGGCCACGATCATGGCTTCGGAGGCACGCCGGGATGCAATCCCTGCGTCGGCGAGGTATCTCTGCAGCCGGACTTTCACTCGGATCCGGGCTTCCCGCCCCGCCGCGATGGCCTCGAGCGCCAGGGCAGGTCGGCGCGTTTAACTCTCGGGCTTGGTCTTGACGAGACCGGTGACGCGGTCTCCGCCCTTCCACTGCCCGCGTTTCTTGAGCAATTCCACACGTTCAAAACGTTTCAAAACGGTCCGCTTCGCGCCCAAGGTGGCGGCGGCGCGGAGACTTCGGTGTTGTGACATAAGCCTGATTCGATTACCCGCTGAGCTCGGGATTCCGAGCGCCGGTGTGTCTAGCACACGCGGGCGCGCTTGCCAAAACATTATTTGGGCCGGACACGGCGGTTGAAGGCGACACAATCGACGTACCGCACCCCGGTGCCGCCGAAGATGTCGAGTGCGGACCCGATGGTGATGTCCACACGCCCCTGTCCAAGGCGCGTCACCGTTTCGAGATCGGCCAGGGACCTGGCGCCGCCGGCGTAGGTGATGGGGATGGGGGACCAGGCCGCCAGGTCGGCCACCAACGTCTCATCGATTCCCCGGCAAAGGCCCTCGATATCGACCGCATGGATCAGAAACTCCGCGCACGAATCACCCAGGCGTTCGAGCGTCGCCCGGCTCAGGTCCAATCGGGTGAACTTCTGCCAGCGATCCGTCACAACCCAGTAGCGCCCCGCGCGTTGACGGCAGCTCAGATCGAGAACAAGCCGATCGCGCCCTACGGATCGGACCAGGGCGTCGAGCCGCTCACGGTCCAGGTGGCCGTCGCGGAAGACCCACGAGGTTACGATCACATGGGAGGCCCCGGCGTCGAGCCAGCCCTGTGCGTTGTCGAGCCGAATGCCGCCGCCGACCTGCAGTCCGCACGGATAGGCCGCCAACGCCTCGCACGCCGCCTCCTCGTTGCCGGGCCCGAGCATGATGACATGCCCGCCCTCCAGACCATCCCGGCGATACATCGCGGCGAACCAGGCCGGGGAACGCTCCGAAATGAAATTGGTTCGGACCGCGGACGGATCGTCTCCCAAGGTCGCGCCCACGATTTGGGTCACCTTGCCCTCGCGCAGGTCGATGCAGGGACGAAACACGGCGGCCTAGCCCGGTTATGCCACACGCTTCCGGCGCGGTTTTGCTTTCCTAACCTGCATGCGGACTTCTCTTGTGAACTCCGGCTTCGCGGCGGCAAAAAGTGGTGAGAAATGCAGGCTAGCGGGCGATGCGTTTGGGCTGGGCAGCATCGTATTCGCTCTGGCTTACGGTCTTCACCTCCTGGAGGAAGACGGCGCCGCCCTTCTTGTTGCCGACAACGATGTCGGGCCGCTCGTCGCCATTCATGTCCAAGGCCATGACCTGGGTGCCCACGCCGGAGTTCTCATCGATCAGATGCGGCTCAAACTCCGCCGTCCGGCCCGGTCCGCGCACCAGCTTGTACCAATAGAGGACCGCCGGCGCGTTGGGATCGACGTCCCCCGCCGGTCCGTGCGCCCAGAATCGTTTGCCGGTGACGAGATCCTTCAAGCCGTCGCCGTCCATATCGACCAGGTCGAAGGCATGAGGCTGGGTGAACTTGACGCCGAAGGGACTGTCCGCCGGCTCTCGATTCATGAAGATGTGCGGCTTGAAAGTGATTTGGCCGCTCTCCCGCACTTGTTCATACCAGGCCAATCCGTGGCCGTGTGAGGCAAGGCAGGTGATGACATCGGCCAGTCCGTCGCCGTTCATGTCGTAGGCGAACATCTGGGCGCCGCCGACGGGCATGCCTTCCTGGGGCGGCGAGAAGGGGTAGGGATGGTGTTTCCAGACCGGATCTCCGGTCAGGGAGGCGGGTTGCTCCCACCACCCGTCTTTCTCGAGCAGATCGGGCCGCCCATCGCCGTTCACGTCTCCGACACCCAGTCCGTGATTGTACTTGTGATAGTTCTTGTTGGGCGTGACGGGGTGGAACGTCCAGGGCTGAGTCGGCTGGGCCGGATCCGGCATCGCATAGCCGAAGAACCCCCTCGAGTTGCAGATGAGCTCCGGCGCCGCATCCCCCACCAGATTGTCGAACATCGGCGATTCGTTGTCCACGATGTCGAATGCCGTGTGCCGCGTCCAGTGTCCTGCCTTGTTGCGGGGGTTCTCGAACCAAGACGCCTCCTCGCCGGGCAGCCCGACGATCAGGATGTCCGTCCAGCCGTCTCCGTCGAAATCCCGTGTCCAGGTGAAAAAGTTGTCCGAGTACGCATTGTTCGAGCCAAGCGCCCCCTCGAATCCCGGCAGCGTCTCCTCCTCGCCAGCCGCGTTCTTGCGCTTGAAGGTGGCCGTCGCCGGGCGGTATTCGTTGCGCTTCGCGAACTCCGGCCCCTCCCACCAGAACGGGCCGTAAACGGCATCCATCTTGCCGTCGCGGTTGAAATCCCCCGCCGCCGCCCCCTCGGCCCAGAAATGGGGTGTCAGTTGGATCTTCTTGAACGTGTGCAAGGATGCACCCCGCGCAAGACCCGGCAGAGCGACGGCAGTCAGAACAGCGCCGACGATGAACGTCTTGATCATGTGCAATCTCTGGCACTTCAATTGCCGTGGGTCAAGCCGGATGAAAGGGACTGCGCGCCCGAATCCGCGGCTCGGGAGCTTGCACTCCGATGCAAGAGACTGGCACAATGCCGAAACTTCGGCCGGCGCCCCTTGTTCCTGCCTGACAGCTCGGGCCATTCCGATGTTCGAGCCGGCATGGATTGGGCCAGCCGCTGCGATCCCTCAGGGTCGTTCGGTTGCACGAAGCGCCGAGCCCTGAACGGTAAAGACATGACAGCAATCCGTTGACGCCTGCACATGACGATCTCGATCATCCTGGCCCATCCGACTCCCGGCAGTTTCAATCACGCCATCGCCGAAACCGTGCGCGCCGTCGCCGCAAACCGTGGCCACACCGTCCATTGGCACGACCTGTACGCCGAGGGCTTCGATCCGGTCCTGCCTTCCCACGAACTCCCGAAAGACGCCGCGCTCGATACTCGAATCGCCGGGCAGGTCGATGAAATCGTCGCCGCCGATGGAATTGTGATCGTCCACCCGAACTACTGGAGCCGGCCTCCGGCGATCTTGTGCGGGTGGGTGGACCGGGTCCTGCGGGCGGGTCGAGCCTACCAGTTTGTTCCCGACGGGAAAGGTGGCGGCAGGGCACAGGGCCTGCTCAAGGCCCGGTGGGGGATGGTTTTCAACACTGCAAACACGCCTCAGGAAATCGAGGAGAAGGTCCTGGGGGACCCGATCGAAGTCCATTGGCGCAAGGTGGTGTTCGGTCTCTGCGGCGTCACCGACGTCGCGCGACGCGTCTTCACTCCGGTCATCGTCAGCACGGATGACCAACGCCGCGCCTGGCTGGACGAGGTGCGGGCCGTGGCCGAGAAGCACTTGCCATGAGCACCAGACTCGTTCCGATGAACCAGCCGGTTTCGAGGGCCGAGTGCCGCGAGGCCTTGGCTTGCCTGGCGATGGCCTTCACCCTCGGTCTCCAGGCCGATACGGCCCTGGTCTTCAACGAGGTGATGTATCATCCGGTCTCGGACGAGCCGGCAATGGAGTGGATCGAGTTCTACAACCAGATGGCGGTCGACCTCGATGTCTCGGGATGGCGCGTCGCCGGCGATATCGCGTATGTCTTTCCTGAAGGCACGCGCGCGCCCGGCCAAGGCCACCTCGTCCTTGCTCTGGACCCGTCCGCCCTGTCTGCAGCCACCGGTTTAGCGTCCGTGCTTGGCCCCTTCACAAGCCGACTGTCCAATGGCGACGGGACCCTCGAACTCCGCAATCGGGACGGGCGCCTGATGGATCGGCTCGAGTATGAATCCGACGGCGATTGGCCGGTGACGCCCGACGGGAGCGGCGTGTCCCTGGCCAAGCGCGATCGGGACATCGGCAGCGCCTCGCCCGCGAACTGGGCCGCCAGCGAGCAGAAGGGTGGGACGCCGGGAGGAGTGAACTTCCCGGCACCCGGGGACACCATCGTGTTCGAGCCGCTCCGGTTCGTGAGCTTCAACGAATCGTCCGGGACCACCAACGGAACCTACTGGGTCGAAATAGCCAATCGCAGCGCGCTCACCGTTGACCTCGGTGGCTGCGTCGTACGTTGGGCGGGCGCCGATGCTGCCGAGTGTGTTTTGCCCGACGGGTTCATGCTCGAGCCGTCGGCTTTTGTGGTGCTGGACGAGGTTTCTCTCGGCTTCAGGCCGCAGCCGGGCGACCGGCTGTTCTTCTTCTCGCCCGGTTTGGTCCAGGTGCTCGATGGCATGGTCGCCCAGCGCGGTGCGGCCGCGCGCTTCCCGGACGGCTTGGGCCGCTGGCTCCGGCCGTCGGCGCTCACGCCCGGAGCAGCCAACCGGGTCGACCTGCACGACGACGTGGTGATCAACGAGATCATGTATCACCATGCGCTTGTGGCGACGCCCGGCGGCCTGGCATACGCCCCTTCGTCCGAGCAGTGGATCGAATTCTACAACCGCGGCACGAACAGCGTAGACCTCGCCGGCTGGCAACTGGAAGGCGGCGTCCGCTACCGATTTGGTCCCGGCCAATCCTTGGGGCCAGGAGGCTATTTGGTCGTGGCGCGCGACGCCGCCGCATTGCGGCACGAGTACCCCGGCGTCGACATCGTGGGCGATTTCTCCGGCCAATTGTCGCGGCGCGGCGAAGCGATTCGTATCGAGGACGCGGCTGGCAATCCGGCGGACGAGGTCCATTACTTCGATCGCGGACACTGGGCGGATTATGCGGACGGCGGCGGTTCGAGCCTCGAACTGCGCGATCCGTTCGCGGACAATGCGCGCGCGGAGGCCTGGGGGGGCAGCGACGAAACGATGGGCTCGGCTTGGCAGACGGTCACCTACCGCATGACGGCCGGTTATCCTGGCGGAACACAACCGACCCAATGGAACGACTTCGTCCTGGGCCTGCTCGGCGCGGGCGAGTGCCTGGTCGACGATCTCACCGTGGTCGAATCGCCCGGCGGGACGCCCGTGGCCCTGGTTGGCAACGGCAGCTTCGAGAACGGCCTGTCCGGTTGGCGCCTGCTGGGAACCCACCGGCACAGCCGGGTGATCGCCGATCCGGACAATTCGGACAACCACGTCCTGCACCTTGTGGCGACAGGGCCGCAAGAGCACATGCACAATCACATCGAGACCACTGTGCTCAACGGCCGAAGCGTGGCAAACGGGCGGGAATACGAGGTCTCGTACCGTGCGCGCTGGCTTGCCGGCAACAACCGGCTCAACACACGGCTCTATTTCAATCGCGTCGCCCGGACAGCGCTCCTCGAGATGCCCGCCCGCAACGGCACCCCGGGCGCGCGCAACTCGCGTTTCACATCGAACCTCGGGCCGACATTCAGCGGGCTCCGACACACGCCGCTGGTGCCCAATCCGGGCGTGCCCGCGATCGTTTCGGTTGTTGCCCAGGATCCGCAGGGGGTCGCCTCCGCAACACTCTGGTGGTCTGCGAACGGGGGATCATGGCGCAACGCTCCGCTGATCACCCTCGATGGCAGAACGTTTGCAGCCCAGATCCCGGGCCACGCCGCCGGAACCGTCGTGCAGTTCTTTGTCCGGGCCGTGGACGGTCTGGACGCCATGGCCGCATACCCGCCGGACGGTCCGGAATCGGGAGCCTTGTATGTGGTGAACGACGGGCAGTTCGATGCCCGCCGCGGGCACAACCTGCGCCTGCTTCTCACGCCGGCCAACCGGGACCTGCTCCACGCATTCACCAACGTCATGAGCAACGACGAACTGCCGGCGACGGTCATCTATGACGAACGCCGGGCGTATTACGACGTCGGACTCCGGCTCAAGGGCAGTCAGCGGGGGCGCTACAGCGACACACGCGTCAGTTTCCATCTCGAGTTCCAGCCCGACGATTTGTTCCGGGATGTGCATCCGGTCATGCTGATCGACCGCTCCGGCGCGGGCGACTCGACCGGCAACAAGCAGCTTGAAATCCTGATCAAGCATCTGGTCACACGCGTCGGCGGGATTGCGGGACCGCCGGCCGACCTCTGCAAAGTCATCGCCCCGCGCAGCACCCATTCGAGTTCGGCGATTCTCGCTCCCCGCCACGAGGACGAGTTCATCGACACCGCCTACGAGAATGGGGGCGACGGGACGCTGTTCGAGTTGGAGCTCATCTACTACCCCACGACCGCAAACGCCGCGGGCTACAAGAATCCTCAGCCCGACAATGTTCTGGGTGTCGATCTCCAGGACCTCGGCCCGGACCCGGAGCTCTATCGCTACAACTTCCTGATCAAGAACCATCGCGACGAGGACAACTACGGTCCGTTCATCCGTTTCGCCCGAACCCTCAGTCTGAGCGGCACGGCGCTCGACCAGCAGACACGCGCGGTGATGGACGTCGAGGCCTGGATGCGCGCCTGGGCGTTGGTCACGCTCTGCGGGGTGGGCGACAGCTACACATTCGGCAATGACCACAACCTCATGATGTATCACCGGCCCGCCGACGGACGCTTCGTTCCCTTCCCCGTCGACATGGATTTCTCGTTCGTGCGCGGCGCGACCTCGGGCCTGGTCGGCGACCGCAACCTGAGCCGCGTCATCAGCCTGCCGGGGAACCTCAGGCTCTTCTACGCCCATCTCCTCGACATCATCGCCGCGGGCTTCAATCCCGCCTACATGGGATCCTGGATCGCGCACTACAACAGCTTCGTCCCCGAGCAGGGCTTCGCGTCGATCAACGACTACATCCGTCAGCGGGGCAATTATGCCGTGTCGGCGATCGATTCCGCCGGAGGCAACACGCCGTTCACCCTGGCCGGAGCCAGCACCATCACCACGGCAAACAACCTGGTCACGCTCTCGGGCGCGGCGCCCGTCACCCTGCGCACGCTGCTGGTCAACGGGGTCGAATGGCCGGTCACCTGGACGTCCCTCACCCAATGGCAACTGCGCGTGCCCGTCACCGAGCCGGTCAGCCGCCTCGAATTGACCGGACTCGATTTGCGCGGAAACCCCGTGCCGAACGCCGCGGCGACGGTGACGGTCAATTACACCGGTCCGGAGGTTGTCCCGGACGGTCGGATCGTCTTCAACGAGATCATGTACAACCCGGCCGCTCCCAACGCCTCGTTCATCGAACTGCTCAACGCAACGACCGACATGGCCTTCGACCTCTCGGGATGGCGCATCGACGGACTGGGATTTCGTTTCCCGCCGGGGGCCAGTCTGGCCGCCGGAGAGCACCGCGTGCTGGCGGGGGATCGGGGCGGGTTCATGGACGCCTACGCGTCGGGCGCCCCGGCGCCCTGGGCTGTGTTTCCGGGCAACCTCCGCAACGAGGGCGAGACGCTCACCTTGCTGCGACCGGGCCCAATCCCGGGCGATGAGATCATCGTCGACCAGGTGCGTTATGAGAGCGCCACGCCCTGGCCGGCGTCGGCCAACGGACTCGGCCCCTCCTTGCAGCTCGTCGATCCCAGCCAGGACAACCGCCGCGTGGCCAATTGGGCCGCCGCGGATCCGACCGGCGCCGGGGAATTGCGCTGGGTGCGGGTGGTCGCCCAGGGCACGGCGTCGAGTTCGAGTTTCTACATGTACCTGCAATCCGCCGGCGACCTGTACATCGACGATGTCCGCATTGTGCCGGGAACGGTGCCCGATGTCGGGATCAACTCGGTCCGGAACGGCGACTTCGAGTCGCCTTTAAGCGGTTCGTGGACCGTGTCCCCGAACCACGCCGCCTCCTCGCTGAGCAGCACGATCAAGCACTCCGGCGCATCGAGCCTCCACATGGTGGCCAGCAGCGGCGGCACCACGCGCGCCAGCTCGATCTACCAGGAACTCTCGCCGGCACTCGTCCAGGACCAGCCCTACACGCTCAGCTTCTGGTATCGCCAGAGCACAAATGGCGGCCCGCTCACTCTCAGGTTGTCGTTGCATGGCATCACGGTGACGGTGGATCCGGCGCCGACGGTGACCGGCCCTTACACCCCCGGCGCCCCGAACTCAGTCGCCCGCGCTCTGGCGCCCTTCCCGCCGCTGTGGCTCAATGAAGTGCAGCCCGTCAACCTCACCGGCCCCATGGACAACCAGGCCGAACGCGAGCCATGGATCGAGCTCTTCAATGCGGGACTCGATCCGGTGGATCTGGGCGGCCTGTTCCTGGGGAATGAGGCGGCCAATCCAATGGGCTGGGAGTTTCCGACTGGCACGCACCTCGGCCCCGGCCAGCACATGATCGTGTGGGCCGATGGCGAACCGGCCGAGTCCGCCGCCGATCACCTGCACACCGGCTTTCGCCTCGAAGGCGGGCAGGGGATCGTCGTCTTGAGCCGGCAAGGCGGCACCGGATCTGAGATCCTGGACTATTTGAGCTACCGGGGGCTCGATGCGGATGATTCGTACGGCAGTTTGCACGATGGTGACCCTGATCCGCGAGCCATCCTGCCCGCACCCACACCCGGCACCGCGAATGCCGACGCCCCCGGGTCCGCCATCGTCCTCATCAACGAGTGGATGGCGTCGAACACCGCCTCGAGCGGCATCGCCGATCCCGCGGACAATCGGTTTCAGGACTGGTTCGAGCTCTTCAACCCGGGTGAACGCGCAGTGAATCTCGAGGGGTGGCATCTGAGCGACAACCCAACCGACCCATTCAAGTTCCGCATCCCACCGGACTACGCCGTTCCACCGCGCGGCTACCTGCTGGTTTGGGCTGACGAAGAGACCGAACAGAACCAGCCGGAACGCCCGGATCTGCACGTCAACTTCAAGCTCAGCCAGGAAGGCGAAGCCATCGTTCTCGCGCGTCCCGATGGCAGCGTCGCCGACTCCGTCGTGTTCGGTCCGCAGACCGAGAACCTCAGCCAGGGCCGATCGCCTGATGGCGGGGTCCTCGTTCAGTTCCTGCCGATACCTACGCCGCGGGCCTCCAACAGCTCCGAGCCTCCCGATCCCGCTCCGCAAATCGCCGGGATTCGGCTTTCCTCCGATGCCGCCATCGAGTTGGTGGTGCGCACGGAGGCCGGGCGGACCTACCTTTTGGAGTGGACCGATGCATTCCCGGATGGAGAGTGGGTCCCCTCCGGTCCAGCCAGGGTCGCGTCCGGGACGGAGCTGATCTTCATCGATCCTCCCGGCCCGGCTGCTTCCCGCTTCTACCGTGTTCTCCTGCTGCCGTGATCTGTGGATGGACCGCGCCGCGCGGGGCCTTCACGCGATAAGAGATGCGGCGAGCTCGGGGTTCCCTTCGCCGGCTCGCGCCGGCTTCTGCCCGCAAAGGCAGCCGCACTGCGAGACGGCATCGCCGATGCGGCGGGCGGTTCGAAGGCGGGTGGCCGAGTGGTTTCTCTGCCTTGCTCTGCCGATCGTTCCGGCACGATCGGGCGGTCTGGTGCTGGTGCGTCAGTACGCCACAACTCTCGGTGATGAGAGTCCCTCCGCCCGCCAAACGCGGCATCAAGTCGTCGCCCTCCGGCGTCAGGGGCCCGCGGTCATCGTTCGTCGCGGCGCGACTGCCATGGCTCCGGAAAACTCGATCGAGTCCTGCGTGGCAGCGCTGTCTTATGGCGCTGACGGATGCGAAGTCGATCTGCGCCGGACGCGCGATGGCATTCTTGTGCTCTTTGCCGATGAGGCCTTGGACCGGATTACCGACGGCTTTGGCCGCATGCGCGATGCGACGTTGCGCGAATTGGTGTCCTTGAAACCCCAGGTCGCCTCTGGCCGCACCCTGTTCAGTTCCCCGCCGACGTTCGCCGCTCTGCTCGACGTGGCCAGGCAGCAGAACATGCTGCTCGACCTGCACCTGAGAGAACCCGGACTCGAATCAGAGGTCGCACGTTTGCTCGAAGAGGCCGATGCCTGGGACCACGTCATCCATGTGAGCAGACCGGACACCGACCGCCCGTTCGAGGCTGCGCGCTTGCGACCGCTCGCCTACAAGGCCCGGCTTTGTGAGAGCGGACGCGACATGGATCCTGCCGCCGTCGCTGCTGCCTTGGCTCGACCCGGCGAGATGATCCTGGTCGATGATCCGCGCGTGGCAGCCCGTCTTCTGAGCCGTGCGCCTTACCAACCGCAGCCCTACACCACAACACTGCGAATTGTCGCCGAACCGCCGTTGCCCACCATCCTGTCCGCTGCCGGCGATGCCGGACCTCTCCCTGTCACGCGCGCCCTGGCCGCCCTGCCACGTGCGAACTCGCCAAGTTGGTTGCTCGGGCTCATGGCCAACCGGCACAACCCCGCCGGCCCCCAGCACCGACTGACTGAGCGCGCCTGGGCAGCCAGCCGCCTCGGCGAGTTGGGGCAGAAGCCGCGTCCGGTCATCCAGGCACTGCTGCGCCAGGCGCGCAAGCCGACTCCCCATCCGGACCGGGCATGCGGCGGACTGGACGCGCTGGCTGCGATCCGGGCGCTGGGTCAGCTCGAGGCGACGGAGTGCGCCGGCGATCTGATCGGCCTGCTGCATCGCCCGCCAACTCGGGCCTCGAGACCGGGGGAGTGGAACCTCAGTGCGGATTCCATCTCCCAACCGCGGGAGACGTTCGAATTCCGAAGGACCGGGTATGTGCTCAGGGCCCTGGGGGAATTGCCGTGCCGGACCTCGCGGCGGTTTCTCGAACGCTACGTCCGCATGGACGAAGTCCAGGCCCGGCGATTCGGACCGCCTCAGTTCGACGAGGCCACGCGCGCGCTCCTGCATCAACGCCTGGCTTGGGATGACATCGCCCGCCTTCTGCGCAGTTCCAATTCGGGGGTGCGGACGACGGCAATTCTCGAGTGCTTGGATGCCCCGACGGAGGAGAGAACGCTGGCGCTCAGGACGGCCGTGCCTTGGGCGGTGGACTTGCCGCGAGCCAGACGGTGAGGCCCGCTAATACGACTCCGCTATGGGGCTGCTCGAGTGTTCCTGGAGCCACGCCACGTCCGGGTTGTCCGGGGAAGGCACGTCGAGTTGGATCGCCTGATTGCTGCGCAGGGCCGGCGTCGTGCGCCGATCGTGCCACCGTTTGATCTCCGCATGGCCGTCGGCGAAGGAAATGCCCGCGGCCCTTGTGTGGTAGCTGGCGGGGTAGTCGACGATCTTGGCGAGCTTGCCCCGGCCCTTCAGATTGGTCTGGAACAAGCCGTCATTGATGCTGTCCTCCCGTTCGTCCATGAAGACCCACGCCTTCGAGGGTGGCGGATCCACGATGTCGCCCGTCTTGCGGAAGACGCGGTACTTGTCCTGGCCGATCGGGACGGTGCCCAGGTAATTCATCCAGCAGTTCATCGACATGCTGCGCACCCGCGGGAACACGGCGCCGCCGATGTTGACCGTGCTCCGATCCGCCGGACAGCGATAGATCCGCGCGGGCACGTCATACGGCCCGAGCTGGGAGAACCTGCGATCCGTCAGGTAAAGCGTGTTGGTGTTGTCCGGGCTGCTGCTGAAGTCCATCCAACCGGACACCCAAACCCCCGGTCCGGGAGACGAGCCGCCGATCACGCCCGGGAGATGATCCTGGTGTTCGTCGGCGTACATGGTCCACCCGAGCTGCAACTGGCGCAGATTCTTGAGGCAGTAAAGGCCCTGGGCCTTTGCCTTCGAGGATGAGAAGGTCGGCAGAAGCAACGCCATCAGGATGCCGATGATGGCCAAAACAGCCAGCAATTCGACCAGTGTGAATGCATTCCCCCCCCTGCGGCTCGGAAGCCGTTCGCGCGCGTGCCTATGCGTCAAGAGAGACATGCCGCAATTGCTGATCGGTCCGACTATAGACCGGACTCGATGGGAATCAAGTCCAAAGGTTGACCCTATTCGATCAGGCGCAGGTAGCGTCCCATCCAGTAAGGAAGCAGGAACTCGTCCCCGGCCAACTCCCGCAGGCCGCCGTTGCCGCCGTCCAGGACGAACGGGTTCCCGTTCCAGCGCATGATCGGGCGCTCGTCCGGAGGCAGGAGTTCCTCGGTGTCCTGCCCGCGAAAATTGGCGGGCCGGCGCGTGAGATCCTGGCGCCCGGAGTTGCGGACAGTCCAATCGACCAGATCGAGTGGGAAGTTCCGCAAGGTCCAGAGCGCGCCCGCGATGTCGAATGGATCGGCGCCGGTCGCGGCCAGCACGAAATTCCAGAGCGGATTGCGCTCGACCTTCTCGATCTCCCAGTGGTCCTGGATCGCCGCGGCGTAGAGGCGCCGCAGGTCCTCGGTGAACGCGAAGCGGTAAAGGACCCAGTACGCGTGGAACGCAAGCTCGTCGTCGGAGTGGTTCCACGCGTCGCCCATGTCGTGCCCGCGGAAGACGAATCCGGGCGTGGGGCGAATGAGGGCCATGCTGTTTGTGATGTTGCGCAGGTAGCCGTGCCTTTCGAACAGTTCGTAGGCCTTGTCCCGATACACTGGCTTGCCGGTGGCGTGATGGGCAAACTGAAGAAACGCGACAATCTCGGCGCTGTTGAGCCGCCGATCGACGATGGTCGGCGGATAGTGATTCACGTACTCGGGATTCCATCGGCCCCAAAGAGTCGGCTGGCCGTCGACGTCGACCAGATAGTAGTTGTGGCGGAGGATGTGGTTGATGATCCGCTCGTATCCCGCCGCGATCCGGCTCTTCTCGTTGGGCGTGCGCGCCGCCACCTCGTAAAGCACCGCGTAGGCGAATGTCTGCCCCGTGATCTCGTCGCTGCTGGTGTGCGCCTTCCATTCCCAATGCCGTTCCGGCGCCGGGTGCCAGCGCTCGGGATCGGATACCTTGAATCCCGTCCGCTCGAATGTGCGGGCGGGGAAACCGTCCAGCCCATTGATGGTCTGGAGCCGCTCGAGGGCCGCAAAGGTCTCCCACGCGTTGGCGCGCGCCTTCTCGTCGTCCGTGGCGGCATAGCGAAAGGCCTGGCTGGCGAGATACGCGCTGCTCCACGTGCCGTCGTTGTCGGTGTCGATCATCTCGGCTGACGCGATGTCCCCGGGCACGTTCAGGCGCAGCTCCGCGCACAGCCCGTACCGGACGTGCCGCTGCCGGATCTTGTCGTCGTAGTACCGCGCCTTGTCGGCCAGCGTGATCTGCGGAAACTCGATCTTGCCCAGGCCGCCCCTGGTGAGGACGTACATGTCGCCCTGCGGGTCGGCTTGGAGGTCGACGACGTGGTCGTCCGGCAGCCACCGCTTCGAGGCATAGTATTTGAACGACCCCGGCTCCGTCTGGCAGTACGCGCCCTGCGTCGTGCCGACCCACAATGCGCCGGACAACGGACGCAACGCGGTGATGTGCGTGGCCGGCAGTCGCTCTTGCGGCGGGACAAGGTGTTTCCCGCTCCGCAGATCGAGGACGTAGTAGCCGCGCGCGGTGCCCACAAACAGCTCCACGCCCCGAAAACCCAGCGCCGTCAAATCCTTGCCCCGATGGAAGAGATCGACCTGCGGTCCGGTCATGCGGTAGATGGTGTCGTTGGCCAGGATGAAAAACTGACCGCCCCAGGCGTATAGACGCTCCGTTTGCCGAGGGACCTGAAAGGGCAGATTCGTCCACGACGCCCCGGCCACCAGCAGCAGATTCGTGGGCGCGGCCAGGAGAGCCACGCCCTCGGCGTTGACCGCCGCACTGCGATAGGCGCCTTTAGGCAGAGCCACGTGGTACTGCCCCGCCAGATCGTTCGAGAGCAGTTTGTCCTCGAACAGGTAAAAGACATGGCCGCCTTCGCCCACCAGATCGAGCGGCACTCGGCCGGCCAGCGGGCGAAAGCTCTGGTCCAGTGCCACACGATCCCCGAACACGCGCCCGACGCCTTTGTCCGTCAACACGTACGCAATCCCATCCCGCTGGACCGCCAGACGACGGCAGTCCGCCCCGTCAAGTTCGGGCGCCTGCGCCAAACGCACCGCCATCGCCTGGCGAAATGGGACATCCGGCAGGGCCGCGGCCGCGGCCGGAAGCGACGCAAGCACGAGAGCCGAAAGAAAAGAGGTGAAACGTGAAGACTTCATGGCTGCGACATCGTCAGTTCAGAGATCCCGCCACAAAGGCGATCAGACCGACAACCATCAGACCGATCGCCACCCACCAGACCCAACCGCGTTGGCCCGACCGCCGTTGGTTCGGGCTGAACTCCCGCGCGACAAAGTCGTCATAGTCAAACTCCTGGTCCGGCAAATCCAAGGCGTCATAGGGCGCCTGATCCGACCATCCCGTCCGTTCGTCGGATCCACACTCAGGGCAGGCCGCCGCCCCCTCGGGAACCTCCGTCCCGCAACACGGACAGATGCCGGGTGTCGATCGATCGGGATTCATGGATTCACACTCGGAGCTTCATTCGTCGCGCCTGCGCGGCACAGCGGCCTGCCTTCCGTAATCGGCGATTCGATGGCGTCGGCGCAGGGCGTTCCTTCGCAGCACCCAAATGCGCACTGCGCCGCAGCCCACCATCAACGCGCTCCTGGACCAACATGTCACCCTCAGGGTTGAATGTCCAGCGAGGCGCGCCTGAGACCAAATCCAGTCCTCGTTTTTTCTCTGCAAACGGTCGAGGAGGGCATCGAGAGCGCATCGGCGGGGCTGGCGGAACCAACGAAGGGCGAGGGGCTCGCGGAAGTTATTCACAGTGTATTCAAAACATGTTCACTATCAACATTTTGCAGCGTTTTTTCCATTGACAGAACTACAATGCGGTGTATGGTGTGCTCAGTTCATTGAAAGAACAGGAAAGGGTTGCAGGGGCCTGAACGGTCCGGCAGTTCTTTCCGAAGATACTCCCAGGCGACTGGGGAAAGGTCGGGTCAGGCTGGTTGGCCCGGCCCCTGTGAGGAAGAGCGGATCGTGAGGTTTGCGCGTCTTGCAGGCAGGATTCACCAGTTCCTCTGGCGGCGTTCGCGCGCCGTCAGTGACGCGAGCAAGGAACTGAGCGACGAGGGGCGATGAGAAGCCGCTCCGAGTCGAGTCAAGTCAACTCGGGCTGGTTTCGGGCTCGAGCCAATCGCAGTCACCCAGAGGGTGCGTAGCTGCTACTGCGCGCCAGCACGCGGCGGACGGCTCTGGCGGTTGTACCAAATGAGGGCCGCCCGACGAAAGGCGCCGAAAGGCGAGACAAAGCGAGCGTCTGTTGCGGGGAGGCCACGGGGCGAGGCAGGTCCTGTGAAAACCTCCCAAAACGCCGGCGATGTTAAAAACGGCACCGCTGGCCGATGAGCGTAAGGCAGCTTGAGAGGTAAGAGGTCAGACCCGTGGCACCGGGCCAACGCACCGCCACACGCGGTGGCCGACCTGGTGCAAGCGGCAAAGACGCGAAGCAACGGTCATAGACGTGTCTTTGCCCGGTTCGCAAGCCGGTGGTGCAAACACCAGCCCAGTCGAGCCGAGAGGCCTCACTCGATAATTCAGCGACCGCAAGGCGCTGGACGGCCCTGCTATGAGGCCGGGAACTCCGCTTGCCGCGGAGAATGGCGTCGGGAAGCTGGCAGCCCAATCGAGAGGCGCCTAATGCCAGCCCGGGGAAGAGAGCGTGGCGAACTCCCACTCCCAGATTTGTCCCTGTCTGGTCCCGCGATCAGGCAGGGACAATTTCTTTTCTCACCCCACGTATCCGCGGGCGACGAGGCAGGCATTGTGGCCGCCGAAGCCGAAGGAGTTGTTGACAATGGCGTCGACCGTCGTTTCCCGCGCCGTGTGAGGCACAAGATCGAGGTCACAGGCCGGGTCGGGATGATCGAGGTTGAGCGTGGGCGGCACAATGCCCGTCTGGATCGCCTTCGAGCAGACGGCCATTTCGACCGCCCCGGCCGCCCCGAGCATGTGGCCGGTGGCGCCTTTGGTGGAACTGACGGCCAACCGGCGGGCATGCGCGCCAAAGACGGCCTGGATGGCCTGGGCCTCGCAAATGTCGCCCTGGGGTGTGGCCGTGCCGTGGGCGTTGATGTAACTGATCTGCTCGGGCGCCATCCCCGCCGACCGCAGCGCCATCCGCATGCACCGGGCAGCCCCTTCGCCCTCGGGCGAGGGGACTGTCATGTGATGGGCATCGGCGGTGTTGCCGTAGCCCATCACCTCGCAGTAGATGCGCGCGCCGCGTCGACGCGCATGTTCGAGGTCCTCGAGCACCACTACGCCCGCGCCTTCTCCCATCACGAAGCCGTCCCGATCCGTGTCGAACGGGCGCGAGGCGCGTTTGGGCTCCGCGTTGCGGGTGCTCATCGCCCGCATGGCGCAGAAACCGCCGATGCCCAGCGGCGTGATCGTGGCCTCGCTGCCCCCGGCGAACATCACATCGGCGTCCCCCATCTTGAGTGTGCGCCAGGCCTCGCCGATGGCATGCGAGGAGGTCGCGCATGCGGAGCAGGTCGCCAGATTGGGGCCCCGCAGGCCGTGAAACATCGAGAAGAGGCCCGACGCCATGTTCAGGATCAGCATTGGGATCATGAAGGGCGACAGGCGGCCCGGCCCCTTGCTCAACAGAATCTTGTGCTGCTCCTCGGTGGTGTGCAGGCCGCCAATCCCCGAGCCGAGGAAGGCGCCGATGGCGTCGCGATTGCACCGATCCAGATCAAGCCCCGAGTCGACCAAGGCTTCCTTGGCCGCGACCAGGGCGAATTTCATGTAGCGATCTGTCCGCCGCTCGTCTTTGGCCGAGGGGAATGCCCCGGTGGCATTGAGATCGCGCACCTCGGCGGCAATCTGGCAGTCGAACGGTGTCGGGTCGAACAGCGCAATGCGGTCGATGCCGCACTGGCCGGCGAGGAGATTGGTCCAGAAGGTGTCCACCGAGTGGCCCAGACACGACACAACCCCCAGTCCGGTGATCACCACGCGTCGTTCGGTATGCGAGATCGCCATAAACAGAAAGGGCAGCTCGCGCTTGAATCCGGCGGGGCTGCCCAGTTCAATCCGCAGGCTCTTACTTCTGCTGCAGGTCTTCGATGTACTTGATCACATCGCCCACGCTCTGTAGCTTCTCGGCCTCTTCGTCGGGAATCTCCTGTCCGAACTCCTCTTCCAAAGCCATCACCAACTCGACGGTGTCGAGTGAGTCGGCCCCGAGATCCTCGATGAACTTCGCCTCAGGGACAACTTGATCGACAGTGACACCCAACTGTTCGACGATAATCTCTTTAACCCTCTGCTCGATGGATTGTTCAGCCATGCGTCTCTCCAATTTCGTTTTCCGGTTGCGGTTGTGTCTATGCGACGTCCTCCGGAGCGTCAAGTCCCGATTGGCGAATTTTTTTACCGCGCCGCGGCGCGGGATGCAGCCGCTCGAACCCGCGGACTGCCGGGTGACCCGACACGTGTCGTTCGCGGAGAAACGGCAGCATCACGCCCCTGGCTTCGCCACCCCGTGACAAACGCTCCGATCAAAAATCGGCGCTCGGGCTAGGCCCGGGGCGGCAGCTTCTTCTCAACAGGGCTCTTCTCGAGGGTGACGTACTTCGGCAGCCCGCCTTCCATCGGCACCTTCACCTCGCCCTCGACCAACGGCCGCGCATACTCGATGAACTTCTCGTTGGGCATGAAACCGTCCTCGCTCACCCAATCGCGCGGCACGAAATGCTCGACATTCGCCACCTCGGCCAGCGGATGCAGCCCGGTGCTCCAGCCCACCGTCCCGTCTTCGCGGGCAGTGCGGACGATCTTGACCATGAAGCCGCTCTGCCCCTCGACGGCCGCGCGCACTGCGGCCTCGCCGCAGGCAAAGGCATTGTCGATGTCGGTCAGGCTCGCGCAGTGCCCCGCGGCGCGCTGTGCGTACCCCAGGATCACGGTGCGCGTCTTGGTGTTCAACCTGCCCTGCACATGCTCCTTGAGCTTCTCGGCCGCGCCGGCCAAAACCGGGTGCCCGAAGGCGTCCAAACGGGTCACGTCGGCGCCGATTTCCTTGCCGTCCTGGTCCTTGATGCCCTCGCCGACCACCATCACGCAATAGCGATGGGCCTCGACCACCTCTTTGATCTTGGCCATCACGGCCTCCATGTCGTACCGGATCTCCGGCAGCAGGACAATGTGCGGCGCGGCGGCCGGGTTGCCCCGCTTGGCCAGCACCGTCCCGCCCGCGATCCATCCCGCCGACCGGCCCATCACCTCGATGATGCAGCACGATCCGTCATCGGTCGCCATGCTCCCAACATCGATGCCGACTTCCATCACGACGGTGGCGTCGTGCTTGACGACGGACCCGTACCCGGGACAACTGTCCGTGAAGGGCAGGTCGTTGTCGATCGTCTTGGGCACGCCGATCACACGCAACTCGTAGCCGCGCCTGACGGCGTCCTCGTGGATCTTGTGGGATGTGTCCTGTGAATCGTTGCCCCCGGCGTAGAAGAAGTACCGGATATTGTGGGCCTGAAAGACCTCGAACAGCCGATCCATGTCCTTGGCTGCCTGAGCCGGCTTGCGCTTGAAGTCGACCTTGTAGCGGCATGTGCCCAGGGCGGCCGCCGGCGTGTGCTTCAATCCCTCGATCGTCTTCGATTTCTCGTCGTTCAGGTCAATCAGATTCTCCTGGAGGATCCCCAGAATCCCATTGAGCCCTCCGTAGATTTCCTC
The DNA here is from genome assembly GCA_022710935.1 of Verrucomicrobiota bacterium. Taxonomy (GTDB): domain Bacteria; phylum Verrucomicrobiota; class Verrucomicrobiia; order Limisphaerales; family J093; genus MWFF01. Next base: position 40,234 of record JAKLFY010000001.1, read on the forward strand.
GATGCATTCGTGCTTCCCAGCCTCGCGGATCACTCCCGCCAGGCTGGCGTTTATCGCACAGGTCGGCCCGCCCGACTGAGCGACCAGCAAATTCCCAACAAGTTCAGCCATAATCGTTTTCGTCTCCACTCCGCCTTCTCCGTTGCCTAACGGACCGGCACCAAATCCAGTTAAATTGGCCCAGACACTGCCAACCGCCCTGATTGATGTCAAAGCGGAACTACGCCCCGCGCGTCGTTTCCGTGCATCTGGTTGTTGTCGGTGTTCTCCCGCCCGGTGAGGGCACCGGGCCTACAACGGATGGAGATTGCCGTTGTAGGCCGCGTGCCCCCACGCGGCGCAGACTCGATTCCCACCGACAACCTCCAGATGCACTGGCGTCCTTTTGCCCTTGAGGCCGCCCCGACCCTTTGTTACACCCTGCGCTGACTCGGGCGCCCCCCCGGTCCAAGCGGGGGGAGTCGCCCCGCTTGCGATTCACAGAGCACACGAGACGATCACGATGAGATACCGCCTGAACCGGAATCCCGGATCTTTCCTGACTGTGTTTGGGCTGTTCTGGTTCGGCGTGTGCCATCCCCAATTCGGGCGCGCGGATGAACTGCGCGCGTTCTGGGTGGACACCTTCCACGCCGCCATGCGCAACGCGGCTGAAGTCAGCCAGCTCGTGTCCGACGCCCGGGCCGGCAATTTCAACGCCGTGATTGTCGAAGTGCGCAAGCGGGGTGCCGCCTACTCAAGGGTTATCCAGGACTGGCGCGGCTGGCTCGAGGAGGGGATTCTGGACCTCAACATTCCCATGGCCTATTTCCGCCATGAGCAGAACGCGGGCGACTGGGCCAACTGGAGCAGGTTCGCCAAGGAAAACCGTTCTGGGCGGCACCTGGCCCTGGGTGTGGGCGCCTACCTCAACACCATCTCGAACACGCTGGTGCAGATGAATTCCGTGCGCCAGGGCACGGCAAGCGCCCTCCCGTCCGAAGGCGTGGTGTGCTACTCGTATGCCGCCCCCGTGAAAGACGCTGTGCCGCGCAACGAGTTCCTCGAGGCCCTCACCGGCCCTTCAAGCCATCACCCGAATACGCCCGCGCTCTTCCCCACACCCGTCAACCCGCCAGCCATGCCCTGGAAGTCGCCGACCGGCCCCGCGCTTCTGATGGGCTATGTTCGTGACGCCCAAACCGGCCAACCGCTCGACGGTGTCACGATCGAGGTCTGCGATGCGACCCGGACGTTCTACCGACTCGAAGTTGACCTCTAGCGACGCGCGCCTCAGACTAATTCTAATCACGAACACCATGAACCAGCCCCGCCGTCCTCCAGGCATCCTCTCCTACGGCATGCTTCTGGTCCTCGTCACCATCGCCGCCGGCGCCGTCCACGCGGCTTCGAGCGCCGACACGAACCGCGTTCCAGGGGTGGTGATCCACCATAGCCCGCAATCGTCCGGCATCTACATCGGGTCGCCAAGCCTGGCCGTGCTGCCCAGCGGCGACTACGTGGCTTCGCACGACGAGTTCGGCCCGAAGAGCACCGAACACCAACGCGCCATCAGCCATGTCTATCGCTCCTCCGACCGGGGCCAGTCGTGGCAGCGCGTCGCCACAATCAACGGCGCCTTTTGGTCAACGCTCTTCACCCATGCCGACAGCCTCTACCTCATTGGCGCCGACAAGCATCACGGGAACGCCGTCATCCGCCGCTCGAAAGACGGCGGTCGGACCTGGACCGAGCCGCGCGACCGCCGGTCCGGGCTGCTCCGAGACGACGGTCAATACCACTGCGCTCCAGTGCCCGTTCTCGAGCATCGGGGGCGGCTGTGGCGCGGCATGGAACGACGCGATCCGCCGGTCGGGTGGGGTGTCAATTACCGCGCCGGCATGCTCTCCGTGGCCGCGGATGCCGACTTGCTCGATGCGGATCAGTGGACCTTCGCGACGTTTCTCCCGAGCAACACGAACTGGAACCAGGGCGATTTCGGGGCCTGGCTCGAGGGCAATGCCGTCGTCGCCCCCAATGGCGAACTGGTCGATGTGCTCCGCGTCCAAACCCGGTCTCCGGATGAAAAGGCGGCCATCGTGCGGGTCATTGATGAGGGAAGGACGATGAGGTTCGATCCCGAGAGCGGTTTTGTCCCTTTCCCCGGTGGCGCAAAGAAAGTCACCATCCGCTGGGACGACCGCGCCTCGCTCTACTGGGCGCTGGCAACGATCATTCCCGAGCCGTTTCGCGCCCCCGGTCCGGGAAGCACCCGCAACACCCTCGCCCTGACCGCGTCACCCGATCTGCGCGCGTGGACAGTGCGCTGCATTCTCCTGCACCACCCCGACACCGCGAAGCACGGCTTCCAGTATCCCGATTGGCTCTTTGACGGCGAGGACATCATCGCCGTCGTGCGCACGGCCTTCGACGACGGCCTGGGCGGCGCGCGCAACAATCACGACGCCAACTTCCTGACCTTCCATCGGATCACCGGATTCCGCCGGCTGACTCCGGCCGATTCGGTCCCCATCCAGACACCGAGATGATCGGTGAATCGCGTCGTAGGACCGAACCCAGCCGGTCGGTCTGCCGCGCGACTTTTGGCCCCGCACATTTCACTCGCTTCTTGAGGAACCGTAACCGGGCCAGTGCGAGAGAGGCCGGTTCCAGAAAAGCAAGCAGCGTGTCGGACTGTCCAAGTCCGACACGCTGCCACCCGCGTGTCCCACACTCAACCATTGTTCGCTGCGATCAAACTACGCAGCATGACTGGCGTGCGGGCCGGAAAGGTACAGCCACGCACCAGCAGCCGATGCCACAACCGCAGTCTCGCGTGGTGAGTGTTGAAATCTCTGATGCCAGCACACGCAAAACAGCACATCTTGTATACGTACCAGTATGTAAGTGCAATGACTGATATAGCATCCGAAAATGACTGTCAATAGATTTTACGCATGATCGCCCTGTTTTACACTTGGCGTAATCCCCCAGTGCCTGCAGCGCCTGACACCGCTCCCTGATTCACCCGATTTGCCGACAATCCCGGCCCTGCCCACAAGCAGCCCGCCATTGGCGGGCTGCCGCCAGAGCCCGGATGTGAGACGGCGCGGCGCGCTATAAAACATCCGGGCTGGAATGTCCTCGCTCAGACCCTCAAACCGCTCAGGTCGACTTCGAGCCGTTTCCTCTCGGCGAGCAACTCGGCCATGCTGACCTTGCCCCGGCGCAGGCCGGCCTCGCGGCCCAGGATCGTGGCCAGGGCGCCGTCCACCGAGCGGCGGACGGTGTCGTTCTCGACGTTGCCATCGACCACGGATTGGTAGAACTTCGCAATGTTCCGCACCGCGCCGGCTTCGTAGAGGTTCTGCACTTCACCGTTGTAGCCATCGTCGGGGCCTTTGGACGCCACCCTGCCGCCGTAGCCGATCTGGGCGGTGCCGACCTGGCCCTGCGCCTGACAGACAACATCGAAATCGGTCAGGTTGTTGAGATGTTTGCCCCGGTGACTCAGAACAAGCCCGTTCTCGAACTCGAAAACGAGCTGGAACACGTCATGGCTGTCCCCGTGCGGATCGGCCCGTCCGACGCGGGAACATCCCATCGCGCTGATGGGGCGTTGACCGGCAATCCACAGGTCCCCATCGACGGCATGAATGCAGGCGTTGACGTGATAACCGCCGCCCAACACCACATCGTTGCACCAGACCAGGCCGCGGAAGCGGTCGGCGACGTTTTTCGTTTTGGCCGGGTCGGGAAACAAGCCGGCGAAGTAATGGCTGTTGATCGAAATCACCTTGCCGATTTCACCCGCGTGGATGCGCCGGACGACCTCGATGTTCTGGGGGTCGGTGGGGATCTGGTAATCGACCAGGAACACCCGTTGGCGGGCGGCCGCCTTCCGAGCCGCGGCCTCGATCTCGAGACAGCCCCACACATCGACGGCCACGGGCTTCGCCATGTACACGTGCAACCCGGCGTCGACTGCCGCCCGGGCATGTTCAGGGAAGAAATAGGGCGGCGTCTCGAGAGCAATGGCCTCGACGCCCGATTCGATCAGCCGGCGGTAACCCTCAAGGCCCGAGAAGCGGCGCGAGGTGTCCACTCCCAAACCGTCGCCACAGGCGTCGGCCACCTCCTGGAAATAGTCCGCCACTGCCCACATCTGGTAACCGCCGTGCCGACGAAACAGCCCGGCGATCCAGCACCCTCGGCCCCCTGTGCCCACAACTCCCAGCTTGATCTTGCGGCCAGGTTCATCGGACGGACTTCGAGTCACATGGGTTTCCGCGGCTCGCCCGGCCCGCTGCGCGTCGATCGAGGCCGCGGCCGCCGCGGCCAATGCGCCTCCCAGAAAGCGCCGCCGGCTCAGGCGATGATTGGATTGAGCCCGATCAGGTCGGCATGGACTGATATCAAGTGGAAAGCGCATAGGCGTTCGATGTTGGTTGCCGTGGTTCTCTGCGGGGAACTTCAGACCAACCGCCCGCGGTTGGCAAGCCCGGACGCAGGGTGACGGTCGGCGATGTTCTGCGCCCGCATGCACATCCTGCGGCCCCATTGGTCGGGGACGCCATCGTCCCCACTCCACTTCCGATGCGACGAAGTCAAGGTTCTGGATTTCCGTTCCGAGTGGGGTTACTGTCCGGCGATGACTTTTCAGTCGACCGAGAGTTGTGCAACGGGGCACTGGTCGGGGAACTTCGATGACGCCGATTTGCAGCAGTGGGCGACGCAGTTGCGCTCGCACCTGAGGGCGCCGGAGGTTTCGCTGGGCTTGGTGTTCATGGCGCCCTGGCTGGCGCCGCACGCGGCGCAAGTGCTCGAAATCCTCCGCGTCCATGCCCAAGCCAGCTTGCTGGTGGGATGTTCGGGCGCAAGCCTCATCGCCGGCAGTGAGGAGATCGAGCAGCACCCCGGATTGGTCGTCGGTCTGTACCACCTGCCCGGGGCGGATGTGCGGGCGTTTCGGTTCACTCAGGCGGATGTCGAAGCAGGAGGCGGACCCGCCTATTGGCATAGTCAGGCCGGGCTCGAGCCTGCGGACGTTCATGGCTGGCTGGTGTTCATGGACCCATACACAGTGGATGGCGAGCGGTGGCTTGGCCAGTGGAACGAGGCGTGGCATGGATGCCCCACCTTCGGCGGGATGGCCAGCGGATCTGCGAGCGAGCAGGGGACCCAGGTCTATCTCGATGGCGCCGTCCATGACGACGGCGCAATCGCCGTTGCCTTCTGTGGCGCCGTGAGCCTTGTCGGCGCGGTCTCACAGGGGTGCGTCCCGATCGGTGAGCCGTGGACCGTGACCAAGGCCGAAGGCAATTTGATACACGAGATCGGGAATCGCCCGGCCTATGAGGTGCTGGCCAGGACCTTCAACGAATTGCCCCGCGCCGAGCAGGAGCGCGCCCAGGGCAACCTGATGCTCGGGCTGGTGACCAATGAGTATCAGGACGAGTTTCGGCGCGGCGATTTCCTGATCCGCAACCTCCTCGGCGGCGATCCCTCGACCGGCGTTCTCGCCGTCGGGGCCCGGCCTCGAATGGGTCAGTCCGTTCAATTCCAGTGCCGCGATGCCGCCGCCGCGACCGAGGACATGGTTCAGACTCTGCGCCAGGTCCGGCACACCCTGGGGGAGCGCCCGGTCTATGGCGGCTGCCTGTGCACCTGCGGCGGGCGCGGCGTGCGCCTCTTCGGCACGCCACATCACGACGCCGCCCTGGCTCAACGGCACTTTGGCCCTCTGGGTCTGGCCGGGTTTTTCGGCAATGGAGAAATCGGGCCCGTGGGCGGTCGCAATTACCTCCACGGCTACACCGCTTCCCTGGCCCTGATGGTCGGCAAATGATTCAACATATTTCCCCGGCCGACCCGCGCCTGGCCGTCAAGCCCGCGCCGCTTCTTCACCCGCTGGCCTCGATCGTCGATCGCCTCGATTGGGCCACCGTCTTTCCCGAAACGCGCCCTGTCGAAGTCGAGTTGGGTGCGGGCGATTGCTCGTTCCTCCTCGAACTCGCCCGCCTCCGTCCCGATCGCAACTTCCTTGGCGTGGAACGTATGCTCGGGCGGTTGCGCAAGCTGGATCGGAAAGGCCGCCGGGCTGGGCTGACGAATCTGCGCGGACTGCGCGTGGAAGCGGCTTACTGTCTCGAGTACCTGCTCCCGCTCGAAGATGTCGAGGCTCTCCACGTCTACTTCCCGGATCCGTGGCCCAAGAGACGCCATTGGCGGCGCCGATTGGTCAACGAACGGTTCCCCGACCTAGCCGCGCGTGTCCTGCGGCCCGGCGGCTGGGTCCATCTCCGAACCGACCATCCGGATTACTTCGAGCGGATGCGCCAAGTGTTCGCCGCCCGCCCCGCCTTTCGCGAAGCGCCGGTGCCCGGCCATCTCGCCGCCCTCGAGACCGATTTCGAGCACGAATTCCTCGCCCGCGGCATTCCGATCCTGCGGCTATCCTGCCGGTACGATCCGGATGGCAGCCCGGATGCGCCACTGACGACCGGTTAGCCCGGATTTCTCACGACCGGGAAGATGACAACGAAATCCGGGCTTTTCCTACCCTGCATGCCGACTTCTCTTGAGACCCCGGCTTCGCGGTGGCGGAAAGTGGTGAGAAATGCAGGCTAGAACAGATACGGCGCTCGCATCGCGCGGGACCGCAGCCGATTGGCCTCCGCATCCCCGACGAATTCCGCCTTGCGCAGATCGAACGTCATGTTGCGCTTGAGCTGCTCGCAAATGTCCGCGGCGAGACAGATGTTCATGGACTGCGCCATCACATCCTGGTTCGCCACCGTGAGCCGGCGGGACCGGATGCACTCGATGAAATCGCGCACGTGGTTCAACGGCCGCTGCGTCCGGGCGGTGTAGTCGGCCAGCACTTTCCTGTAGTCGCGCAGCAACGCCGGGGACGAGACATCTGTCTCCGAATAACCGTCGGCCGCCGCCACCCAGCCCTCGGGCCCATCGAATCGTTCGCCGCACGCCCCATGCCAGTACTCGCACTTTTCCCAAACCGACCCCGCCACGCGATAGAGCACCAGTTTCACCCCGCTCGATAAACGGGTCATCATCGTCTGGTCCGGACCCGCAAACTCGAAGTCGATCGAATGGACGTCGGTCATATCGAGTCCGGCCAGGGCCTGGGCCACCGTGTGGGCGCCCCACATCGCAACGTCCGTTGCGAAGTCGTAGAAGTGATACCACCCGCCGCCGTTCACATAACCGCTGTTGTAGGGGCGCCAGGGGCAGGGGCCCAACCAGATGTCCCAGTCGAGTTCGTCCTTGGACGGCTCGGCCTCCGGCGGCAGCCAGTCGTGACGCAACCCGTCGCGCCAGCGGCAGTCGGCGTAGGCGGTGTGGATCGGTCCCAGCCGACCGGATCGCGCCATCTCGATGGCGAACACGTGATGCGGTTCGCTGAGCCGTTGCGCCCCCGTCTGGTACACGCGCGCGTAGCGGCGGGCCGTTTCGGCGACCATCTGTCCCTGGGCCATTGTCAGGCAGGCCGGTTTCTCGCAATAGACGTCCTTGCCGGCTCGCATGGCCAGCACCGACGCCAGCGCGTGCCAGCGGTCGCCGGTGGCGATCAGGACCGCATCCACATCGGTCCGCTCGGCCAGGAGCTGCCGCATGTCGCTGTACGCGGCGCAGTCGTAATTCCCCATTTTGTTGTCCACGAGGTTCTTGGCTGCCTGGCGCTGGCGCTTGAGAACATCGCAGACAGCGACCCATTGGACGTCGGGCATGCCCAACAACACGCTCAAGTCGTAGGCGCCGCGTCCGCCCATGCCGATGCCCCCCATCACGATCCGGTCGCTGGGGGCCACGGCCCCGTCGCGTCCCAGCACCGACGCCGGGATCAGGAACGGCAGTGCCGCCGCACCCGCCGCGCCCGCCGCGCCTCGGGCAAGAAACTGCCGCCTCGTGAGTCCTCTTCGCGTCTCATTGCTCATATGCCTCTTTGCTTTGTCAGGTCAGTTGCCGGGACGTGGTACCCCCACCCTGAATTGAACAGGGATCAGCGGTTTAGGAAACCGTCGCTCTATCCATTTGAGCTATGGGGGCAACCGTGGCCATCTCCGCTCGAAGCCCTGGATCCGGTGAGTTCCCGGAGCTTTTTCACAGGCGTCAGCCATCAGGGACTTACTATGGTTTGATGCAGCGGCACCGCAAGCAGATTCGACGCGGATTCGGCGTGGCAGATTTGGCGCTCGCTCACCACCGGGCAGGACTGCGGCAAAGCCGGACCCTAATTCACACCCGCGTCCGCATTGAGCGCCAACCGATCGAGTTCGCGCGGCACCGGCTGGCCGGTCAGCTCGAGAATGCGCTGAGCGGTACGGCTGTTGCGCATCGGTCGCAGTTCCAGGGAACGGCGGTAAAGCGTTACGGCTTCGTCGAGCGCGCCTTCTAGAGAAGGTCGAACTTGGTCTCCAACAGGCTCGCCTGAAGGTCAGGGTTGTCGATCAAGTCCAGCACACTGTCTACCAGCCCCAAGCCGGTGGCGAACTCCAGCCTTTCGAGATGGTCGCGCGCTTGGCCGCCGGCTGAATTCATCGCCGGCGGGGGAGGTGATAGGAGATTTCGGAGGGCCAAGTTTCACGAGGCCCTGCCCAGAGATCGACACGTCAGACGTCACAGACCTTGGCGGCGTGGCGCAGGGCCAGGATTCTGTCAGGCCAGGTGGGGATGAATTCCTGCGCGACGTAGCCCGTGTAGCCGAGGTCGACAAGCGCACGCATGATGGCGGGATAATTCAGTTCCTGCGCGTCGTCCAGCTCGCCGCGCCCCGGAACGCCGGCCGTGTGCACGTGGCCGACGATGTCCTTAAGCTGGCGCAATCGGCGGATGACATCGCCGTCCATCACTTGCACATGGTAGATGTCGAACAGCAGCTTCATGTTGGGCGAGTCGACGCGCCGGATCAGATCGACGCAGAGGTCGACGTGGTCGCCGAAGTAGCCCGGATGCCCCTTCATCGGATGGGTGTCGTCGCGGGTGTTCAGGTGTTCGAGGCACAGGTTGACCCGTTTCTCTTCCGCATAGCCCATCACGCGTTTCCACAAATCGACGCAGTGACGTGCACCGGCTTCGTCGCTGATGCCCGGCTCTCTCATCCCAGTGAACGTAATCACATTCTTGCATTGCACCTGAACCGCCAGGTCGATGCCCTCTCGCAGGCTGCGCTCGCAATGATCATGGTTGTCGGGATTGAACGGGCCTTTGACGAACCCGTGGCTGCCTACCAGGGAGATTGCCAGGCCCAGATCGCGGATCGCCGGGTAATGCTTCGCGTCGATCCCTTCCATCGCCACCAGGCCGATGGCCTTGCAGAGCTTCGCCAGTTCCGGCACCGGCATCGGATCGAAGGTCCAGCCCATGATGGACTGGCGGATCCGCCCGTGCCGGATGCGGAAATCCGGCTCGACGGGCGGCGCTGCGGCCGCGTGGAGGGCAGGGGATGCGTGGGCCGCGGCAACAGCACCCAGCCCGCTGGCGGTCGTCTTGAACCAGGCACGTCGGGACAGTGTTGATCGTGTTGATGGGGCGCGCCGGTCCGGCGAGAAGTCAGTCGAGTGCGCAGTCATGCGCGCACCATCGCAGCCGCCGCCCATAACGGCAATACCAACTTCAGCGCTGTGGCAAAACCGCGCCCAGAATGGGATCCAAGGGCATCGTGCCGGTCCTCAAGACGATCTGCCATGCCAACAGTGTGCTGCATTTCTCGAACTCCCGAACCTGGCGCGGTTTTGCTTTCTGGCCCGCAGCGGTCCGCATTTTGGAGTTGTCCGCTTCGCCGTGGTCACAACATCACGAAACATGCGGGCCAGATTGAATCTTCTTGCTGCGTCGGAGCGTGTCGGCAAGATTGAGGACGGTTCTGTCGATTCTTATGGATGTTATGAGCCGATTCTACACTGACATCGTCAAGACTGTGGGGCGCACGCCGCTGGTGCGCCTCAATCGCCTGACCGCTGGACTGGATGCGACCGTTCTGGTGAAGTGCGAGTTCTTCAACCCACTCGGGAGCGTGAAGGACCGCATCGGGGTGGCCATGATTGAGGACGCCGAGCGTCGCGGCGTGCTCAAACCCGAGAGCGTGATCATCGAACCGACCAGCGGAAACACGGGCGTCGCTCTGGCTTTTGTGGCCGCGGCCAAGGGCTACAAGCTCATGTTGACGATGCCCGACACGATGTCCCTCGAACGTCGGACCTTGTTGGCGATGCTCGGGGCGCGCCTGGTGTTGACACCCGGGGTCGAAGGCATGCGCGGGGCGATTGCGCGGGCGGAGCAACTGGCGCAGGAGACGCCCAACGCCTGGATCCCGCAGCAGTTCGAGAACCCCGCCAATCCGGAAGTCCATCGCCGGACCACCGGGGAAGAGATCTGGGAGGATACCGGCGGCCTGATCGACTTCTTTGTGGCAAGCGTGGGAACGGGGGGCACACTGACAGGCTGCTGCGAGGCCATCAAGCCGCGGCGTCCGGGCTTCCAGGCCATCGCGGTCGAACCGAAGGACTCGCCGGTCATCTCGCAGACCCTGGCGGGCGAACCGCTTAAGCCTGGGCCGCACAAGATTCAGGGGACCGGCGCCGGATTCGTGCCCAAGAACCTGCATCTGAAGGACGCGCAGGGAGCGCCCCAGATCACCGAGTGCATCCGGGTTACGAATGATGATGCGTTCGCCATGGCGCGCCGACTGGCGAAGGAGGAAGGGATCCTGGCCGGGATTTCGTCAGGCGCGAATGTCTGGGCCGCGCTCGAAGTCGCCGCGCGTCCTGAGAACAAGGGCAAGCTCATCGTGACTGTGGCCTGCTCGACCGGCGAGCGCTATTTAAGCACCCCGCTGGCGGCCGAGGCGCGGGCATCGGTCGGGGCCTAGCGCGCATATTATTGCTTCTATGTTCGTTTCTTCTGTGCGCGCGCTGGTGACAGGTGGCGCGGGATTCATCGGGTCGCACCTGGCGCAGGCGCTCTGTGAGCAGGGCGCCGAGGTCATTGTGCTCGACAATCTCAGTTCCGGGCTGCGCGCCAATCTGGACTGGCGCCAACCGGCGCACCGCCTCGAGTTCGTCGAGGGAGACATACGCGACCAGGCCCTCGTGCGCAGGTGCGTAACGGGATGCGATTGGGTCTTTCATCAGGCGGCGATCGCGTCCGTGCCGTACTCGGTGGATCACCCCGCCGAGACGAACAGTCAGAACCTGACCGCCACGCTCGAACTGCTGGCGGCCGCGCGCGATGCCGGGGTGCGGCGGTTCGTGTTTGCCTCGTCGTCGGCGATCTACGGCGACGGTCCCGAGCCGGTGAAACACGAGGGCCTGCCGCCGTTGCCTTTGTCGCCGTACGCGCTGCAGAAGTATGCCAGCGAGCGGTACGGCCAACTCTTCCATGCCCTGTACGGAATCGAGACGGTCGGCTTGCGGTATTTCAACGTGTTCGGGCCGCGCCAGGTGTTCGATTCCCCTTACTCGGGCGTGATCGCGCGGTTCTGCACGGCGTTCCTGGCGGGGACACGACCGACGATCTTCGGCGACGGGCTGCAATCGCGCGATTTCGTCTATGTCACCGACGTGGCCCGGGCGAATATCCGGGCGGCGATGGCCCCGGCGTCGCAGGTGGCGGGCCGGGTTTTCAACATCGCGGGCGGGCGCTCGGTGTCGTTGTTGGACCTGGTATCGAGTCTGAACGCATTGACAGGGCAGCGGCTCGATCCGGTATTCGAACCCGCCCGGGCTGGCGATGTGCGCCATTCGCAGGCGGACATTGCCGCGGCGCAGGCAGGCTTCGGATTCGAGGCGAGCGTTCCGCTCAGCGAGGGGCTCGAGTCCACACTCGACTTCTATCGGTCTTCACCGGGCAAACAGTAGAATCGCGCCGCCCACGAGAATTCGGTACCATCCGAATCCGTTGAAGGTGTGGCTTTGCACGAAGCGGAGCAGCCATTTCACCGAAAGAAACGCCGTGATCGCCGAGGCGATCGAGCCGATCAGGACGAGCGACCAGTCGATGGCGAAGCCGGGCGGCGTTTCATGGAAGTCCATGAACTCCTTGACCGCCGCGGCCAGAAGAGTCGGCAAGCCCAGCATAAACGAGAACTCGGTCGCCTGGGGCCGCGCCAAACCCATGGCCAGCGCCAGCAAAATGGTCGATCCCGACCGCGACAGGCCCGGGAAAGCCGCCGCCAGCAACTGGCCGCCCGCCACGGCCAGGGCAATCCACCAGGTGACTTCGGTGCCGGGCTTGTGGTTCTTGAGCCATCGCTCGACGAGCAGAAAGAGAACGCCGCCGAGAAAGGTGGCCAGAGCGATCGGCATGATTGTCTTCGGCAAACGCATGCCCAGTTCCTTCAGCAGATAGCCCCCGAGCACCGTCAACATGAAACCGGCCGCAAGCTTCAGCATGTAATCGCGCGATTGCGGCTCGCGCCAGTTGCGCGCCAGTCCGACCAGTTTGTTCCAGAACAGCAGCAGCACGGCGACGACGGCAGCGGGCTGGATGATGACGGTGAAGAGGTCAGACTGCAAAAAGGGCGACTCGATCGGCAGCCAGTGTCCGGCCAGCAGAAGATGGCCAGTCGAGGAAATGGGCAGAAACTCGGTCACTCCCTCGACAATCCCCAGGATGAGCGCTGCAAGCCAGTTGTCCATGTCGCGTGCTGTTAGACGTGAAAACCGCCGCGCTGGCAAGCGACAAACCGGGAGTATGCCTTGGGCTGAGTTCTGTCGCAGCAGGGTCAACGGGTGTCACCAGGGTGATCGCCGCGTCAGAGCACCCGCTCAACAAGCTGTTCAGGCTCATGGTGCCGGCCGCGTGCCCCCACGCGGCGCAACGACAGTTCGCTGAGGATTTGCGTCTTGAGTGCCGCTGCGATTCGCCTGATCGTCGCCGTATGCAAACTCTCCCGGCTTTGAAGCGCGCCTCTCAGGCGACGCTCCTGCTGCTGGCGGCTGCGCCCGCCCTGGCGGCGGCCATCCCGCCTCCAGCCTCTCCAGCCGATGACGCGCTGTCCCGGTACTTCGCCGCGGAAACAGACCGGCTCGAACGCGCCTGTCTGTCCGAGATCCACACCATCGAGGATTGGCAGGCACGGCGAGCCGAGTACCGCCGGCAGCTTCAGGATATGCTCGGATTGTCGCCCTGGCCGCTGCGAGGCGACCTTCGGAGCACCGTGACCGGCATGATCGAGCACGACCAGTTCCGGGTCGAGAACCTGCATTTCCAGTCGATGCCAGGCCTGTACGTGACGGCGAATCTCTATCTGCCCAAGACGGCGGCGGGCAAGCTGCCGGGCATCCTGTACGTCTGCGGTCACAGCCGGGTGGCCACCAACGGGGTGAGCTGCGGCAGCAAGACCGGCTATCAGCATCATGGCGCCTGGTTCGCCCGAAACGGCTATGTCTGCCTGACGATCGACACGGTCCAACTGGGAGAAATCGAAGGCCTCCACCACGGCACCTATCGCGAGGGACTGTGGTGGTGGAATGCGCGCGGGTACACCCCCGCCGGAATCGAAACCTGGAACGGCATCCGCGCCCTGGATTACCTGGTGTCGCGTCCGGAGGTCGATCCGGCCCGTTTGGGCGTGACCGGGCGCTCCGGCGGCGGGGCCTACAGTTGGTTCGTGGCCGCGCTGGACGAGCGCGTGCAAGTGGCTGCTCCCGTTGCCGGCATCACCGACCTTCGCAACCACGTGGTCGACGGCGTCGTCGAGGGCCACTGCGACTGCATGTTCGTCGTCAACACTCATCGTTGGGATTATCCGTTGCTCGCCGCCTTGATTGCCCCGCGTCCGTTGCTGCTCGCCAACTCCGACAAGGACACCATCTTCCCCCTGGACGGAGTCCTGCGCACGCATCGAAAGGTGCGGCGGATCTACGAACTGCATGGCGCGGCGGCCAGGTTCGGCCTGTTGATCACCGAGGGGCCCCACCGCGACACCCAGGATCTCCAGGTGCCTGTTTTTCGCTGGATGAATCGCTGGCTTAAGGATGACCAATCGGCCATCGATGCCATCGCGGAGAAGTTCTTTCATCCGCTCGACCTGCGCGTGTTTGACACGCTTCCTGCCGATGCGATCAACACGAACATCCACGAGCACCTTGTTCCCCGAGCCCAGCCGATGCCGGACGGGCTGGACGCATCGTTGCAGAAGGCCTGGCTGACCGAGCGCGTCGCTGCCGCGCGCGCTCAGTGTTTCGCCGGTTGGCCTGCGCAGCCTTCCCCCCTGGACCTCAAGCCCGCCATCCGCGCCGAATGCGACGGGCTCCTGTTCCGCGCATGGGACTTCACGAGCCAGCCTGAGGTTGTCTTGCGGCTCTATGCGCTCAGTCGAGTCGGAGTCGAAGAACCCGACCGGATTACCCTCCGGAGTCTGGACGCCAGGGAGTGGACCAGGTGGCTCGCGGCCCTCAGCGGGGCCTTTGCGGTCGAACTGGGCGACGAACGCTCCGCCCTGGGGACGAACCACGTGGCCTCCGATCCCGAGGCATGGACTGCCCTGGCCAAATCCGTCGCTGGCAACGCATCGGCCTGCTTCTGGCTCGCCCCGCGGGGGATCGGCCTGAACGCGTGGAGCGGCGATGCCGCCAAAGCGCGGCAGATTCGGCGTCGTTTCATGCTCGTCGGCCAGACTCTCGATGCGATGCGCGTCTGGGACATCCGCCGCGCTGTTGGCGTCGTGCAGGGACTTTGTCCGGGTGTTCCGGTGGCGCTCGAAGGCCAAGGCAACATGGGAGTCAATGTCCTGTACGCCTCGCTCTTCGAGTCCGGACCCGATCGGCTGATTCTGCGCGATCTCCCGGCTTCGCATCGGGAAGGGCCGGATTACCTCAACGTGCTGCGCGTCTGGGATCTTCCCGACGCTCTGACTGCCGCGCGCAACCGGTGCACCGTGGAGACGCAGTGATTCAGGCCCTCGGGGTCACATCTTCATATTTGACATTTGCCCGGCCATCCCGGGTGACGGCAGCTCGTCCGATCCAATTGTCAACTATGAAGATGTGACCCCACACCAATTACGGCTTCACGGTGAAACCGGCCTGGGCGAAATGCCGATCGGTGGTCAGGACCTCGCGGAGCTTGAGTTCCCGCATCACCACGAAGCTGGTGCAATCCGTGAACGAGAAGTCCTTGTCGCGGTACCGGAAAAACAACGCGCGTGCCTTGTCCGCCCGCGCCAAGCTGATGTGCTCCCATTCGAGCCGCTGACTGGCGTCCACTTGCTGCCACCAGGCCTCAGCCGCGTTGAGACCCAGGCGCATTCGCATCAGCGTCAGGGTCTCGTCCGCCACGTAGTCCGTTGTGATCAAGACGCCGCCCGCCTGGAACCAGGCATCCCGCGCGGCCATCGCCCGGTCGTGGGCCGGATCGGCTTCGTCCGCGCAGGCGACCCATCCAGCCGTGTCGACAAACAGGGTCTTCATGCCCGGTAAAGAAGGTCATCATGATCGGCAGCCGAACGGTGGTCGGTCGATCGCCCCAATGGCTTCGCTCGGTACAGCGGTTCATCGTCCACTTTGCCCCTGGGAGCGCCGGTGGCGCCCACAGGGATCACCTGGAACGCGGGCCGGCTTCGGTAAAGCACCGTAAACCGGGCGCCGCGCCGGACCCGTTCCACCACGTCCGGCAGCGAGGCGCGCAGTTCTTTGGCGTTGATGATCGTATTCACTGGTTCACCTTAAGTTGACCCGGAAGCGGAGTCAACGCCGGACTGGCTGCTGCAGCGGGTGGGGGGTGCTTAGGGTCACATCTTCATAGTTGACAATTCGATCGGACGAGCCGCGGTCCCCCGGGAATGCCGGGCAAATGTCAAATATGAAGATGTGACCCTTAGTCCACGGCGAGACCGTCCAGCCAGACGGTGAACGGATCGCCGCCCCACGAGTCGACGGCCAGGCTCACGGCGTCGATGCGGGCCAGATTAATCTCGCCGGTGACGCGGCGTTCCCAACGGGCGTCTCCCGCCAGCGGGATCACAATCGGCATCCATTGCCACCGGGCCTCACTGAAGGGCGGGTCGTTCAGGAGGTTGGCGTCCTTCGCGGGTTTGTATTCAAGCGTGCCACGGCTGCCCAAGAGCCGCACCACCGGTCCGGCGTTTTGCCATCCGGGCACGTTTGGATTCTGCGCCTTAATCCAGAAGCGCAACTCGCGCCTGCCGCTCCAATCCCATCCTGCGTCCCGGGAGGCGGGATAGACGACTGTTGCGTAGGCGCCGGGATACGGATTGGGCGAGAAGCGCAGCGCGCAGCGTCCGATCAGGCCCGGGGCGTCCTCGGCGAACCGGACGCGTCCCCGCCCCTGGTCGTTGCCTTCGAGTTCGAAGTCCCAGAGGTCGGCGGGGCCTTCGGTGCCAAGCTCCTCCCTGACGGGGGCGACGACCAGCAGATCGCGCCATGCCATCGCGGCCCGGAGGCCGTTGTGAACAGTCAAGCCGAGGCGCTGAAAGCCCGGCTGTGTGAACACGCGTTCGAACTGAGCCCCCTGGCTGGCGGCGCCATCGAGCCACCAATGAAACTGGAGGGGGCGCCCGGTCGGATCGGCGCTCGATGAGGCATCGAAACGAGCGGGTTGGCCACTGAATACAACGTCCGGCCCCGCGAGATCGGCTGTTGGCGCGAGGGCGGGGGCAGGGGAGGGCGGCAGCTGGATGAGGTCTGTGGTGTCCTGGATCAGATCGCCCTCGGAGTTATTGGCCAGCGTGTTTCCGGCGAGCAGGATGGCGTTGCCCCATCGGCCCCAGATCCCGAAGCGATTGTTGGCGATGCGGTTGCCCTGGACAATCCAATGCTCGGTGCGCCATGCGGCGCCTTTCGAGGCGGCGTCGCCGCGGAACGCGATGCCCGCGCCATGGTTGTCGTGAAGATCATTGCCCTCGATGCGCGTGTGGCTCGAGGGTCCGCCGACGATCACGATTCCGCCATGGCCGAACCCCGGCTCCGGGGCGTTGTGGAAGCCGTCGGGGCGTCCATTGAAGGCCGCTTCGTTGCCGATGAGGGTGGTGTGATCGCTGCCTCCAAGCCAGAATCCGTAGCTCCCGTGATTGGCGCGGTTGCGAATGAACGTGTTGCCGGGGCTCCAGGACTCGACGCAATTGTTGTTCGCGTAGGACGTGTCGTTTTCCACGAACAGATTGCCGCGCGACACCCAGCGGTTGAGCGGGCGGATGAAGATCCCGTCCCCTCCGTGCGTGATGTCGTTGCGATACCAGGAGTTGTCGTCTGAGCCGGTCTCAATCAGCACGCCGGTCGAGTCGCGCGCATGGACCTCGCCGGCGGCACGATCGATACGCAGACTGTAGGAGAGGTTGTTTTGCATGAACTTGTTCCGGCACGAGCGCCACAGCTTCGCGCATGTGTTCGAGCAGCGGGAGAAGTCGTTGTCGGCAATCAGATTGTCGTCCGAGTGGATCAGGTGGAGGCCGTCCCAGACGCGGTTGGCGCGGTTGCGCCGATGCACAGTCTGCCGAACGCGGTCGAGCAGGATGCCGCCGCGTGCGGGCAACTCGCCCCAACCGTGCCCCGGGTTGTGATAGTTGTCGGAGAAATCACAGTCTTCGACAACAGCCCCTTCGACCTGGCGCAGCACCAGGCCTGTGGCAAAGCCGCGGACATTCAGATTCTTGAGCGTTACGTCGGCGGCGCCCTCGATCAGGACGCCGATTCCCGCCGATTCGAGGGATTCGGGATCGCCGATCCGTCCGGGTCCCACCAGGGTGGCGCCCTGGCCATCGATGGTGACGTGGCTTGCGCGCACCAGGAGGCGGAGACTGTTCGAGGATCCGGGAGCGAAAACGAAATCGTTCGTGATCACAAGCGCACGCACCCCGGATTCGTCCGAGTTGGCCGACACGAGGTGTCCGACCGCGAGGCAGACCGCCAGAAACCTCATTCCGATGCGCAGCGATGATGTCATTGCGCGATTAACCGGGGGTGAACGGAACCCGTCAAGCCTGCAGGCGCGTCCTGCGGCGTCGTCTTTGCTTTTTGGCGGAGTCGATTGCACATTTGCGGCAGAGAGAAAAGCAAACTGGGATTTCGAATATGCCTGAACACACGGAAACGAAACAGGTCGGCCTGTCCGGCGCGACCGCAACCGCTGCCACGGCGTTGGCCCAATACCAGGATCATGCCATCGTGAGCCGCGAAGTGATTCGCAAGGCGACGGGGGGCGTGACGGCCTTCGCGTTCGACGCGGGCCAGCGTTTGAGTGAGCACACTGCGCCGTTCGACGCGCTGGTGCACGTGCTCGAAGGGGAAGCGGAGATCCGGATCAACGGCCAGCCGTACCGGGTGCCGGCCGGCCAGATGATCCTCATGCCGGCGAACCAGCCGCATTCGGTCGAGGCCGTCCAGCGGTTCAAGATGCTGCTGATCATGATTCGCTCGTGAGCGGAAAGAAAACGCCCGACTGCGCGGGCAGTCGGGCGTTCGAAGCGAATGAATGTTGGTGGACGATCCGGGCCAGACAGGCCGTTGGACGTCGCGTCTAGGCTTCCCAGCCGGCTCGGTTGTTGCGGCTGACGAACTTCGCGGCTTGCGGCAGGTTGGGCGAGGTCATATTGGGCCCGTCCCACTCCATGCGGTAACCTTCGCCCACGCGCAGCGCGACGCAACCGAGCAGGATGATCTCGGTGAGGTACGCCGCGATGTCGAAGTTCGAGTAAGCGGGTGTGCCGTCCTTCATCATCCGGAACCATTCCTGCATGTGGCCCGGGGAGCGCGGAATGGACTGCGGGACGTCCTTGCACGCTTCGTGTTGGCCGCTGGACTTGAATTCGTCCTCGCCTTTCATGGCCAGGTAGAACTGGGCGCCGTAGTCATCGGGGGAGAACACTTTGCCCTTTTCGCCCACGATCAGGGCGCCGCTTCCGGGCAGGCCGCCCTGCGTGGCGATGATTTCCTTGGCGACTTCAGCGACGGGCCGAAGCGGCCTGATCTTTTCGCGAGCCGGCGCGCCGGGGACGGCCGGGGTGCCGCCCGGATTGCCGTCGTACCACCAGAACTTGAGGGGCGGGAGCCCTTCGCGTTCGGGGAACTCGAAGCGGATGCGGGAGGTCTCGGGGAAGGTCTCCGGATAGACGCGCGAGGCGAGTTCGCACTCGACGAGGGTCGGGTAGCCGAGTTTCAGGGCGCGGAAGGGCATATTGACCGTGTGACAGGCCATGTCGCCCAGGGCGCCGGTGCCGAACTCGTACCATCCGCGCCAGGCGAACGTGTGGTAGATGCCATTCTTGTAGGGTCGCATGGCGGCGGGGCCGATCCAGGCGTCCCAATCCACTCCGGCGGGCAGAGGATCATCGCCGGCGGGGCGGTCGTAGCCCTGGGGCCAGACCGGGCGATTGGACCAGACGTGCAGCTCGATCGGTTTGCCGATGACGCCGGCCTGGATGACCTCGACGGCGCGGCGCAGGCCGGATTCGGCGCTGCCCTGGTTGCCCATTTGGGTGGCGAGTTTCTTCTCGGTGGCCAGTTGGCGCATGATCCGCGCTTCCTTGACGTTCTGGACAAGCGGCTTCTGACAGAAGCAATGCTTGCCCATCTTCATGGCGCGGATGGCGGCGACGCCATGGTTGTGGTCTGGAGTCGAGACCGTGACGGCGTCGATCTCCTTGCCCATTTCATCGAGCAGCTTGCGGTAGTCGCGGTATTGTTTGGCGTTTGGGAACTGCTTGCCTTTGCGGTCGAGGGTGCGCTGGTCGACGTCGCAGATGGCCACGATGTTGCCGCCGCAGTTGGCGGCGTCGCTGCTGTCGCTGTCGCCCTTGCCGCCGACGCCGATGCAGGCGATGTTGATGCGGTCGTTCGCGCCCTGCACATGGCCGATATACGGGAAGGCGAAGGAGGCCGCGCCGACCGCCGCGGTTGTGCGGGTCAGAAACTGTCGGCGATTCAACGAGGTGTGTGGTCTGTGTTTTTCCATAGTCTGATTTCAGGTAATCGCGCCTGGGCGCGGGTTGTCTGTTGCTGAATCAAGGTTTGCCGTAGCCCCTCACGAAGCCGATGCACTGGCCAACTTCAGGCACGCTGTTGTCCCAGTTGTACTCGTATTCGATCGAGATATTGCCGGCAAAACCCTGGGCTGCGAGTTCATCGAGGCAGGCCCGGATATCGGCCACGCCGGTCCCAAACGGGACGTCGTGGGCGCCGGGGCCTTTCTGATGGAGATCCTTGAGATGGCTGCTCACGATGCGGCCTTTGAGAATCTTCAGACACTCGACCGGATCGAGATTCGAGCGCAGCCAGTGGCCGGTGTCGACGCAGGCCCCGATGCGCGGATCGCGTCCCTTGGTCAATTCCACGATGTAGT
Organism: Verrucomicrobiota bacterium; assembly: GCA_022710935.1. Classification (GTDB taxonomy): domain Bacteria; phylum Verrucomicrobiota; class Verrucomicrobiia; order Limisphaerales; family J093; genus MWFF01. The sequence goes on from JAKLFY010000001.1 coordinate 60,532, forward strand.
TCGGATCCCAGACTTTGTAATTCGGGTTATTGGGCTGGCGCGGGTGATTGTGGTAACCGACCACCAGGTCATACTCCTTGACCAGCTTCTCGATCGTGTCGATCGACTCTGTCGATTCGGTTGTGATGCCGCGCATGCCCATCTTCTTGGCGAATGCGAAAATCTTGCGGGCGGCCGCTTCGTCCTTCGGGATGCCGACCACGCCGTAGTTGACCGCCATGATCTTATGCTCGGCCAGCTTGGCCTTGACCTTCGCAATGACTTCGTCGGAGACGTTGTGATCCCACCCGACACCCGGTTCCTCCTTGCTCAGCTTCTGGCCGGGGTAGAACTCGATCACCTTGGCTCCAGCGTGAGCCGTCTTCTCGATCGCCTCGAACACGCTGAATCGGTTGAAGGTGTAGGCTTGGCATCCGATGGCGAATCCGCCCGTCTTGTACTCGTCGGGAATCGCCGGTTGGGCCAAGAGGTTGAGGGAGGTGATGGTCGTCAAGGTGGCCAGAGCCAACCCGCGACCCGTCCATAGCATCCAGGTCTTCATGGTTAATTCGTTTTCGGTGTCGCCGCCGCGGAGGCCGAACTCAAACCGCCCCGCCGCGTATGGGGAAATAGCAGCGCGATTCAACCCCGGGTGTCAAACCCAAACGCTCGTCGGTACATCGGATTGCTGTCGGTGTTCTGTCGCCCGGTGAGGGCACCGGGCCTACCACGGATCAAGGCCCCTGGTGTAGGCCGCGTGCCCCCACGCGGCGCAAGCTCGTTTCCTGCCGACAACTTACAGATGCACTGAATGCTCGTCGCAAAACCGCGCTTGTGTGGGCGCGGGTGTTCTGGTATCGCCCCTCCGTCCTTTCTCAATCCCACTCATATGAATGCGGTCAATGGCACCCCGCGACGCCCCGGGGTCGCTCCCTGCGGACTGGCGGACACACTGCGGATGGCGCTGTTGGTGTGTGCAGTGGCGGCTCCCCTGTCTGCTGCGAAGCCGGCGCGCGGGGCCGGCGGTCGCGTGGTGGCCTGGGGGCGAAACGCCGAGGGCCAGTGCACCGTGCCGGCCAGCGCGACCAATATCGTTGGGATCGCGGCCACGGCCATTCAAACGCTCGCATTGCGCGAGGACGGGACGCTCCTGGCCTGGGGCAGCTCGCCGCCCGCCGGCGCCGGCAACCTGGTGCGGATCGCCGGCGACAATTTTCACGCAGCCGGCGTCCGGTCCGATGGAACCGTGGGCGTGTGGAGTTCGTTTCCGTCCGTGGCGGCGGTGCCGCCCGAAGCGACGAATGTCGTCGATGTCGCTGTTGGCAACAGCCATGTGTTGGCGCTGCGGCAGGACGGTCGCGTGATTGCCTGGGGAGAAAACGCCTGGGGACAGCTCAACGTTCCCGCGTCCGCCACGAATGTGGTCCAGATCGACGCGGGCGGCGTGCATGGGATGGCGCTGTGCGCCGATGGGCGGCTGCTGGTTTGGGGCCAGGTCAGCTACGTTCCCGCCGCGGCGACGAACCTGATGGCGATCGCGGCCACCTTCGACCGATGTCTGGCGCTGCGCCGCGACGGGCGCGTGTTCGAATGGTTCGCCGACGCGGATCTCGAAGTTCCGCCCCAGGCCACGAACGTTGTGGCCATCTCGGGCGGCGCGTCTCACTGGCTGGCCTTGCGCCAGGACGGAAAGGTGGTGGCATGGGGACTGAGTCCCGAGCCGGAGACGATTGTGCCGGCGAGCCTGGCGGATGTCACCGCCATCGCGGCTGGGGGCAATCATAGCGTCGCGTTGCTCGGATCCACGGCGCCTTCGGTCTTTGTGGCGCCGCCCGGCGCGACGGTGCTGGCCGGGGATTCGCTTTTGTTCCGGGGTGAGCCGCGCGGATTGCGTCCGGTCAGCCGGCAATGGTTTCTCGATGGGTCGGCTGTGGCAGGGGCGACCGACAGCACGCTCTTTCTCGACAATGTCCAGGCCGTGCATGCCGGAGGCTACACCCTGGCGATGACGCGGGCGACCGGGACGGTGACAAGCGACTTGCTGAGGCTCGATGTGATCGAGTCACCGCCGCGTTTTGCCGGATCGGAGCGCGCGTTCGGCTTACTCAAAGGCCAGGAGCTGCTGCTCGCGCCTGAGGTGCGGGGGACGGAGCCGATGGCGTTTCAGTGGCGCAGAGACGGCATGGTTCTGGAGGGTGAAAACGGGCCGACACTGGCCAGAGCCGCCGTGACGGGGACGGATGCGGGCGTTTACGAGCTTGTGGCGAGCAATCGGGTGGGAGTGACATCGAGCCCGGCCCAGACTGTGTCGATCGTCCACGTCGCGGCCTGGGGGTCGAACACGATGGGACCAACCCAGGTGCCGCACTCGGCCACAAATCTCGTGGCGGTGGCGGCGGGCGTGAACCACAGCCTGGGTCTGCGCGAAGACGGAACGGTCCTGGGCTGGGGCGACTCGACCTTCGGCCAGACAATGCCACCCGATGCCGCCACCAACGTTGTCGCCATCGCCGCTGGTGACGGCGTGAGCCTTGTGTTGCGGGCCGACGGCGGCCTGATCGCGTGGGGCTCGAACGACCATGGCCAAATGACCACGCCCGCCGACGCGACCAATCTGATCGGGATCGCCGCTGGACCCGCCCATTGCCTTGCGGTGCGCCAGGATGGGAAGGTGTTTGCCTGGGGAGCAAACTGGGCCGGGGAATGCACGGTCCCGGAGTCGGCAACCAACGTTGTTGCGGTGGCCGCGGGTGGCGGGCACAGTCTGGCATTGCGTGCGGATGGGACCGCGGTGGCCTGGGGCTCCGGTTCATACGGCATGAACAGCGTACCGGAGGCGGCTACGAACGTGGTGGCCATCGCCGCGGGAGGCGAACACAACCTGGCCCTGCGCGCCGACGGGACAGTGGTGGGGTGGGGGAGCAACGATGCTGGCGAGTCCGCGCCTCCCGAATGGGCCACGAACCTCGTGTCGATTTCCGCCCACGGCTGCAGCAGCCTCGGGGTGTGCGCCGACGGCACGATTGTCGAGTGGGGTTGCGGTTTCTCTCCTGAGGCGCCAATTCCCGCCCAAGCCACCAACGCGATCGCTGTGTCAGCGGGCCGAGGGTTCAATTTGGCGTTGCTTGATCGCGACGTGTTGCAGGTGTCTCAGGCCCCGAGGAACCCGGTGACGGCCGCCGGCGAGACGCTGATTCTGCGGGGAGCCGCCTTCGGTTATCCCGCACCGAGCTATCGTTGGCTGCGGAACGGTGTGCCGGTTGCAGGCGCGACCAATGCCTGGCTCGTCTTGTTGAATGTGCAGGCCGACGCGGCCGCGGAATACTCGGTCGAGATACGGAGCGGCGGTCGAGTGGCGAGGAGTCTGGCGGCGCCGCTTGTTGTTGTTCCGGCCGCACCCACGATCACGATGAATCCGGTGAGCCAATTGGCGCTTCTGGGCACCGAGGCGGTCTTCTTTGGGGGCGCGAAGGGGACCGAGCCGATCGCGTTCGAGTGGCAGTTCAACGGGCAGTCTCTGCCTGGGGCAAACGAGTCGGTCCTGTGGCTGTCGTCGGTCGGACATGCACAGAGCGGTGAGTACCGCGCGGTGGCCGCCAACGCCCTGGGCCGTGCGACCAGCCACGTGGCGACCTTGACGGTCTTCGAGGCGCTGGCGTGGGGCAGTCCCTGGCAGGGCCAGACCGATGTGCCGTTGGACGCGACCAATCTGGTCGAATTGGCCGCCGGCACGGCGCACACGTTGGCCTTGCGCGAGGACGGCACAGTGGTGGCCTGGGGCGATAACGCGTCCGGCCAATGCACCGTGCCGCCGGCGGCAACGAATGTCATGCACGTCGCGGCGCGCGGCGAACGCAGTCTGGCGCTGCGTCGGGACGGCGCGGTGGTGACCTGGGGTGCCACGGGATATGATCTGGAAACGGTGCCTGCATCCGCGACAAACGTCATTGGCATCGGGGCGGGCACGTCGCACAGCCTGGCCGTGCGCCGGGACGGTTCCGTGGTGGCTTGGGGGAACAATGCAGCCGGGCAAGCAACGGTCCCGGCGACTGCGGCGAACGTGGTCGCCGTAGCCGGCGGCGTCAACCACAGCCTGGCCCTGCGCGCCGACGGCACACTGGTCGGGTGGGGGACCGGTGTCTACGGTTTGACGAATCCGCCCGCGTCCGCGACCGGGATTGTGGCGATCGCGTGCGGCTCGCTGCACAACCTGGGGTTGCGGGGCGATGGCACGGTGGTCGCCTGGGGGATGACCAACCAGGGCCAGTGCAATGTGCCGATCGAGGCCACGAACCTGCTGGCGATCGCGGCGCAACAGACCACCAGCATGGCCCTGCGCCGGGACGGCCGGGTGTTCGTTTGGGGTTCTGTCGCGAATGGCATGGATCAAGTGCCAGCCAACGCAACGAACGTGGCTGCTATTGCGCTTGGCGCGATGCATTGTGTGGCGTCGATCGACCGGGGCGCGGCGGTGGTCTACGCTCCGCCGCTCGATCACAGGGCGCTGGTCGGGGAGAAGCTCATCCTGCTGGCGGATGCCTGCGGGGCGAATCCGCACGCCGCCCGGTGGTATTGGAACGGGCAGTCGGTGGCCGGCGCCACAAACCGGTGGCTGGTCCTCCCAGACGTGCAGGAATCGGCGACCGGCTCTTACACAGTGGCCTTCGCCCGCGGCGAGAATTGGATCAGCAGCGCCGCTGCACAGGTGACGGTGGTGCCGTCGATGCCGGTGATCCTAACCCAGCCTTCGAGCCAAACAAACTGGGTGGGAGCGCAGATCGCACTCGAAGTCCAGCGCTTGGGGTCTGAGCCCATGGACTACGCGTGGTTCCGCGATGGGGCGCGCATCGAGGGGGCGGCGGGGCGCCGGCTCGATTTCCCTGACCTGGCATTTGCGGACTCGGGTTTGTACCATCTGGTTCTTTCGAACGCGTTGGGGTCTGTGACCAGCAATCCGGTCCGATTGGGCGTGCAGCAAATGGCCGCCTGGGGATCCAATTCATCGAGCCAGACCAACGTGCACAGCGGCGCCACGAATGTGGTGGCGCTGGCGGCGGGAGACCGCCACACACTCGCGCTCCGATTGGATGGGAGCGTGGTGGCGTGGGGCGCCTCAAACTCAGGGCTGACCAATGTCCCTTCGACGGCCACCAACGCCGTCGCCATAGCAGCAGGGACATCCCACAACCTGGTGGCGCGCGCCGACGGTTCGGTGGTGGCCTGGGGGAGTTCGCTTTACGGAAAGACGACCGTGCCGGTTCAGGCGACGGGCGTCGTGGCCGTTGCGGCCGGAGGCAACCACAGTCTGGCGCTGCGGCGCGATGGCCGGTTGGTGGCGTGGGGAAACACGAACAACAGCCTGCTGAATGTGCCGCCGCGCGCGGTCAACGTCGTCCGAATCGCAGCGCCTGCGTTCCTGGGCAACTACTCGCTGGCGTTGCGTCGAGACGGGCGCGTATTCGGATGGGGCGAGAATGCCAACGGCTTGACGAATCCGCCGGCGGCGATCTCGAACGTCGTCGGGATCAGCGCTGGTCCGGTTCACGCCCTGGCGATCCGCGGCGATGGTCGTGTTGTCGGCTGGGGCTCGACGACGGGCGGCGGTCTCAACATACCCGAATCAGCGACAAATATCGTGGCTGTGGTGGCGGGCGCCAACTCGACGGGGCTTGGCTTTTCGTTGGCCCTGCGCAACGACGGCGCGATCCTCGGCTGGGGTGCGACCAGCCAGGTGCAGTTGGCCCAGATCCCAGCCAACCTCTCGAGCGCCTTCGCCCTGGCCGCTGGTTCGAGCCACGCGGTGGCGGCGACCGCGTCACGCGCCCCGCGATTCGTCGACCGATTAGGCGATCTGGTGGCCTATGAAGGACGCGCCTTCGCGTTGAACGCGCTGGTGATAGGAGCGCTGCCGCTGACGTACCAATGGCGTTTCAATGGAACCGAGCTGGCTGGCGCCACCCAGCCAACCTTGCGGTTGACCAATGTGACGAGCGCCAACGCAGGGCTGTATTCGGTCGTCGTCAGCAACCGGTTGGGTGTGCTCGAAGGCGAAGTGGCGCAGTTGGCGGTCGAGCCGGTGCCCTTTGCGCCGGCGATTGTCAAATCGCCTGCCAGCCAGGCGGTGTGGGCGGGAACGAACGTCACGTTGAGTGTCGAGGTGACCGCCTCGCCGGCCCCAACTTTCCAGTGGCAGCGCAACGGTCAGGACATTTCAGGCGCGACCGGCTCCGCCTACACGATCCCCTACGCAGTGCCCGGCCACGCCGGGACGTATCGCGTGGTGGTGTCGAATCTGGAAGGCACAGCCACGAGCGCAGACGCCCTGCTCACCGTCGACATTCCGCCCTGGCCGACGCTCGGATCGCTCGAATCGAATCGGACGGTTTCCGTCGGATCGCCGCTATTGCTTACGGTGACGGCGAACGGGACGGCGCCGATTCACTATCAATGGCGGCGCAACGGGACGGACCTGCCCGGGGTGACGGGTCCGAGCCTTTCGTTAGCGGCGTTCGAGTTCGAGGACGGGGGTGTCTACAGCGTCGTCATGAGCAACGCGTCTGGCGTGGCGGAGAGCCCGGGCGCATGGCTCGCGCCTTGCCCGGTGGCGGTGTGGGGCACGGGGCTGGTGACGAACCTGCCGAGCGCGCTCAGCAATGCGGTGGCGATTGCCGCGGGGAAAGCGCACGCATTGGCGCTGAAGGCCGATGGCACCGTGGTGGCCTGGGGCGAGGTCCGTCGCGGTGACGCCGACTCCGGCCAGGTGACCGTTCCGGCTGGCCTGAAGGATGTCGTGGCGATCGCCGCCGGGGAAAATCACAACCTGGCACTCAAGCGGGATGGCGCCGTGGTCGGCTGGGGATTGGACGTTTCCGGGCAGGCCACTGTGCCGGCGGAGGCGACAAACGTGATCGCCATTGCCGCCGGTTCGGAGCACAGCCTGGCGCTGCGCGCAGATGGATCGGTGGTCGCGTGGGGGACCAGCGTATATGGACTGAACACCGTGCCGGCGGCGGCGGTCAACGTGACGGCGATCAGCGCGGGGAATTCTCACAGTCTGGCGTTGCGCGCGGACGGCGTGCCGGTGGCGTGGGGGACCCCTTACACAGGTGTCACGACTGTCCCATCGAGGGCCACCAACCTGGTGGCCATCGCTGCAAGGGACTACTACTGTCTGGGGATTCGCGCGGATGGCACCCGGGTCCAGTGGGGTCTGGCCCCCTCCTGGTACGTGTTTTCAGGCCGGGCAACAATAATGTCCCCACCCGCCGTCGACGATGACTACTGCGGGGTGGCCGCCGGTTGGAACCACTCGGTCTATCTCGATTCCAACGGCGGTCTTACGGTGTTTTCCGAATCGTCCAGTCTCACGGCACCCGCCTGGGAGATCAGTCCCCCCTGGTTTCACGATGGCATTGCCGTGGCGGCGGGCGCCGAGTTCAGCCTGGGCCTGATCCGTTCTGCCGGGGCACTGCCATCTCCGCAGATCACGACACGCCGCGCTTACGAAGGGGGAACCGCCGTGTTCGCCGCGTTCGGCCCAGGACAGCAGGTCACGGGATGCCAGTGGGAGTTCGAAGGGGCGGATCAGTTGGGGGCCACTCGCCCGTTCCTGGTGTTGTCCAACGCGACTGGCGCAGCGACGGGCGCCTACACAGTTCGCTTGTCCGAGATCGGGGGCGGCATTCGGAGCGATGCGATGCGGCTCGATGTGGTGCCGCCGCCGCTGCCTCAGATCGTGCGGCAACCGGTGGCGCAGACAGTGGGGGCGGGGGGAGATGCATTGTTCAGCGTGACAACCGCCACCGGCGTGCCGGTGTCTTTCGCCTGGCAATTCAACGGGACAGACATGCGGGGAGAGACGCGCCCGGTTCTCTACCTGGCGGCAGTGCAGGACGCAAATGCAGGTGTGTACCGGGTGATGGTGCGAAATGCCGCCGGCACGGTGGTCAGCGACGGGGCGGCGCTCACAGTGACGGCGACCCCGCCGGCGATTGTGACGCAGCCGGTCGATGTCGGTGCGATGCGCGGGGAGACGGTCTTGCTCTCGGTGATCGCTCGAGGTTCGGAGCCGATGGCCTATCAATGGGAATTCAATGAAGTCCGGAAGGAAGGCGCGGACGCATCCACCCTGGTGCTGCCTGCGGTGCAACCCTCCGATGTGGGCGGGTACCGCGCGATCGTCACCAACTTGTACGGGGCGGCGACCAGCGCGGTGGCGCGCGTCCATCTGCCGCCGTTGTCGGTCTGGGGTGACCGTGCGTCCTATGTCGGCAGTCCGCCACTGAGCGCCTCGAACCTCATCGCGCTATCGGTGGGGGGCAGCCATGTGATCGGTCTGCGCGAAGACGGCACCGCAGTGGGCTGGGGTATGAACGATTGCGCGCAGGCGGCCGTGCCGGAGGGCTTGAGCAACGTCGTGCAGGTGTCGGCGGGAGAGTGGCACAGTTTGGCGTTGCGCAGCGATGGCACGGTCGCAGGTTGGGGTTCGGCTTCCTACGGCGGTTCCGTCCCCGAGGCCGGTCTCTCGAACATCGTCCAGGTCTCCGCCGGGGCGATGTTCAGTCTCGCCCTCGATGCCGAAGGCAACGTTTACTCGTGGGACAAACCGGAGAGTTTCCAGATCGAGCCGGTGGCTGATGCGGTGGCCATTGCCGCGGGCGGGGTGCACTGCGTGGCCCTGCTGCGGGACGGTTCCGTGACAGCATGGGGGATCAATCCGCTTGGGCAAACCTCGGTGCCGCCCGAGGCGACCAATGCGGTGGCGGTCACGGCCGGACGTGGATTCAGTGCGGCGTTGCGAGCCGATGGCCATGTGGTGGCCTGGGGCACCTTCGAAGAGTCGCCGTTGATGGTCCTCGACCTGCGCTGCTACGGCCCCAACACCAGTTGGAGTGGCACGGCGGGTGAACGCCGATTGCCTGTTCCAGCCGAGGCGACGAACGTCGTGGCGATCGCCGCGGGCCGCCACCACCTGGTCGCGCTGCGCGCGGACGGGGTTGTGATTGCCTGGGGCGAGAACACCGCCGGCCAGACCGAGGTTCCCGGACTCGATGAGGTGATGACCATTGCGGCCGGCGGTGACCTGAGCGCGGTGCTGCACGGCGCACTGGGAGCGCGGTTTGGGGCGATTCAGCCGGTCAAAATCGTGGGTGAGGACGCGTCTGTCCTGTTGAATTTGGCCCGGGCGGGTCGTCCGCCGTTTGGACAGCAGTGGCAGCACAACGGCACGGATTTGCCGGGTCAGACAGGTCCATTCCTCTGGCTGCCGGCCGGACGCGTCGTTGCCGGCGAGTATCGGGCCGAGTTGACGAATGGCTTTGGCGCCGGTTCAGCCGTGGTTTCGCTTGTCGTGAACCAAGCGCCTCCGGTCGTCACGGTCTCGCCCGCGAGGCAGGTGGTGGCCGAGGGTGGGGAAGCGGCATTCACTGCACGCGCGAGCGGTTCGGCGCCTTTGAACTATCGGTGGCGGCGGGACGGGGCACTACTGGCGGATGGGGCGGGGATCGGGGGAACGACGACGCCGGTGTTGACGCTACGCAATGTCACCCCGGGCGATTCCGGCGCCTACAGCGTCATCGTCACAAATGCGTTGGGGAGCGCCACAAGCGCGGACGCCAATCTGGTCGTTGTGCCTGTCCTGCCGTTGGCGGCGGCGCTGGATACGACGAACCTGGTGTGGACTACAGGCGGCGACGCCGCCTGGGAGTGGGAGACGAGCTGGACACACGACGGCCTGGATGCGGCGGGGAGCGGGCCCTTCGATGTGGCGCGGACCAACTGGATCGAGACCACGGTTACGGGACCGGTGGTGATTGGGTTCTGGTGGACGACATCGGGTTGGTACAACGACCGGTTGGGGTTGTGGGTCGATGGCGTCGAGCAGATAGCCATCGGGAACGACATCGCCTGGGAATGGCGCACGATGGCCGTCCCGGCCGGCGCCCACACCCTGCGGTGGGTACATGGTTGCCGGCCTTTCTCGCGCACCTCGATGGCGGCGCTTGATGAGGTCCGTTTCGTCGAGCCCGAGCCGCCGACCGTGGTCACTCAGCCGAACTCGCGCAGTGCAATCGAAGGTGCGACCGCGACGCTCAGCGGGGCGGGGAGCGGCACATTACCGCTGTTCTACCGTTGGCTGTTCAACGGCGCCAGTCTCCCGAGTGCCACCAATGCCGTGTTGACTCTGACCGGCGTGGGACCGGACCAAGTGGGGGACTACAGGCTGGTCATTGGCAACCTGGCCGGCTACGCGACCAGCCAGGTGGCCACGCTCACCCTGACTCCGTCCGCGCCTTTGGTTGCCGCCGCGCCTCAATCGGTGGTCACCGCACCGGGGTTGACGGCGGTTCTCAAAGCGGACGTGCGTGGGACCACGCCGATGGACATGCAATGGCAGTTCAACCGCGCGGATCTGGCCGGGGCGCGGCAGGCGGCTCTCGAAATCCCGGATGTTGGGGTGGCTGACGTGGGATGGTACCGGATCGTGGCGCGCAACGGACTGGGAACCGCGTTCAGCGCCGAGGCCGCGCTCGCGCTGGTGCCGGTCGCGGCGTGGGGGCTGAACACATACGGTCAAACCTCAGTGCCGGTCGACGTCGGCGAAGTCGTCGAGGTCGATGCGAGTTACAGCGGCAGCCTGGCTCGGCGCAGCGACGGTTCGCTGCGGTTCTGGGGGCTGCTCCACACCTATCCGCCCTGGCCGATGGATGAGAGCGAGGCGGTCGGGCCGTTCGTGGCGGCATCGGCGGGCTATGACCATTTCGTGGCGCTGCGCGCGGATGGAAAGGTGGTTGTCTGGAGCCTGGTTCAACTGGAACTGGCGAACGTGCCGTTGGACTTGGGATACGTGGTGGCGGTCGACGCCGGCCGACATCACAACGTGGTCTTGCAGTCGGACGGCAACGCGGTGGCCTGGGGGCGAAATGACGAAGGTCAATGCGCTGTGCCCTCTGCAGCCAGCAACCTGGTCGCTGTCGCTGGCGGCCGGGCGCATAGCGTGGCGCTGCGCGCCGACGGCCATGTCCTGGCCTGGGGCGGGAACGATCACGGCCAGACCGACGTCCCCTCCGATCTCACCGATGTCATTGGTATCGACGCAGGCGCGGACTATAGCCTGGCGCTGCGGGCGGACGGCACGGTTGCGGCGTGGGGCGATATCGTTTCGCCGCCGTCAGATCTGGATGATGTGGTGGCCATTGCCGCCGGCGCCGATTTCGCACTCGCCTTGCGCGCGGATGGCACGGTGGTCCGATGGGGAGGAGATGCCGACGTGTTGGAGGTGCCGAGCGGACTGTCCCATGTGGTGTCCTTGGCGGGTGGCTGGTGGCACGCGCTTGCCCTTGTGGGTGACGGGCGGCCGGTCATCACGGTGCAGCCGTTTCACCTCGCGGCTCCGCGGGATGGCAGTCTGACGTTGCACACGCGCGCTGTTGGTTCAGGCCCGCTGCAGTACCAGTGGCAGCGCGATGGGGTCAATGTCCCGGGGGCGACCGGGCCGACGTTGACGCGCATTGGTGAGGATGCCGACCTGGCGGGCACTTACACCGTTCGGGTCGCCAATACCCTCGGCGCGACAGAGTCCACGCCCTGCCAGGTCGGTCCGTCGCCGGGGCCGTGGTTCGACACCGCGCCCGGGGCGATTCGGCTCGACGCGGACGGCTTGCACCTGGTGTTGCGTGGCTTGTCTGGAAGCGGGACCGTGCGTGTGTGGGCGACGAGCGATCTGCAGGCGTGGGAATTGGTCCTCACGCACGCGCCGGTGATGGGCGCTCTCGATCTGGTCGATCCGAGCGCGCTCGAATGGCCGGTGCGGTTCTATCGCGCCATCGAGGCCAGGGAATCGGTCACACGCAACCCGCAGCCGTGAAGCAAGCAAGCGACGAGGTTCGTCGGGCATCCTCCCACGTTTCCGACGGCTTGCAGCAAGGCCCGGGTCTGGATTAGAATCGGGGCATGACGCAAGTGAACGGGCCGCGTCGCATGGGGGGGCGCTTCCACGTCATGCAACGGAGTCCCCAGGACGTCCTTGGAGAAGAAGGCGATGGCGTTGAACGCTCCGGCGTCCGATGGATGGCTTCCTTCAGGTGTATAATGCGTTGACCAATGATTACACGCCGTCGGTTCATTGAGGCCTCGGCTGCGGCGCTGGGGTTTGGGGCGGCTGCAGGAGTCTACACGTGGCGAATGGAGCCACATTGGCTTGAGGTCGTGGAGCGGCGGCTTCCCGTGGCAGACCTGCCGCAGGATCTGGCCGGATCGCGGTTGGTGCAGTTGAGCGACCTACACATCGGTCCACGGGTCGATGACGATTACCTGCTGCGAAGTTTCCAGCGCGTGAAGGAGATGGCTCCGGAATTTGTCATTTATACCGGTGACTTCACGAGCTACGAAGCCCAGGTGTTTGAGCATGCCCAGCGGATGTTCTCACATCTACCGCTCGGGAGCCGTGGCACGTTCGGCATCCTTGGCAATCACGATTATGGACTTCGTTGGTCTCAGGCAAACGTCGCGGAGCGGATCGCGGGACTGGCGACCGACGTGGGGGTGCGAGTTCTCCGAAATGAGCTGGTAGAGTGTGGTGGCCTTCACATCGTTGGTCTGGACGATATCTGGGCCAGACGATTCGACCTTGCGGCTGGCATCGGAGCGCTTCCTGCGAGGGCGGCGGCCATTGTGCTCAGCCGAAGATTGGACACCAGTGGTCCGGCGTCGGCGAGCCGGGACGTTCGGCTTATGAGCGCAGCCGCGACTGCACAGGGCCGGGCAGGACACCGCGGAGGCACGAAGAGCGCGGAGATTCCCAACCCCGTGTTCTCTGCGTGTCTTCGTAGTACTCTGCGGTTGAATCGGGCCGCCATCCGTGAGCCCATGCTGACGTTGATGGCCGAACTGACGCTGGAGACGAACTGCCGCCCCGCCTCTCCGCTCGATGCCGAGCGCGATTTCGGTCGTCCCGTGTGCGCTCGATCTTGCGTTTCCGGCGGCAGTCGCTCAGCTCTCCGTTCTGCAACAATCCGAGTCTTAAGGTGCGTGATTACCAAATCATTGACACCAATGCTGAGAACGTTGGCGGTCGCAGCCACTGTGGCAACGAGAACGCCAACAACCTCGGACATCGTCTGAAAACGCGTTGGCGCGTGAGCTGCCGATCATCAGCATCGTTCGGCAAGCGGCAGGAATACGTTGCGGTCTCCGAGCTTTTGCGGCAGGGCTTTGGCGTTTACATGGCGTTGGCGGATGACCTGCAGATCGACTGCATCATCCGCCAGGAGCAGAACGGTGCTGAATCCGTGGAGCGAATTCAGCCGCTGATACTCAGCCGTCAGGAGACGGAGATGGTGCAGGATGAACCCGGCCCGTGAACAGTGAAGGAGGCTGAGGCGGCTTGCGGCAAAGAAATGGGTCCCAAAAGCGGCGCTAAGGTCTGCAATCGACCACAGTCTCGATGCAACCTGCGAACAATTAAATACTTATCCAGGCGACACCAGATCGACCAGATCGACAACATTCGTGGTCGAGACTCGGCGGGAAGACGAGAACCACGAATCGCACGAATCACACGAATGGCCGGGCCGGATCCTGGCAGACGGGTGGCGGGAATTCGTGAGCGCACCGAGCGCTCCACCGCCGCCTCCGAGGCCGTCGCTGAGATCGTTCGGCCCATGAGGTCCGATGAGCACCGAGACGACAGAGAGGCTTGTATGCCTGTCAGCGGGATCACAGTCTGGGCGCCAATCTGTGTTCCGTCCTGAATCGGTGAGGGGTTCCACACAGATTCGAGGTGGAACATGCATGAACGGGGAGAAAGCCGGTTGGCGCTCCTCCGCGCTTCAGGCCGCTGGCCTGGTGGGCAGTGCCGTCCCTATTCCATGGCGGCGGTGACCGTCTTAAGCTCGCCATTGACCCGGACCCTGACCGATCGGGGCTCGGGCGAGCGAATGGAGTAGTCGGTGACCTTGCCGTCCTTCCACGTGGCGTTCACGGTGAAGTTACCGCGAGCCTTGAGGCCGCGGAACGAGCCGTTTTGAGCCCAGGCATCGGGGATTGCGGGCAGAATTGCGATTTCGCCGGCGTGGGACTGCAGGAGCATCTCCGCGATGGCGCCAGTGATGCCGAAGTTGCCGTCCATTTGGAATGGAGGGTGGTTGCAGAACAGGTTGGGCAGTGTGTTGTAGGTGAGCAGGCCGCGCACCATGATCCCGGCCCGGTTCCCTTCACCCAACCGCGCCCACATCGCGCCGCGCCAGGGCCAGGTCCACGAGCGCCGGCTGTCGCCGATGGTTGTATCGACCCCAAACGGTTTGTCGCCCCGGTCGCTGCTGCGCGCCTTGAGTGAGACGATCGCGGCCCGCGCAAGCTCCGGCGTTCGGGCCGGGCTGATCTGGCGTCCGGGGTAGACGGCGAAAAGGTGCGAGGTATGCCGGTGTGTGTTGTTGGGGTCGTCGCGATCGGTTTGCCATTCCTGGAGTTGACCCCATCGTCCGATTCTGTTGGGGGCCAGGCGGGCCTGGAGATCGGCGATGCGCGCCTGGTCGTCGGCATCGACGCCGAGGGCCTTGGCCGCGTCGAGATAGTTCTCGAAGAGATCCCAGATCAGTTGCTGGTCATGCATCACGCCGTCCTCGCGCGGGCCGTGTTCGGGCGACCAGCCGTCGGGAGCGACCAGGGTGCCATCGGGCAGGCGCTTGAGGCGGTCTTCCCAGTAGTGGCAGATCTCCTTGAGGACCGGGTAGGCGGTCTGGGCCAGGTAGTCCTTGTCCTGTGTGAAGGCCCAGTGTTCGTACAGATGCTGAGCGTACCAGGCGCTGGCAGGGATGTTCCATTCCCACCCGTTGCCGCCGAAAATGTTCTGGCTGGTGCGCGCCGTCCAGCCGCGTGTTTTCTCGCCGAAGGCTTTGCGGGTGGCGATGCGGCACGGCTCCTGGGCAGCGACGACGAAGTCGATGAGCGGGACATGGCATTCCGAGAGGTGGGTCGGCTCCGCGCCCCAGTAATTCATCTGGACGTTGATATTGTTGTGATAATCGCTCGCCCAGGGCGGAGTGTTGCTGTCGTTCCAGAGACCTTGGAGGTTCGCGGGGAGGCCGCCGGGGCGCGAGCAACTGGCCAACAGATAGCGTCCATAGCAGAACATCATCGATTCGAGCTGCGGGTCGGCGTGTCCGTCCGCATAGCGCTTGAGGCGCGCATCCGTCGGGAGTCCGAGAACATCGGAGGGGGTGGCCCCGATATCGAGTGCGACGCGGTCGATGAGGGACGCGAGATCGGCGATGTGCGCGCGCCGCAGCGCGTCGTAGGATTGGGTCTGGGCTGCGGCCAGTTCCTTTTCGATGCGCGGCAGCGGATCTTCGCCTCGCCAGCCGGCGCTGTAATCGGGCTTGTAGTCGGTGCGGGCATCGAGCAGCAACGTCAGAGTGTCGCAGCGGTCAAACACGATCTCGTCGCCGGAGGCGGTGACCGTGCCTCCCGTGTGGAGCACGCGGACCACGGCGGCATGCCTGAGGGTGTTGGGCATCTGGCCGGCGAACGAGAGGCGTTGCGGGGCGGCCTCGGTCGTGGCTTTCTGGCCTGACTTGAGTCCGAGCCTGCCGGACAGCGCGCCGGCTTTGTCGGCGGTGTAGCGAAAGACCATGACCTGATGCGGACGGCTGGCGAACGCTTCCCGGGCAAACGCGATGCCGTGTCGGGTGAAGGTTGTTCTGTGGACGCCGGTCGCGATGTCGAGCGCGCGGCGGTAATCGCTGGGCGTCGAAGCGCTTCCCGCGGCACTTGGGGGCATGGAATTGGCCTGGTTGGCGGGGCCTGCATCATCGCCCCGAGCGTGCCAGAGGATTGTCAGATCGCCAAAATGGCGGTAGGCGCCGAATCCGTGGTCGCCGCACTCGTACTCGCCGTCCCAGTTGTTGTCGCCGGACCACAGGCTCTGCTCGTTGAATTGGATGCGCTCGAGCTCGATGCCGCCGGAGAGCATGCAACCCATGCGTCCGTTGCCCAGCGGCAGCGCTTCTTCCATGTGCTTGTTCGCGGCGCCGGGCTGGCGGTACCAAAGGACCTGATCAGAGGCTATGCCCGGCCCAACACAGAGCGCCAGCGACAGGATGAGGATTGGCGGATGCGTCATGGGCGGTCGTCGATAGCTGGTGGATTTCATGGGATTTGCGGGCTGGGACCAGTCTTCTTGCGAAGTCTGGCAGCCATGTGCACTGGGGGGGGGAAACATGCGGGTTAGGGGGGCGAGGTTTGCTGGAGCGGGGTTGCCGCGTGCTCTTCGTGTTCGTGTTCGTGCGCATGCTCCGGGTGGCCGAATCGGGCGATCCCGATCGCCACACCCACGCCGACCATCAGCGCTACGGAGAGGGCGAAGCGGTCATGGGTGTGGAACTGGAGTTCCGGCAACAGATCCGAGCAGGCGATGCACAGAAATGTTCCAGCACAGAAGGCCAGGGCGGCGCCGAGCCAGGCCGGATGGGTCTGTGCCCAGGGGCCGGCCCCCAGGTAGAAGAGCAGGGCGCCCAGCGGGGTCACCAGGGCGAACGCCAGATTGACCATGTGCCGCGAAGAGTGAGCTGCCCCGCTGGCTGCCATGAGCGTGGTGATGGCCAGCGCGCCGAACGGTTTATGCAGGATGACGGCCAGCGCGGTGCCCAGGCCCAGCGCTCCGCCGTGTCCATGCGCCTCGGACGCCACGGCGGCGGCCATGGCGAGACCGTCGAAGATCGAGTGGAGCGACAGGCCGAGGGCGACGCCGATCCAACTGAGGCTGCGTGCCGAGCGTTCAGCCAGGGCGTGGGTGTGGCCGCACGGCTCGAGCGGGCTGCCCGCCTCGACATCGTGATGGTGGAACGGGAGGAAACGCTGAAGGAAGAACATAGCCAGGAACCCAGCCAGCAACCACCCGGCGCTGACATGGACGGAGGCCAGTTCGTTCATCGAGTGGGGCAGGAGGCCCAACACAGCCAACCCGAGCATCAGGCCCGCGACGAAGCTGATGGAAACCTGCAGACGGGTATGTGTCAGCTTGAACAATGTGGGGAAGGCGCCGCCGGCCAGGGCGGCCAGCAACGCGGCGAGGCAATAGACGAGCAGGATCAGAGTCGGGGATTCGTGGAGCGCATTCATGGGTTGGCGATTGAGGTTATGCGTGAGGGGCGGACCGCCGTTCGAGAGCCCATTGGCGGCCTGAGGGCGTTTCGAAGCGATGAGGCCATGTCGGACAGATCAGCGGTTCCTCGTCAGGCTCGGTGGTCGCTCACGGCATCATGCCGCCCGCAGCCGCGTGCGGACGACCGGGGTGTTGTTCTCATCGACGTGGACGATCCGGGGCACCAGGCGGCGCGCCGCGGCGTCCGTGTAGTGGCCGTAGGCAATGATCACGACGAGATCTCCGGGCTCGCCGAGGCGCGCGGCGGGGCCGTTGAGCATGACTGTCCCGGAACCGCGGGGCGCTTCGATGACGTAGGTGATGAGGCGCGATCCGGTGTTGACGTTGAGCACGTGGACCTGCTCGCCGGCCAACAGATCCGCCGCGTCCATCAGGCGCCGGTCCAGTCCGATGCTCCCCTCGTAATCCAGGGCCTTGCTGGTCAGGGTGGCCCGGTGGATCTTGGATTTGAGCATGACGCGGGAGCCGTCCGTCGGGGCGGACCGGTGTGCTGAGGCAGTCTTCTTCATGGCACAATCGAAAGTTCCATCACCGCCAGCTTCAACGATTGGCAGCGCGCCCGCAATCGCAATTCACTCGTCGCAGCGCACTCAGGAGTCCTCGCCGACGAACCGGGCCAGGTCGAGCACGCTGCCTGCGAGTGCCAGCACGTCGTTGGCTTGAATGACGTCATCGGCCATCGGGACCGCTTTGAACTCCTTGACCATTTGCCCGCCATCCGGTCCGGATCCCATGCGTTTGATGGCGACCAGGTTCAGACGAAACCGCTTGCGCAGGTCCAGATCGCGCAAGGCGTGTCCGGCGGTCCAGGGCGGCGCCTCGACCTCGACCAGGCTGAAGCCGTCGGCGAGTTCGAAGTAGTTGCGGATGTGCGAGATCGTGAGGCGCTGCACCATGATGCGCGCCGCTTCGTCATCGAGGTTGAAGACCTCGGTGGCGCCGACCGCTTCGAGCACGCGTCGATGGTCTTCGCTGATGGCGCGCGCGACGATGCGTTTGACGCCCATGGCGCGCGCGTGGACGACGACCAGGACTTGGGCCTCGAAATTCTGACCGATGGCTGTCACGAACACGTCGGCTTTGCCCAACCCCTGCGCTTCGAGGGCCTCGCGATGCGTGGCATCCATCCGCACGGCGAGCGCCACCTCGTCCTTCACCAGATTCAGGCGGTCCATGTTCCGGTCGATGGCAATCACCTCCGCCCCGGCGCGCGCCAAGCCGATGGCGGCGGCGCGTCCGAAATCGCCCAACCCGATCACTGCGCATTTCATGGCAGGATGGTATCCCAGTTCGGCGGCAGACTGTCCAGAACCTACCCGACCACCAGATCCTCCTCGGGGAACTGGTAACGGGCGGGGCGGCGGATCCGGACCACGGTCAGGACCATCGAGATGGGGCCGACGCGTCCGATGAACATGAGCAGGCAGAGGATGATTTGGCTGGCTGGGCTGAGCTGGGCTGTGATGCCGGTCGACAGCCCGACGGTGCTCAATGCGGACACCACCTCGAACATCTCACTGCGCAGAGGGATTTGGGGGTCGTACAAGGCAAGGGCGAAGAGGCCCAAACCGGCGATGATGACGTACAAGACCACAACCGCCAGCGCCGCCAGCAAAACCCGCTGGGGCAGGGCGCGTCCGTAGATTTCGACACGATCGCGCCCGGTCAGGAGCGAGCGCAGGGCCAGCAGCAGCACCGCAAAGGTCACGGTCTTGATGCCGCCACCGGTCGAGATGGGGCAGGCGCCTATCACCATGAGGGCCATGATCAGAAGCAACGTCGCTGCCTGGAGTTGGTCCATCGGAACTGTTGTGAGTCCGGCGGACCGGGGGCTGACCGAATGAAAGGCGGAAATCAGAAACTGGGTGAGAAGGGGTTTGTCCGCTAAAACGCGACCGGCTTCCAACACCCAAAAAGCCGCCAGTCCGACACCAAACAGGATGGCGGTCACCAGGACCGAGAGCCGCGTTTGCACGGGGAGCCGGTAGACCGGCACACGCTGGTTGTAACGGCGGACCCACGGGATTCGGCGGATGAGCGGCAGCCGCGACACCTGCAGGCCGAGAATATCCGTCACGACCAGGAACCCGAGGCCGCCCAGGACGATCAGCCCCATGAACGTCAGCATGGCGCCGACATGCGACTGGAACTGTGCGAGACTCTGGGCTGAGAAAGCGAAGCCGGCGTTGCAGAACGCGGAGACCGAATGAAAGACGCTCCATCCGAGTTTCACGAGCCGGTCCTGTTCGGGGGGCAGGCAGGCGTAGAGACAGGCCGCGCCCGCGGCCTCGACGAACACTGTGAAGACAACAATGGCCGAGACCTGGCGTTTGAGAAGGGCGGGCGTGCGCGCTCCGACCATCTGGCGGAAGGCCAGCATTTGCGGCACGGGGAGCGATTCGGCCGATGTGACAGCCAGAAAGGCGACGAACGTCATGATCCCGAGGCCGCCCACCTGAATCAGGCCGAGCACGATGACCTGTCCCAGCGGGGTGAACTCCGTGCCTGTGTCCCGGACGGCGAGCCCGGTCACGCAACTGGCGCTGGTCGCTGTGAATAGGGCGTCGAGGAGCCCGATCGGCCGATCCGGAATGGCGCTGGCGCGCGGCAACTGCAGGAGGAGTGTTCCGGCGAGAATCAGCAGGGCGTACGAGCCGGCCAGAATCCACTCGGGACGCGCGCCGCGAAAGAGCAACCGCTGCCACAAGCGCAGCATTTGGACCAGGACGTTGGCGAGCAGGAAGAGCTTGCAGAGATGGATGCCGAGTCTCCAGGGCTCTTCGGTGTGGAAGAAGCGGGCCGCCGCCGCCGCGGCGGGCGGGGAAAAGAAGAGGCTCGAAGCCAGGATGCCGAACAGGAGGAGGACCGCGAACTCGAACTGACGCTGGCGCGCAATCTCCCGGCGCCTTGGCCCGCGGGCCAGCATCAGGGCGCGGTCGGCAATGTACGCGCCGGCAAGGAGGAACTCGATGAGCTGTATCCAGTAGGTCGCCGCCGATTCGATGACAAATCCGTGCTCAGCCAGCAGCGCGGCCGCGGACAGGAGTCCGATGCCGAGCAGCACCCTTCGCGGCAGCCCGGTCGGCCTGGCCGGAGCGCGATTGAAGAGGTTGAAGACTTTCGTGGTCATTGCTCCTCGCGTTGCCCGGCATCCAAGACCCGCCGCTCGCAGGAGCGAGCCGAGGGCAAGGGATGGGGTGACTGACGGGATTTGAACCCGCGACAACCAGATCCACAATCTGGGGCTCTAACCAGGCTGAGCTACAGCCACCGACCGGACGAAATGTTAGGGGTCTTGACGCCGGGCGTCAACCTTGAACCCCGCCCTGGATTCGCCGGCAGGAATCGGCGCTCGAATCTCCGGGAACTCAGTGCGCCGCGTTTTGCTCTTTTGCAATGGCGCGGCGCCCGATAGGGTCGATCCCAGTCGAACTGCTATGGCCCTGCAACTCTACAACACAATCACCCGCTCGGTGGAACCGTTTGTCCCGCTCGATCCGGAGGGGAGGCGCGTCGGCCTCTATTGCTGCGGCCCGACGGTCTACGATTTCGGGCACATCGGGAACTTTCGGACCTTTGTATTCGCCGACCTGGTGCGGCGCTACCTCGAATTCAAAGGCTACGCTGTCACCGCGGTCATGAACATCACCGACGTCGAGGACAAGATCATCGCGCGCGTTCGGACGGCCGGGACCACCTTGCGCGAATACACCGGCCGCTACGAGACGGCGTTCTTCGAAGACGCGCGGGCGTTGAACCTGCTGCCGCCGCACCATTGTCCACGGGCGACCGAGCACATCGGCGACATCATCGCCCTCATCGACACGCTCGTTCGGCGAGGCCTCGCGTACCAGGCGGCGGACGGCTCGGTCTATTTCAGCATCGAGAAGTACCGGGCCGCGGGCGGACGCTACGGACGCCTGGTGAATCTCAACTTCGATGAGATGCGGATCGGGGAGCGGGTCAAAAGCGACGAGTACGCCAAAGACGCGATGGCCGATTTCGCGCTCTGGAAGGCTCGAACGCCCGAAGATGGCGCCGTGACATGGGCCAGTCCCTGGGGCGAGGGCCGCCCGGGATGGCATATCGAGTGCAGCGCGATGAGCATGAAGATCCTCGGGCCGAGTTTCGATCTGCACCTGGGCGGCGAGGATCTGGCGTTTCCGCACCACGAGGACGAGATCGCCCAGAGCGAAGGGGCGGGGGTGCAGGCCGGCGGCCGACCTTTTGTCAAACACTGGCTGCATGGCGCGCACCTGCTGGTCGAAGGCCGGAAGATGAGCAAGTCGCTCGGCAACTTCTTCACCCTCCGCGATCTGCTGTCCAAAGGATTCGCCGGTCGCGAAATCCGCTACCTCCTGCTCACAGCCCACTACCGCGAGTCGTTCAACTTCACGCTCGGCGGACTCCAGGGCGCCCGCGCCGCTCTGGCGCGGCTTGACGAATGCCTGGCCAAGTTGCGGGATGTCGCGGGGGCCATTCGAGCCGAACCGGACGCCGAACTTCTGCGCGGTTTCGAACTCGCCCTGGACGATGACCTGAACGTCTCAGCGGCGTGGGCCGCCGTGTTCGATTGGATCCGGCGGATGAACCGGGCTTCGACGGACAATGAACTATCCCCGGCGCGCGCGGCTGCAGCCCTCGCGGCCTGGAACCGACTCGATACCGTGTTGGGGATTGGCGAGCGCCCCGATGCGGAAGCTCCGCCGGAGATTGTCGCGCTTCTCGAAGCCAGGCAACAGGCGCGCAAGGCCAGGGAATTCCAGAAAGCCGACGCCATCCGCGGGGAAATGAAAGCCCGCGGCTGGCTGATCGAAGACACCCCCAAAGGCCCGCGGCTCAAACAGGAGACACAGGCTTGACTCCAGCGAGGTGGCGCCTCGGACCTAGGCGGCAGGTCACCAGGGAACCTGGAACCGTAGGCCGGTATTCGCTGACTACAGCGAAGTCTTGCCGGCGGCATGGGCCGCAGCCCATCGCGCTTTGGCCAGCGCAGAGAGACGTTTTCGCCCCGCCGCGGAGAGCTTGCGCTTTGGTTGGGACACAGGCTTGGCGGGAGCCTTGGGCGCAGGCTTGGCCGAGGTCGTTTTCTTTCCCTTGCGCTTTGCCCAGACCGCCTTCTGAGAGGCGGCAATCTTGGCCCGCGCCTCGGGGGACATTGTGCGTTTCTTGGCTGCCTTCTTCGAGGGGGCGGGAACCGGGGCCGGGCTGAGGCCCTGGATAGAAGCCAGTTCCTTTTCCAGAGCTTCGATCTTTTCGCGGATGGCAATAGCCCGCCGGAGTTGCGCCACTGACAGACTGCTCAGCGTTTGATTCATGATGTGAACTTGTATAGGATAAGAGTATCCTCGTCAACGGTAGATAACACGGCAGTTCACTTTGAGTCGATGTAGGATGGCGACTGCCTTGACGCGGCGCTGGGGCATGGACTCCGTGGCGCTCAGGAGACTGACCGCTCTGCCTTGCGGTGTTGGCGCAAGGTAGACTGAAAAGCGCTGGGGAGTGCAGCCTCGATGCAGTCTCAAAGCTCAGGCTGAAACTTCGGTCCTATTCCGTTCCCTCCTGTTTGACATAGATGGTGCGGGTGGGGAACGCGAACTCGATTTTCTCGGCATCGAAGCGTTCCTTGATGGCGAGGTTCATCGCCTGGAGTCCGGCCAGGTAGTCCTTGTAGACCGTCGAGTTCCACCAATGGATCACAAGCAGGTTCAGCGAGCAGTCGGCGAACTTGTTGAAACTCAGCAGGACGTCGGCAGTCATCGGATGCCCGCGGTATACGTCTTCGAGAATGCGCAGGGCGCGCTGCACCTTCTCGGGGGGCGTGTCGTACGTGATGCCGATATTCATGACCGTCTTGATGTTGGGGCGCTTGCTGATGTTCGTGATGGCGGCGTTGGCCACGGTCCGGTTGGGAATCGTCACGAGATGTCCATCGAGATTGCGCACGCGGGTGCTGCGCAATCCGATGGCTTCAACGGTGCCGTCCAGGTTGTCCAACTGCACGCGGTCGCCCACGCGGAACGGCTTGTCCACGAAGACAGCCACCGCGCCGAAGAGGTTCGAGAGGGTGTCCTGGGCGGCCAGACCGACAGCCAGACCGCCGATCGAGAGCGATGCGAGGAGTCCGGTGACATTGACGCCGAGGTTCTGGGTGGTCACCAGGATGGCCACAATCACGACGAACGTCTTGAGGCTCTTCCGGATCACGGGAAAGAGCTGCTTATCCAACAGGGCCTCCTGTGTGGCTTCCACGCGCCGCTGCCATTCGCCCATCGCCAGGTCGACGATTCGGACGGCCACATAGGTCAAAGAACATGCCACCACAATCTTGAGCCCCGTCGAGAGAAAGGTGTTCGCGTAGTCGGGCCACTGGAACAGGTGCAAGCCGATATGGAGCAAGACGACGAAGACGACCACCTTCACGGGGCCTCGAGCCAACTCGACCAGCAAATCGTCGAACTTGGTCGTCGTGCGCGCGGTGACGGACTTGAGCGCACCCTGGAAAATGCGATCGACCAGTTTGGCCGCGTAGAATGCCAGAATGACGTAGAGCAGCGACGCGATGTACTGCCAGAGGGGGTTGCCCAGGACTTTCGTTTGCAGCCAGGCCACGCGATCGAGGCCAAAGGCCGACCAGACGGCATGTGTTTCGGGCGCCGGGGAGGCTGCGCCGGCCGCGGCCGCCGCATCGAGCCCGTTGGTGCCGGCCGCCTGGACAGCCAGCGTCACGACGAGCCCGGCGATTCCGATTGCCACAGGCGCAGCGGCGCTCAGGGCGCAAAGGGAGTGTCTCGAGGATTCAGGTCGATATGCATTCATGTCTTCTTCTTCCTACTCGATGATGTCAACAGTTTGTGGATGTTCGCCTAGCCCGCGTGTTTCATGGCTGTGACCATGGCAAAGTCGAGAACTCTGGAGCATGAATCAATGCGGGCTAGCGAGTCGCGTCCTTTGCCATCGCGCGTCGGCGCGCATCGACCCACTTTTTCAGTTCAACGGCCAGGAATACGAACAGGCCGACACCGACGATCTTGAGCCAGACAAGGGCGTCGATGGGCGCGCTGTGGAACAGTCTGTTCATGAAAGGGAGGTAGGTGAAGGCCAACTGGGCGGCCATCATGACTGCCACACCGCCCACCACCCACGGGTTCGAAAAGACGCCCAGAGACAGGAACGGGCGGGTGAGGGAGCGGCAGTTCAGCAGATAGAACGCCTCGACCATGACGACAACGTTGACCACCACCGTGCGGGCCTCCGGGAGCGGTGTGCCGCGGAGATCCTCCCACTCGAACAGGCCGAATCCGCCGGCCATCATGATGAGCGACACAAGAACGATGCGGACGATTAACCGGGGCGTCAGGATTGGCTGGGCCGGCTCACGGGGCGGGCGCGCCATAAGGCCGGCCTCCTTCGGCTCGAACACGAGGGTCAGACCGAGCAACAGGGCGGTGCTCATGTTGATCCACAGGAGCTGCACCGGGAGCACCGGCAGGGCCGTCCCCGCGAGGACCGCGGCCAGGATCAGCAGG
The DNA here is from genome assembly GCA_022710935.1 of Verrucomicrobiota bacterium. Classification (GTDB taxonomy): domain Bacteria; phylum Verrucomicrobiota; class Verrucomicrobiia; order Limisphaerales; family J093; genus MWFF01. The sequence continues at coordinate 85,201 of JAKLFY010000001.1, forward strand.
CCCTCGCCGCCGTTGGTGGGCAGGGTCCAGGCGATGAACTTGGTCAGATTGTCGAACACGTTGCGCCCCTCCTCGACGGCCGCCTCGATCGAGGCGAAATTGTCGTCGGTCAGAATCATGTCGGCCGCATTCTTGGAGACGTCCGTGCCGGTGATGCCCATCGCCACACCGATGTCCGCCTGCTTGAGCGCCGGAGCGTCATTCACGCCATCGCCGGTCATGGCGACGATGTGCCCCCGCTTCTGGAGCGACTGCACCAAACGCAGTTTTTGCTCCGGCGCGACACGCGCGAAGACCGCTGCGCGCTCGGCGACATCGGGCATCGCGTCCTCCGAGACCTGTTCCAACTCCCGTCCGGTGACGGCCGCCGGCTCCGCGCCGCCGCCCTTGCCCCCGCGCAGGCCGAGTTGCCGGGCGATGGCGACGGCGGTGCCCTTGTGGTCGCCCGTGATCATCTTGACCTCGATGCCCGCCGACTGACATCGGGCGACGGCGCGAATCGCTTCGGCGCGAGGCGGATCGATCATTCCCTGCAAGCCCAACAAGGTCAGGCCGCCCGCCACATCCTCCCGTGCGAGGCGGGCGTGGCCGACAGGCAGACGGCGGCAGGCGAACGCCAGCACGCGCAGCCCTTCAGAGGCCATCGCATCAACCGCGCGGTGGACCGCCACCGCGTCGATGGGCACTTCATTTCCACCGGCATCGAGGACTTGGCGGCAACTGTCCAGCAGACGTTCGACCGACCCTTTCTTGTAGATGATGCGCCCGTCGCCGTCGCGGTGGAGCGTGGCCATATACATGTGCTCGGACTCGAACGGGAGAACGTCGACGCGGGGCTGCTGTTCGTTGACCTCCTGCAGATCGAGGCCGGCCTTTTGCCCGGCAACGATCAGCGCGGCTTCGGTCGGGTCGCCTTCGACCTGGAGTCGATCTTCTTTGCGGACGAGTTGTGTGTCGTTGCAGAGGAGGCCGGCGAGCAATGTCTTGCGCAGGGCCTGGTTTGCGCCGATGTCGGCCTTCTGGCCATCGCGCTGGAGATCCCCCTTGGCTTCGTAGCCGCCGCCGGTCACTTCCCAGATCTGCCCGCCGGCCCAGATCCGGCTCACGGTCATCTGGTTTTCCGTGAGCGTGCCGGTCTTGTCGGAGCAGATGACCGTCGTGCTGCCCAGGGTTTCGACCGCCGGCATCTTGCGGATGATGGCGTGGCGTTGGGCCATGCGGGCGACGCCGATGGCGAGCGTGATCGTGACGGCGGCGGGGAGGCCTTCGGGAATCGCGCCCACGGCCAGCGCGACCGCGGCCATGAACATGTCGCCGACCGACTCGCCGCGCAGCACGCCAACAACGAAGGTGAGGGCCGCCAGGCCAAGGATGACATAGAGCAACAAGCGGCTGAACTCGGCGATCTTGCGTGTGAGCGGGGTCGAGAGATCAACCGCGCTCTCGATCATGGTCGCAATGCGGCCCATCTCGGTCCGGTCGCCGATGGCGGTCACCACACCCTCGGCCTGTCCATAGGTCACGAGCGTGCCGGCATACCCGAGGTTCTTTCGATCGCCCAACACGGTGTCGGACGGCAAAGGCTCGATCCCTTTCCGCGCCGGGACGGATTCGCCCGTGAGCGCGGCTTCCTCGACCTGCAGGCTGCGGACATCGAAGAAGCGCATGTCGGCGGGCACGCTGTCCCCGGATTGGAGCAGCACGACGTCTCCAGGCACCAGTTCGGCCGAGGGCACGCGCTGCTTGCGCCCTCCGCGCCGGACGGTCGCCTCGGTGCGGACCATTCGGGCCAGGGCCTCGATGGCCCGCTCGGCCTTGGACTCCTGAATGAAACCGATGACGGCATTGATGAAGACGACGCCGAAGATGACGGCCGCGTCCACCCACTCGCCGAGCGCGGCGGAAACAACTGCGGCGGCCAGCAGGATGTAGACGAGCGCCTGATTGAACTGCTGGAGGAACTTCATCCATGCCGGCGTGCCGCGGCGCGCGGTCATTTGGTTTGGCCCATACTCCATCTGGCGCCGATTGACCTCGTCCGGATCGAGGCCCGATCTCAAGTCCACCTCCAATTGGCGAGCCGCGTCGTCGCGGGAGATTTCGTGCCAGCGAATCTCTTCGGTCTTATTCATAGGCGAGTCTGCAGTCATGGTTTGTGTCGGTGCCGTTGGCCTCGTCCGTGCTCTATTGTCGATCCTCATTCTCTCGCTCGGGGCGCGTCCGGCGTCTGGCTTCAGCTCGCCGGCTCACGCCCGCACGCGGGCCGGGCGGCGGAACCGGCGCTGATGGTCGCGGGCGTGACGGCGAAAATACGCCAGCGCACCGGGGCGAATCTGCCGGTAGATCAGTCGTAGAACCAGGTATACGGTGAGCCCGGCCAGCGCACTGTTGACAATCGCACCGAGGGTGAAGGTCTGTCCCCACACCAGCGCATCCATCGTCTTGGGAGTCACGTCCTCGAATTCGTCGATCATCACGGGCGGGCGAATGAACAAGCTGCCCGCGCGCATGTTGAAGTAGAAAAGAAGCGGCCAGAAAAAGGTCAGAGAGGCTGCTCCGACCAGGCCGGCCACCATGTTGCCTCCGAGCAGACGGGCCAGGGCGGCCGAGATCACTACGCCGAATCCGAACGTCGGGAAGAAGTTGACCACGAGCCCCAATGCAAATCCGCGGGCCACCCGTTCGCTCTGTCCGCGAATGCGGAAGAGGCGGATCAGGTTCAACACAAAACAGCGCTCAACGGTCAGCCAGAGCCGGACTCGCATCGAGCAGGATAGTGTTTCGTCCCGACGCTTGGTTCAAGAGCGAACGCCCCCGCCGCAATCGCGCGGAAGGGCAGGGGACCGGGGCAGGAGGGTGCGGAGGGGGCAGCGTTCACATCGCGGTTGACGCTTGCGGCAGTATTCCTTGCCCACCATGACGAGCTGAGCATGGTAATCCCGCCAATAGTCAAGTCGGGCCGATCGCGGCGTGTGGCTGAGGGAGCGGACGCAGACGGACTGGAGATCCGAGTAGGTCGCCTCCGCGGGACACCATGCGTGCCGGAGGAAGATCCGCTTGGTGTAGGCGTCGATGACGAAGCTCAAATGGCCGCTCGCGTACAGAAGCATGCTGTCGGCGGTCTCGGGGCCGATGCCGTGAATGCCGAGCAGGCGCTTGCGGACCTGCTGAGTCGGGCCGGCGAACAGGCGCTCGAGATCCGCGTCGAATTCGTTGACCAGCACCGAAAGGAATGAGCGCAGCCGCCGTGTCTTGACGTTGAAGTAGCCCGCGGGCTTAAGCAGTGCGGCGAGCTTGGGCTGGTCGAGGCGCAGGAGTTGGCGCGGGTCGATCGAGGCGGCGTGTTTGAGGTTGGCGATTGCGCGTTCGACGTTATTCCAACTTGTGTTTTGGGTGAGGATGGCGCCGAGACAGACTTCGATGGGGGAAGAGGCGGGCCACCAATGGAGGTGGCCGTGCGTGGCGCGCATCAGGCGATAGGCTTGACGCAGATCATGAATTAAATATAACATATATTGTGCGAATAACACTACCGCACCGACCAGCCTGTTCGCACGCTCATAGGCCAATACACCATCCAAAATCGACCTGTCACCAGGTCCGCCCTGAAATCACCCCACCTCCGCCCATCCAGACTCGTCAGTGTGTTGTCGCCCATCACCAGACAATGACCCCGACGCACCACAAACTCCGTTCGCTCGTTCGGAAACCTCGGCGCAACCGTCCCTGGGCGAATCCGGTACCTCCGCGCCGTGCCATCGTTCATGTGGCCCGAGTATTGGCTGTCACGTGGCGGACCCGAGAAACTGTAGATCTGGTCGAAGCCCGGCGTGTCGGTATCGAGACGGACGCCATTGATCACGAGATGGCGATCGTTGCCAATGCGCACCCTTTCACCGCCCGTCGCGACCAAGCGCTTCATGAAATGCGTGCCTTCCTGCACGTTCGTGATGCCGGTCGTCCTGAAAACGATGATCTCGCCCCGGCGCGGCCTCCGGAAGTTGTAGGTCAAGCGATCGACCAGGACCCGGTCACCCGCGGTGCAAACCAGTTTCATCAGGTCTTCCCCGGCTCGGTAGTGGCGATTGGGGTCCAGGCGGGCGTGGGCAAAGATGGCACGGTCCTGCGGAGACGGGAACGGATTGGGGATCTCGGGCGGAGGCGACCAGATCCGGTAGTGTGTCCCGCCCACGACAAAATCCTGTTTGTGACAGATTGGCACAAACCACAACCATGGGAATGCCGGCTCGACCGGTCCGATCCAGCTCAGTTGACCGTTGGTTTTGGCGACGAAATGGAAATAGCGTCTGCCATGGACCAGCCGTTCGATGAGACGGTTCAGGCCTGTCGGCACGGCGACATCGGGCGAGGATTGGAGGTTTTCGACGGTGATGCCGTAGAGCGTTGGCTGCATCGACCCCGATGGGATTGTCATGGGCTGCACGAAGAATGTCCTGGCTGCCAGGACAAGGACGCAGGCCATGACGACGAGTTCGAGAGACTCGCGATGCAGTCGGCGCGAGAGTCCGTCGAGCCGGAGTGCGGCGACGGCCTTGAGCCGTTCGGAGCAGGCGTGGATTGCGGTCAGGGATTCCGCGGTCGCGAGGGCATGTCTGAGGTCGTCGAGGGCGCCCTGCACCTCGGCGGCGTTTTCTGGAGGGAGTCGATCGCGCTGGAAGGCGTGGAGGCGGCGGACGATCCGATGCTGATCGACGGCCTGGCGGACGATGCGCGAGGTCAGCCAGTGCCAGATGCCCCGAGCCAGCTTCACCAGTAGATCAGACCAAACCGTTCAGTGAATGGCCAGAAGACGAAGAGCCCCTTGCCCACGACCTTGTCGCACGGGAAGTCGCCCCAAGCCCGGCCGTCGAAGCTGTTGAGCGTATTGTCTCCAAAGGCCAGGTAATGGTTCGGCCGCACGATCACCTCCCTGTGCTCGTCGGGAAACAACGGGGCGATGCTGCGGCCCAGGACTGCCATGGCCACCTTGTCGTTCACGTGACCGGAAAACACGCTCTCGCGCGGCGGCGTGCTGAACGCGTAGACGCGCTCGAAATGGCGCATGTGGCGGTCGAGTCTCCGCCCGTCGACCACCACATGCCGGTCGTCGCCGATGCGGACCCGCTCGCCTCCCATTGCGATGAGGCGTTTGATGTAGTGGGTGTGCTGGATGAGCCCGGGAATGCCGGTCGAGGTGAACACGATGGTCTCTCCGCGCTTGGGTCGGCGAAAATTGTAGGTGAACCGGTCGACGAACAGGCGGTCGCCGCTCGAGACCTTGAGGCGCAGCACGGTTTGGCCCTTGTCGAAGTGCCGGCCCGGCTCGGCGCCGCAGAAGCGATCGAGGTTGTCCGGCGGCCAGTAGAACGTGTAGGAATCCTTGCCTACCACAAAGCGCTGGAATCTGACGAATCCGAGCATGCGCGACACGGGCTTGATTTGGAGAGGGCCGCTGTCTTTGGCGATCCAATGGTGGTAGTCGATGCCCTTGAACCAGTGCAGGATGCGGACCGCGCGCGGCGGGATTGGCGCCTCTGGATTGCCCTCGGGCAGCGGGGTGATCACGTTGCCGTACAAGGTCGGCTGGGCGGATCCGGACGGGATCTTCATGGGCTGAAGGAAGAAGCAGAAGATGGTCAGGATCAGCACGCCGCTTACAAGAAACTCCTTGATGTTCTCTCGAGCGCTGGCGTTGGGATAGGGCTGGAGCCATCGCGCGGCGCATTCCTCGAGCCGGCTTGCGGCGGACCGGATGGCTTGGTTGTCTGAGGCGGCTTTCAGTTCGTCGCCGAAAGCCGCCAGCCCGGTTTCGAGCTCGGCGATGGCCCTGGGCGGGAGAAGATCGCGCTGCGAATTCAGGACCATGCGGACCTGCTTGCGCAGTTCGGTGGCATCGCGGAATGGGCGGGAGAGGAACCAACGGAAGATGGCGTGCATGGGGTCAGGCTTTGAGGACCTCGATGAAGGCCTGCTGCGGGATATTGACCGAGCCGATCGATTTCATCCGTTTCTTTCCTTCCTTCTGTTTTTCAAGGAGCTTGCGTTTGCGGGAGATATCGCCTCCGTAACACTTGGCGGTCACGTCTTTGCGGAAGGCGCTAACCGTCTCCCGAGCCACGACCTTGCCGCCGATGGCCGCCTGGATGGCGACGGCATACTGTTGCCGCGGGATGACCTCCTTGAGCTTGGCTGCCAGAGCACGGCCCCGGCTTTCGGCCTTGGACCGATGCACGATGCACGAGAACGCGTCGACCGGTTCGCCGTTCACCAGGATGTCCAGCTTGACCATGTCCGACACCTGGTAGCCGCCATGCTCGTAGTCCATCGACCCGTAGCCGCGGGTGAGGCTCTTGATCCGGTCGTGGAAGTCGATGAGGATTTCGTTGAGCGGCAGCCGGCATGTGAGCATGACGCGCTTGGTATCGATGGTCTCGGTGTGATCGAGCAGACCCCGCTTCTCGGAGACCAAGGCCATCATGTCGCCGATATACTCGTTCGGGCAGATGATGAACGCCTGGACGGTCGGCTCCATGATCTCGGCGACGAAGGCCGGATCGGGCAGGAAGGCCGGGTTATCGATCTCCTTGATGGAGCTATCGGACATGCGGACCCGGTAGATGACGCTCGGATAGGTGGCGATGATGTCGAGATTGTACTCGCGGCGGAGGCGTTCCTGGACGATTTCGAGGTGGAGGAGGCCCAGGAAACCGCAGCGAAAACCAAATCCCAGGGCCACCGAGCTTTCCGCCTGGTAGACAAATGCGGAGTCATTGAGCTGGAGCTTGGCCATGCTCGCCTTCAGATGCTCGTAGTCCGCGGTGTTGATCGGGTAGATCCCGCTGAACACCATCGGATGGATCTCCTGATACCCCGGCAAGGGCGGCGAGGGCACTCGGGCGTCCGTAAACGTATCCCCCATCCTCACGTCCTTCGGGCTCTTGATGTTCGCTGTGACGTAGCCGGTTTCGCCCACTTCGAGTTGGGGGCGCTCGTACGGTTTGGGATTGAAGCTGCCGACCTCTTTGACCTCGTAGTTCTTGCCTGAATAGAGCAGCTTGACCTGCATGCCCCGCCGCAGTTCGCCGTTGAAAATGCGCACATGCGTGACCACGCCCTTGTAGGTGTCGAAATACGAATCGAAGCAGAGCGCTTGGAGCGAGGGCGCGCCCGTGGGCTTCGGGGGCGGGATGCGGGCCACGATGGCTTCGAGGATAGGCTCGATCCCGATCCCTTCCTTGGCGCTGGCCTCGATGGCGCTGTCGGCGGGGATGGCCAGAATGTCTTCGAGCTGCTGTTTGGTCAGGGGCACGTTGGCGTGCGGCAGGTCGATCTTATTGATGACGGGAATAATGGTGAGGTTTTGCTTCATCGCCAAATGAACGTTGGCGACCGTCTGGGCCTCGACCCCTTGAGCTGCGTCGACGATCAGGAGCGCCCCTTCGCATGCGCTGAGGCTGCGCGAGACCTCGTAACTGAAATCGACATGGCCCGGAGTGTCGATCAGGTTCAGTTCGTAGTCCTCCCCGTTCCCGGCGCGATACATCATCGTGACCGGGTGAGCCTTGATCGTAATCCCGCGCTCCCGCTCGAGATCCATCGAGTCCAGGTGCTGCGCCTCCATATTCCGGGTGGCGACAGTCCCCGTGCGCTGCAGAAGCCGGTCGGAAAGCGTCGTCTTCCCATGATCGATATGGGCGATAATGCTGAAATTCCTGATGTGTGCCAAATCCATCGTGCGCGTTCCCCATTCCCCGTCGTGAGCTCTCGCCAACCCGGGTCGCGGGAGGGCCAACCCTCCCCTGCCCTGCCCAGGGCGTTTCCCGCCTGGCGAATCGTCGGGGCGTCTGCCCGTCGTTCCCGCTGGGGCAGCGGCGGGCAAGAATACCGCGCGGCACGGGCCTGGAAAGGGCAAAGTTGCCCGGGACCAACTTGGCAATGCATCTGGTTGTTGTCGGTGTTCTTCCGTCCGGTGAGGGCACCGGGCCTACAACGGATGGAGACTCCCGCTGTAGGCCGCGTGCCCCCACGCGGCGCAAGGACAGACATCGGTGCGGGCCGGGTCAGGGGACCCGGCCTACAAGCTGAGGATGCCCATTCTGTAGGCCGCGTGCCCCCACGCGGCGCAAGGACAGACATCGGTGCGGGCGCCGGGTCAGGGGACCCGGCCTACAAGCTGAGGATGCCCATTCTGTAGGCCGCGTGCCCCCACGCGGCGCAGACTCGATTCCCACCGAAAACGTCCAGATGCACCGCCCGCTCGGGCGCGCCGACCCTGGCGCGATGCGAGCCCGAGCGCGAGCGCGATTGCCGCATTGCCGCCGCGCCGTTCTTCGCGGCTTGATCGAGTGGGCCCGTTCCTGTAGTATGATTATTGGTTTGTCGGTCTGCGTCTTGGATCCGGGAAGGGCCCGCGGGCGCCGGCCCTGAATTGAGCGGGCGGAACTGATTTAGACAATGTCGATTCATTTTGGTGGGGGCAATCGCCAGCACGGCGTGCTCCTGGGGATCTTGGCCGCGATGGCGCTGCTGGCAACCGCGTTTGCCTACCAGCGGATCCGGACCGGACCGCACGCGGGCAACGGTCGTCCCGAGCCCTCGAACGGGGCGGATCGGGACTGGACATTGTGTCCGCCCGGACTCTGGGGGAACCTTCAACATGTGCGCATTGCGACGGAACGTCCCGACGAGTTCATCACGCTGAACAGGACCTTTGCGGGCCAGGACAGGTGGGTGTTTCAGGGATACTCGACGAACCAGCTCGACGACCTTTTCGCGACGAACGATCTGACACAGGCGCAGCGCGCCCTGCTCATGGACCGCGGCCGGTGGGAGGTCCAGGCGGGCGCCATCGCCCTCACGCCCGACCGGGAGACCATCCTCGGCCTGGGCCCCCAGGCCCGTGAGCGGATCTACAACGTTCTTGCCGAGTTCCCGGAGAATTACTACCAGCACCTGGGGTTCCGGTATCGCGAGGACGGCTTCAACGAATGGTTCAGCCGAAGCGGCCTTTCCCTCGAGACGCTGGCATTGGTCAGAAAGCTGATTTATCGCCGGGGCACGGCGATTTGTTTCTCGGATCTGAACGAGGTCCTTGCGGGTATCAGCTCGCCTGCCGAACAACGGCGTCTGATCAAGACGCTCTCGCGCGTCTCCACGCTCCTGGTGAGGTTGAATGTCGGTCCGGACATGGATGTGGGGCCGCTGGTCAGTTACTGGGGCAAAGTCGGCCAGGCCAAAGCAATCAAGCCGTTGCTCGAATCGCTGGCGAGCCTCCCCCGGGGCGGTTCGCTCGATATCGCTCACCTGCTTCCCCCCTTTGCCCGGATGCGTCTCTACACCTATCCCCTGCCCTCGGAAGATCCCCTGGCGATCCATCGCGATTGTCTCTGGACGGCGATGAACTTCTTCGCCGAGACGCCTGACGATCGCTTTTGCGAATTCGCCCATGCCCAGGAGGTGATCCGTTCGCAGTATTACCCGATCCAGGACGACCCAACCTTCGGCGATCTCCTCTGGATCACCAATGATCGTGGCCGCATGGTGCATGTCGCCGTGTACATCGCCGCCGACATCGTCTTCACCAAGAATGGGGCCCACTTCGCCCAGCCGTGGGTCCTGATGCACATGCGCGACATGCTCGCCTTCTTCACCTCGGGCAAGCCCCTCCAGATCGTCGCCTACCGCCTCAAGAGCAAGTGAACCGCCGCCCGGATGCTCAGTGGCCGCCGCGCCCGATCAAATCGTCCGCCGCCCCGGCCAGATCCTCCAGGTAGAGGTCGCCTGTCTCGTGGTGAGTGAGACCGATGAGGATGTAATGCCGTTCCGGCCCCGTCACGACGGCGGTGTCGTGCAGCCAGTCCTCCCAGGAGCCTGATTTGCGGCGGATCTTCACAGGGCGTCCGGTCAGCCCTTTCACGAACTTCATCCGGTCATGCGGAATCTCGGGCGACGCGAACACCTCGCGCATGGCCCGCGAAGCCGCGGGCGACACAAGCCTCCCCTGCTCCAACAGCAGATAGTAGCGCAGCAATTGACGCACCGTGGCCGCATGCGAATGGCCACCCACGGGATCGACCCAGCGCTCCGTGCTGCGCCCGTAGTGCTTGCCCATCCAGAGGCCGCCCCCCCGCCTCGCATCATAGAAGCTGTATCGCTCGACAACGTGTTGAATACGCTGCAGACCCAATTCCTGTGAAAAGCGCGTCGCCATCGCGTTGTCGGACACCTTGATCATCAGCCCCAGCTCGTGACGGGTCCGCGTGTCCAGCCGCGCGGTTGCGTCCGGATGCTCTTCGAACCACGCGAGCAGGATGACGATTTTCGGCACGCTGGCCCCGTAAAAGATCAGGTCCGGGTTGATCATGGCAAGCCGACCGCCCCGCAGATCCAACAGCCCAACCGCTGTCTGCCGCGGCGTCAAACCGTGACGCCCCCGCAACCGGGCGTCGATGGATTCGAGCGCCGTCTGCAAGGGGGCGTCGACGGGTGTTGTGAAGTCCAGGGACAGGGAATCGAGAGCCATCGGACTTCATCCCAGTGCGGGTGTTGACAGGTCCACCCACTGCAGGCCGAGCTTGCGGGCGGCGTATCCCGTCTCGCGCAGGAAATCCCCATAGACCATCATCCAGTGCGAGTCGCGCGCCTCGTCGATCAGCCGGCGCCAATCGCCCTGGATTTCAACGTCCTGTTGAGACCGGCAGATTGCGTAATCGGGGTTCGCGCGCACGATGCCTCTGAATCCCAACCACCGTGTCGTGCTGTATTCCGGATCGATGAATGTCACCTCCTGGCCCAGGGGCATGTCCACTTTGGTCGCGGCTCCATAATCCGATTCATAATGGGTCACCAACCGCGTCGGTTCGTAGCGGCGTCCATCGAGCCGGCGCGGGCAGGTGCAATGGGCGCAGGTCACCGTCTTGCGATGCGGGAACGTCGAGTTGTGAAGGAACACCGGGCGTCCGGCGATGTAGCGGAGCAGGAGCCCCGCGGGGATGATGACGAAGTCCGACTCGCAGAAGGCGATCGCGCCCTCGTCATTGAGCAGGCCCAGGGTGAGGCAGGCCGTGGTCTCGGACATCGGGATGATCGTGCCCATGCAACTCCTGATGGTGAACGCCGGGGCCTTGTGCTCGGCCATCAGCTCCTTGAACACGCGATACAGGACAAACGCGTTGACCACGAAGCGGCGCTCGGTGGCCAGCCTGGTCCTGGGCAGCCGCAGGTAGCGGTCGACCGCCCGCTCCGCCTCGGCCCGGACTGCGCCGTCCTCGCGCGCGCGCCGGAGCCGCGGCTCAAACTCGTCGTAACCGACCTCGACGATGTCGAGTTGATAGCGTTCGCGCGCCTTCCGCGGGGCGTCGGCCGCGTACTTGCCCCAGGCGCCCCCGAGGGCCACGATGCGGGCGCCGCGCAGGTTGTTGACCGCAAAGAGCGCGCGCAATCGCCAGAGCAGTTCATCCGGATCGTCCACCACAACGTCGTCCACGTGCGCGGCCGGCGCCGGGCTGCCGCCCATCGTCGCCCCGTCCGCATCCCGCCGCGCCAGGAACCGCGTGCTCAGGGCCTCGTACCAGTAATACACGGGGCCGGAGCGATGCCTGACGAAGATCAAGGCATCGGGCTTGGCCGCGAGACAGGCCTCGAGGAGGTTTCCACCGCCCGTGCACGCGTACACAAGCGTCACATCCCAGTCCCGTTGCGCGAGGGCGCGCGCGGCGTCGACGGACGTCACCCGCGCCAGGGGCAGGAATTCGTGTGGAAACTCCGCGCGCCGCCCGATCGCCGTCAGTTCCCTCTCGATGCGCCCGATCTCGTCGGTCACCGCCGCTTCCGTCTGCACGCCGCCCCAGGACTTCCAGGAGGCCTGGTCCCGGCGGGTCGGCAGGTGATACATCAGGACGGGCTGGATCCGCAGTTTGCGTCCGATCGCCGGGAAAGGCCGGGTCGGGTCCCATCCGTCGGTGTCGGCGTTGTGCGAGGCGCGCGCAAGGTCCAGGGGTGTCAGCGCGCCGAGCAAACCCAAGCCTCCCCGAATGACAAAGTGCCGCCGGTCGATTCGTTGCGTCTGCATGTGATTGACGCGCCAAACCCTGCGCTTTCCGCCAGGATCGTCAACCGCAATTCCATTGGGCTCGACTCGCCCGTCTCCCCGCCCTACCCTCGCCTCATGATCACACGCTATTCGCGTCCGGCCATGCGGGGCATCTGGACCGAGGAGAACAAGCTGCGCATCTGGCTTCAGATCGAGTTGCTTGCCACGGAGGCGCTGGTGGCCGAGGGGATTGTGCCGGCCTCGGACTTCGCCAGGATCCGTGCCGGGGTCGACCGGTGGCTGGGCGATCTCGAAGGGCTCGTCAAACGCCAGAAGGAACTCGAGAAGACGCTGAATCACGACGTCATCGGATTCACGACCGCCGTCGCCGAGGCGATCAACGATCCCGCCAGCCGCTGGTTCCACTTCGGCCTCACATCAAGCGATGTGATCGACACCGCGTTCGCCCTCCAGATGGTCCAATCGGCCGATCTTCTCATCGAGGATGTCAAGGCGCTGCGCCAGGCCCTGGCCCGGCGGGCGCGCGAGCACCAGTTCACGCCATGCATCGGCCGCAGCCACGGCATTCACGCCGAGCCGACCACGTTCGGACTCAAGCTCGCGCTCATGCACGACGAGTTCGGCCGCAACCTGCGGCGGCTCGAGTCGGCCCGGCAAGCCGCGGGCGTCGGCAAACTCAGCGGCGCCGTGGGCACCAACGCCCATCTCTCGCCGGGGGTCGAGACGGCTGTGTGCGCGCGGCTCGGCCTGAGGCCGGCCCCGATCGCGACGCAGGTTGTGTCCCGCGACATTCACGCCGAGTTTCAAGCCGCGCTGGCGATCGTGGGGGCCAGCATCGAGCGCTGGGCGGTCGAGTTCCGCCACCTCCAGCGCACCGAGGTGCTGGAGACCGAGGAGCCCTTTGGCAAGGGGCAAAAGGGCTCGAGCGCGATGCCGCACAAGCGGAACCCGATCACCTGGGAACGGCTCACCGGGCTGGCCCGCGTTTTGCGCGGCAACGCCCTCGCCGCGCTCGAAAACGTCGCGCTGTGGCACGAACGGGACATCAGCCACAGCTCGGTCGAGCGCATCATTTTCCCCGATTCCTGCACGTTGCTCGATTACATGTTCGGCCTGCTGATCCGGCTCATCGAGGGCTTGAACGTCTATCCGGACAACATGCGCAAGAACCTCGGGCTCAGCCTCGGGATGTGGAACAGCCAGACGGTGCTGCTGGCGCTGATCCGCAAAGGCCTGACACGCGAGGAGGCGTACGCCCTGGTGCAGGACGCCGCGATGAAGACCTGGGAGGTGAAGCACGCCGGGCGCGACGACGCCGATTTCCTGGCGCAGCTCAAGGCCAACCCGGGGGTCGCACGCCACTTCGATCAAGGCGAACTCGAACGGCTTTGTTCGGTGGACTTCCATCTCAAGGCGGTCGAAGACCGCTTCCGAACTCTGGGATTGTGAATGCGCGAGGCCAATTGGGGCCAAATTTGCGATTGCCAGCCGTGGCCTTTCGGCCGAAAAGAACGTGAACCAGTGAGTCTATGAAGCCAATCCCTTCCGTGGATGCGCCGAATGACGGCTTTCGGCGCCCAGCCGCCGGCTGTCCTGGAGTGGAGAACTCGATGCATGGCCCGAGCGCCCGCCCCCCTCGCGCAGGAACACCGGCTGCCGTCCATCGCGACCAGCGTGAAGAGGCGCCCGCCTTCACTCTGATCGAGTTGCTTGTGGTGATTGCGATCATCGCCATCCTTGCGGCGATGCTCCTGCCGGCGTTGTCTCAGGCCAAAGAGCGCGCCCAGCGGATGTCGTGCATGAACGCCATCAAGCAACTCACCTACGGTGTGCTGATGTACGCGGATGACAATCAGGGGAAATTCATGCCCGATGGCGATGATGATCCGCACTGGGTCAAGCGGCCGTTCCGGGACATGTTGCAGACGAACTACGCCATCACGCGCACCCAGTTCTACTGTCCATCAAATCGGCTCTGGAACCGGGACGATTTCTGGAATTGGCCCGACAACGTGAGCGTGGTCGTGGGCTATGTCTATTACGTGGCTGAGCCCTCGTACAACACCACCAAATCATACTACCCGACTCCGATCACGCAGCAGCCGATCTTCGCCCAGAACAACACCGACGTCCCCTATTACCCCCTGCTCTGGTCGGACATGAACCGGAAGTACAACGATTCGTGGATGCGCCCGGGCGATCCGAACCCCATGGTCCGCGGCGTCAACCACTACGATCCCCGGGCCAGGCAACCGGCTGGTTCAAATGAGGGCTACCTCGACGGCCACGTGGAATGGGTGCCCGGCATCAAGTTCGTTCGCCGCCACAAGATGGACCTGGGCGGGCTCAAACTTTACTTCTACGCCGGATTCAACGAGTAACCTTCGCCCCGGTCCGGATGGTTTGTCGCGCGGCAAAGCCGCAACCCACGTGTGCAACAACCGACTCGATGTCTGGCTGGCGGCTTCGGACGCCCCGCGCGTTGCCCGCGATGGAATGACTGAGCGGCGCGACTGCCGCGCGGGCGATGCGGGGCGGCCAACCGGAAGTCCACCTGCTTCTTGAACCGGTCCACCTTGGCCACCTGCACGGTCACCTGGTCACCCAGGCGAATACGGCGGCGCGTGCGGCGTCCGACAAGATGATTGCGCGCGGCATCGAACACAAAGAAATCGTCCTCGACCGTGGACAGGGGCACGAGGCCGCTCATCGCCAAACCCGGCACGTCCACGAAGAAACCGAAGTTGCGCACGTCCGTAACGAGCGCCGGATACTGCTCAGGGCGTCCGGATTTCAACTGCGCGCCCAGGAATGCGAACAGTTTCACATCCTTGCTGTCGCGCTCGGCGTCGGCGGAGTTGCGCTCGGTCACGGAAATGTGTTCCGCCGTCTCCTTGAGCGCGGTCGGCGCACCGGCTTTCTGATCGAACAGCGCGCGATGCACAATCAAGTCGGCATAACGGCGGATCGGCGAGGTAAAGTGCGCATACTTTTTCTTCGCCAGACCGTAGTGCCCCAGCGGCTCGATGGCGTAACGCGCGCGCATGAGCGACTTGAGAAAACCAATCTTGAGCGCCGGGCCGATGGGCAGCGCGTTGAGACGGGTCAGCAGTTTCTGCACCTCCGGGCGATGTTCCAGATTGCCGCACGGCACGTCGTGGCTCAGCACCTCCTCACGGTATTCCTGCAAGCGTCGCGCGTCCGGCGCTTCGTGGACGCGATGCACGGCGGGCCGCCGCAGGTGAATCAGCCGCTCGGCCACGGCTTCGTTGGCGAGCAGCATGAACTCCTCGATTAACTGATGCGACACGTCGTTTTCCGTCCGTTCGATCCGCAGCACGCGGCCACGTTCATCGAGGCGGATCTTCGACTCGGGGAAATCCAGGTCCAGCGAACCGTTGCGGAAGCGCAACCGCCGGATGCGTTGGGCCAGATCATGCGCCTGATGCAGCATCTGCGTGATGGGATCGTTGGCGGGCTTGCGTTGCAGGACGGCGAGCACCTCCTGATAAGTGAATCGGCGCCGCGAACGAATGACTGCTGAATAGAACTTCGCGCTCAGCACCCGGCCCTCGTTGGACACCAGGAGCTCGGCACACTTGGTCAGGCGGTCCACGCCGGGCTTGAGCGAACAGAGCTCGTTGCTCAACGCCTCCGGCAACATCGGGATGACGCGGTCCACCAGGTAGGTGGAATTGCCGCGCTTGCGGGCCTCCGCGTCCAGCGCTGTGCCGGGCTTCACGTAATGCGACACGTCGGCGATATGCACCCACAGCCGCCAGTGGTCGTGCTCCGCACGTTCCAAACCGATGGCGTCGTCAAAATCCTTCGCATCATCGGGATCAATCGTGATGACCCGGTGCGGGCGGCAATCCACCCGGCCACGAAGGTCGTTCGGGTGCACCGCCGTGCCGATGGCGTGCGCCTCGCGCAGGGCGGCTTTCGGGAAGTGCAGCGGCAGACCGTATTGGCGCAGCACCGACAGCATGTCCACGCCCTCCGCGTCCGGCGCGCCCAGAACTTCGACGATCTCGCCCTCGGGATTGGTGTGGCGCGTTTCCCATTCCTTCAACTCAACCACCACCTTGTCGCCGATGCGCGCGGGACGGACCATCCCGCCCCTCCCGGACGGCTCGGGAACGTAGATGTCGTGTGGGATGCGCGGGTCGTCCGGAATTACGTAGAGAAACCGCCGCCCGCGTTGCAGCGTGCCGACCATCCGCGTGCGATGACGTTCCAGGATGCGAACCACCGTGCCCGTGTCCGGGTCGGCTTGAACGTGGCGCAGTCCTTTGGGCCGGACATCGCGCCGCACCAGCACGCGATCCTCGTGCAACGCAGTGCCCGTCGCGCTTTCGGGGATGGCAATCTCTTTGAGGTCGGGATCATCCGGTTGGAGAAAGCCCTTGCCCTGACGGTTCATCCGGATTCGTCCGGGAATCAGGTCCGCCTCGCGCGGTCGGATGTAGCGGTTGCCCTTGATGCGGGCCACGCGACCCGTCTGTTCGAGTCCGCGGAGGGCGCGCTGCAACTCCTGCTGGCGACCAGGCGAAAGGCGGAGCAAACGCAGCAGCTCCGGTACGTTGGCCGGCACATAGTCCTTGCGACTCAATGCCTCCATCATCGTCAGTTCTAAATCATTCATGGCATCGGAATCTCCTGCTGGTTCTCCTTCCCGTATGGGCTTCAAAGCGGCGCAAAGCCAAAGGGCAAAGCCGCAAAGGCACACAGGACGCCGGAGCAATTGGGCAGGGGACGAGCGAAGGGCGAGGAGCGCCCGGCACACCCGAGCCGGCCAGGGAGTGAAGTTTACGGTGGAGTCAACGCCGGAAGGTTCGCGCCGCGGCCCGTCGAACGGACGAACGGCGCGCACCAGAGCATTGTCGCCGTCACGAATGTCACAAACCGAACGGAGGCTGTCAATGGCTAGCCCGTGACCAGAATCGCCTTGCTGTCTGTCAGGTATTTCTCGAGGGCGAGCTTCGAACAGAGCGTGGTCTGAACGCCCTTCGGTTGCGTCTTGTAGCGCTTGTAATGCACCAGGGTCTTGCCCACGGACGTCACGGCCAGATTCACATCCCCGATCTTCCACATCTGGCCAACCTGAAAGCCGTCCGGGGTGATCCGTGCCTGCCGCGCTGTTTTCTTATTCTTCATCGACCGATCAGCGGATGCGGCGGGTTGTGCGCTCCCAGATCCAGAGCACATCCTTGTTGTTCGGCTGGGATGCGGCCGGCATGGTGGCATCGCCCTTGTAAGTCACTTTGGGCGCGGTGCGCGGGTCCTGCCACTTCTTGATCTCCGAGTGCCCGTCGACGAACGAAAAGCCGCAAGCCTTGTTGTGCGCGCTCGAGGGGGTGTCGGGGAGGGATGTGGCCGCGGGATTGGGATAGCCGTTCATATCGACGCAGAAGAAGCCGTCGTTGATGCTGTCGGGGTGTTCATCCACCAGCGCCCATGTCATCGCGGGACCCGGGTCGACAACGTCGGACATCCGCAGATAGGCGCGGAACTCGGGACCGCCGAACCAAGTGTGGACGCCCTCATTCATACCCAGCCAGGAATTCATGGAGAGGCTGCGCAGGCGCGGAACCAGCTTGCCGGCCATGCGGGTCATGCTCATGTCCGCGGGACACTTGTAAATGCCGGCCGAACCGCCCGTGTAGGGCCAGATGCATCCGGCAGCCAGGGTGTTGGTGATATCCCAATTGTCCCGGCCGTTCGAGAAATCCATGATGCCATGCACCCAGGCGTACTTGTAATTGGGGTGGCTCGGATTGCCCTCCTGGGCGTATGCGAAGGGGAGGCGGTCGTCGGCATCGGTGACATACATCGCCCACGCCAGCATCAACTGCTTGGTGTTGGACATGCAGAGGATGCCTTGGCCCTTGGCCTTGGCCTTGCCCAGCGCAGGCAGCAGCATCCCCGCCAGAATGGCGATGATGGCAATGACTACCAGCAACTCGATCAGAGTGAAACCGCCCGCCACCCGCGCGCGGACCGTCTTTTCCGCCGATCGTTCTCGAACGCTTACTCGATACATAAGTCGCTTCCTTTCGCACATTTGCCGCAAATCGCCATCTTGCCCGCGAGGCGATTGCGACCCCAAGTCAATTCAATGGTCGGACTTTAGCGCAAGCTTTCGGCACTCACAAGCCTTGATTTCACAAGCTTGCAGGAGGTCCAGTCCTCTCTTCACCTGCTCAGCGCGCCGTGGACAGCTCCCAGGCCTGGATCGACTGGGGCGGGAACTCGATGGTCTGGGAAAAACCGCCCGAGAACCGCGCGGCATCGACGCCCGGCTGGCCGTCGCGGCTGATCGCAAGCCGGCAGAGGCGGTCTTCGAGACCGTGCGCGCGCGGGTCGCATTGCCAGGCGGCTTGGACCGGCTGATCGCCGACATTGACAAAGAGCACTAGCGCGCGCTCCTCGCCCGGCAGCCGCCAGGCGCCTGTCAGAACGGCGTCGGTGGTGACCCACCATTCGCCCGACCATTGCCAATCGGCCTTGACCCTGGGCACTTCACCCGTGAGGCGCGGCGGACGCGCCATTTCGCCTGCGTAAAAGAAGCGGCGGAATTGGGACCGGGTCTGGATGAGTTTGCGGAGGAACGGGAGGTTCCGCGGTTCGAGGGCCTGGCTTGGATCGAACCAGCCGATCTGTTCGCCAAAGACCAACTGTTGGCCGGCCTTCATCCGGAGCGCGAGATCCTTGGTCGCGCCGCCCCGATAAGCGCGTCCGAACATCTGGATGGTGCCGCCGTAGACTGCCGGGAAGGCCGGCACCTGGCCGTCGAATTGCCAGTGCCATGTGAGGTAGCCGTCGAACCAGCGGATGAACGGCTCGGCATTGCATTCGGTGGTCAACATGCAGTCCGGAGGCATTTGACGCCGAATCCCGTCGAGCAAATTCCAGTAACCGCGCGTCCACCAATGCCCGCCGCCGAGCGGGTGCCCGTGGCCCGGATCCATGCAAAGCTTGGGCGCGGCTGCCGCGATCTGGTCGATGTACACGCCGCGCGTCCCCTCGTCGCGCTGCAGGCGGAGAACGATTTCGCGAACCTTCTCCTGCCAAAGGCGCGTCGTCGGGCACATCACACCGAGCCGGACCGGTTCGCCGTTGGTTTCCTTGCTGCCGTAGGTTTCGACGAAGGGCTTGCCATCCTCCTGTTTGGTGGCCGCCGGCAGGGCGGACGAAGTGAAGGCGAAATCCTCGGCGCCCCGGTCGCAGGTGTCCCAGAGCCGTCCGTTGATGTAGGGCATCACGGACACGCCCGCCTGCTGGAGTTCCGCCACTGCGGCGGCGAAGTTGGTCTTTGTCGGGAAGTAATGGGGATAGTCATTGTCGAACGGGATCTGGTGCCAATTGTACCAGTGAAACCCGATCGGCATGTCGATGGCCTCGCGAAAACGCGTCACGGACGGCACGCAGTCGGGCGGCGCCCCGCCCGTCATCACCCAGGCGCTCAACTCGCGCATCCAAAGCGGCGTGTCGGCCCGCCCCTCAGCGGCCAGGCGAGGCCACCAGCGGGCGTTCTCTCGAGCCCACGCCCTGTAAATCGTCGCCGCATCGAACCAGTCGCCGCGCAAGAGCTGCCAGACGGCTTCGCCATTCAGGTCGAAGTCGTTTCCTGAGGCGTGAAAATCACTCGCCGGCACTTCGAAGGCCAGGCGGACGACTCGGTTGGTCGGTGTGCTCGAAGCCTCGATCCGCTTGGTGCCGCCCCAGGGGTCATGGAACCCGAGATAGACGCCGACGGGACTCTCCCCTCCCCGGTAGGCCGCCAGAAACTGCATCGCGCACCAACCGTCCGGATAATTGCCCCGGTAAGTGAAGGCGCGTCGCCAGAGCCCGCGCTGCACTTCGCCGGGGCCGCGCGGAAAGAGCACGGCCGCGTCCTGGGCCAGTTCGGGCACGGCGAGTTGGGGGAACACCACCTGGTGGACCGCCCAGGCGGCGGACCGGTTGTCAACGCGCAGAGTCCAGCGCAGGGCGCTCTGGCGTTGATCCAGCGCGGCGATGGCGATGACGGCGACGTCCGCCAGTCCCTCGCCGAGAGGGGCACCCCAGCGAAGCCTGAGGCGATGGCGGTCGGCGCGAAGATCGACTTCGCCCCAGCCGTCGGACGCCGTCATGATCCGGTGCTCGCGGGTGGTTGCGTTGGTCAGCGTCAAGGTGAAGAGTGGCACGGCATTTGTGGCCAGAACCGTTGTTGTCGAGCGATCGCGCAGGTGATCGAGCCGGATCCCGTTGCCCGCGACATCAAACACGGCCTCGAGATCGCCCGCGACGACTTCAACCCTGCGGGGAGCTTCGTTCGCGGCGAGCGGATCGGCGCTGCATGGAAGCGTGGGCGAGATCGCGGCGAGCGCGGCCAGAGCAAGCGCGATGCGGGCGGTCTGCACTGCAATGGCTGAGATCGCTCGCAGTCTGCGAGCGATCTCTGAGACCGAGTCCTTTTCCTTTTCACACCTTTCTTTGCGCGTCAGCGCCATCGCAGCGCGGCGACCAGGAAGACTGCCGGAGCCAGGCGCTTGCGGAGATTCCATTGCCTCGGTTGCGGTTTGGCCGCGCTGCGTGCTGTGTCTTTTCATAAATCGAAGTACTTCTTCACGATCCATTCGGGCTGCCACTGGTCCGGCACCCGCGGACGCCCGGTCAGATCGATCGGATCGGGTTGCTTATGGGAATCGGGGATTTCGAGCGCATCCCCGACGCGGGCCTGCCATTGCTTCATGAGGAGGCGGAGGCGCGCAACCTGGGCGGCATGCTCGGAATGGTCCACGAGGTTGGTGATTTCGTGGGGATCCGTCCGCAGGTCGAACAACTGGGCATGCCCGGTTTTGGGATTGACAATCAGCTTCCAGCGCTCGTCCCGCACGGCGCGTTGAGTCTGCATGAACGGCAGGAACACGGAGTCGCGAATGCGATCCCTGGTCCCCTCCCAGAGCGGGCGCAGGCTCTCGCCCTCGAGCCCGGAGGGTTGCGGCACGCCGAGCACGTCGCACAGGGTCGGGAAGAGGTCCACCAGCGAAGTCAGAGCGGTGGTGGACTTGCCCGGCGGAATGCCTGGTCCGGCCAGGATCAATGGCACGCGCGCGCTGTGCTCGAACACGCTCTGTTTGCCCAAAAGACCGTGGCTGCCCAGGGCGAGACCGTTGTCGGCGGCATAAATGATGAGCGTGCGGCGGGCGTGCCCTGCGGCTTCGAGTGCCGCCAGGATGCGTCCGATCTGTTCATCCATGTGCGTGATGAGCCCGTAGTATTCCGCGAGTTGAGCGCGAATCATCGGTTCGGTCCGCGGCCAGGCCCCGAGATTCTCGTCCCGCCCGCCGGCCATCATGCCGTTGTCGAACGGCAACTGGGGCAGGAAATTGGGCGGCAACGGGGGGAGCCGCCGCTCGTACATCTCGCGAAAGGGCGGCGGCGGCATCCGCGGATCGTGCGGAGCCGTGAAGGCGACATAGGCGAAGAAAGGCCTCTGCCTGTCATGGGCCTCGAGAAACTCGATCGCCGCGTCGGCAAACAGTTCGCTCGAGAACTTCTCTCCAATGCGCTCGCCTGTCAGTGCGCCGTCCGGACCCAAGTCCCGGACCGGCACCTTGGTGTGGTCCGACATGCCGCCGAACATGACGGCTTTGCCGCGCATGAATGCGCGCCGCCAGGAGGGCTGGCCGTTGTGCCACTTGCCGGTTCCGAAGGTCACATAGCCGTGTTCACGCAGAATCTCAGGCAGCAACCGCGCGCCCGAGAGCGCCGCGGTGTCGACATTGAACCACGATCGCCCGCTCATCAGCATGGCTCGGCTGGGGATGCAGACCGCGCCGCTGTTGCCACCGAGAACATAATTGGCCCGGAAGCTGAAGCCGGCAGCCGCCAACCGGTCGAGGTTCGGCGTCGTGATGTGCGGGTTGCCGTGCGCGGCGATGGTGTCCGCCCGCTGGTCGTCCGCGAAAAGGAACAGAACATTCGGCCTCGCCCCCTCGGCCGCACCCAGCGAACCGCCGCAGCCGATCGCCGCGGCCGTCCAAAGGATGGCGAGGCAACGCCTCAGCCTGGAGATCAGATTTGAATGGCGTGTGTTCGTGACCGGATCTTAGCGTGCCACAGGGCGGAGTCGAAGCGAAAACCGCCTTCACGGGCAACCGCGCGGTTGGCTGATGGCCGGTCTTTCCGCTTGTCCGGACATCCCGTCGGGTGTAGTCGAAAGGCATGACCAAGCGCATTGGATCCTGTTCGTCCCAATCTTCCCATCCTGTGACACGGCGCCGGTTCCTGCGCCGATCCGCCCTGGCGGCCGGCAGTACGCTGGTTCTGGTCGGACCGGCCTGGCGCGGCGTGTTCGGCGCGGACTCAGCCGTCCGCCGTGCCGTTGGCCCGAACGACAAGTTGAACATCGCGATCATCGGCGTGGGCGGGCGTGGCGGAGGCAACCTGGCCGGCGTGAGCAGCGAGAACATTGTGGCCTTATGCGACGTGCACGACGCGCCGGTCCTGTCGGCCGCGCAGAAGTTCCCCCAAGCCAGGCGCTATCGCGATCTGCGGCGCGTGTTCGACGACGCTCGGGACTTTGACGCCGTGGTTGTGAGCACGTGCGAGCACACGCACGCGTTCGCCGTCCTGCCCGCGCTGCAACTGGGCAAGCATGTCTATTGCGAGAAACCCCTCACCCACAATGTCTGGGAAGCCCACGTGATCATCGAGGCCGCCCGGAAGGCCAAGGTGGCCACGCAGATGGGGACCCAAATCCATGCCACCGACAACTACCGCCGCGTGGTTGAGTTGGTGCAGACCGGCGCGGTCGGGCCCGTGAGCGAGGTGCATGTCTGGGTCGGGCGCGCCTGGGGTTGGCAGAGCGAGGAGGAGGCCAAGGCCCACGGCGACATTGTCTCGGTGCGTGACCGGCCGACCGGATCATCTCCAATCCCGCAGGGACTCGATTGGGACTTATGGATCGGCCCCGCACCCTACCGTCCCTTCCACGAGGTGTACTGGCCGGGCCCCAAGTGGTATCGCTGGTGGGACTTTGGCAACGGCACGATGTCCGATCTGGGCAGTCATTGGAACGATCTGCCCTGGTGGGCGCTCAAACTCGATCATCCGCTGACGGTCGAAGCCGAGGGCCCGCCGCCACACCGGGAGATCGCGCCGGCCTCGATGCATGCCGTTTACACGTACGGCGTGCGCGGCGACCTGCCGCCCGTGACGCTGCACTGGCACCAGGGGACGATGAAACCCAAACCGCACAGGGACGGCACGATCCCGAAGTGGGACAGCGGCGTGCTGTTTGTCGGCGCCAAAGGGATGCTGTTGGCGGACTACGGCAAACACGTCCTGCTGCCAGAAGATCAGTACAAGGACTTCAAGGCGCCGGCCCCGTTCATCCCGCCCTCGAAAGGCCACTACCAGGAATGGATCGACGCCTGCAAGACCGGCGAGCCGACGACCTGCAATTTCCTGTACGCGGGGCCGCTGACCATCGCCAATCACCTCGGCAACGTCGCCTTTCGCGCCGCCGCCAGGCTCGATTGGGATCCGATCGCCCTCGAAGCAAAGAACTGCCCCGCCGCCTCCCCTTTCCTCCGGCGCGAATACCGGCCGGGCTGGCGCATCGGGTGACCGCGTTCACTCATCCTCAGTGGGTGCCGCTTGGTCAAGCCTCAGGCGTCGGCCGTGCCGTACGTGCAGAACGAAGACAGCACGCTCGGTAACCGTGTAGAGGACGCGATAGCGCCCCACGCCTTTCCCATAGACGAGTTGCCGTATTACCAAGCCGAAGTGCGCACTTTCGGTCCGCGCCACGGGATGCCTGTGAGGCAATCGCCCCAAGCCTTCGATAGCTGCGAGCAGGCCCCAATACCAACGTCGCGCGGCCTCGGGGTTGCGGGCCTGAATCCAAGCAGTCGCCTCGTCGATCTCGGCCGCCGCAGGTCCAGCGATGTGGACCGGGCAGGTCACGGATGGGGGATGCGGCGATCCGACCCAATCTGCTTGAACACCGACCGGGCCGGACGGTGATCACCCGCCTGAACCGCCGCGAGACCGCGGGCGACGCCCGCGAGCGACTCCAATCGATCAACCATCTCCTCGAACGCCGCGGCGTTCTGAACCACCACGGCCGCCCTGCCGTTCACCGTCAGCAACTTGGGGCGGCCGGTGCGAGCCAGAGCCTTGAGTTGTCGACTGGTATCGCGGCGAAAGGCCGTCAACGAATCGGTTTCCTGAAGACGGACGAGACTCATAACGCTGCGAATTTGCACCGTTAAAGATGCGACGTCAAGCAGCCGGTCATGGCGTCAGAGTTCAGAACACGATGGCCCTTCTCCTCTCCTGGCCCGGCAAGCGCGGCCTCCTCAGAATCGCATCAACGGATTCGTGCGGTCGGCGAGCGGGAAAGGCACGCGGCTCCGGGTGCGTTCGGACTCGTAGACGGCGGCCACCATTTCGATCGTCCAGCGACCGTCCTCACCGCTCGAAAGGGCGGGCGAGCCGGTCTCGATCGCCCGAATCAACCCCTTGATCGGATGCCGGGCATGCTCGGGCCAGGTCCAGTTGGCCGGTTCCGGGGCCGGCTTCCAGACGGGCGCCTGGTCCTTGTGGGCGAAGAACGGAGAATCGAGCCAGACGAATCCCACGGCGGATTGGTAGGCGAGGATGCCCTTGGTCCCGAGGATCTCGATGGCCCACTTCTCCCGTCCGCCCACCGAGGTGTTCCAGCCATCGTCGCGCTTGACCGAGCTCCAATGCAGCATCAGGTCGCTCGGGAAGGCGAACAGGGCGTGGATTGTGCTTCCGGCAATGAGGATGGGCTCGCGTCCGCGCCCTACGTCCGCGCGAGTGATCGGGCGTCCATCCTGGGTGACACTGGCCTGGCACCAGAGCGGATCGCCGAAGTAGAAGCGCATCAGGTCAAAGTCATGCACGCCCAGCACCATCAGGTCTTCGCCGCCCACGCGGGCATCCTGTTTCCCGTGGATCTCGACCTGCCGCACCTGCCCGATGAGTCCCTGGTCGAGCAGGGCCTTGGCCTGGACGAACTCGGCCGTGTACCGCCTGTTGTGGGCGACGTGGATCGGCACGCCGCGCGCACGCGCTGCTTCGAGAATCGCATCGGCGTCTTCGACCGTTTCGGTGAACGGCTTCTCCATGAACACCCCGCGGCACACCTCGATCGACGCCAGGGCCATCTCGCGGTGGCAGTCCGGTTGGCGCGGCGCGATGCTGACCAGGTCCGGTTTCACCTCGCGCAGCATGGTCCGGTAATCGGCGAATTGCTGCTTGGCGCCCGAGCGCGCCGCCGCCCGTTGACGGCCCTCGGGATCGGGGTCGGCAACAGCCTCGACCGAGACGTTGGCCAGATCGTTGAAAACCTGGTCGTAGCCGTGCCCGTAGTCGCCTCCGCCAGTGCGTCCGATCACCGCGGCGCGATAGTGGCGCGGCGACGCCCCCGTCTCGTCCGCACGTGCGATCGGCATCAACGCGGCCGCAGCGGAGAGGGCGGACGCGGCGCGAAGGAATTCCCGGCGATTGGTGTTCATGTGGAGCGTTGACATTCAATGAGTTTGTGGTTCTTTGATTCTGACTGGCCGTTGAGGTGTTGTCGAGGCAGGAGACACGCTTGGATGCTCATGGTGTAGGCCGCGTGCCCTCACGCGGCGCAGACTCGATTCCCACCGGCGCCATCCGGATACACTGTCTTGCGCTCGGCGCGGGCCTCGGCTAACACAGGGGCACGCCGCATGAATCGCCCGACCATGCTACGCGCCTTGTTGGCCCTGATCCAGGCAGGTTCCGTGCTTGCACCGGCATTTGCCGCTCAGGAAGGCGGCATCGCTCCGTTACCTCGAGTGAATGCGGGCCGAATGTACCGCCAGCGTGTCTGGACGCGCGAGCACGGCCTGCCCGACAACCGCATTCTTTCCTTGCTCCAAACGCGCGACGGTTACCTCTGGATCGGGACATCGAAAGGACTGTCGCGCTTCGACGGTCTGGACTTCGCGGTGATCGACAGCGAGACAGTCCCGGACCTCGTCAGCGAAGAATGCACGGCGCTGGCCGAGGATCCGCGAGGCGGCCTGTGGGTCGGCACCACCGAGGGCCTGGTCCACCTGGCAGCCGGCGACTCCCAGCGGTTCACCACGAAAGACGGCCTGACCGATAACCGGATCTTCGCGTTGTGCTGCGCTCGCAATGGCGACCTGTGGGTCGGCACAGCGACGGGCCTGAACCGCCGCCGCGCCGGACGGTTCGAGGCGATTCTCGTGTCCATGAACCAGTCCCGCTTCAACCCCTACGACCGGGAAGTCCGCGCGCTTTTCGAGGACGCCGCGGGTTGTGTCTGGTTTGCCAATCGGTCTTGCGTACGGCGATGGGACCCAGTCACCGATCAGGTCAAGGAAGTGCGATTGCCAGGAAAGGTTCAACTGGCAATGCAAATCACCGGTGATGCCCACACCAACGTCTGGCTGCGGGGGGTGTCGATCTTTCACTGCACACCCCAGCGGACCGTGACCACGTTGCCTGACATCGACCTGCAGACGCGTTTTAACAGGACCCTGGGGATGGATGAACATGTCCAGGCGCTGCTTGCCGATCGGGCCGGCCACTTGTGGCTCGGCTGGGAAGGATCGGGCCTAACGCGCTACCGGGATGGCGAACCGGTCGAGTTCGGCCTCGACGACGGTCTCTCGGACACGGGCATCACCTGCCTGCTCGAGGACCGGGAAGGGAACCTCTGGATCGGCACTCGATCCGGCGGTTTGAACCGCTGGCAACCGCGGCGTTTCACCGTCTATTCCGCTGCCGATGGCCTCCCCCACGACGACACCCGCGTGGTCTATCCCGCCCGCGACGGTGGCGTCTGGATCGGAACCGAACGGGGTCTCGCCCTGTGGCGCGATGGGCAGATCCTGCCCAATCCGATTCCCGCCATTCTCTTCGATAGCCGCATTCGATCCTTGCACGAGGATGCCAATGGCGCGCTTTGGATCGGCACGATGGACTCGATCGAGTATTGGGCGAATGGCCGACTGACAACGCATCGCTGGTCGGAGCCGGTGGATACCGATCGAGTGCGCGCCATGATCGCCGATCGCGCCGGCAACCTGTGGGTCGGACGCAGCGCGGGCTTGACGCGGTACCGCGGCGGACAATGGACCCATTTCACGAGGTCCGACGGTTTGCCACATGATGACGTGCGCGCCATCCTCGAAGACCGCGTCGGACGGCTCTGGCTCGGCACCTACGGAGGCGGGCTCTGCGCGGTCGCGCCGACCCCGACATTCCAGGTTCAACTCATCCTGAGCGCGACCAACGGCCTGAGTCACAACTGTGTCTATGCTTTGCACCAGGACGACGAAGGCGTGCTATGGGCTGGCACGCACGAGGGGCTCAATCGCATTGAATTCGCTCCCAACCAGGGCAGCCCCGCGAGTCCCAGATGCAGCGTCAGCAGGTTGGATGAACGCAGCGGGTTGCCGGATGACCTGGTCAATTCGATTGTCGAGGACGATCTGGGCCATCTCTGGATCGGGTGCGACCGAGGCATTTCCAGGGTCGCCCGGACCCAACTGAATGCAGTGGCGTGCGGACGGGCAGCGCAGGTTCAATGTGTCGTCTACGACGAATCGGACGGGTTGCCCACCGGCGAGTCCAAGGGACAGCGCAGTCAACCGGCGGCGTGCAAGACGCCCGACGGCCGGCTCTGGTTCGCCACCGCCAAAGGCGCTGTCGTGTTCGATCCCGCCCAACTCATCCAGAACGATCTCGCTCCGCCGGTCCATATCGACTCGGTCGCCACCGGCGATGAGAGGCGCATCAGGCTGGCTGGCCCCCCGTCTCCCCATGTCGCGCTCCCCCTCCTTGCCTCGCAGAGTGGGTCAGTAGCCCAGTTGCTCCATTCCCATATCCCGGCTCCGAAGCTCGGCCGTGCGGCCCGGCTCGACATACACTTCGCCGCCCCCACGTTTCGCACCCCGGACAAAGTCCGCTTCCGCTGCCGCCTCGAAGGGTGGGACCGGGACTGGGTCGACGCCGGTACGGAGCGCGTGGCGCGCTACGTCAACCTGCCTCCGGGCGCCTATCGCTTTCAGGTGCATGCCGCCAGCAACTTCGGGCTCTGGAACGATGCGCCCGCCGAAGTGTCTTTCACCGTGGTCGTGCCTTTTCTCGAAAGACGATGGGTCTGGGCAGCCTGCGCGCTCGTCGCGACCGCTCTGGCCGCAGGGGTCGTTTTTTGGCGCTACCGCGAACTGCAGCGGATTCACGATCTCCAACGCCAGCACGCGCTGGATCGCGAGCGCGCCCGCATTGCCCGCGACATTCACGACGATCTGGGCACCGGCTTGACTCGGTTAGCCATGCTCGGCGAACGGGTCGCGCGAGAGAGCGGCGATCCGGCGATGCAGGCCACCGCCGGGCGCTTGGCTGGCGAAGCCTCGCTCCTGATCGATAACCTCGATGGCCTGGTCTGGTCCGCCGACCCGAAGCGCGACCGGCTTCCCGACCTGTTGGCCTTCCTGCGTGAGCGCGCCGCCCTGTTCCTCGCAGATGCCGGAATCGCCGCGGACCTCGATTTCCCGAACTCGGCTCCCGAGGTTCAAATCGGCGGATCGGTCCGCCGGGCCGTTTACCTCGCGCTTGCTGAAGCCCTGACCAACGCCGTCCGCCACGCCAGCGCCAGCCGTGTGGCTGTCACCGCTCGGGTGCGTGACACCGAATCATCGCCGAACCGGTCGGAGGAACTGCTGATGCTTGAATTGACGGTCGAGGACGATGGATGTGGTTTGAGAGCGCCTGACGTCGAGCCGCGCCTGGAAGAGGAGGCGGACGCCGCGGCGCGGAATCGAACGGTGCGAACGAAGAATGGGTCCTTCGAGGCGTCCGCGCAGGCAGGCCCTTCGCCGCGCCAGGGGTCCCGGGCGGGCGGCGGAGGGCACGGTCTGCCGGGTATGCGCGCGCGGCTCGAGGGATGTGGCGGAAGTCTCGAAATTCACAGCGGCATCGGGCAAGGCACCACCCTGGTCATGCGCGTGCCGCTCATTCCGAAGACACCCGAGGGCGACCACTGACCACTGATCACGACGCTTCCCACAAACCTCGAAACGGAGAGCGGTGCTGAAGCGCCGCACGCAAAAGGCGTTGCCTCTTCGCCTGCGGGCGTCGGGGCCGCGGAGCGTATGGATTGCGGCGGTTCACCGCCGCTGTGAGTCCATGCTCACTGTACAACTCACGACGCAACAGGTCGCTCGCGATGAGTCTCCTCCCCCTTTTCGGAGGGCCAAGCTCCGCGAGGCCATGTATGGTGACGATGATCGGATCGAGTCCCCCTTACGCATTTCATATGACTACCGCTCCTGTCTGCTCCTGGTGTAAACTGTCTGTCCAGATGCGTTGTAGCCCTTGGGAAGATTGACATGCACCCGGCGCCGTCATCCCGTCTCGAACCGCCTCCGACCGCGCATTCCATCCGCGTGGCGCTGGTCGAGGACGACCCCGTTCAAAGGGCCGAGATGCTCGAGTTTCTACGGACGGTGACGCACCTGGAGGTGGCGGGCGCCTGGCCGTCGGCCGAGGCGGCTGCAAAGGGGTTGCCGGGCGTGGCTGCCGACGTTGTGTTGGTTGACATCGGTCTGCCGGGCGCATCCGGCGTCGATCTGGTGCGGCAACTCAAGCCGCGCCTGCCGGACACGCAATTCATGATGCTCACGGTGTTCGAGGATGCCGACGCCATCTTCGGCGCCTTGGAAGCGGGCGCGACAGGTTACCTGCTCAAGAAGACAGTGCCCAGGCGCCTGGTCGAAGCCATCGAGGAATTGCACGCCGGCGGATCGCCGATGTCGGCAGCCATCGCCCGGCGCTTGATCGATCAGTTCAAATCAGCCGCCACCTCTGGAACCTCCCCGTCCGCGGCACCGGATGCGTCCTCGCCATCACTCGCGACGCACCTCTCCCCGCGCGAGCGTGAGATCCTTGACCTGCTCGGGAAGGGACATCTCTACAAGGAAATCGCCAAAGCCCTCGGCATCGCCGAAGGCACCGTCCGCACCCACATCCGCCGCACCTACATGAAGCTCCACGCGCGCAACCGCATGGAAGCCGTCCGCCGCGGGGGAGGTTGAGATTGGCGAGGCGCCGCCGCGCGACCTGTTCGCACTCGGCGGTCAGCCAGGGGACGGCAGGAGTTGCAGCAGATTGTCGCGGGTGAGGAGATCGGTCTCTTGCGGACGTTCCAGGAACGGGCGGATGTCGTCTTGGATGACCCGGAAGTCGACGGACTCGAGCCGGGCGCGCACCAGGTTGGCCCAACGGTGCGCGTCGCAGCGTCCGACTCCGCGCGTCTGGTCCAAGGCGCTCTGTAAGAACGGCAGATTGGGCTCGACCGGGGGCCGCTGCGAGAGATACCAGAGGAGATCGTACCAGTCCCGCCCTTTAGCGTACTTGCGGGTGATGACCGCGTGCAGTTTGCCGGCCAGCAGTGAGGGCAAGTCGTGGTACTGCAGCAGAAAGGCCACGTGCCGGGTGACAACCCGCCGCTGGCAGCGCGCCCCGGCTGGCGGGCGTGTGTCGATCTCCACTTTGACGGCGAGTTTCTGTTGCGGCAGTGCGGACAATCCCGCCTCCCGGAGCAACCCGCTCACACGCACCCAGCCGACGTGTACCGTTTTGCGATCGTTCCACGTCACTTCGAGATCGAGGCCCGCCAAAGTGAGGTTCCGCTTCACCTTGACCATCCAGTCTTCGCCCGCATAGCCGTCGGCGGACACGACGCAGAAATCCAGGTCTTCCGAGAATCTGGGCAAGCCGTAAAGAAAACGCAGCGCCGTCCCCCCCACAAAGGCCAACGGGCGAAAGGCCTCGCTCTCGTGGAACGATTGGAGCACGAGGACCTGCAGGTACTCGCGCAACCGGTTGAGTGCTTGTCCGGAATCCGCCGTGGCGCGGACAATGGCCAGCATCTGTTCTCTCATAGCGTCACCGTGCCCTGTTTCGTCTGGCGGGCGAGTTGCAGCCAGCTCGAGACCGCCCGGTCGAGCCGTGGGCTCTGATAGAGCAGAGCGTAATCGCGCAACTGGCGCGCGCTAATCAACTCGACATTCTGATAGCGCATCTCCCCGAGCCGCTCGGCGGTCCATTCGCCCGCCGTCAGGTGCCAATGATCCAGCAGGGCTTTCTCCGGCTCGGCGACCAGGATTTCGGTTCCTCCGTGGGCCACCGTGCGGTAACCCAGGAACCACTCCTGCTTGATGTTCCGGTAATCGAACAGCCCCAACGGATTCTCGAACCGTCGTGGAACCCGCGGAGTCACGCTCGTAAACCAGACCACTCGTTCGGGAATCAGATCGTAGTAACCGAGCGCCCACAGGCCGCTGAGGTAGGAGGGGCGATACATCCGGTTCGCCAACGCGGCGGGTGCCAGGGTGGCGCGGCGATACGGCTCGGCGAGCGTGTACCAACCGCGACGCAGCCCGATGACCCTGCCCTGCTTCATCCAACGGGACATCTGGGTCAGAACGACATCGCGCCGGTCATCGAAAGCCTGGACGATCAGAGCCAAGTCGAAGCACGGCAACGCCCCCACCAACCCAACCAACGCATCAAAACGCATTACTATTAATTAACATAGATGTTTATTATTGTAAATACATGATTGGTGGGTGAGGAGTGCGGAGTGAGGGGTGCGGTCGGACTCGGTGCGCCTTGAACGGAGGCGCATGCGGCATGCCGGAATCTGCGTTGTTGAAGGCGGGTGCACAGGGCGCCGTTTCCTCCACCGACTGGTTCGCATAGCAATTCGCTTGCGGGGCTTGGGAGCTGCCGCAACAATTCTGGCCGATGCGAATTCCATACGCCTTCCCGTCTGCGATCACACTCGGTCTCCTGGTCGCGTTTGCGCGATCCGGTCAGTCGAGTCCGGGCGTCGAGGGGCCACCCAATCCAGGTCAGGCCGGAACGAGCGAAGCGATTGACCTTCGGTCCGAGTTCGACAAGCTGGGGTTGGATCGGCGTCGGCAGGGCAAACGCCCCACCTGTTCGGTGTTCACGGTCGCAGGGGCCCTCGAATTCGCTGTGGCGAAACGCCAGGGCCATTGTCCGCGTCTGAGCGTCGAGTTCCTGAACTGGGCGGCCAACACGGTGTGCGGAGACGCGGAGGACGGGGCCTTCTTCTCCGATCTGTGGAAAGGCTATGCGGCGCACGGCATCTGTCTCGAGGAGGATATGCCCTACGCCGCGGCGCTCGATCCGGCTCGCGCGCCGACCGCCGAGGCCATGGCCGATGCCATGACCCGACTCCCGCTGGCTTTGCGCCTCGAGTGGATCAAGGAGTGGGACGTCAAGACCGGCCTCACCGAGGCCCACCTCGCCGCCATCAAGCAGACGCTGGCGGCGGGTTGGCCCATCTGCGGCGGCTTCCGCTGGCCCAAACAGGCCCAGTGGGTCGACGGTGTCCTGCAGATGTGTCCCGCCGACGTTGTCTACGATGGCCATAGCGTGCTGTTGGTGGGCTATCGCAACGATCGCGCTCAGCCCGGAGGCGGCGTCTTCCTGTTCCGCAACACGGCGAATGACGGGCGCGACGGGGCGATGCCATTCGAGTACGCGGCGGCTTACATGAACGACGCTGCCTGGATCGATTTCGAAAGTCGCTCGAACAGGCGTGCCGGCCAGAACGGCACTGAACCGGGAGCCAAGGGGGCGCAGAGGGCGGACGGGAACGAGGCGGGCTGCTCGACCGCCGTTTGCTCCACAGATGCGCTGGGCGCTTTGGCATCGCCGCCGACGGGCCGCAACCGTCGTGTTTCGAGCAACCAGCTCCCGAAATGGAACGACGCGAACCTGGATATGACTCTGCTGCCTCCGGGCAAGTCGCTCGAAATGCCGCTGCTCGAAGGACCGGGCGTCATCACGCACATCTGGTTCACCAGCCACGCCGGGCGGGTCAACGAACTCAACGCCCTCTCTCTGCGCATTTACTGGGACGAGCGCCCCGAGCCGGGGGTCGAGACGCCGGTCGGCGAGTTCTTCGCCGTCGGGCAAGGCCGTCCGGCGTCGGTCGAGAGCGTCCCGGTGCAGGTTTCGCCGACGGGATCGCTGACGTGTTTCTGGCGAATGCCTTTTGCCAAATCGGCCCGAATCGTGGTCTCGAACGACAATCCCGATCGGATGGCGGGTCTGTACTGGCAGGTGGACTGGGTCGAGTTGGATGCGCTGCCTGCCGACACGGCTTACTTTCATGCGCGCTACCGCCAGGAATATCCGGCGGTGGACGGGCGCGATTATCTTCTGGCTGACATCGAGGGACAGGGCCGATACGTCGGCACGGTCATGTCCGTCACGCTGGCACAGGACGGTTGGTGGGGCGAGGGCGATGACTTCTTCTACATCGATGGCGAGACGGTGCCGAGTCTTCAGGGCACGGGCAGCGAGGATTACTTCAACGACGCCTGGGGGTTCCGTCCGCGGACCGGTCCGTGGTTCGGCCAGCCGCGATGGCAGGGCGACAATGCCGGGGACAGCGGCGTCTGCTATCGCTGGCATGTGCTCGATCCGGTCGGGTTCCGCCATTCGCTCAAGGTCGCCATCGAGCACAAGGGCAATCGCGTCGACGACACCGAGGGTTTCTACATCGATCGACCGGACTTCATCAGCAGCGTGGCATTTTGGTATCAGACGGGCGAGCCAAAGCGGTGGGAGAAGCTGCCGCCGTTTGTCGAGCGGCGCATTCCCTGGCAGCACCATCACTTTGTTCGCGCATTCCGCGAGGCCCAAACGACCGGCGCGGCCAAAGCGCGGGTCGAGACCACGGGGATGTTCGGCGCTCGTCCGGTGCTGGGCTGGCCCAACACCGAAGCCGGCGCGCGGCTGACGCTGCCATTCGTTGTCGCCGAGGGCGGGCGTTACGCCGTGCGGTTGACGGCGTCAGCCGCCCCCGGGCAAGGCTTCTACGCCATCGAGTTGGACGGGCTCAATGCGCTCGATCGGGCTGATTTCCGCGCGCCCGAATCCGAGGAACTCGATCTATCACTGGGCACACATGAGCTGGCCCCCGGTCCGCACACGGTCGCGTTTCGCGCCCTCGCGGACGAGCGAGGACAGGCCGGGCCGCTGGCGGTCGAGATGCTGCGGTTGCTGCGTCTGCCGCCAGAGGCCACGCGCGCGATCAAGACCCATCACGAGGCGCATTTCATCCGGCTGGGCATTGGCCGGGCGGTCTATGCGCATCGACTCGCTTACGGAGATGTGCCCGAGTCGCTCGAAAGACTCGTCCAGACAGGCCTGATGGACCCGCGGTATCTTAAGGATGAGAATCAGCAGCCGCTGCGCTCGCGGCGCGAAGGCGACTCGATCGTCGTCGAAAGCACCGGGCCGGGCCGGTGGACCCATCGCTGGCAAGGCCTCGATGCGCGGCGCTGACCCGCCTGTTTCACACCTCGTATGTGCACATGGCAGTCAGACTTCGCATGATGTCTACAAAGGGGCAGACACCGATGTTCGATGTTGTAGGCCGCGTGCCCCCACGCGGCGCGAATGATGAGATCGGGAACAGCACTGCGCCGATCCGGGGACCCGGCGGGTTGGTGTGTGTCTGCGCATGATGCGGCTATAACGGGCATGAAACTCAACACCTGTTCGAGCGCACCCGCGTCCTTTGACTATGAAGCGTCCCTCGATCCACTGGTTCCGATCCGATTTGCGTCTGGCGGACAACCCTGCACTCGATGCGGCCGTTCGGGAGGGCGGACCGGTTGTGCCGGTGTTTGTCTGGGCGCCGGACGAGGAGGGTTCGTGGGCTCCGGGCAGCGCGTCTCGGTGGTGGCTGCATCAATCTCTCGAGGCCCTGAACGCCGACCTGCGAGCGCTCGGATCGAGGCTGATCCTGCGCCGCGGACCGAGTTTGCCGGCGTTGATCCAGTTGGCGAGGGAGACAGGCGCCAGAGCGCTGTTCTGGAACCGGCGCTACGAACCGGCTGTGGCGGCCCGGGATGCGCAGATCCGGGACGAACTCCAGCGCAGCGGCCTGAATGTGGAAATGTTCAATGCGGCGCTGCTGCATGAACCGGAGGCGATCCGGAATCAGAGCGGCAAGCCGTTCCAAGTCTTCACCCCCTTCTGGAAGCGCTGCCTGGCCGAGCCCGACCCGCCCGAGCCGACGAGCCGTATCGAGCGGCTGTCCGCCCCGGCCGCATGGCCTGCGTCGCTGCGGCTCGATGCGTTCGATCTCGAGCCGAGCCCCGACTGGGCCGGAGGCCTCCGGGACGCGTGGCAGCCGGGCGAGGCGGGCGCACAGGCGAATCTGCGCCACTTCCTGAGCAGCGCGTTTGCAGAGTATGCAGAGCAGCGGAACCGTCCGGATGTCCGGGGCACGTCGAGGCTCTCGCCCCATTTGCATTTCGGCGAGATCGGCCCGCGCCAGGTCTGGCATGACCTCGAGCGCATGGCGGCAGGCCGCCGTTTGCCCGTTGCAACCTGGCGCGGGTCGGCCTTTCTGGCCGAGGTGGGCTGGCGCGAATTCTCGCACCATTTGCTCTGGCACTTTCCGCACACACCCGAAGAACCGCTGCGGCCGGCATTCGCGAAATTCCCCTGGCGGACCGAGCCGGCGTTTCTCGAAGCGTGGCGGCGAGGTCGGACCGGCTATCCGATTGTGGACGCCGGCATGAGGGAGTTGTGGGCGACCGGCTGGATGCACAACCGCGTCCGGATGATTGCGGCTTCGTTCCTTGTGAAGGACTTGCTCCTGCCGTGGATCGAAGGCGCGCGATGGTTCTGGGACACGCTGGTCGATGCCGACCTCGCTCAAAACACACTGGGCTGGCAATGGGTCGCCGGCTGCGGCGCGGACGCCGCCCCGTACTTCCGGATCTTCAATCCGGTCAGCCAGGGGCAGAAGTTCGACCCGCACGGCGATTACGTCCGTCGCTGGTGTCCCGAGTTGGCGGAGCTGCCGACCCAATGGATCCACCGGCCGCACGAGGCGCCGACCGAGGTGTTGCGCGCCGCCGGGATCGAGATCGGTCGCGCCTATCCCGAGCCGATCGTGAGCCACGCCATCGCGCGCGAGGTCGCCCTCGAAGCCTACGGGCGCATCAGCGCCACCAAAGGGAACTAGTTGCCCCAAACAAAAACTTGTATTTGGGCGAATCGGGTCGAGTGTCAGCATCGTGGGAAACAGTTGGTACCAAAAACTCTTTGGGCTCGAGCCGCGGGACCGTCATGACGACGTCCGGGTGAGGGCTGATCACGGCGATGCGGACGCCCAGTTCTCGCTCGGGGTGCTGTACAGCGCAGCCGAGGGCGAGCAACAGGACCTGCCGCAGGCCGCGCGCTGGTACCAACAGGCGGCCGAGCAGAATCATCCGTTGGCGGAGTTCAATCTCAGCTTGATGCTCGCCGAGGGACAGGGTGTGCCGCGGGACGACGCCGGGGCGTTGCGCTGGATGCGCCGGGCTGCCGATCACGGCGATGCCGGCGCCCAATACAGCCTGGGAAACCTCTGTCACCGCGCCAGCCTCAACGGGGCGGAATTGGACGCGGTGGAATCGCGGATCGAGGCCTACAAGTGGCTCACTCTGGCTGCCGCCCAGGGCTACAAGGACGCAGCGATTTCATGCGCGGGACTGTCGCTGGTCATGAGCAGGGAAGAGCTTGCCGAAGCCAATGCGCGCGCGCAGCACCTGTTGCCGCCCGTCGTCGCTGAGTCGGAAGAGCGTCCCGGAGACGATTGACAGGTTGGCTATGCCAGTTCCTCGCCCAACTCGACGTTCCAGTAAGCCAGGTCGAGGAAGTGCTTCCAACTGTCGTGGCAGGGAAGGCCGAGGTTGACCTGCACGAACGGACGCCACTTCGGCCGCTTGGGCTTGCGGATCAGGTGCATGCGGGCTTCCTGCGGCGTTCGGTTGGCCTTGAGTGTGTTGCAGGCCACGCACGAGCACACGATGTTCTCCCACGTAGTCGGCCCGCCGCGGTCGCGCGGGATGACGTGGTCGAGGTTGAGGTCCTTTCGCTCGAACGTGCGCCCGCAATACTGGCACATGTTCTTGTCCCGTTCGAAGATGTTGTGTCGGGTGAATTTGACCTCCTTCTTCGGAAGGCGGTCAAACATGAGCAGCAGGATCACGCGCGGCACCCGGATCCTGAACGAGATGGTCCCGATCGACTCCGCTTGCGGTTCCTGGCGCGAAAAGTCACGCCACTCGTTGAAATTATAGGTCTGGAAGTTCCCGTCGATCGTGTTGAGAACCACCTGGGCGTGCCCCTCGAACACCAAGGTCAATGCCCGCCGCACGCTGCAGACATTGACCGCCTGCCACAAGCGGTTGAGCACCAGCACATGTTCGCTGAGGAACGAACTCATACCTGCTTCCAAGTGTGGCGACGCTATCACGGATGTCACAGCAGTGTCAATCGCACCCTGACCCGGCGTACGTACCGGTGTCTGTCCTCGCGCCGCGTGGGGGCACGCGGCCTACAGGATCGATGACTGCTCCGCTGTAGGCCGGGTCCCCCTTGACCCTACGTTCTGAGCGCTGTCAAAAGGAGACCTGGCGGTTTTCAAGCACGCTTTTCGCCCATGAACCGGTTCGTCGCCGGCGACGTGAGTCGGCGCTGATCCTTGTCTTCCGCAGAGCGAGATGGCGCGGACTGACGTCCGCGGCTACGAGGTTCATG
This sequence comes from Verrucomicrobiota bacterium, assembly GCA_022710935.1. GTDB lineage: Bacteria > Verrucomicrobiota > Verrucomicrobiia > Limisphaerales > J093 > MWFF01. The sequence goes on from JAKLFY010000001.1 coordinate 122,921, forward strand.
GGCAGACTGCTGGCCCCCCGGGGGCGTGCCCGATGCGCGGAGCCAGCCCGATTGTCCAATTGCCAAACCTCCAGGCTCGGCTCTAGTATGCCGCCATGAAATGCATGACCCGGCTCGGGGTCGGATTGCTCTCGATGTGCGCCGGCGCGCTCCTGGCGATTGCCCAGGCGCCGGACGACTTGTATGTGCGGATCTACAATTTGATCCAGCAGGCGGATTCCCTGCGCGCCACCGGGCGTGTCCAGGACGCCCTCGAGAGGTACGTTGAAGCCCGGACCGTGCTCGACCAGCTCGAGGCCAGCTATCCCAACTGGAACCCGAAGATTGTTAAATACCGCCGCGACTACATCGCCGAGCGCATGGGCCCCGGCGCCCCGTCGACACCCAGTGCCCCAACGCCCGCGCCCGCCGCCAGCGCCCCCACCTCCATCGCGCCAGGGGTGAAGATCGACCCGGACTCCGGTCAGCGGATGACTGCGCTGCTGGAGGAAATCGCGAGCCTCAGCGCCGAGCGCGACACCCTCCAGGTCAAACTGCGCGAGGCCCTGACGGTTCAGCCCGCCGCGGTGGATCCGCGCGAGTTGTCCAAAGCCGAGCGTCGCCTTCAGGAGGCGCTGGCCGAGAACCAGAACCTCAAGGCCAATCTGGCTGAACATCAGGCCAAGCTGGCGCGGGCGGCCGACCCGGACGCCTACGACGAAGCGCAAAAGGCGCTGAAAGAAGCCAACGACGCGCTCAAACGCCAAACACAATCGGTCACCGTCCTCACCAAGGAGCGGGATGCCTTGCAGCAAAAACTCCAGCGCGCGACCGACAAGGCTCAAGCGCGAGCGGCCCGCGAGGAATCGAGGCCGACCAAGGCCGATTCCGCCGCTTACGCCGAAGCCCAGAAGGCGTTCAAGGAGGCACGGGATTCGCTCCGCCGGCAGGCCCAAGCCCTCACTGGCCTGACCAAGGAACGCGATTCCCTGCGCGAGCAACTCGATCGCGCGAACCGCAGGAGCGAGACGCGCGCCGCGCAGGACGATTCCAAGCTGATGGCGGAACTCAAAACCAAGGCCGATGACCTGAAAGCCAAACTCGATCAGGCCCAGACAACTCTCGAAGCGGAACGGGGTCGTTCGGCCATCCTCGAGTCCGAGAAACTCACCCTCGAGAACCGGGTGATGACCCTGTCCGCTCGCCCCTCCGCTCCCGCGCCGGCCCCGGCCGCGCCCGCAACTGCCAGCGCCGCCCCCGCCCCCGCTCCAACGCCGGCCGCCCCAAGCCCGACTCCGGTGACTGCAGCCGCGCCCGCTGTCAGCCCGGCACCCGCCGTGGCGCCCGCCACCAAGGCGGAGAAGGCCGCCGAAAAGGCATGGATCAAGCAACTCGAGCGCGAACGCAACGATTTGCGCAAGCGGGTGGCCGCGCTCTCGCGCGAGGTCCAGGACCGCAAAGTGCGCGGCGGAACCGCGCAGCAGGATCGGCTCGCGGAGGAACTGGCCATGCTGCGGGCGCGCATCCAAGTCTATGAAGCGCGTCAAGTGCCCTTCACACCCGAGGAGTTGGCCCTCTTCAACACCAAGGCCGCCCTGAGCGATCGGGCCGAGCTGTCCGCGTCCAAACGCTCCGCGCGACAGATCCCGGCGGGCGCCGCGGCCCTCGTTGCCGACGCCAGGCGCGCCTTCCAGCGCGGCCAGCTTGCCGAAGCCGAGCAGAAATTCAAGCAGGCGCTGGTTCTGGACGAGAAGAACGTGAATCTTCTGACCGACCTGGCTGCGACGCATCTGCAGCAGGGCCAACTCGAGGCGGCGGAAGTGGCGTTGAACAAAGTGACCGCGCAGGAGCCAAACGATCCTGAGGCCCTCGCCCTGCTGGGTCTGCTGCGCTATCAGCAGGCCAGATATGACGAGGCTCTCGATGTCCTGAGCCGGGCCGCGCAATTCAACCCGGACAACCCGAATACCCAAAACTACCTTGGCATCACGCTCGGCCTCAAAGGCCAGCGCGGCCCCGCCGAACAGGCGTTCCGAAAGGCCATTCAACTCAGCCCCGACTACCCGGAAGCCCACTACAACCTCGCCCTCATCTACGTCCACCAGAAGCCCCCGTTCCTCGAATTGGCGCGCTGGCACTACAACAAGGCCCTCGCGGCAGGCCACCAGGCCAATCCTGAGATCGAGCGATTGCTCAGCGGCACCGCCTCGACGTCATCGGCGCCTCAGAATCCCTGACTTCCGGGCTCGCCAATCGCCGTTCCGCTGCCATAATCCTCAGCGTGCATGCATACGAGAACACTCTGAAGCAAGCCGTGAGGACCATTACCGCCATGACGCTCAGCGTCCTGGCCTTGTTTGCCGTCTGGGCCGGGCGCGCGGCCGACGACCAGGCCGGGTTCGGTTTCCAGGGGCCGGAGATCTTCCCCATCGACAACCTGATCAGCCTCCTGCGCGCGGCGGATTTCGACGGCGACGGGGCCCAGGATCTGATCGTGGTGAACAACGCCCGCTCGAAAATCAACATTCTCTTCAATCGCGCCGGCAAGACCAACGATCTCGCCGCCCAACCGATCAGGCGCGAGATCAATGAACTGCCGCCCGATGCCCGGTTTCGCATCGAGTCGCTGGCATCCGAGAAGACCATCTCGGCCCTGGTGGTGACCGATTTGAACCAGGACCAGCGGCCCGACCTGGCCTTCTTTGGCGCCCCCAAGGAACTTGTCGTCCAGTACAACGAGGGCGCCAACACATGGAGCGCCCCGCGCCGTTGGAGCCTGGAAGACGGCCTGCTGGATCCGAACGCCCTGACAAGCGGCGACCTCAACGGCGACGGACTCGAAGACCTCCTGCTGCTCGGGGAGAGCACGCTCTACTTCCTGGCCCAACAGCCCGACCACGCCCTCGCCGAGCCGGAGAAGATCCCGTACAGCGGAGTCGTCAAAGCGGCGCAGATCATCGACATCGACGGTGACGGGCGCTCGGATCTGATGCTGGTGAATTGGGAGCATGCCAATCCGTTCCGGTTCCGCCTTCAAAATGCAGCCGGCCAGCTCGGCCCCGAGGTCCACTTTACCCTCCCCGCCATTCGCTCCTATGCCATGGAAGATCTCGATGGCGACAAGAAGACCGAGGTCATGACCATCGCCGCAAAATCGGGGCGCGCCCAGATCTCCAACTTCATTCTCAAGCCGGCTGAGGCGCTGACCGGCGATTTCAGCCAAGGCCAGTTCCAGGTCGTTCCCTTCGCGAAAACGACCAAGAATCGCCGCGGAATCGCCTGGGCCGACGTCAGCCACGACGGCTTGTCGGATCTCCTGGTCGCCGAGCCGGACAGCGGACAGGTCTCGTTGTTTCTCCAGCAGCCCGACGGCTCGCTGGCCGCGCCCCGCACCTTTCCGACTTTCACCGGCGTCGGTGAACTGGGCGTTGCGGACTGGGACGGCGACGGGCGGGCCGAGATCTTCTTCCTCAGCGCGGATGAGCGCCAGATCGGGGTCAGCCGCCTCGACGAGGCCGGGCGGATTGCTTTCCCGACCCTGATTCCGATCGAGGGGCGGCCTTTGACCATGGCCGCGGGCAGGGTGCGCGCCGATCAGAAGCCGCTGCTGGCGGCCGTCGTGGATGTGGACGGCAAGCGCGAGCTGTGGCTGCGGGCCGCGGACGGGGCCGTCACGCGTCAGAAACTCAGCGAGGCCTTTAAGTCGAACCCATCGAGCCTGACAATCCACGATCTCAATCATGACGGCTTGCCCGACCTGGTGGTGTTGATTCCGTACGAAAAGGTGAAGGTCCTGCTCCAGGGCGACACCGAGTCCTTCGACGAACAGGACGTCGCCCCACCCGGCGGCAGCGCCGAGCAGCCGTGGTTGAGTGCCGCCGACGTGGACGGCGACGGCAAAGCGGAGCTGCTGCTCGCCCAGAAGAACTTCGTCCGGGCTGTGGTCCTGCAAGCCGACGCCGGCCCCAAGGAAGGCGCATCGAGGGCAACTTGGACCTTCCGTGTCAAGGAGCAGATCAATGGGGCATCGAGCAGCTCGCGCATCGTTGGGGCGGCTTCCCTGCGCAACGGAACCAACGACGTATCGAGCCTCTTCCTGCTCGATGCCGAGCGCAAAGCCCTGACCTTGTGCGAACGCGATCCCTCGGGCGTCTGGCAGGCCCTGCGCAATGTGCCCCTGCCGGTGACGGATTTCACCGCTCTCGAAGCCGTGGCTCTGGGCGGCGATCAGCCCAACGCCGTCCTGTTCCTCGGCTTGAACAGCGTCGCCTGGCTCCCCCTGCGCGGAATGGTCTGGGAGTTCTCGAGCCTCGACGACTACGAGACTCCCGTCAAAGACGGATTCCTCCACGACGTCGTCCCCGGCGATCTCAACCACGACGGTTGCCAGGACCTCGTCTTCCTCGAAACCGCCAAGAATTACCTCGACCTGGTCCGGTTCGAACCGCCGCATCGACTCGTCCCAGCCAACCGCTGGCAGGTCTTCGAAGAACGGACCTTTCGGTCCCGCCGACCCGACACGCCCGAGCCGCGCGAGGCGTTGATTGCCGATCTGACCGGCGACGGCAAGAACGATCTGGCCGTCGTCGTCCATGATCGCATTCTCGTTTATCCCCAGGAATAGGGCGCCGTGCCACGCGACTCTGTGTTGCCTCGATTTCAGGCGCCCGCCGCGCCGCAGATCGACTATGCCCGGGAGCTGAACCCCCAACAGTTCGCCGCGGTCACCGCCTTGCCCGGCCCCGCCCTGGTCATCGCCGGCGCCGGCGCCGGCAAAACACGCACGCTCGTCTACCGCGTGGCTTTCCTGATCGAACAGGGGATTCCTCCCGAATGCATTCTCCTCCTCACGTTCACCAACAAGGCAGCGCGGGAGATGATGCAGCGCGTGCGCGAGCTGCTCGACAACGACTTGGGCGGCCTCTGGGGCGGCACATTTCATTCCATCGGTCACCGCATCCTGCGCCGACACGCCGAAGCCATCGGGTATCCGCCCGACTTCACCATCCTGGACCGGGAGGACGCAGCCGACTTGATTCGCGCCTGCCTGGGCGAGGCCAAGGTCGCGCCGCAGGAGCCTCTCTTCCCGAAGGCCGATGTGCTCGCCGAGATCTTCTCGCTGGCCGCAAACATGCAGATCGCCATCCCCGAGACCCTCGAACGGCATTTCCCGTCGTTCGAGACGCTGGCGGAGACCATCGTCGACCTCGAGAGGCGCTACACGGAACGCAAACGCCAGGCCGGCGTGGTCGATTTCGACGATCTCCTGGCGCTCTGGCTCGCTCTGCTCCGCGACCACCCGGACGTGCTCGAAGGCCTGCAGCGCCGCTTCCAGTTCCTCCTCGTCGATGAGTACCAGGACACCAACCGGATTCAAAGCGACCTGGTCGATCTGCTGGCCGCCCGACACGACAATATCATGGCGGTCGGCGACGATTCCCAGAGCATCTACTCGTGGCGCGGCGCCAACTTCCAGAACATCCTCCGGTTCCCCGATCGGCATCCCAACACCACCGTCTACCGGATCGAGACCAATTACCGGAGCACGCCCAATATCCTCCGCCTCGCCAACGCCGCCATAGCTCCCAATATCCATCAGTTCCCCAAGGAACTCGCCGCCGTGCGCCCGCCCGGGGCCAAACCGGCGCTGGTTGTGTGCCCTGACGGCCGGGTCCAGGCGGCCTTCGTGGCCGCGCGCGCGACCGAGTTGCGTGAGGAAGGTACGTCGCTGAACGCGATGGCCGTCCTGTACCGCTCCCATTTCCATGCGCTCGAACTCCAGTTGGAACTGACCCGGCGCCACATCCCCTTCAGCATCACCAGCGGCATCCGTTTCTTCGAGCAGGCCCATGTCAAGGATCTGACCGCCATCCTCAAACTGGTCTCGAATCACCGCGACGAAATCGCCTTCAAGCGCCTGGTCCGCCTGCTCCCCGGCATTGGCGCCGTCGCGTCCGGACGGCTCTGGGCGCAGTTCGCCCGCCAATTGCCCCCGCAGCCGTCCGCATCCTCATCGGCCCCGGACGACCTGCCGCCGCCCTCCCCCGCCCTGCTTGCCCGCTCCTTCCAGGCCATGGCGTCATCCGTGCCCAAGAAGGCATCCTCCTCCTGGACGCAGCTCTCCGCAACACTCGGGCAACTCGAACAGGAGCGGGCGCGAGGCAAGGTCTCGGACCTGATCGCTCTCGCGCTTGATGGCTTCTACAGAACCCATCTCGAGGCAACCTACGCCAATGCCCGCGCCCGGATCGACGACCTCGACCAGCTCGCTTCCTATGGCCGACAGTTCGCCAGCCTGCACGAGTTCCTCGCCCAGCTCGCCCTGCTCAGCAATGTCGAGGCCGAAGGCGAAACCCGCCCTCAGCAGGATGACGAACGCATCCGCCTCACGACGGTCCACCAGGCCAAGGGCCTCGAATTCGACGTCGTGTTCCTCATCATGCTCTGCGATGGCTTGTTCCCCTCAGCCCGGGCCGCCAAAAGCGTCGAGGGCGAGGAGGAAGAGCGGCGCCTGTTCTATGTCGCCATCACGCGCGCGCGCAATGAGCTCTACCTCTGCTACCCCGCCATACGCAGCTTTGGCGCCGGCGGCGCCGAGACCCCCCAACAGCCCTCGCGGTTTCTTGAGGATCTTCCCGCCGAATTGATGGAAACCTGGAATCTCCACCCCCCCGAGTGGGGCAACGAAACTCAGACACTGGAGCCTGGCTAACCCGCTTCGCGCCGGTACTTGCCGCCGTGGTCCGGTTCGTAAAGCCGCAGACCCAACACATCGCGCATCGCATCGAAATGCCGATCGCGCGCATAGACACGCCATCCGCGGCTCACGCTCACGGTAGCCACCAGAATCATCAGAACGTCAGATTATGCCCTGCCAAGTGCTTTGATACGAAACAACTTGGCCAGAGCCCGGGCATCAGAGCAGAGCACGCGCAGCCTTGTGAAACGGGCTATGCAAACAAGCTACTCGGATTCACCCCGGCCGGCAGGTTGCGCCCACCCTCGTAAAACCGCTCGAGGCGCGCGCCAGTCCAGCGTCGCAACCGGTACAGGGTGGCAAAGACAAAATCAGGCGCCGCCTGCCCCTGGCCGCCGACGAGTTCCCCTCCGCGCCGGACGTTGTCCTGCATCCAGGGCGGCAAGACGAGGTGATACGGATTGCGCTTCACCTCGCCCACGTGAAACGTCAGAGCGGTCACCATGTCCGCGACGTCGGTGGCCGTCAGCTCGACCATCAGGTTCGGATCGTCCATCTGCCCCCAATACTCGATCTCGACACTGAAGCATGAGAGTCGCGCGCCGATCGCCTGCAGGGCGTCCGTGACCAGGCAATGCACTCCCTCATGCGTGCTGTTCCAATCCTGGTCGTGAGGAAAAAAGATCACGCGCGGCTGATGTTCGAGGAGGATTTCGGCGATCGTGCGGACCATCGGTTGCCAGACGGCGGGTTGACCCTGGCGTGTCTTGCGATTGACTTTCTCGAGACCGGTCGGCCCGGTCTGAAGCAGGCCAAAGCCGAGGTACTGACAGGCGTTTCTGAGTTCCTCGAACCGTCCCGCCCGGCGGGCGGGATTGCTGCCTTGAGTGACAGCGACGTTGATCACGTTCATGCGGGCCTCACGCAACAGGCGCAGCGCAAGACCGCCGACGATGCACTCGTCATCCGGATGGGGCGAGAAGATCAAGGCCTTCGGCGCGTTCGCCGGGATCTCCGGCTTCGGGGCAGGCGGAAACCCGCCCAGAGGATAGTTCTTCGCTTCCCGGGCGTACCGGGCATATTCGTTAACAAGGTGGTGATACGGGTTCATAGCTGACAATTACGGGTGAGACACCACGGGCAGACTTGCCGCGGCGATGGCCTGGCCATGTCGTTTCTGCGTTTCATCGGGGGTGTGCAGATTCACCCGGCTGGCCAATTCCGGGAACTCGGCCTGCAGCACGTGCTTGGCCCCGTCGAGAATCACCGCTCCACCCGTGCCGGACGTGACCCGTCCGAGGATGAGGAGATGGCGAAACTCGTAGAAATCGGCGAAGTGAGCGATGGCATATCCGAGATAGATGCCGATGGTTTCGTAGATGCGACGGGCGCGCGCGTCGTTCGCTGCCATCAGGGCCTGGACTTGTTTGAGGCATTCCGGCAAGGGTGTCCCGGCGGCCACCGGGATGCCCGCCGCCTCGACCAACCGCCCGACGCATTGTTGGGAGAAATACCTCGCGCCGCAGCCAAAATCGCCCGACCACTCGTCCACCGAAGCGCCGGGATTGTAGTCGACCGGCACAAACGCCAATTCGTTAAGCCAGGAGGTGATGTTGCCCTGAGGGGTCACGTAGCCGCCCGCGGTGCTTGTGCCCAGCGCAATGCCAAGCACCGCGTTGTCGCCGAGCGCCATCGACCCGGCCAGCGCCGTCACCTCGCCGTCATTGACGACCTCGAAGGGGACATTGTTCCAGGCCTTGCGGATCTCGAAGAACAGGTCCTTGACACGGCGATTGAAGAGATCGGGCGGCACGCCGCGGAAGAGCGAGGCGACCTTGACGCGATTGTTCACATACACCCCGGCCGCGCTGCCGCCGATGGCATCCACCCGCGGCAAGTGCTCGGCCGCGCGCCTCAGCGAGTGCATGATGCCGTCGTAGTGATACTGCGGGTCGGGTTGGCGCACCGGATCCCAAACCACCTCCTCGCTGAACACGACGCGCCCGTCGATCACGGCCGCCACCTTGCGGTCGCTCCCGCCCAGATCGAAGCCGATGCGGCAGCCTTCGAGGTGGCGTCCGAGCGGCTGCGTGTTCGAGCGGTGTGGCGGCAGTTCATCCGGCTGGCACCAGCGCACCTCGAAAGGCCGCTCATAAACCCGCCCGCCCATCATCTCCGCATCGAACTTGCCGGTCGCATGCGTCTTGTAATGACCGGCGAGAGCCTCGGCAAGCGGGGCCGGCCCGGCAAAATGAATTCGGAAACCGCCGCGCGACCAGAGGAGGAACTTGAGCCAACGCTCGACGTGCAAGAAGTTCCCGCCGGCATCGGGATGATCCTCCGGCAGCACGGTCGTGGCGAAGTGCTCGATGGAACCATCGGCCTGTTCGAGTCCCACGCGCACCGGCACGGCCCGCCCGGTTTGGGCCGCCAGGGCCTGGAAGGCGCGGTTTGCGAGCACCGGCGGGCGAAACGCCGAATCCAGAGGAGGCGCGACGCGCGGGGCGACGAGTTTCAAGCGTGTGTTAAGCATACAATGCTGGCGAGCCTACGACGAATCCCGATTGCGAATCAAAGCGGAAATCGCGGTCAGCGGGAGATCCGCACCCGGACGTGCGCTTGCCTTTCGCTCAGCCGCGGGCCACAGTCGGCCGCAATGGTATCCCGAGACGCAGCGCGGCAAAGCCGCAGCCAACGCAACGGGAACCTCACGCACGTCCGGCGACGACGCACGCGCCGGTCGCCGCGCTGCGCTGGCGCTGCTGCGCAGCGCTGGAGAATAGAAGTGCGGAAATCCTGCCAGAAATGCAAGACTGTCACCGATTGCAGTGCAAAGAGCGGCTCACTGTGGATTGGATAATGAACATCATCCAGCTCACCCCAGGCGCGGGCGGCATGTACTGCGGCAACTGCCTGCGCGATAACGCCCTGGTCGCCGAGTATCGCCGACGCGGCCACACCGCACTCATGGTGCCGCTCTACCTGCCGCTCACCCTCGACGAGCCCGACCTGAGCGCGGGAACCCCCGTCTTCTTTGGCGGGATCAATGTCTATCTCGACCACAAGACGCCGCTCTTCCGCTCAGCACCCGCCTGGCTGCGCCGGTGGCTGGCCTCCCCTGCCCTGCTCCGCTGGACCGGACGGTTCGCCGCCAAAACGCGCGCGCGCGACGTGGCGGATCTGACGCTGTCGATGCTGCGCGGCGAGGAAGGAAACCAGGCGCGCGATCTGGATGAGTTCATCGTCTGGCTGCGCGCTCAGCCCAAGCCGGACGTGGTCTGCCTGTCGAACGCGCTGCTGATCGGAGCTGCTCGCCGGATCCGACGCGACCTGGGCGTTCCGGTGGTGTGCCTGCTGGCCGGCGAAGACAGTTTTCTCGACAGCATGCCCGAGCCGTGGCGAACCGAGGTCTGGAAGACCCTCGCCGTCCGGGCGGCTGACATCGCGTTGTTCATCGCCCCAAGCCGCTACTTCGCGGATCGGATGCGCGCGCGTCTGGGGATGGCGGACGACCGCATCGAGGTGGTGCCGACTGCGATCAATCTCGATGGCTACCCCGCCCCGCCTGCCGCCCATCCCCCCGCATCCAAAGCGCCGCAGTCCACAACCCAGGCGTCCGCCTCCGCGCCCGACGCCGCACGGCTGACGACCGACGGAGCGCGGGTCGTGCCTTCGGGCCACGCCCCCGTCCTCGGCTACTTCGCCCGCATGTGCCCGGAGAAAGGCCTCGACACGCTGGTTGACGCGTTCATCGCGATCCGACGCCGCGCGCGAGTGCCAACACTCCGTCTGAAGGTGGGCGGCGGCTGCGGACCGGCCGATGCGGCCTTTGTCGAAGAGATGCGCACGCGGCTGCGGGCCAGCGGCCTGCTGGCCGATGTCGAGTTCCATCCAAACCTGCCTCGCTCGGCAAAGATCGCATTCCTGACCTCGCTGACGGTGTTTTCGGTTCCAGCCCTCTATGGCGAGGCCTTCGGAATGTACCTGCTCGAGGCGATGGCCGCCGGCGTGCCGGTTGTCCAACCCGACCATGCAGCCTTTCCTGAGGTTGTGCGGGCGACGGGCGGCGGCGTGGTCTGTCCCGCGGGCGACCCTCGAGCCCTGGCGCAGGCTATCGAGGATCTGGTGCTCGATCCGGCGCGCTGCCGGGCACTGGGCGAGGCCGGTCAGCGCGCCGCCCATACCGCCTACTCGATCGCATCGGGGGCCGACGCCATGCTCCGGTTGTTCCAGCGCTTGACATCCGCCGCCTGAGCCCGTTGCCTAACGCGTCGTCGCAACACGCCGTCGACAACCCGCATCCATGGCTTTCGAAATCAAACTCCAGAGGCGCGTCGAGTTCTCGGAAACCGATGCGGCCGGCATCGTCCATTTCTCGAATTTCTTCCGCTACATGGAAAGCGCCGAACACGCATTTTTCCGGTCGCTCGGCTATTCCATCATGATGAGGCGTTTCGACCCCCCGCTCGGATTCCCTCGCGTCCACGTCTCGTGCGATTACCGGTCGCCTCTGCGATTCGAGGATCTGGTCGAGGTTCATTTGCTGGTCCGCATGAAGAAGGCGAAGGTGCTCAGTTACCTGGTCAAGTTCCACAACCTCACCGCCGAGCCGGCCGTCGAGGCCGCGCGCGGCGTCTTGACCGTCGTCTGCGTGACGCACACGGCCGACGGCCAACTCAAGGCGAGGCCGATCCCGCAAGAGCTGGCCGACCTGATCGATGTGGCGCCGTCCGATCTGCTGGCCTGAGGAGACGCGCGCGCCCACGATGGCAGGTGTCGTGATTGCAGGTTGACGCCGCGCGCGTGTTGGGTTGAATACCTCACGACGATGACATCGTGTTGGCAGACGCTATGACTCCAATCCTTGTATGAACAGACGCCTCTCACGCCGTTCCGTGCTCAAGACCCTCGCAGGCAGCGCCGCATTGGCCGGCGCGGCTCAATGGACATCGACCGCCCTGGCCGCCGAGAGCGGCTCGACCGGGCTCAAGGGCAACATTCACCACTCGGTCTCGCGCTGGTGCTATGGAAAAACCAGCCTCGACGCCCTCTGCGCCGCATGCAAGGAGATCGGCATCGAGTCGGTCGAACTCCTCGGACCGGACGACTGGCCGGTGGTCAAGAAGCACGGACTGGTCTGCGCCATGTGCAATGGCCCGGACAGCATCGGTTACGGATGGAACCGGGTCGAGCACCATGAGAAGCTGCTCGCGGGCTTCGAGCGGATGATCCCGCAGGTCGCCGAGTTCGGCTTCCCGAACATCATCACCTTCTCGGGCAACCGCCGCGGGATGTCCGACGACGAAGGCCTGAGGAATTGCGCCCTTGGCCTCAAGAAGCTCATCCCCATCGCCGAGAAACACAAGGTCACGGTCATTGTCGAGTTGCTCAACAGCAAGGTGGATCACAAGGATTACATGGCCGATCACACCGTCTGGGGCGTCGAACTCTGCAAACAGGTCGGCTCCGAACGGCTCAAGCTCCTCTACGACATCTACCACATGCAGATCATGGAGGGCGACCTGATCCGTTCGATCAACGATTACAACGCCTATATCGGCCATTACCACACCGGCGGCAACCCGGGCCGCAACGAGATCGACGAGACCCAGGAAATCCACTACCCGGCTGTCATGCGGGCGATCGTCGCCACCGGATACAAGGGATTCGTCGGTCAGGAGTTTGTCCCGAAACGACCCGACCCGATCGCGTCGCTGCGCCAGGCAATCCGAATTTGCGACGTGTAATCGAAGTTGCGCCCGAAGGCCTGTTCTGTCCCGCGGGCGATTTCCACATCGATCCGCGGCGCGGGGTGGCCCGTGCCCTGATCACGCACGCCCACAGCGATCATGCGCGCCCCGGTTCGCAGGCCTATCTCTGTGCCGAACCGGGCGCCGGCCTCCTCGCTGCACGCCTCGGCGGCAAGGCCAACATCACCGGGATCGCGTATGGCCAGACCGTCTCGATGGACGGAGTCCGGGTCTCGTTTCACCCGGCCGGCCATGTCCTTGGCTCCGCCCAGATCCGCATCGAGCATCACGGCGAAGTCTGGGTGGTCAGCGGCGACTACAAGCTCGACGCCGACCCAACCTGCTGTCCATTCGAGCCGATCCGATGCCACACGTTTGTCTCCGAGTCCACATTCGGCCTGCCGCTGTTCCATTGGCCCCCGACAACGGAAGTCGTGGCGGACCTGCACGCGTGGTGGATTGCCAATCAGCATGCGGGGCGAACCAGCGTGATCTTCGCCTACGCGTTCGGAAAGACGCAGCGCCTCCTTGCGCACCTCGACACCTCGATCGGACCTGTCCTGGTGCATGAGGCTGCGCATCGGCTGCTCGCCTGCTACCGCGCTGCGGGTGTCCCCCTGCCTCCAGTCGCCCCGGCAACCGACGAGAACATCCGGCGAATCGCTGGGCGCGGCCTGGTCATCGCCTCCCCGACGTCAGATCCGTCCGCCCTGCTCAACCTCTCCGGGCCGCCCTCGACCGCGTTCGTGTCGGGCTGGATGCTGCTGCGCAAGATGCAGCGCGACCGAGGCGTGGGGCGAGGCGTGGGGCGCGGGTTCGTGTTGTCCGACCATGCCGATTGGACCGGGTTAGTGACGGCCATTGGCGCGAGCGGCGCCAATCTGGTGCTGACCACCCACGGCTATGCCGAGCCGCTGGCGCGCTATCTTCGGGAAAACGGGCGCCCGGCTGAAGTCCTGCCAACACATCGAGGATGAAGGCCTTCGCGCAACTGATCGAGACGGTCCGCGCCACGCCATCCTCCTCCGGGAAGGTGGCGGCTCTGGCCGATTACTTCTGCCGGGCGGAGCCTGCGGACGCCGCGTGGGCGTTGGCCCTGCTCAACCGACGCCGCTCGAGACAACTGGTCGAACCGGCCCTCCTCCGCCTCTGGGCGGCCGAGGCCGCCGCCATTCCGCTGTGGCTGATCGACGAGTGCCATCAGGTGGCTGGCGACCTGGGCGAGACGTTGGCGCTGATCCTGCCGCCCGTCGCAGGTCTGAACACGGCGCCGCGCGTTCCCGTCGGCGAATCAAGCCCGGACCCTCAAGGGCCTTGTCCGCCCGCACACGGCGGATCGGCGGAATCCGCCCTCAGCCTGCGCCAACTCATCGAGAACCGACTGTTGCCCCTGAGTGGTCTCGATACCGCCGCCCAGCATGACCTGGTTCTCGCGACATGGGCCGAACTTGGCACGCGCCAGCGCTTGCTTTGGAACCGACTCCTGACTGGCACGTTCCGAATTGGCGTGTCACGCGCCATGCTCGCCCGCGCACTCGCCCGCCAAACATCCATCGACCCCGCGATCCTCGAATACCGAATGATGAGCGGTTGGGAGCCGCGCGCGGAGGACTTCCGCAGGCTCGTCTCACCCGAGACGACGCTCGATGACGCCGCCCGCCCGTACCCGTTCCATCCTCTCGCCGAACCCGATGAGGCGGCGTCCGCTCAGCCCCCTGCGCCTGATTGCCAGGTCGAATGGGACTGGATCGGCCAGCGACTCCAAGTGATTCGGCGTCGCGGCCACACGATCCTATGGTCCGAGCCGAAAGGGATTCTCACAGACGCCCTGCCCGGGCTGGCGCAGGCAGCCTCGCTCCTCCCCGACGGAACGGTGCTCGAAGGGGTCCTCTCGCCTCGGCACGGCGGAGGTGGACCCGCGGAACCTCCCGCTTCCGCATCACCCCTCCTCCGCGAACTCGCGCGCCGACGCACCGCCACACACCCGCTGCTGTTCATCGCCCGCGACCTGCTCGAAAGCCGTGGGGTGGATTGGCGCATACGTCCTCTGACGAAGCGGCGCGAGGAGCTTGAACGCCTGTTCGGATCGACCGTCTCGGCCTGGGGCGACGCGCAGAGGCAGTCACAAAAACGCTCATTCGAGCAGGGGGAACTGTTCGAAAACTCGGCGATCTTCTCACGATCGCGCGCCAACTGCACGCGGACCCCCAATCCGTCCCGCCCGCCACCCTGTCCTCTTCAATTGTCGACGCTCGTGCCGGTTGCTGGTAGCGAATGGTCGGCGATGCGGCTCGAGTCAGTGTGCCCGCCCGGCGCGGCGGGTCTTCTGTTCAGGAGACTCGATTCGGTCTATGGAGGGTGTCGGCGCGAGGATGCCTGGCAGAGAGTTCCCCTTTCGCGCGCTAAAAGCTCAGCAGACACTGCCAGATGAACATGTTGCCCATGCCGTCGATCTCTTCCCACACCCGGCGCACCATCGCCGGATCGCCCGTGATCGGAGGCAACTGAGCGGCCTTGTCTTCCCACGGGTAGCACACGCCGGGCGCAACCCGGGGCTTGGGGCGTCCCGCCAGTCCGCCGAGCTCCGCACGGTCCGCCACCGACGCGGGCAGGTCGGCGGGCGGGGTCGCTGTCGGCGGGGCGTACGAACCGGAGGAATAGACGCCTTTCTCGCGGCAGACATCGGTCATCACTCGCACGTTCTCGATGCTGGTGTCATCCTGCATGATGGCGCCGGCATCCATGATGTACCCGCCCTCGGAGGCCACCTCATCGAGCACGCGCGTGCAGAAGGCCCGCACTTCGTCGGGTCGACCGTAGCTCAGCAGCCCGTTCGGAATCCCGCCGCTCAAACAGAACTTGTCATGGAGCCGACGATGCGCCTCGAAGATGTCGTCTCGATCGCAGTGGAACACGATACTGCGGTCGGGCAGTTCGCGGAACGAATCGAAGTGATGCTGCCACTTGCCCTCGGCGTAGAAGAGGGTCTGGTGCCCGTTCTTCCAGAATTCCTCGATGATCGGTTTGAGCGTCGGCCAGTAGTGCGAGGCGTACTGGGCCGGATTGATGAGCGGCACGCACCCGCGATGCATCCAGAATCCGATCGGCACCTGCCTGTTGGGATCCGAGGTCGCCAGGCCGATGTGGCAGAGGTGGGGCATGAGCGCCTCGCACGCCTCGAGCACTTTCTTGGGCTGCGTGTGCATGTCGAGCGTCAACCCCACATAGCCGCGCAGCTTGTCGGCAATGATGTCGAAGGGGGCCTTGAAAATCCCGGCAATAGCCGAGGCGGTGCCGCACTCCGCCCGCAACCGGGCCGTCTGCGGGCCGAACGCGTAGAAGTACGTGAGCATGGCCATCGCCCCCTTCACGAACGCCAGGTTGTTGCGGTACGTCGAAGACTCCCCGATGCGGCTCACCTCCGTCGAAACCCGCGGGAACCAGACATTGTAGAGAAAACCGGTCGGATCGTCGATCAACGCATCGTATTCGTCCGCCTTCATGAAGGCCTGATCCTCCGACGGCTCGATGTAGTTGAAACCGACGGTGTGCGGGATGCCGATGCCCGGGATGCCGTAGTAGCGCAAACCCATCGCCTGGGCGAGACCGGTCCAGACATAGACCATGTTGGGCACGACGGCATCCCAGCCGAAATCCCTCGCGCACCTGATCGCGGCCTCGAATGCCTTGGGGTAATCATGGGCCACCTCCTGACAGGTGTAGCCGGCATACTTGGCGGTGAATTCGGCGACGAAGGGCCGGATGGGGACCCGATCCGGCTTCTCGTTGCGCAGGGCCGTCACGTAACGGTTAAAACGTTCCTGATAGAGTTGTTCCGTGTTCATGGGCTTCGATGCGTCTCGGCCCCTATCAAAACGCGCCCCGCAACTCGATTACAACTCCAATCGCAGTTTGTGAAACTTCGCCGGGCACAGCGGGGTCTTGAGGGTGCTGGGAATCCAATCCCCGCACAAACGAAAGTCGGTGCAAAACCAGAGGAACTGTTATGAACGCAACTCTTCGCCATGCCGTGGCCGCCACTGCGCTGGCCGCTTGCCTTGCCGTCCCCGTCTTCGCCGCGGAACCGCCCGATGCCCAGATCGACTTCGGCGCCTTCGCTCCGTCTGATTCCGGAGGCGAGTTCGTCGAGGTCCACATCCGCAGCAACCTGATCGCCATGGCGGCGCGCCTTGCGGAAAAAGCCGAGCCTGAGGTGGCCCAGTTGATCCGCGGCCTCCAGCTCATCCGTGTCAATGTCATCTCCCTGGACGACAAGAACCGTGCCGAGATGGAACAGCGCGTCAAAACCATCCGGGCCGATCTGGACGCCCGGGGTTGGGAACGCATTGTCACGGTGCAGAATCCAAAGGAAGACGTGGGCGTATACCTCAAGCTGCGAGGCGACGAGGCCATCGAAGGACTTGTTGTCACCGTGATCGGGGACGCCAAGGAAGCCGTTCTGGTCAACATCGTGGGCAATCTGAAGCCGGAGAAGCTGGCCATGATCGGCGAGCGATTCCACATCGAACACCTCAAGAAACTGGGGCCTGTCGCCGAGCCGCCCAAGGCGAACTGACCCCGCATCCCTCGTGCGCCATTGCGCCCGGAGCCTCTGTTCCCATGAGCCCTCCTTTAAACACACCCGCTTTCCGCGCTGTGCGCGGCTCGGTGCAGACCATCCTGCTCGGCGGGTTGGCACTCGCGCTGGCGTCCGTCGTCCTCCTGCCACTCATGGTTCCGGCAGCCCTCTATCTGTCCCTGCGTCCCAGCGGCAGCCTCGATGTCGTGCGCCAGGCCGTGGCTCGATCGGCCCGGGTCGATCTCGAGCCCGAGATCGAGATCGCCCTGCGGCCCGCGGCCTGCGCCCTCCTGCGCGCCGGGGCGGCGCTGGCCGATCATCCGCCTGAATTGCACGCCGCGCTCGGCGCCGTCCGCGCCGTCGAGGTGGGCGTCTACCAGGTCGCCTCTTCGAAGCTATCTGCAAAACCCCGGGACATGCTCGGCGATATCGACCGCGCCATGGCGGCGCGCGGATGGGAACGGGTTGTCGGGGTGATGAACGCGGGCGACATGGTCGCCGTGTTCGCCCCTCAAAAGATCCGTTCGCATCGCGACCTCTCGCTGGCAGTGTTGGTCTTCGACGGCTCCCGGCTCGTGGCAGCCTCCATCCGCGGCGATCCCGAAGCAGTGATCGATCTCGCCTTGGAGCACGCGCCACGTCATCATGCCCCCCGGCTGGCCCTGACCCGGTGAGGGCAGACTCGATGTCGCGATGCCGCGTCAGCCCCGGATGATCCTCGTGTCATCCGGGCCCAGCCCTCGCCGCGATCCGCTTTGCCATCGCCTGACTATCGCCTGCGGGCCACGACGAACGCGTTGAACATCGCGTACCGCAGCGGGGTGAGATTGAGCAGATAGTCGATCGGCTTCCGCACATAGCGGTCGGTGCATTCGACACGCTCGATCGCGCAGCCGAGGCGATCCAGGAAGAAGGCCATCTCCAGACCGTTTGTGGCCACGATCGCGTCATCGTCCGGTGTGAACGGTTCCTTCACGATCGGCTGCATCCGGTCGAATCGCACCTCGCCGGGCGCGGTGCGGATTTGGCGTCGCTTGGCCAGCAACCGCCGCGCATTGCGCCACTTGTTGCCCAAACCGCGCATCGCAGGATGATAATCGCGCCAGCCCAACGCGCGAAAGAAGTTCGGACTCGATACAACCACCCGGGCGCCTGGACGCGCCACACGCACCAGCTCGGCGAGAAACCCTTCCGGATCCTCGACGTGTTCAAGCACGTTGAGCGCGCCCACCGACCCGAAATGCCGATCCGGGAATGGTAACTTGCGCCCGTCGTAAACCTGGCAATCGAGGCCGACTTGGCGGGCCTTTGCGACATTCGGTTCCGACACCTCGACGCCGCGGGCCTCATATCCCCCGTCCCGCAATCGGCGCACCACCTGTCCCACCCCGCACCCGACATCCAGCGCCCGGTCCCCCGCCTGCTCCGGACGCAACGTGTCGGCGTACTTCGCGTAGAAGCCCTCGTCCCATCCCGCCAGGAACTCCGCATAGGCCTCGTTGTGCAGATACGTTTCTTGGTGACCCATTCGGATTCCGACAATGCATCATCCCCCTCCCCCGGGCAAGAACCGCAACAGGCAATGGGGTCAGATCCAAACAGGCAATCGGGTCAGATCCATACTGTTTACATAGGAGGAAGGAAGTGGCTTGCGGGGGTTACACAACTGCAAAAGGTATGGCTCTGTTCCCATTACCGCGGTGCGGGTTTCGTACCCGAGTCCACCCGCCCGCCACCACGATCCTCAACGGTCGCGCCATGCCCCGGGGCTGCTCAAACCGGATCTGATATGTCAATAGTACGGATCTGACCCTATTGCGTTTTGACCTGTATTTGGCTTGCGCGGGCCCTCCGACTTTTTGCACGCTGACACAATGCTAACGACAGCAACTCAAAACGGCGCCTCCGAAGCTCTCAAGGCGAAAGCCGCAGACGCGGAAAACGGCCATGGCGCAGTCCCGATCCAAACGGCTCCCGGCCGCGCGATGACTCGAGGCGGGGCGCGCTCGCGCCCCGCTCGGTTGGCGCGCTCGACATCTCTATGGGTCTTTGCGGCCGCGGCGCTGCTGGCGGGCGCGGGCACGGCCCTGGCGCAGACCTACCTGATTGATTTCGGCGGGGCGAACACGACCATTCGCGGCGCGGCGCCCGACGATCCGAACAACGACTGGAACAACATCACCACGGGGATCGGCAACACGGACAACGGCGTGTTGAGCAATCTTGTGACGACCGCGGGGATCCCGAGCGCGATCAACCTGGCGATGATCAGCCGGTTCAACGGCGTCAACGAAAACGGCACACAGAATGCCACCGTGTACCCATCCGAAGCGACGCGCGACTCGTGGTTCGGCAACACCGGCGATCACGGCGGATTGACCGACATCTACCCCAAATTCAAGTTGACCGGGCTTGATCCCGCCACGGTCTACACTCTCACCTTTTACGCCTCGCGCGCGGGGGTCAGTGACAACCGCGAGACGGGCTACACGGTCACGGGCGGTAATGCGGGTTTCGCGGCCCTCGATGCGGCCAACAACGTCGACGAGACGGCGGTTGTTGCGGACATCACCCCCGACGGCGCCGGCGAGATCAAGATCGAGATCGGCCCGACCGAGAACAACAACAACTCCGTCAAGTACACCTACCTGGGGGTGCTGCGGATCGACGCCGTTCCGCCCCAGACACCTCTGACCTTCACCACGCAGCCGGCGAGCCAGCGCGTGGTCCAGTTCAAGCCCGCGACCTTCACCGCCGCGGTGACCGGGTCACCGCCTCACTTCGTGCAGTGGTATCAGAATGACCAGCCGCTCGAGGGCGAGAATCGGTTCACCCTGACCATCCCCTCGGTGACCCTCGACATGGACGGCTGGCTCTACTCCGTCAAGGTGAGCAACCTGGCCTACGAGATCACCAGCACCAACGCGGTCCTGACGGTCTACAGCGACGCGGTCCCGCCGACGGCGACCGAGGCGGTCAGCTACGACGGCACCACGATCGTGGTGACCTTCGACGAGCCGATGGACGACACCACATACGATCCGTCGAACTACAAGGTGAACGGCGGGGCGGCGGAGCTCTGGGCGGCGACGCTGAATCCGGACGGCCAGAGCGTGACGCTCAGCCTGGCGGCCCCGATCACCGGCACCTTCACGCTCGTCTTGAACAATGTCCAGGACCTTGCCGGCAACCCGATCGCCTCCGGCACCACCCTCGTCGGCCATGTTGTGCCGATCGACGACCAGGACCTGCTGTTCGATTTTGGCGCAACGGGCACCACCACCGGCTTCGGACCGGCCCCAAACGACCCAGTGCGTCACTGGAACAATGTCACCACCACGGTCGGCAGCTCGGATACCGGACAACTGTTGGACGTGGTCACCGTGCACAACGTGCTGACACCGATCACCGTGGCGATGATCAGCCGTTTCACCGGCGCCAACGAGAACGGCACGCTCGCTTCGACTCAGTTCCCGCCACAGGCCACCCGCGACTCGCTCTACGGCAACACGGAACTCTGGAGCGGCCTCGAGAACATCTTCCCCAGCTTCAAGCTGACGGGCCTTAACCCCGCCCGGAAATACAACCTCACCTTCTACGCGTCGCGCACCAGCGTCTCGGACAACCGGGAAACCGGCTTCACCGTCACGGGTGCGAACGGGGGCTTCGTCGCCTTGGACGGCGCGAACAACGTGAACACCACGGCGACCGTTGTGATGATCGCGCCGACCGAATCGGGAGAGATCACGATCAGCCTGGCGCCCACCGCGAATAACAACAACACCTACCACTTCACTTACCTGGGCGTGCTCCACGTATGGCCCTACGCCGAGCCGTCGCAGTTTCTGCCCGTGACCGTCGAGAATGGCAAGATCAAGCTCGAATGGACCGGGGCCGGCCAACTGCACTGGGCTCCCTCGGTTTTCGGCCCGTGGAACCCTGTTCAGCCCGCGCCGACTTCGCCCTACATCGAGGACATTGTCGCAGGCGAGAGCCGGTTCTATCGGCTCGCGGAATAGGCCCGTCGCCTGTGATCGAGTCACCAGGGCTACTGCCCTCTCCGATCCCATCCCTCTCTCCGGATCGAACCCGGAGAGAGGGAACTCTAGTGACCGGTCAGGGACTCTCCCGCGCCTGCGGAATCGTCCCTCCGAGACTGAGTTCATGGGCGCAGTGCGTTGTAAAACAGAAACTTCGCTCTCGATGAGCCTGCATTCCTCCGCTGACCTCAACTCCTGAACCCGGCACACTGATGTCCAAGCTCTTCATTCTCGGGATTTTCACCGCGGCGCGATTCGGCATCGCCGCCCTGCTCTGCTCTCTTGCCGCCCAAGCCCAGCACCGTGTGCTGTTCATCGGCAACAGCTTCACAATCGGCAGCGGAGGGGGCGGTGTGCCGGGCATCTTTGACCGATTGGCTCAAGCGGGGGGGCATCCCGACCCCGTCAGCGTCATGCGCGCGGTCGGCGGTCAGGACTTCCAATACCACAGCCAGGACGCGACCACACAATCCACACTCGAATCGCAGCCCTGGACGCATGTCGTGTTGCAGAACTACAGCACGGAGCCGACGCATCTAGCCGGTGGGAGCATCGACGATCACTTCGCATTTGGAGCGGCGCTTTACCAACAGGCGATGGCGAACAATCCAGCGACGCGGGTCATCCTGTTCGAGACCTGGTCGCGCGCGGCGGTGCATCCGATGATCACCGGCGCATCGTCGCCGACCAGTTTCGCGAGCACAGCGGAGTTCCAGGCCGAGCTCCGATCCAATTACCAGGGCCTCGCGGACGTTTTAAACGCGACGCACCCGGCGCATCCGCCGGTTGTCGTGGCGCCGGTGGGAACGGCGTGGGAACGGACGGGCGGATTGCTCCGACCGACGGATCCGGGTTTCGTGCCGTTGTTTGGCAGCGACAATTACCACGGCAACAACAACGGCTATTACCTCGCCGCCTGCGTCATCTACAGCACCATCTACGGTGTCAGCCCCGTCGGGCTGTCGACCAATGCGCTCGTTTCGAGCCTCAATCTCGGGCTGACCGTGCCGGGGGCGCGGCTCGAGGAATCGGCCTGGGCAACGGTCTCGAGTTCGAGCCAGGCGGGTCTGCAATCGTTCCTGCTGGATTTCGGCGCTGACGCCACACCGACCGCTCGGGGGCCCGCGCCCGACGATCCCGCATGGCACTGGAACAACATTACCGAGGCGATTGGAGCGTCGCCAGACGGACGGTTGCCCAACCTCGCAACCGCCGCGAGTCTCTCGACCGACATCGGCTTCGAGATGGTGAGCCGCTTCAACGGGGCAGACCATGAGGGCAGCGTCACATCGAGCGCGTTTCCCGCCAACGCGACGCGCGACTCGCTCTTTGGCAACACCGAACTCTTGAACGGCCTTGCCGACGTCTTTCCACGCTTCAGGTTCGTCAACCTCAATCCGTCCCGCACCTACAGCTTCACCTTCTACGCCTCGCGCGCCGGCGTGCAGGACAATCGCGAGACCGGCTACGAAGTGAGCGGTCTCAACTCGGGCTTCGCCGCCCTGAACGCGGCCAACAACTCCGACGCGACCGCGCGGGTGACCGGCATCAGCCCGGACGCGTCCGGCGCGATCGCCATCCGGCTTGCGCCGACGGCCAACAATGACAGCGCCAATCACCTCACCCACCTGAGCGCGCTGCGGATGGACGCGGTGCCACGGCAGGAGCCGGTGGTGTTCACGCGGCATCCGGCGAGCCAGAAGGTCTTCGCGGGGATGCCGGCGCAGTTCACCGCGGCGGTCGAAGGCACGCCGCCCTTCTTTATCCAATGGTTCACCAACGGCGTGCCTCTCCCCGGCGCGAACCAGTTCACCTGCATCGTGCCGGCGGTGAGCACCAACATGAACGGCACGGTCTTCGCCGTGACGGTGAGCAACCTCGCGTTTACAGCCACCAGCAGCAATGCCGTGCTCGAAGTCGCCCCGGCCGCCCAGAACCCGGCGGGAGAAGCCCTCTTTTTCGATTTCGGCGGGGCGAGCACCACCTCATACGGGCCCGCGCCCAACGACCCGTTGTATGCCTGGAACAACGTGACCACTGGGGTCGGTTCGTCCGCAACGGGGCGTCTGACAAACCTCGTCACGGGCGCGAATGCGCCGACCAGGGTTGGGCTGGTCATGCTGAGGCGGTTCAACGGGGCCAACGAGAACGGCACGTTGAACTGGCCGTTGCTGCCGGCCAATGCCACGCGCGACTCGCTTTTCGGCAACACGGAGTCGTTCGGCGGCCTGGCCAACGTCTTTCCCAGCTTCAAGCTCGCGGGGTTGAATCCGGACGCCCGATACGATCTGACGTTCTACGCCTCCCGCACCGGGGTGAGCGACAACCGGGAGACCAGCTACACCGTCGTGGGGAAGAACTCCGGGCAGGCCATGCTCGATGCGGCCAACAACGTCACCAACAGCGCCCGGATCATCGCCATCATCCCCAGCGAAACGGGCGATCTTGTTGTCAGCCTCGCGCCCTCATCGAGGAACAACAACGCGAATCACTTCACCTATCTGGGCGTGCTGCGGCTGGATGTCGTGCCGCCCCCGCTGGCGTTCCTGCCGCCCGTGTTTGACGGAGGGCGGGTGAGACTCGAATGGACCGGCGCGGGTCGACTCGAACAGGCGGCCTCGATCCTCGGCCCATGGTCCGCCATCGCGGACTCGCCCGCGCCGCCGCATACCGAAGACATTCTGCCGGGTGAAGACCGATTCTTCCGCCTCACAGCGCCTCTGTCGCGCCGTTGAGATCGACCGCTTCCTCGATCAGGGCCGCGATCCGCGTCGTCTCGGTCTCGATTCGGGTCATGGGATCCCTGAGGTCGTGTTCGATTTCGAGGAATAGACGATCGAACATGAGCGTGATCTCGCGATCCAGGCGATCGCGGAAATCATCTCGGGACTGGGCCAGTCTGTGCGAGAACTCGTGGAGAATGCTTGAACGCTTCCAGAGCAGCGTCACGGCGACCAGGCCTGCCCCCACAGCCGCGAGGATGCCGCCGGTGATGTCGAAGGCAATGAGGTGAGTCGCCAGGGCGATCACCGTGCCCAGCGCGGCCAGGCCACCGCCGGCGAGGGTGAGCCGGCCCAAATCGGAGCCCTGGATCTCCTTGTCCGAGACAATGTCCGCCACGCGCAGATCGCGCAGTTGGCGTCCCAGCGTTTCGAGGATATCGACCCGGGCGCTCGCGACCGGCATGCTCTGCAGGCGCTGGCCGTTCTGACGCCGGGCGACGGCCTCTCCCAGTTCGAGGAGCAGCGCCTGCATCTCGTCCGACAGATCCTTCGAGACGCGCGAGGACTCCGTCTCGATTTCCGCCCCGGCCGCGCGCTCGAACTGGACATGCAGATCCTTGAGCCAGGTCTTGACGTCCTTGTCGCGGATCAGGGGCAGCGCGCGTCGCAGGATGGTCCCCACGCCCAGGCCCTCCCTGAAGTCGGTTTCCAGTCGGGACGACAGGCGGTCGTAGACGGCGCAGAGGCTGTTGACCACCAGGCGGGTGAGGGAATTGGCTTTGCGGCGGCGTGCTTCGAGCCGGCCCAGGAGGTCCTGATAGAACGCGTTGTCCTCGGCGAGCAAAGACCGCTCTTTGCGAAGCCTGGCGAGAAGGTCCGCGACGGTCTTCCGCAGGATCTCCCTCCCCCCTTCGAGCTTCATTCTCCACACATCGCCGCTCTCGACCGCCTGGCGCAGGTAGTGCCGAAACGCGGCGAACCCGGTGTCGGCGCCCTCCTCGGACTCGCGTTTGGCGGACAGCGCGAACACCAGAGGCGCCTGGACGCCGCGTTCGCGCGCGTACTGCTTGACCTTCTCGACATTGATGTCGAGTTCATGCTGGCTGGCGCGGTCGGCCTGCTGCAAGACAAAGACCGTCTTTCGATGCCATTCCTTGCTGATGAGGCGCAGTAGGTCCCACTCGCTGCCGCGGTGGGGATTGCTGGCGAGCAACACGTAGATGACCAGGTCGCTGCGCGGGATGTACTGTTCGGTGATTGTCTGGTGATGCGGGATGACGGAGTTGGTGCCGGGGGTATCGACAATCGTGATCTCGCGCAGGCCGGGTTTCGGGAGGCGGATCCTCTCCCACTGCTCGCCCAGGCTCGTCCTCGAGCGTTGTTCGCCGTAGGAGATTTCCTGGATGACCATGGTGCAGGGATCGGGCGCCACCTCGCACACCTCCTCGCCCAGAAGGGCGTTGACGAAGCTGCTCTTCCCCGACTTCACCTCGCCCACGATGACAAAGAGCGCCGCGGACTCGACATGCGCCAGCCGATCCCGCAGCAGGGCCGTCGCGTCCGCCTCGCCGCACTGCTCAGTCAGGGCGAGACAGCGCTCGAGGAGGATCCTGAGCGATTCGCACTGTCGCTTGAACGTCGCGCTGAGAACGGGCGGGGGAGGCATGGAGATGTCGCTCGGAATGCGGCTGCGGCGGGCGGCCCTGCCGGCGCCGCCAGCCGGACTACGGGGTGGCGGGCTGGAGCGGATTGGCCTTCTTGAGGAATTTGAAGAAATCGCTGTCGGTGGTCAGGATCAGCGATGTGTCGTTGGTGAGCACGGCCTTGTAGGTGTCCATCGTCTTGATGAACTCGTACAAAGCCGCCGCCTGCGGGCTCTGGTTGTACGCCCCGGCGTAGATCTCCGTCGCCTCCGCATCGGCGTCCCCTTTGATCTGCTGCGTCTTTCGATACGCCTCGGACTCGATCGTCTGAAGGTCCTTCTCCTTTTGACCCAGGATCTTGGCGGCTTCGCCCGCGCCTTCCGACCGGAAGCGCTCGGCGATCTGCTGCCGCTCGCTGACCATGCGCTCGTAAATGCGGGTCCGAACGCTGGTGTTGTAGTTGATCCGCTTGAACTGAACGTCCATGAGTTCGATGCCGAACACCTGGATCTTCGGAGCCGCATTGGCGAAGATCTCCTGTTGCACCTTGGCCCGGCCCTTGTTGATGGGATAGAGGTTCCCGACGTTGCCGCGGGCGTTCTCGATGGCCGCGTCGCGCTCGGGCTCGCGGTCCTTGGTGGTGCGAATGACCTCGATGAGCTCGTGCCTGGCGATCGCGTTGCGAATCTCGCTTCCGAGAATGTCGTCCAGGCGCGACAATGCGCTCCGTTCATCCTTGAGGCGCAGATAATACTGCTTGGCATCGCTGATCCGCCATCGGCCGAAGGCATCGACAATGATGTAGGTCTTGTCCTTGGTGGGCATTTCGCTCGGACGCCCGTCCCACCGGAGCACGCGTTTCTCGATCCGATTGACGTCCTGGATGAAAGGCATCCGGAAGTGGAGTCCGGCATTGGTGACGGCCTGGCCCACAGGCTTGCCGAACTGGGTAATGATGACCTGCTCGGTCTCGCTGACCGTATAGGCCGCGGTCAGCAGTAGAATGAACGCCAGAACGACGAGGACGACGATCGGGATGAAGGGGACCGTTGGTTTCATGGACGCTTGGACTCCGTGCCGAGTTGCAGCAGGGGCAGCGGCTGCGACGCCTTGTCATCGAGGATGATCTTGGACCGCACCTGGGGCATCACTTCCTCCATCGTTTCAAGATAAATCCTCCGGCGCGTCACCTCCGGAGCCTTGAGGTACTCGGCAAGCAGCGCGTTGAACCGCGTGGCATCGCCCTGCGCCTCGTTGATGCGTTTGACCGCGTAACCCTCCGCCGCGCTGATCCGCTGTTCGGCCTCGCCGCGGGCGCGCGGGACGGCCCGGTTGTACTCGCCGTTGGCGACATTGATCGACTTTTCCCGCTCCTGCTGCGCCTGGTTCACTTCGTTGAAGGACGGCTGCACCGGGGTGGGCGGGTTGACGTTCTTAAGCTGGACCTGGTCGATGCTCACACCGATGTCGTACCTATTCACGACCGTCTGTAATCGCACCAGCGCCTCGCTCTCGATCTCCTGGCGTCCGATGGTGATCACCTCGTCCACAGTCCGGTCGCCCACCACTTCGCGCATGACCGATTCGGAAACGTCCCGCAGGGTCTCGCCGGGCTCCCTGAAGTTGAACAGAAAGGCGCGCGGGTCCTTGACCCGATACTGAATGATCCACTCGACGGTCGCGGCGTTGAGATCGCCCGTCACCATGCTCCGTTCCGCCTCCTGCTCGTCGGGAGAACTGACCTGGGTCGGGTTGCTGCTCCCAAGGGTCCCGAACCCGAATTCCTGCTTGAGCTGGCGCCGGACCGGGACCGAAAGGACTTGGTCCAGTCCGTAGGGTAGCTTGAAATGCAGGCCGGGCTCGACGGTTTTGACATAGCGTCCGAAGCGCAGGACGATTCCTTGGGACTCGGCCTGGACGGTGTAGATGACCGTGCTCAGGAAGCTGATCACCAGCGCCGCACCCGCCAAAATCAAGAGCAGGCGCGGACGAATGTCATAGTAGGTATTGCCAACGCGTATTTCCATCACCGGATGCACCCTCGCAAAACCTCGCCCGAGGTCAATCTTCAATCTTCACACCGATCGCTCCCGACGACCTTGGGCGGCACGCGGACGTCCGATCGCCTTCACTCCAGTCTCTGGCGCCTCACAAGGATCAAAGAGTCAAGCGCTGCAGAGCGGCCGCGATGAAGCCGCGGAACAAGGGGTGAGGCGCGTTGGGTTTGCTCTGAAACTCCGGATGGAACTGGCAGCCCAGGAAGAACGGATGATCCCGCAGTTCGATCAGCTCGACCAGCTCGCCGTCCGGCGATGTGCCGCTGAAGATGAACCCGCGCTGCTCGAACTGTGCGCGGTAGCTGTTGTTGAACTCGTAGCGGTGCCGGTGCCGTTCGTTCACGACAAAGGCCCCGTAGAGGTGGGCGGCCTTCGTGCCAACCTGTAGCTGGACCGGCTGGGCGCCCAACCGCATGGTGCCCCCGACATTCATCAGACCCTTCTGCTCTTCGAGCATGGCGATGACCGGGTGCGGCGACGCCTTGTCAAACTCGGTCGAATGCGCTCCTTCAAGCCCGAGCACATTGCGCGCGAACTCGACGGTGGCGATCTGCATTCCAAGGCAGAGCCCGAGGTAGGGCAGCTTCGATTCGCGGGCGTACTGCGCCGCCAGGATCTTGCCCTGCACACCCCGCTCGCCAAACCCGCCGGGAACCAGGACGCCACCCAGTCCCTTGAGCAGCTTCTCGGCGCCCCCCTTCTCGATCTGTTCGGCCTCGATCCGTTCGAGTTCGATGCCGCAGTCGTGGGCGATGCCGCCGTGGCTCAGAGCTTCGTAGACGGATTTGTAGGCGTCCTGCAGCCCGATATACTTGCCCACCACCCCAATGCGGATCCGTTTCTGCGGGGCGATGAGTTTGCGGAGCAGATCCTGCCAATGCGACATGTTGGCGGGCGGCGTATCGAGGCGGAGGAGTTGGCACACCAACTCGTCCATCCGCTCGCGCTGCAGCATCAGCGGCACCTCGTAGATGGTGTGATCCACGTCCTTTTCCTCGATCACCCCCTCGTACGGCACGTTGCAGAAAAGCGAGATCTTGTCCCGGATCTCCTTGTTGAGCGGGCGATCGCACCGACACACCACCAGGTGCGGCGCAATCCCGATTTCGCGCAGTTTGGCGACCGATTG
Organism: Verrucomicrobiota bacterium; assembly: GCA_022710935.1. Classification (GTDB taxonomy): domain Bacteria; phylum Verrucomicrobiota; class Verrucomicrobiia; order Limisphaerales; family J093; genus MWFF01. The sequence continues at coordinate 151,518 of JAKLFY010000001.1, forward strand.
CTGGGTCGGCTTGGTCTTGAGCTCGCCCGCCGCCTTGATGAACGGAACGTACGTGACGTGGATGAACAGGGCATTGCTGTATCCGACATCGAGGGCGAACTCGCGAATCGCCTCGAGGAACGGCAACCCCTCGATGTCCCCGGTGGTGCCGCCAATCTCGGTGATGACCACGTCGGCCTTGGTCGACTCGGCCAATTCGCGGATCCGCGTCTTGATCTCGTCGGTCACATGGGGAATCACCTGCACGGTCTTGCCCAGGTAATCCCCGCGCCGCTCCCGTTCGAGCACGCGGGCGTACACCTGGCCGCTGGTGAGGCTGTTCTGGCGCGTCAGCTTGGTGTTGGTGAACCGCTCGTAATGGCCGAGGTCCAGGTCGGTCTCGGCCCCGTCATCAAGCACGTAGACCTCCCCATGCTGGAACGGGCTCATGGTGCCCGGATCCACATTCAGGTACGGGTCGAATTTCTGGAGCGCGACCTTCAGACCCCGGTTCTCGAGCAGCGTGCCCAACGATGCCGCGGTCAGTCCCTTGCCCAACGAACTGATCACCCCGCCTGTGACAAAGATGTATTTCATGCCTGAGAAATCCTTCCCGTTCCCCTACCCGCCCCCGAGCATCCGCTCGACCCGCTCGGCGTCCTCCGGCGTATCCACGCCCACGCTCTCATAGTCGACACGCAGCACGGCGATTCCGACATCATTCTCCAACGCCCGCAGTTGCTCGAGCCGCTCCGCCCGTTCGAGGGCGGACACCGGCCATCGGACGAGCCGCAACAGCGTTTGGCGCTGGTAACCGTAGATCCCGATGTGCTTCAGAAAAGCAAACGCCGCCAACTGATCGGGAATCGAACGACTGGCGGCCTCTCGCAGATACGGAATCGTGCGCCGGGAGAAATATAGGGCCCGCCCGCTCGAGCTGACAACGACTTTTACGACGTTCGGGTTGTCGTAATCGGCGGGATTGCGGATGGGGGTGGCGGCGGTGGCCATTGTATTCGCCGCCAAGGCGCCGGCAACCGCGTCGATCACCGCCGGGTCCAGAAGCGGTTCGTCGCCCTGGATGTTCACCGCCGCCTCCGCCTCAGAGCGCTCCACAACCTCGGCGATCCGATCGGTCCCGCTCGCATGGTCCGCCGCGGTCATCTCCACACGCGCAAACCGGCCCGCCACCGCCCTGATCCGCTCGTCGTCCGTGGCCACGACGACGTCCGCCAGCGCCCGCGCCTGGCGGCATCGCTCGACCACGTGCTGGAGGAGCGGTTTGCCAGCGATCACATGCAGCGGTTTCCCCGGAAACCGGGTCGAGCCATAACGTGCCGGTATCACGCCCAGAATCTTCATCGGTAATCCTCTCTCCTCCCCTCCCCCATGCGGCCCGCCGTGTCGGATCCCGACCCGCCGGGTGCCTCGTTCAGGATCCAGGCCACAGCCGACGCCAGGTCATCAACCACCACCGCCCGGCCCAGCTTCTCCGGCGCGTCCCGTTCCACTTGGGCGCCATAGCCCGTGCGGACAAGCAGGCTGCGGCGCACCCCGGCATTCCAGCCGCACTCGAGATCGGCCAGCTTGTCGCCGATCATGTAGCTTCGCGACAGATCCACGCCGAACTCATCCCGCGCATCCAGAAGGAACTGGGGCGAAGGTTTCCGACCGCGACTCGGCTGATCGGGGGCCTCGGGGGCGAAATAGATGCGCCTCAACCGAACCCCATAACGGCCCAGCTCGGATTCGAGATGGTCGTGCAACCGATGCATCGCCTCGACGGTGAAATACCCGCGCCCGATCCCCGACTGATTGGTCACCAGAAACAGGAGATAACCCGCATCCTGGAGCCGGCGCAGGGCGTGTCCCGTGCCGGCGAAAAGCCTGAAGTCCTCGATGCGATGGATGTAGCCGAGATCTTCGTTCAGCACGCCATCGCGATCGAGAAACACGGCCAGGCGCATGGTTGTCAGCGATTGAAACTCGCCAGCAATTCCCCGCCGTCCACGGTCGCTGTCCCCACCTTTCCAACAACCACGCCCGCGGCATGGTTCGAGAGAACGGCGGCCTCGACCGGCGAGCCTCCGGCGGCGATGGCCAGCGTGAACGTGGCGATCACGGTGTCGCCGGCGCCCGACACGTCAAACACATCGCGGGCCACCGTCGGAATGTGAAACGGGGGCCGTGCGCGCTGGCACAAGAGCATGCCCTGCTCGCCCAACGTCACAAGCAGGAGGGCCGGCTGCAGTCTGGACAGAAGCCGATCGACGGCGCGCATCAGAGCGGCGTCCAAGCCCTTGCCGCCGCTCCTGGCACCGTCGGGTTCGCCCGCCAACTCGAAGGCCTCCTTGCGATTGGGCGTGATGAGCGACAGCCGGCTCAGATCCAGGCTGTGGACCGGCTTGGGATCAAGGCTCAGCCAAATGCCCCGCTCCCGGCACCAGACCCTCAGTTGGTCCAGGAGCATCTGCGACACCACCCCTTTTCCGTAGTCGCCAACGATGACGGCATCGGCCCCGTCCAGGCGCCCCCGGATCGCGGCCAGCAAGGCCCCCGTAGCGTCGGCATCGAGACCGTTCCGCGCCTCGCGATCGACCCGCACGACCTGCTGCCGATGCGCCAGAATGCGGGTCTTGACGCTCGTCGGGCGGGTCGCATGGCTCAGACATCCGCCGCAGGCGACGTGGTTCTCTTCGAGGAGCCGACGCAGCCGCGCCCCCGAATCGTCGCGTCCCACAACGCTGAACAACTCGGTTCGGACACCGAGGGCCGTGAGGTTGCGGGCGACATTCGCGGCTCCGCCCGGCATGAAGCTCTCCCGTTCGAAATCAATCACAGGGACGGGGGCCTCGGGCGAGATTCGGCTCACCTCGCCCCAGACAAACTGATCGAGCATCACGTCGCCGACAACGAGGATTCGCCGGCAAGTCGCGGCCGCCAGCAGGGCGCGTACGCGAGAGACGCTCAGGGTCGGAATGGACTCGTTCATGCCGCTCCGAGGAAGGCGGTGAGCGGGCTTGTCGGACTGGCGGTCTGTCGCTCGCCAGCCAGCCCCATCTCGAAGGCGGCTCGTCCCGCTTCAACCGCCTGCTTGAACGCAACGGCCATGCGGTTGGGATCGCTCGCCACCGCGATCGCCGTGTTCACCAGCACGGCGTCCGCTCCCAGTTCCATCGCCTCCGCGGCGTGACTCGGCGCCCCCAAACCCGCGTCGACCACGACCGGGATCGTTGCCTGCTCGATGATGATGCGCAGTTGATCCCGCGTCTGGAGACCGCGATTGGACCCGATGGGCGATCCCAGCGGCATGACGGTGGCCGCGCCGGCCTCTTCGAGCCGTTTCGCCAACACCGGATCCGCATTGATGTACGGGAGCACCGTGAAGCCCTCGCGCACAAGCGTCTGGGCGGCCGCCAGGGTCTCCACCGGATCGGGCAGCAGATAGCGCGGGTCCGGGTGGATCTCGAGTTTGACCCACTTGGGCAAACCCGCCGCCGCTGCCAGCCGTGCCAGCCGAACCGCCTCGCTCGCGTTCATCGCGCCGCTCGTGTTCGGCAAAACCAGGTAGCGCGCCGGATCCACGAACTCGAGGATGTTAGCAAAGGGGTCTTTCCGCCCGCTCAAATCGGCGCGCCGCAACGCCACCGTCACGATCTCGGTTTCGCTCGCCGCCAAGGCGTCGCGCATCGCCTCGGGCGATGCGAACTTGCCCGTCCCGACCAGCAGGCGGGAGCGGAACGAACGCCCCGCAATCGTCAAGGGTTGGGTCATCGGTTGAGTGACCAGCGACATGCCGGTAAACTAGACGCGTTTTCCGACGTGTGTCGAGGCGCAAACCGGCCGGATTTGTCACCTCTGCCGCCAGCGTGTATTGTCGCGCAGCCCAATGCGTGCGCCCATCTTTATTCTGCTCGCGCTGACGCTCTACGTGAGTTCCTGGCCACAGGCCGCCGCGCCTGCGGGCAGCAAAGAACGCCTGCGGCGTCTCGTGCGCCTGCCGCGCCTCAGTCTGACCCTCGGGATGAGCTTCGATCCATTGCGCGGTATCGCCCTCATGCCGGACCGTGTCCTGGCCATGCACGAGATCGAGGATTTGCGCAAGGGGATGCAGGACAACGCCAGCGACGCTCCGCGACACACGCGGATCGGGCGCCTGCTCGAAGGGATCGGCAGCCACAACGAGGCCCGCCAGGCCTACACCAATGCCGTCTCCCTGCATCGCCGTCAGGGCGCCGAGCAAAGCGATGACGGAGCGATGCTGGCGGACTACGGCGCCGCTCTGCACGGTCTGGGAGAACTGGATGCCGCGGAGCGGGTGCTGCGCAGGGGCGTCCAGGTGGCGCCCGCCGCATGGACACCCCACGCCGCCCTCGGCAGATTGCTGTCCGCCCAAGCGCTCGCATCGCTCGCGCCGGCCGCGGGGAGCGGAGGAGGTGATCCGTTCGAGACGCTGATGTCCGGTGAGGCAGCCTCCGCAAAGCTCAAGCCCGCCCAACTCGAACAAGCCCAAAGCCGCATCGAAGAGTCAGTTCTCTGCTACGACCGCGCGATCGGATTGGCGCCCGACGTCGCGGAGCCGTACACCGGACGCGCCGCGGTCCGGGTCTTTCGCAACCTGCTGAAATGGATCCGCGATCCCGATGCCGGGTCGGAACCGCAGCCCGTGCGTTTTGCCAGGGCGCTGTACCCGCCGGAGGCGCTGCCAGACCTGCGCCAGGCGATGCGGCTTGCGCCGAAGGATCCGATGGCCCTGGGCACGGCCCTGTTGTTCGAGTTGTTCAGCAGCGCGCTCGAACAGGGATCGGCGCAGTCCGGATCCATCGGCACAAGCGAGTCCTGGGCGAATCTGCCCGAGCGGACCCGCCAATCGGTCCGTGAATCGCTCACCCGGCTCGAAGAGATGAGCCAGGCCGCGGAGAGCCACACCGCGGCCGCCGCGCTCGAATTGCTGGGGTCCTTGCAGTGTTTTGTCGTCAACGATGTGCCGGGCGCCGAGCAGACCCTGCGCCGCGCCACAACGCTGGATTCGAAACGAACCCAGGCCTGGGAGACGCTCATCTTTATCCTCGCCACGTCCAAGCGGTCGGAGGCGCTCCAGGCGGTCTGCGAGGACCGGTTGAAAGCCGAGGAATCCGCCCGCGCCCGCCTGCTCCTGGCCAAGAGCCACGAGATGCGGTCGGATTGGAACCGGGTTGTCGAAACGACCGAGACCCTCGTGCGGCGTTACCCCGAGGATGTGTACGCCAATCTCGCCGCCGCCGCCGCCGCCCTCCACACCACACGGGACGAAGCCGGCCTGCGACGCGCCGCCCAGTCCATCGCCAAAGTCGAGAAACTGCTCGGCACTGCCCCCGCCCGCGACGAAGTCGTCAACCTGCTCTTCCTGCGCGGGCTCCTGTTCGCCTTGGCCGACGCCACGGAGCCCGCCCTCCGCCAGCTCAGGCAGGTCAAGCAGATCGAGCCGCATTTCGAGGGAGTCGACGAGGCCCTGGAAATCGTCGAGCAGATGTGACGAGGACGACCCCACTCTCTTCTCACCCAAGCTCGTAGTCTCCGGGGACGAACCTGGTGGTGTCCACGCGCGCCATCATCTGACTGATGAACGCGCCTTCGGTTGAGGCCAGTCCGTCGAGGCTCTTCTCCATCCGGTCCAGCCACGGGACTTCGCGCGGATGGAGGTGGAGCGCGTTGTCCCGATGGCCTTCTCGGAGCAATCGGAGCGCGGCCCGGGCGACAGCCTGACCGGCCGCATAGGGATTCGGGGCTTCTACGATGGCGTGAGCGAGCACCACGGCGCTCTCGGGCGAAAGCACGTAGGCCTGCGGGTCCCGGCCGACATCGGAGGCGATCATCCACTTGCGGTAGAGCCGCGCGGCGTCCGGTCCGTCGGCCAGGGCCTGGTTCATCAAGCGACAGTCGTAGATCAGTTGTTCGAGATAGCAGGTCGGGGCCATGCCCCCGAGCAGCTTGATGTTCTGCACGGACTCGTTGCTCCAGGTGTCGCACGTCGCGGCGGCGATGTTGCCAAGCGGGCTGAGGTGGGCGCAGGCGGCCGTCTTGCCCTCCATGGCCATTGGAAACCCGGTGATCGCTTTCAAGATCGGGTTTTCGTAGCCGCAGTCCTTGCCAGGGCCTGCCGCGCCACACTCGTAGCAGACCAGCGTCCGCACCGCGGAGATCGCCCGCACCACCGCCGCGAATACCCGCGGGATCATCCTCTGTTCCGCCAGCACCATGGCGGTGTTGGCAAAGCCGCAGGCCGTGTCGCCGGCGCAACGCGCGCCCTGTTGACCCGCGATGCGCTGCAAATCAGTCCAGAGAAACCGCATGTCCCGGACGCCCAGCACGCAAAGCGCGAAGATGACCGCCGGCAGATCGCACAGCATCAGGGCTTCGTCGTGGACCTCCTTGCCGCCCACCGACTCGATGCTGAGGAGTTCCGCTCCGGCCGCGGCACACCCCGCGAAGGTCCCGATCATGGCCTCGTAGAGCGGACCGCTGCGCATCCGCGGCGGGCGCACCATCTCGCGCGTGTCATTGGGAGTGATCCGAAGAACGCTCTTGAGCCCTTGCCTGGTGTGGCTCTCCTCCATCGCATCGAGCAGAATGCGGGTCAGTTCGATGCCCCAGTCCGGATTCTCCGTCATGGGCGGCAGGGTCTCGAACTCGACCACCAGGCCGGGCGCCTCCAGTTCGACCGCGCGTCGAAGAGCACCCGCGATGATTTGGCGATAGTGCTCCCGCACCTCGGGCATGGTTTGCTCGTTCACCAGCATGGGCGGCAAAGTGAAATTCAGCTCTGGATAGACCAGGCCGCCCCCAAGCGTCAGTCCCTGGCGCGTGGTCAGAGGATGCGGACAGACACCAAACCGCAGGTCAGCAGCTTCGGCGACAGCAAGTTGTTTGAAGGAAGGCATGGCAGGTTGGGAACGCGTTGGATCTCGGGCAATGGTTGAGCGGATCAGAGTCGGGCAAGTCACAACCGCAGGCCAGCCGCTCGGCGGAGCAACGGATCCGCCGTTGACGCCCGGCCCCTCGATGAGGCCGGGTACGTCCGCTGCAGCGCCGTGGTCACGACTCCACGAAACATGCGGGCCAAGCATCGGACTCCGCCCCCCGCACGCGCAGGGCGTTTCGACCGCCAGGACGAGACGGATCGCACTGCCGCCTATCGGAACTCGAAAACGACCGGACAGCAATGGGAAAATCGTTCCAGAAATCGCCCTTGACTGCTATTCGAATTCAAGATAAATACGACCTGTTCAATAGACATTCATGACGCCCAGTGTATCAAAGTCAGCCAAGACGTATTGGGTTCGAACTTGCGTGTTCCCGTTGTTTGGAGACCGCCTTTTTTTGTTCATAATAGCTATCATATGAGTCGTTATTCTTGTGGCCGCTACCTTGCCAAGAGTGAATTCCCGATCTCTGAGCCAACTTCATCCGGCCCACGGCGGCCGCTCGAAGACGCGCCGCGCCAATCCCCATGATCGCAGCCTCACCAACCACATCGCTGCGGGCCCACGCCCAGCGCAACCCGCGTCGCTCCCTGGATCTCATCACGGGGCCTCTGGACGAAATCGCCCGGGATTCCGCCAGCTTCATTGCCGGCGAGCCCGTCCGGTTCGATCTGGCGGGGCAGACGCACGCACTGCCGCGCTACATGTTCATCGGTCCTCAAGGCGGGGCCGAACCGATGCGGATTGGCCTGTTCGCCGGGATTCACGGCGACGAGCCTGCGGCCTCATTCGCGTTGCTGCGCTTCGTGCGGTGGCTCGAGGAAGACCCCGAGATTGCCCGCGGCTATTGCCTGTTTCTGTATCCGACGGCCCCGAGGGTGTGTTGCGCGCGCCGCCGGCACTCAAGCCGCGTCCGTTTGAAGTAATCCTTGAAACCCCAAACCAGGCTCCGCAGTATTTGCAGGAAGCCGCCCTGGTGGTCGCCCTGTGCAGCATCTTGGGCGAATACCGAAAGTTCATTGCCCATGCTCAGAGCCTCTGACACCTCTTGCTTTTGCGCGAAGGCCGTTCAGCAGGGACGCGAGGACATCGGCGAGGATCTCGACGCCGCGCTCGAGCAGATGACCGCATGATCAACCGCGATCTCCTCCAACACCCTGTCTGGCAGCCCCATGAACTTGGCTGTCCCATTCCTGATTCGCAGCATGCGGTGTCTGTTGCCCTGCCCTGCTGGCAGGACGTGGTTGCCTACGAGGAAAAGGCGCCCGAGACGATGCGCCGCATCCGCACAGGCTACCCGCGCTTCGTGGTCCATCCCTTGGTGCAGGAGATGGGCCGCGCGCTCGGCGGAGATCAGCCTTGTCTGCCCTTCCCCTCCGCGACCACGGCGGAACTGGCGGCGCAGTTCGTCAGGGCTTCGGGCGCGCCGGCCCGGTTGGTGATGCAGAAGGGAATGTGCGGAGTCGCGACCGATGGCGAGGGCCTGGTGTCCCTGCGGGCCTTTTGGCAACATACCGGCCTGGTGGTCTCCAGCCGCCAGGCTGAAGTCTGGATGGCGGGCGCAGGTGAAGACGCAGACGCGGACGCCATCCGGCGCGCGTTGCGGCGGCAACTGGCGGCTCTCTATGATTGTGCTGCCGAGGATGTCTTTCTGACGCCCAGCGGGATGGCGTCCGCCTTTGCCGCCTTGCGCGCGGTCCAGCGGCGCACGCCTGGTTGCCCGACGGTCCAACTGGGATTCCCTTACGTCGATACGCTCAAGCTCCAACAGAAGGTGGGCCACGGCGGCCATCTGCTTCACGACCTCGATCGCGCTGAGCCGGACCTTCTCGAGCTGCTGCCGGAGCGGAAATTTGCCGCCTGCTTCTGCGAGGTCCCGGGGAATCCGCTGCTCGGCTTGGCGGACCTCAAACGCATCACGCCAATCCTGCGGCGATGGGGCCTGCCCCTGGTCGCCGACGACACGGTCGCCACGCCTCTCAACGTGGACCTGAGCGGTCATGCCGACCTGATCGCGACCAGCCTGACCAAGTTTATCACGGGCACCGGCGACGCGATGGGCGGCGCCCTCATCTGCAATCCACGCTCGCCCTACTATGGCCAGCTCAGAGCCATGATCGAGGCCGACCACGAAAAACTGCTCTGGGGGGCGGAGGCGAGAGTCCTGGAAGCCCAAGTGCGCGGTTTTCCCGACCGGATGCGGCAACACAATGCCAACGGTCTCCTCGTGGCGGAGAAGCTGCGTCGGCACCCGGCGATCGAGCGCGTCTGGTATCCGCGGTGGGTCAACACCGAGGCCTACGAGGCGGTGCGTCGCCCCGGCGGCGGCTGGGGCGCTCTCATCACCTTCCTGCCGCGTCAGGCTGAGTCCCGTGCCGCGCGGGTCTACGACGCCCTCGAGGTCTGCAAAGGGCCCAGCCTGGGGACCGTGTTCTCGCTGGCCTGCCCCTTTACCTACCTGGCCCACTACTGCGAACTCGAGTGGGCAAGATCCTGTGGCGTCTCCCCCTACCTCATCCGCCTTTCCGTCGGTCTGGAAGCACCCGACGATTTATGGCGCAGGATCGAGCGAGCCCTGGACACCTGAAGCGGGGTCGCATCTAATGACAATGCCATGAGGACGACAGTGAATCTCGTCCCACATTGAAACTCGCCTTCCCTCCGCGGCTGAGTATATTGTGCTCCTACTGGCCAGAGCGAGCCGGTCAGCGGGCGTTCGGCCAGCGATGCTCCGATCCCGACGAAATCTGCCGGGGCTTCGAGTTGCCTATCGGCAGACAGATGCCTGCTGAACGACCGAGGAATGAACATCGGCTGCACGTTCGCCCCCGCCGAGTGCGGCTGATGGGCCGTCCAAGGCGCAGGGGATGGGAGTGAATCCGACTCCGCTGAGGCTCACAGGCCAGCCGAACAACCACCCAGTCCTATGAAGAGAACACACCGGGGACTCGAATCAGGCAGTCGCGCCACGGCGCGCTCGTGCCGGTACGGGATCGGGCTGCTTGCCGCCACGGCCCTTCTATGCCTGTGGATGCCGCTGACAGTGGCACAAACCAGAGTGATCGCTTACGCCGTGCCCGCCGGCACGGCCGGCAACCAGCCGTTCGGGGGCGCACTCGGCATGGATTTCGATGTCGACAATCCAATCGTGATCACTCGCCTGGGTGTTTTTGACGACCTGGGAAACGGCCTGAACCTGCCGATCACCGCTCGTCTCTACAGACGCTCGGACCTCGCCCCGTTGGCGCGGATCGATTTCACACCGGGAGACTCGGGGGAGTTGATCGGCGGCAGCCGATTCAAGGCGCTGCAGGAGCCGCTCCGGCTCGAGATCGGCTTTCAGGGCACGATCGTTGCCGAAGGTTACGGCGCTACGGAACGTCTCCGAAACGCCTCGATTGCCCCGATCGGGCCCGTGTGGACCTTGAACGATGGCAATGGCTCGCTCAAATTCGTGGGCACCAGCCGCTGGGGTGCGGCGCCTGGGGAGTACCCGGTCCACGCCGACACGATGGTCGCTGAGTATGCCGCCGGCACGTTCGAGTTCGAGGTCCTGCCGCCGCTCAGACCAGGCACGCCGGCTCTCCGCGTCCGACTCCCTGCCGAGGACGCCGCCGCCACGCTGCTCTGGGACCCGGTGACCGAACCCATGCCCGCGGCCAAGTACGTTGTGTATCGCGCGGGTTCGGCCGACGGCCCATTCAGTCCGATCGGTGAGGGAGGCCTGACCAGCTACTACGACAGCGGATTGGCGAACGACGTGCCGGTGTTCTACAAGGTGGTGGCCGTGGGCAGCGGCGGCGAAGCGAGTTTGGACTCGAACATCGTCACGGTGACACCGAATCCGCGCCGTCCGGGCGTGGCCTACGTCAACCCACCGTTTCAAGAGGGTAACCAGGCCTTCAGTGGTTCCCTCGGCATGGACTTTGACGTCGTGCGTCCGATCCAAATCACGAAGCTGGGCGTGTTCGATGAGTACTGCGACGGGCTTTCTCGCATCCTGCACGCGGCGATCTGGAACAGGAAAGCCACAAATGAACTGGTCAGCCTGGAATTCACGCCTGAGGACCCCGGCGAGTTGGCCGGCGGCAGCCGCTTCAAGGAGTTGCCCCATCCGTTGGTGTTGTCTGCTGGATTCCAGGGAACCATCGTCGCCTACGGTTATGGCCCGAATGAGCGGGTGTTCAACACTGAGAATCGGCCCGACGATGTGGCGAAGCTGGGGACCTTCGACGGCGGCTCATTGTTGTTTGTCGGCCTGAGCCGATGGTCCGCTGAACCGGAGCTTTTCCCGGAGCGGGCTGACCGCGGCCCCGCCAACCGGTATGCGGCGGGGACTTTCTGCTTTGAGCCGATCACGCCCGGCCCGACCCTCTCGATACGATCCATGGCTTCGGGCAGAGTTGAGGTGTCCTGGACAGGACGAGGGACGATCCAGGAGGCGAACCAGGTGACCGGGCCTTGGACGGTGTCCGGGTCGCAAGCGAACCCCCAGGAGTTTCCTGTCGCATCCGTGAGCAAGTTCTTTCGCGTCATCGATGACGCGGGGCAGCGCTCAGTGAATGTCGTGGGCTATTGCCAATCCACCGTGAAGCCAGGCTTCAACCTGATTGGCAACCCGCTCAACAACACCGGGGTGGGCGGCAACGCCATCGGCGCGCTCTTTGGCACGGCGTTGCCCGACGGCACATGCGTCTACAAGTTCGTCCACGACGGTCTCTGTCAGTCCGGCGGACACTACGAAGCGGCCAATGGCTATACCACGCTGTTCGGCTGGGATTGGCCAACGATGACGTTGGAGCCCGGTGAAGGCATGTTCCTTTACCTTCCGCCAGGCCCGGACATCGCCATTCTGTTCGTCGGCGAAGTCGAGGAGGGGTCGTTGGTCATTGAGTTGTGTGCTGGCTACAACATGGTGTCATCGAAGGTCCCGCAGGCTGGCAGGCTGCAAAGCGATCTTGGGTACGTGCCCTCGGACGGCGACTTGTTCTTCCGACATATTCGGGGCGGCCCCTACGACCGCCCGGTGAATTACACCGAAGGTTTCGGCTATGTACCGGCCGAGCCTTCGACGGAAGTGGGCGAGGCCTTCTGGATCTGGAAGGCTTCGGCTGGCGCATGGACACGAGATTCCCGGCTTTGGTGACGCACTGTGGTCCCCGGTGCAATGGGGTCGCATCTAAATAGTTGACAAATGGATTCTCGCGGTGTCGTGTTCGGGGCCTGTGGGGGGGCGCCGCGGATTGACGTGGCGGGCGCGGGCCGCCGTTCTTCGCGGCGATGAACCCCGTTCGGGCGCCGTCGGATCGCGGCGCAATCAGCGCCGCCACAGATCGAAAGGCCTGGCCGCCTGGGACGGGAAAGGCAGCGCAACCTTGCGTCCGGTCCCCGCCGATTCATAGGCGGCGAACAGGGCTTCGAGCACGGCGCGCCCGTCTTCGCCGGTCACCAGCGGTTGCCGGTCAGAGCGGACGCAGTCGACGAAGTGTTCCATCTCCTGGTGGAATCCGTAGTTCCAGGCCTCTTCGTACATCGTGAAGCTCCAGCCCTGGGTGGAACCGCCTTTCTCGACCGCGTAGTCGTAGCCGCGGCGGCTGTAGGTCTCGATGGCGTTTCCATGGAGGAGATCGGCGTAGGCAACACCGTCGGAGCCGTGCACTTCGGCGCGATCGTCCATTCCGCCCGGCTTCGTCCAGCTCTCCTCGGCGACGCCAATCACACCGTTTTCGAACTCGACGATCAGGATGGCGTTGTCGTCGCCCCTGGTCCTGGCGCCGTGAACCAGCGTGGTCATTTGGGCGTAGACGGACTTGATTTCGGGCCGCCCGAGCATCCAGCGGAAGAACGCGATGGCGTGGCACCCCATGTCCATCGTCACGCCGCCGCCCGCGCGGTCGACGTCCCAGAAATGCGGGGCGTGCGGACCGTCGTGTTTCTCGGACTGCTTGACCAGCGTCGGAGACCCCAGGGCGCCGCTGTCGAGGAGCTGCTTGAGGCGCACGTATTTCGGGGCAAAACAGAGTTCCTCGGCGTACATCAGCTTCACGCGGGCTTGGCGGCAGGCCGCGATCATGCGGTCGGCCTCGGCCAGATTCAAGCAGAGCGGTTTCTCGATGACCACGTGTTTTCCCGCGCCGGCGGCCTCGACAGCGATCTGACAATGGAGATCGTTTGGCACGCCGACAACCACGAGGTCGAGATCGCCGAGGTCGAGCAGCGCGCGATAGTCCGTGTAGTGGCGCGGAATGCCCCATCTGCGGGCGAACGCTTCGACATGCGCCGCGGTGGGCGATGCCACGGCCACAATCTCGGCGGACGCGCAGCGACGCAGCGATTCGGCGTGTATGGTCGAGATGAACCGCGAACCGATGATGCCGACACGGACTTGATCCTTCATGGGGTGGACGTTTGACACGATGATTGGCGCGGCATTCCTGCCATTTTCAGAACCCTGCACTGCAATTGTTCAAGTTGCTCGCAGGCTGCGAGCGAATTCCGCGATGGGCTTTCTGTTCGTTTGACACCATTCTCTGCGCATCAGCGCCATCGCAGCGCGGCGACCAGCGTGATCGTCGGAGCTGGGCGCGTACGAGGGTACAATCACCTCGGTTGCGGCTTTGCCGCGCTGCGTGCCTTACCGAAACCTGCGCGCATCGGTCTCGGCCAGGGCTGCCCGGTCGGCGATGATCGTCAGCGCCGGGTGCAGCCAGAGAAACGACGCCGGGAACTCGGGCGTGATTTGCCGCTCGGCGAGCCGGCGCATCGCCTCCGCCTTGTGCGCCCCGTTGACGAGCAGCAGAAGCCGGCGCGAGTGAAGAATATCGGCCATGCCCAGGGTGAGGCCATACCGGATGCCGGCGCGTTCTCCGCCCAGCATCGAGTGCGTCAGCGAGGCGGACGAGAGCGCCGCCACATGCGGGCCCGGCTGCAATGCCGGGGCCGGTTCGTTGAATCCGAGATGCCCATTGAGTCCGAGGCCGAGCACACAGAGGTCGATGGGCCCATGTGCCGCAAGCCAGTCGGCCATGCGTTGGCATTCGGCGTCCGCGTCCTCCGGCTGACTCTGCCAGCCGAAAAAGCGGGCGGCAGGGACTTCGAGGGGAATCATGAGCCTGTCGAGCAGATAGCGTTCGCAGGTTGCCGGGTGGTCGATCGGCAGACCGCCCCACTCATCCAACTTGAGCCACCTCACGCGGCCAAACAGCTCCGGCTCCAGGCGTCCGTGGGCGGCCAGCAGTTCGTATGCCCGTGCCGGTGACGAGCCCGTGGGCAGACAGACCAGTGCGTCCGGGACACGCCGAATCGCGCCCATGATGAACTCGGCGCCCGACCGGCTCATCGCCTCGTAATCGGCAGACACCACCAGCGTCACGAGAGGAGGATGTCCAAGATCAGGGACGAATAACAAATCCTGCCCGCATTGATTGCCAACAACTTGCGCTTTGGTTCATGGGCAGGACCACCTCCACGGTTCATGAGAGGCGATGACATCCGACAGTTGAATGCGCGCGCGGGGACCATGAACCCGAGAACGTTCAACGTTCAACGCTCAACGTTCAACGTTCAACTGGCAGGCTTATGGGGAGGTCTTCTTGGCCGTCTTTTTTTCGGCTTTGGCGCTCTTCTTGGCCGCTTTGGCCGCTTCCTTGGCGGCCTTGGCAGATTCCTTTGTTCCCTTGCAGGTCTTCGCGCAGCAAGCTGCCTGGCCAGGGGCTTTTGCGCACTCGGCCTTGCTGACCACGCAGCAGGCGGGTTTGCCCGCGGGTTTGCCATCCGCCGCGAGAATCTCAGGCACCAACATCAGACCCATGACCACCGTCAAAGCAACGAGTTGTTTCATGCATGGGATTACGGCCTAGCCCCTTGCGGGTTGGCAAGCGAAATCTGAGCCCGAGAAGTCTGAGCCGGGGTCACTCCCGCCGAGCACGGAGGGAAGAGTGGAATCCAAGCTGCGGTTCGGGGGATCTTCGCCGTATTGACGCCCCGAATCCCGAGAACTACCCTGCCCATTCGATGACCAAGAAGACTTTCTGCCGGGTTTGTGCGCGACCCGGCGTTTCCTTGCACGTCGAGGCGCGAGGAGGGGTTCGATCCTGCCGCCTAAGTCTCTGTCTGTTCGCGCTACTCGGTGTCTGGCGGATGGCGTCGGGGTCGGACTGGGCGCCGAACCCGCCGGACCAATCCACGAATGTCACCGCCGCGCCCGTCTTGACCTGGGCGTCCGGTTCGCCAAGTCACATCGAGAACGGCGGATTCGAAACGGGACTACTCGACGGCTGGAGGACTCAGGGTGGTCAATCGGGACGGTGGATTCGTGCAACCGACGGGTTCAAGACCGTCACCGGCGACCGTCCGCCGCCGCTGGGCGGCACGAACATGGCGGCCACGACTCGAGGGGCGGCGGGGATGCCCTATGTCTGCCATCTGTGGCAGGAGGTCGGGCTGCCCTCTGGAGCGACTGGCGCCGTCCTCAGTTGGGGCGACCTCTGGCGGAATCAGGCTCCTTGGTTTGACGATGAGACCACCGAATTCCGGGTCGAGGTCCGGTCCTCCTCCGGCGCCTGGCGCGAGTTGCTCTTTTCCACCGGCCCCGGCAGTCGACCGCGGAGCGATTGGACCCGGCGCAGTGCGGACCTCACCGCGTGGCTTGGCCAGGATGTGCGGGTGACCTTCGCCGTGCACGATGTGTTCGCTGGGATGACTGCGCTCGTCGACGAGGTGCGCGTTGAAACCTGGCCGAGGGAGGGGACGCAGTTCCGCGTGTATTTGAGCACCAACGCGATTCCGCTCGCATCGGACCTTGTGGGAACCATCGGTCGCGCGATCTGGTCCTCGGCGGTGTTGGCTCCCGGAACCACTTACTTCTGGCAGGTCGCGATGCTGGTCGACGGCAGCGAAACACGCTCGCCCGTCTGGCAGTTCACAACCGCGCCGGCGGGATCCGTCGCCCGCTTCGCCTGGCGCATCCCCGCCGGCCAGGCGTACGCCGGCTATCCGTTCCCCGTCGTCTTGGAGGCCGTGGACGCCGCCGGTCGAATGGTGCCGGATTACAGCGGCCGGGCGGTCGTGGGCGGACAAGCGGACCGCAGCGAACCGCCGCAGGTTGTGATCAGCGAGTTGATCGAGGACGGGACCGCATTGTCGCTGGTCGAATTGGCGAACGCCTCAGCCGCCCCAGTCGATTTGAGCGGGTGGCGCCTTGCGTTCTATGACGCGACTCTCTGGCCCGCGCCCAAGGCGGAGTTTGCTTTCCCGAGTTTCCCTCTCGTTCAACCGGGAGCGGTCGTGACCGTCCGGAGCGGCGGCACCGCCCCGGGGACCGCACCCCGCTTCCGCCTCGGCACGCCTTTGAACTGGGGGTGGACGACGACCAACAGCCTGGCTGCGGCTCTGCTGCGTAACCCAGCCGGCAATGTCGTCGATTTCGTGTGCGCAGGCGGCGCCTGGCCCGAGGACATTCGCTTGCCCGTGCCGGTCCCTGCCGGCGAGTGGGTCGGCGCGCCCCTGGCCACCCCGGCCGCGCGGCGGGGCGATTCCCACCAGCGGCTCATGGGCGACGACCGGAACCAGCCCTCCGACTGGGTCCTGGGCATCCCGTCGGCCAACGAACTGAACCCCGGGCTGCCCTCGCCGCTCTTTAGCGGACGAAGCGCGCTGAGCATCGAGCCGGGAACCGTCGAACTGGCGAATGGCTCGTGGACCGGCCTTGTCACGGTGCCCTCAGCCGGCCCTGGGGTCGTCCTGACCGCGGCAAACACGAACGGCCTCGCCGGTTGCAGCCCGGCCTTCGAGGTTCGGGCCTCTCCACCCTTGCATCTGGCGCTGCCCGCGCACGTGACGGAGGGCGGGCCGGACGCGCTTTCAGCGCAGGTGCGTCTGCTGTTCCCCTTGAGCACGAATCTCACCGTGACCCTGACCGCCAGCCAGACCGACCAGATCGTTCTGCCCCCAGAGGTGGTTGTCGCCGCCGGCTCCACCGAGACTGATTTCGTAGTGGGCGCCCTGGACAACCTCTTACTGGACGGCACACGCGCGATCGTGGTTTCCGCCGCGGCGCCCGGCTTCGAGCCTGCGACTGGTCGACTCTGGGTGTGGGACAACGAATCGGCCGCCCTGAGCCTGACGTTGCCGGCTTTCGTGCGCGAGGGGGCGACTGACGCCCTCGGTCGCGTCACGGTCTCGCGCCCGCCGGATCGCGATGTTCTGGTGGCTCTGGCCGGAGTGCCCGGCGGGGAACTGGACTTGCCTTCGGCGGTGATCATCCCGCGGGGCGCCACGAGCGTGGATTTCGCCTTGCGGGCCACAGACGACAATCGCATCGACGGCTCGCAAGTCGTGACCGTGTCGGCCGATGTGGCGAACTGGAGCGGGGCGGCAGGGTCCGTCAACGTGGAAGACAACGAAACACTCGACTTGGCGGTGACGCTTCCTGCGATCGTAGTCGAGGGCCTGGGCAATCAAGCTGGAGAAGGGCGTGTCTCGATCAGCGGCCTGATCACGACCGACCTGCCGGTTGTTCTGGCCAGCACACGCCCCGACCAGTGCGGCGTGCCTGCCTCAGTCGTCATTGCCAAAGGGCAAACCTCAGTTGCTTTTCCCATCGCGACCGCCGACGACACCGAACCGGAACAGCCCCTGTCAGTCGAGATCAGTGCGACTGCCGCCGGTTTCGCGAGCGGGAGCGCAACCACAACCGTCGAGGATGACGATCCTCATCATTTCGCCTGGGATTTCATCTTCCCACGACAGTTCAGCGGGCAGCCTTTTGCAGCGGGGATCCGGGCAGTGACCGCCGAGGGGGCCACCGTCGTCCACTTTCGCGGTGCAGTCCAACTCGGTGTCGAATCCCTGGATCCAGTGTCGCTGACACCCACCAACACGGCGGCCTTCGCGCAGGGCCAGTGGCCTGGAGTCCTCACTCTGTTTGGAGAGTCGGCGCAGGTGGAATTGACCGCGGACGACGGCGCGGGCCACACGGGCACGAGCGAAGGATTCGAGCTCTTCGAGGCGCAGATCAGGACTATCGAACTGCCGGCGTCCGATTTCGTTTCCGATCCCCACACGGGCCGTCTGTACGCGGTGGGGGCGTCGGCGGCGGGCGCGTTGGCCGGCCGGGTCGTGGTGGTCGACCCTGTCACTCTGGCCACGGGTGCCAGCACGGCCGTCGAGGGAGGCGCAACCCGCGTCGAGGTGTCCGACGACGGCCAGTTTCTCTATGTGGCCGCCGACGGCGGACGCCGGGTGGTGCGCCTCCGATTGCCCGGCCTCGAGGCGGATCTCGACTTCGCTCTTGGGGAACCAAACCTGGTCGAGGACATGGCGATTCGCCCCGGACATCCTCGCACCGTGGCCATCGCGATGTATCAGGCAGGCATCAGCCCGCGCGAAACCGGCGTCCGGATCTACGACGACGCAGTGGCGCGCCCGCTGACGGGGATCGGCAACCGGATCGAGTGGGGTGAATCGTCGGACCTGCTCTACGGATTGCACGTGACCGCCACCGGCTTTGGCGCCACACGACAGCAGCTCGAATCCAATGGCATCGTTGCCCTCGAATGGGTTCCGGCGGCTGACGGCTTTGACAACGATTTCCACAGCATCGGGGACCGGCTCTATGCCGATTTCGGACAGGCGTTCGACTTGGCGAGCCAGCACTCCGAGCCGGGTTTCCCGTTTCTGGGGTCGCGCGGCGCTACCGTCGTCACCGCCGATCCGAGTCTGGCTCGGGCGTTCGCGGTGATGCCGGTGTCCGGCAGGCTCTGGGCCATGTCCTACGATCTCGAGACCCTCAATCCGCTCAACAGCCTGCCGGTGGCGAACGAGGCAACCACCGTGGCTCGGCTCGCCCGTTGGGGAAGCGATGGTCTCGCCTTCCTGCGCGGCCAGGCGCTCACGTTAGTCCGTGGCGACCTGGTGCCCTCCGCCGAGGCGACCGACATCGCCGTGCGGCTCGAAGACAGCCCGCGCGCGGCGCCGCTCGGCAGCAATGTCACCTACACGATCACCGTCGCCAACGCCGGGCCCAATCTGGCCCGGCGCGTGGTCGCGAGCCTGCCGATGCCTCCCGGCGCCAGTTTCGTTTCCGTCGCGGCCGCCGTCGGCGCCGCGAGTCTGACCAACAACGGCCTGACCTGGCTGATCGGCGATCTCGCCGCTGGCGGGCAAGCGTCCTTGCAGGCCGTGGTGAGGAGCGCCGAGGCGGGTCTGCTGATCGCCACGGCCACGGTGCATAGCGGGAGCGTCGACCTCGACACCGCCAACGATCGGGCCACGGTGTTTACCGGCGTCGATCTGCCGCTGGCGTCCAATCAGGCTGCGGTGTTTTCCTTGGGTCTAGCCGATTTTGTTCAGGATCCCACAGGCCAGAGAGTCTATGCCGCGGTGCGATCGCGCGTGTTTGCCGGACAGCAACTCAACGCCAACCCGTCGTTCGGGAGCAGCATCGTGGTCATGGACCTGCGTGATGGCCGGGTGGACCCGCCCCGCTACGTCGAGGGTGACCCGCAGCGACTGGCGGTGTCCGACGACGGTCAGTTCCTCTACGCCGTGGTGCATGGCGGACGCGACATTCGGCGCCTGCGCCTGCCCGACCTCACTCCGGACTTCGAGATCGAGCTGGGAAAGAAGCTGGAACCGCCCTACGGCGACTACGGTGCTTACGCCATCGGAGTGGTCCCCGGCGCGCCTCGAACCCTCCTGGTGTCACGCTGGAATGGCGGGGTGGTGGCCTACGATGATGCCGTCATGCGCCCAATCGCAACCGCCTGGGACGACCAAATCACCCAACTCGAATTGGCGGGTTCTCCGGCCACCTGGCACGGGTACGGCGCCTGGGGCACCGAACGGCGGTTTTACCGTCTGCGTTTGGACGCCGACGGCGTGCGGGTCGAGCGGATGTGGCCCTGGTTGTTTGGCGGCGCCGCCATCGCCGCGGCCGGCGACATGGTCTATTCCACCGCCGGCGAGGTATTCGACGCGGCCCTGGGACAAATGCGCCAGCCACTGGCGGGGATGGCCGGCAATGAACAAGCCGTGGTGGTCGATCCTCATGCGGGCCGGGTGTTGTTCGCTTACGGAAACATGTCTGCCAACCTCTCCGCTTACGATCGGGACACCGTCCAGTTTCTTGAGCGCCTGGCTGTCCCCTGGCCGGTCGGCAACCTTCCGCCCTGGCTCTGGCCGCTGACCGGCCTGCGGCGTTGGGGCGATGACGGCTTTGCCCTGCTGGCCAACACCCTGATGGTGGTTGGCCGTACGGAACTCGTCCCTTGCGGCGAACCCGTCGATCTGGGGTTGAGGTTGACGGACGCGCCCGAGTTGAACCACCTGGGCGAGACCGCCCGATACCTGTTCACCGTTGCCAACCAGGGTGCGGCGGGCGTGCCCCTGCCCACTCTGCAAGTGCGTTGGTCCGCCGCGTTCAGCAACGTGACGGCGACCGCATCGAGTGGGAGCGTTTTGGTCGCCAGCAATGTGGTGACGTGGCGGATGACCGAACTTGCGGCGGGCAGTCTGGCGACAATCGAAGTGTGCGCGACGCCGGGCGCGGTCGGTCCCTTCACGGGCAGCGCGGCGCTGAGGTCAACCCGGATCGAGAGCACGCCGATCGACAATTACCTGACCTTGGACCTCGAAGTGGCGGCAACGCCCGGATTCGTCGACGTGCCGGCCCCGGGCGGCCTGGTGAGCTACCCGTTGAAGGCGAATGACCTGGTGTACAACGGCGCCACGCGTTGTCTCTATGCGTCCGTCAGCGCCTACGCCACGCAATGGGCCGGGTGCGTCGTGCGGCTCGACCCGAGCAACTGCACGATGACCGCCTCGGCTCCGCTCGGGGGCGATCCATGGCGGCTGGCAGTGGCGGACGACGGCTCGTGTCTCTACGTGGCGCTCGATGACACGTGGCAGGTGGTGCGCCTGCGTCTGCCCGAACTGATCGAGGATCAGCGTTTCGGCTTCGGCATGGCGGGCATTTACCCGGTCGTGCCGGAAGACATGTTGGTGCCGGCCGGACGCCCCGAGTCAGTCGTGGTCGCCCGGAAACGCGGAACGGGCACCGACCACGCGGGGCATCACGGGGTGGCACTTTATGAAAACGGCGTCCTGCGCGGCGCCGCCACGCCTTCGTCCCCCTCGTTGAGCCGCCTGGTCGTCGGCACAAACGACACCCAACTGTTCGGATTCGACACCAGGCAAGGAGGGCGCATCGTACGGCTGACGATGACCGCCTCGGGTGTGAGCTCGTCCGGAACGCTTGGCACGACGGTCTTTCCGCCGGTGTCCGAATTCCTGTTTCACACGGATCGAATCGTGCTCAACAGCGGCACAGTCGTGGATGCGGGGACTGGCGCTGAGTTGGGGGTGATCCCCGGGGTCGGCGGGTACCCGATGGCCCTGGACGCCGGCACCGGCCGGATTCTGTTCGCCACCGGCTATGGGACGACAGTGACGATCCTGCCGGCGGACGACCGGGAGTTCAGCACTGCCGCGACCGAACCGCTCGCCGTCAATGCGGGTGTGCCGCTCAAACTCGTGCGCTGGGGACCGGACGGTCTGGCGCTGGCGAATCAGGACCGCATCCTGCTCTGGCGCAGCCGCCTCGCGGCGCCGACGGCGGGCACGGACTTCGATCGCGATGGGCTGCCCGACGATTGGGAGGCCGTCCACGGTCTGGACGCCTTGGCCGCCGCCGACGCAAGCGCGGATCTGGATCGCGACGGGGCGATGAACCGCGACGAATACAGTGCAGGCACCAATCCGACCGAAGCCGGCAGCGTCTTGCGCATTGAGAGTCTCGACCGTGTCGCCGGCCATCCTCAAGCGTGGGTGCGGACAATTGCGGGCAAGCGCTACCAGTTGGAGCGAACCGAGTCGCTCCGGCCGCCCGCCTGGGTCGCCGTCGGTCCGCCGACCGAAGCGACCGGCGAAGCTCTGACCATCACCGATCTGACGCCCCTGACCGAGACCACTGCGTATTACCGCGTCCGGTTGGTCCCCTAACCCGGAAATCTCACCAGTGGGGCGGTCGCGGCATTCCTGACGGTCCGCGGGTGAGATTTCCGGGTCTATGAAACCCGCGCCCAGCAAGGAGAATCGGCTCATCGGTTCAGCAACGCCGGGACGCGCCCCAGCCGCTTGGGTGACCCGGGCACGCGGACACAGTGTGGTCGAGATTGGGTCCATCGGTTTGGGGCGCGGGTTTCGGATGAGCCCGCATTTCAGGTGAAATGTGACGGTCACCGGTCGGATGACATCAAAAGCTGGTGAGAAATGCGGGCTAACAGCCACTGCATAAATCTCCCGAAACTTTTTTTGGGGGGGTGTCAGCAGATGTCAGACCCCCTGCAGTAGGATGGCGGGCGATGAACGGAAGTCGAATGCCGAAAATGGCGCCGAATTCGCTCGGAGCTTGCGAGCGATTTCGACGATTGCGTGCAGAGACCGACGAACCGCTCCGCCGGTTCCGCCGCTTGCCAATGACGCTTGCCCATGTTGAAATCACCGCAATGCTGCCATGAGCCCCTACCCTCTCGCCTCCGACATGAAGTACTACGCGCACACGGCGGAGGACGAACACGGCAGGCGGTTGAAGGATCAAAGCCACTGGCAATTGCTCAAGGACCATCTGCAGGCCGTGTCAGAACTGGCCAAGGGCTTCGGGAGCTTTCTGGGTCCAGAACTGGAAAACGAAGCGGAACTCGCTGGACTACTGCATGACTTGGGAAAATACCGCACCGAATTCCAAGCCTACCTCCGAGGCGAGCGTGGCAGCAGTGCCGACACACAGCATGCCGTCTTCGGCGCGGCTTGGGCGTTCGACCGCGCTGCAAGCGAAAACAAACTGGCGGGAATGGCCTTCGCCGTGGCGGGGCATCACGCGGGGCTGCACGATTTGGCCGACCTGCAGGAGCTTGTCCGCAGCCCGAAACTCCGACCGCTTGAGACCGCTTCCGGTGTGCTCCCCCTGCTAAAGAGTGAGGTTCAAGCCTCGCCGGGGAAGGCCCTGGCGAGCCTGTCTGATCCGCCCAGCCCGCCTCCGTATGTTCGAGATGCACTCGCCACCGACTTCTACTCTCGCCTCCTGTTCGCGTGTGTGGTTGACGCGGACAGGCTTGATACCGCGACATGGCCGGCGAAGCCAGCGCCAGAACAGCTCTTGCAGGCAGAGCGCCTGCTCGCAAGCGTCTTGGCAGAGCGCCAACAAAAGAACATCGCCAATCCCGACAGCCCATTGAAGACGCTGCGCAACCGTGTGTTTGACACCTGCCTTGCGCGGGCCGACCGGGCCCAGGGCTTCTTCTCGCTCACCGTCCCAACGGGTGGGGGCAAGACACTGGCCTCGATGGCGTTCGCGTTGGCGCACGCGAAGGCGCACGGTCTGCGTCGCGTGATCGTTGTGATTCCTTACCTTTCCATTATCGAGCAAAACGCGGCGGAGTATCGACGCATTCTGGGCGAAGACGTGGTTCTTGAAAACCACTCTGGCGTCCGTCCGGCGGAAGACCGGAGCGAGGAGGAGAAGTCGCGCCTGGAGTTGATTTCGGAAAACTGGGACGCGCCGGTCATCGTCACGACCTCAGTTCAATTCCTTGAATCGCTCTTTGCCGCCTCGCCCTCCCGCTGCCGCAAGCTTCACCGCATCCCTCGCTCCGTGGTGATTTTCGATGAAGTGCAGACCTTGCCAGCACACCTGCTTGCTCCGTCGTTCAGTGTCTTTCGGGAATTGCAGAAGAACTACGGCGTGAGCTTCGTGTTTTGCTCCGCGACGCAGCCGGCTTTCCGCCGCGGCGGTTCGCTCCCAGCGGACTTCTTCGCGCCGAACGAGTTGCAGGAAATCGCGCCCGATCCGCCGGAGCTGTTCCAGCAATTGCGACGCGTGGACTATCACATGCCTTCCGATGGCGAGGCGATGGACTGGCCGGCGCTTGCGGAGCGCCTCAGCACCGAGCCGCAAGTTCTCTGCGTTGTCAACCTCACGCGGCACGCCAAGGAGTTGTGGGAAGAGCTCGGCCGGCGCACCGGGACGCAAGAGCCGATTCACCTGTCCGCAGCTTTATGCCCGCAGCACCGGCTCGACCTCATCAAAGACATCCGCCGACGGCTCAATCCAGAGAACCATGAAAACTGCCGCGTCATTTCCACCCAATTGATCGAAGCTGGCGTCGACGTCGATTTCCCCGTCGTCTGGCGGGCGCTCGGACCGCTGGATTCCATCGTGCAAGTCGCTGGTCGCTGCAACCGGGAAGGACGGCTTGCGGCCGGCCAGATGCATGTCTTCCGTCCGGCCGACAACAAACTACCCGGTGACCTTTACGAGACGGCCACGGGTCACACAAACAAAACGCTCCAATCGCTGGGTGACGCCACTTCCCGTCTCGCCACTGATCCGGCGCTCTTTGCGGATTACTTTCAGCAGCTTTACAGCGACCTGAACCTTGACTACGCCCGGAAACGGAACGGAAGGAAAGAATCCACCATTCAGGAGGACCGCGCCCAACTCCGCTTCCGCGAAGTTGCCCGCAAAGCCAGGGTCATTCAAGACGAAGGCACGCCGGTCATCATCGCGCGCGACAGCCACGGCAAGCCCTATGCTGCGCCGTTCGTCGAGGAGATTCGCAGCCGTGACCCCGACTCCGACCAGCCACGTTTCACCCGCGACGACTTGCGCCGCCTGCAGGGCTTCATGGTCAACGTCCGCGCGAGGAACTTCGCCACGCTCCAGAGCCTTCACGCCATCAAAGAACTCCTTCCCAACCTCGAACTCTACGTCCTCGACGCCGGCTACTATCACCCCGACCTAGGCTTGGTGATTGAGGACCGCCCGCTGGACGAATTCCTCGCATGAAACCAAACCTCATCACCCTCCGTGTCTGGGGCGACTTCGCCTGCTTTACCCGCCCCGAGATGAAAGTCGAGCGCGTCAGCTATCCAGTGATAACGCCCTCCGCCGCGCGCGGTGTCCTCGAAGCCGTCTTCTGGGAGCCGCAGATGTTCTACCTCATCGACGCCGTCCGCGTCGTCAAGAAGGGCCGGTGGTTCTCCTTCCGGCGGAACGAGGTCATCAAAGTCATCAGCCTCGACAGCGCCCGCACCTGGATGCGCGAGCCGCAAAAGACCACGCCTATTCAAGCAGGCGGTGGGGCGGACGACGGTACCCAGCGTAACATGCTCGCCCTACAAGACGTGGAATACCTCATCACAGCCGAAGTGCGCACGACGCCACTGGCGGGCCGCCCCGAAGATCGCCTGCAGAAGTACCTCGACGAAATCGAGCGCCGCGCCCGCCAGGGAAAGTGTTTCCATCGACCGGCACTCGGCGTTCGCGAATTCGCGGCGGACTTCGAGTGGGTCGAAGGCGAACCCGATGGCACGCTCGCCCGCCGGGCCGCCGAAAACGGCCAGGCCCCGGAGCAATTCAACGAGGACCTCGGCCTCATGCTCTATGACGTCTTTGACCACCGCGAGCGCGAAGCGGGCTTCCGCTGGCTGCGCGACGGAGAGATCTCAAGTCTGCAATCACCAGACTCACATTCCTCAAAGGCTCGTCGCCCCAAGAAGCCCGCCGAAGTCCCGCGCTGGAGAGGCAGACTCATCCAGCCCCAGCCCGCCTTTTTCCGCGCCCGCATCGAGAAGTCCAAACTCGATTGCCATCCAGACCGCGTTAGAATCCTGACTTCAACCCCCGGAGGAAACTGACCATGCTGCTGAAACTCCTTTACGACTTCGCCGAGTCACGCCG
Organism: Verrucomicrobiota bacterium; assembly: GCA_022710935.1. Taxonomy (GTDB): domain Bacteria; phylum Verrucomicrobiota; class Verrucomicrobiia; order Limisphaerales; family J093; genus MWFF01. The sequence goes on from JAKLFY010000001.1 coordinate 177,198, forward strand.
GCTCTTGGACCACCTCGCCTTCAAACGGAAAACGCCTGTCCGCTGGATCATCGAATTGGATGAAGAGGGCAAGCTGCTCGGTGTTGGGCCGCGCGAAACCCAAGGAAGCGAGCGCAACAAAGGAAAGGAATACGATGTGCCCAAAACCAGCCGCGCGACCGGCAGTGGCCAAGTGGCTGACTTCCTCGTTGACGACATCGGGGCGATATTCGGGCTCAATACCAAACCCGATCAGGAGTTAAAGCCACGCGCCATCACGAACCTTCGCGCCAAGCACGAGGACTTCTGGCGGCAAATCAAGGAAGCCCATGCTGTCACCGGGAAGCCTACGTTCCACGCGCTGCTTCGGTTTCGCGAGAGCCTCGCTGGTGCTCAGCCGAGTTTTCTTCGTCTGGACTCCAGCGGCTCACCAAAGTGGATAATACGTCGCGCCAGCGATGACGAAGTCCGGCTGGGGAATGACCTGTTCACATTTGATGTCGGCGGCATCCTGATTGACGACGAGGCAGTTTGCCAATACTGGCGACAGGTTCACGGCAAAGAGATGACTCAGGCGGAGGAAGCGGCTCAAATGGGCGTGTGCCTCATCACTGGTGAAACCGGAGTTCCAATCGCCCGCACGCATACCCCAATGGTGACCGGGCTTCCGAAGCCGGCGAAAGGGACTGGTGCCGGGATCGTCGGAGCAGACAAAGCAGCTTTCTGGTCCTACGGGCTCCAAAAGGCAGCGATTGAGGAGGCCGGCGAGGAACCAGGGGGCGGCCGGGACAAGAATCCTGGCTACCTGTCACCCTGCTCGATACGCGCTTCGAAAGGCTACTTGCTCGCGTTGCAGCATCTTTCCTCTCACGACGATCATTGGTTGGCGCTTGGCCCGGCCTGGCTTTGCTTCTGGGCAGCGGAAACCGAAAAAGCGTCCGGCCTTTTCGCTCAACTCCTGCGCAGGCCTGACACGTTGACGATCCGGCGGTTCATGACGTCGCCGTGGAGCGGGCTGGAAAAGCCTCCGCCGGACACCGAGAAGTTCAATGTCGTGACGCTTACGGCTGCAGGCCCGCGCATTGTTGTGAAGGACTGGCTCCAAGTCAGCCTCGGTGAAGCCGTCGTCAATTTCAAAGCGTGGTTCGGCGACATGGAGATCCAGCCCATCAATTGGGGCAACGTGGAAGACGACGACGACCGCGCACCGCTGTCCGTTCGCCGACTGGCGCATGCGACTTTGCGCCCGGACAGTCGGGGGCGTTTCGACGAGGACAAGTTGAAACCTGACCTGATGGCCTCCCTTTATCGTGCCGCGCTGAGCGGAAGCGCGCCCTCCATCACTCTCCTGAAGCCGCTGTTGGAACGGCTCCAGGCCAACATCGCCAAGACCGGAACGAAGGCGCTGTACGACCAATCGCGCTTTGCCCTGCTCCGGCTCATCGTCAACCGCCACCACCGAAACCGAAACGAACAAAACATGCAAATTCAGGCAAAACTCCCAGCCAAGACCGACGACACCGCCTACAACTGCGGATGTCTGCTCTCGGTTCTCAACAGCCTCCAGCGTTCCGCCCACGACGGGAAGCTCCAAGGGGCGAGTATCGCGGAGCGATACTACGGCTCCGCTTCAACCAACCCAAGCGCCGCGTTCTCCATCCTCTGGCGCTTGCACCAGCACCACTTGAAGAAGCTGCGGCAGAAAGGCGAGAAGGGCCAGAGAGCTGCTCATCGAATCAAGGAGAGCATCACGGGCATTTGCTCGCAGTTCGCGCCGCCCAAGCCGTGCCAGCCTCCGCAAATGCCGCGTGTCTTCACGCTGGTCGAACAGGCGCGTTTTGCCTTGGGTTTTTACCAGCAGGAGGCCGCTCGCGCTGAAGCCGTCCGGCTTTGGAAGGAAAAGCAGCTTGCGGCGGGCAAACCTGCCGCCGAGGAGGAGGCCCCGGAGGAAGAACTTTTCGCGGACAACCAAGTTTAACCAAAACCAAAAACACACGAAATCCATGAACACAGACCTGATAAACCGCCACGACTTCCTGCTCTTGTTCGAAGTCACAAATGGCAACCCCAACGGCGATCCGGACATGGGCAACATGCCCCGTCTGGACCCAAATACGAATCGAGGCATTGTTTCCGATGTTTGCCTGAAACGCAAAGTGCGCAATTACTTCACGCACTTCGCGCCAGCGGCTGAAGACGGACACGACTACCGCATTTTCATTCAGCAGGGCGCGGTCTTGAATGAGTTGATTGACGAAGCCGAGCCTCACGCCAACCAGCGCGCCAACCCGGAGGAGAACCGTGACGAATGGGAGCGAGAGGCGCTTGAGTGGCTTTGCCGGCGTTACTACGACCTACGCGCCTTTGGTGCCGTGCTCTCTACGAAGAACAAAGTCTTCAAAGGCTCCGCCTACGGCCAAGTGCGGGGGCCGGTTCAGTTCACCTTTGGGCAGTCCTTCCACCCAATCACGCCCCTCGAAGTCTCGATTACTCGCTGTGCCGTCACAAACGCGCAGGAGAAGAAGGAAGTCGAGGATGCGGAAGCCCAACAACCCGGCAGCGGACGCAATCGTACCATGGGCAACAAACACATCGTCCCGTACGCCCTCTACGCGGCCAAAGGCTACGTCTCGCCCGCCTTTGCCGAACGCACGGGCTTCACCGATGCCGATCTCGAGCATCTGTTTCAGGCGCTGCTAAACATGTTCGAGCACGACCGTTCCGCCGCCCGAGGCGAGATGATCGTGCGCGGCCTCTACGACTTCGAGCATTGCGGCACCCAACACCCAAACAACGCCGAGCAGAATCGCCGGGAGGCCCGCCTCGGCTGCCACCACGCCCACAAGCTCATTGAGGGCGTCAAGATCGCGCTGAAGGACGGCAAGACCTTCCCCGAGTGCTTTGCCGACTACGATGTGAAGTGCGAGTGGACTGAAACCAACCTCCCCAAGGGCATCAAGTTGAACCTGCGGCATGAAGGGCGATCCCTCGGCCCCAATCAAGGCTGACGTGTCCGGCGTGCCACAAGCCGGCTCTACAATCGGGAGGGAGCGGGAGATGATCCCGCTCTCCGCCCTTAACCACTACCTGTTCTGCCCTCGGCGTGCCGCCCTGATCCACGTCGAGGGCATCTTCGAGTCCAACGAGCACACGCTGCGCGGCGACATCGTGCACGAGCACACGGACCTGCGCGGCTACGAGGTGAGGCAGGGCGTGACGTTGTTGCGCGCCCTGCCGGTGTTCTCGGTGCGGCTGGGCCTCAACGGCAAATGCGACATCGTGGAGGCCGAGCCCGCGCGGGCCATCTCGAATTTCAAATCTCAAATTTCAAATTTCAGATTCCTGAAGCCGGTCGAGTTCAAGCTGGGGAGGCGGCGGCGATGGGAGAACGACGACGCCCAGCTCTGCGCCCAGGCGCTCTGCCTCGAGGAGATGTTCGGAATCCCGGTGCCGCGCGGCGCCGTCTTCCATGCCGACAGCAAACGCCGCCGCGAGGTCGAATTCACGCCGGGACTTCGGAGACTCACCGAGGAAGCGACCAGGGAACTCCACGCCCTGCTCTCCGCAGGACCCGAGCGGTCATTGCCGCCCGCCGTCTTCAAGTCCGCCTGTCAGGAATGCTCCCTCTACGAAGTCTGCCTCCCGCAAGTCACGTCGCAACCCGCCACGCTGGCGCAGGCCAGTCGGGCTTTGTTCCAGACCTGAATCTCATGGCCGACATCCAGCAGAACACCCTCTATCTCATCACGCGCGGCAGCTACCTGAGCCGCGATCATCTGACGCTGATCGCCGAAGTGCCGGTCTACCCGTCGGATCTGCCCGAGGAGGAGCGGTCGCGTGAGAAGGCGGCCGACTGGCGGAAGCTCTCGATCCCAATCCATCATCTCGAGTCGGTGTGTGTGTTCGGCGCCAGCACGGTCAGTCCGCCGGCGCTGGACCTGTGCTGGGACCACGGGGTCGGAGTGAACTTCCTGAGCGATCACGGCCATTTTCAGGCCCGGCTGACCGGGGTGGCCGATACCAGCGTGACCCTGCGCCGGACGCAGTTCCGGGCGGCGGACGACCCGGCGAAGAGCGCGGCGATCGCCCGGCAGATCGTGGGCGGCAAGCTGCAGAACTCCCGCAACAGCCTCCTGCGCGCGGGACGCGAAACCGGGAGCGAGGGCGAGCAGGCCCGCTTGCAGGAGGTGGTCGATGGGCTCGCCCGCCAACTCCAGTACCTGGGAGCCCTTTCGCCGGCCACAAGCCCGCTCGACACCATACGGGGCGCGGAGGGGATGGGATCACAGCAGTACTTCTCCGTGTTCACGTTCCTGCTCAAGCAACAACGGGACGCGTTTGCCTTCACCACGCGCAGCCGCCGTCCGCCCCGCGACCGCGTGAACTGCCTGCTGTCGTTCCTCTACGCCCTGGTCCGGCACGATTGCGTGGCCGCATTGACATCGGTTGGCCTGGACCCGTTCGTGGGCTTCCTGCATGCGGATCGCCCCAACCGGCCGTCGCTGGCGCTGGACCTCATGGAGGAGTTCCGTCCATGGCTGGCCGACCGCCTGGCAGTCACCCTGATCAACCGGCAGCAGGTCGATCCGGGGGACTTTGTGGTCCGTGAAGGCGGCGCGGTCGAATTCACGGAGGCCGGGCGGAAGCGAGTGATCAAGGCCTACCAGGAGCGAAAGCAGGAAAGCCTCAACCACCCGTTGCTTGGACAGAACCTCCGGGTGGCCCAAATGCCGTTTGTCCAGGCCCGAATCCTGGCCCGCCATCTGCGGGGCGACCTGCCCGACTACATGCCGCTCGTGCCAAAATAGCGGGAAACCAGTGCAGCGGCAGTCACCATCCGGACTCAACTCAATCCACGCGCCATGCTGATCCTGGTCACCTACGACGTCTCGACTGTGGAAGCGGCTGGACGCCGTCGATTGCGGCGCGTTGCACGAGCGTGCGAGGACTATGGCACGCGTGTCCAGAAATCCGTCTTCGAATGCCAGGTGGGCCAGAAAGAATGGGTGAGCCTGCGCGATCGCCTGCTGCGCGAGTACAAGGAGGAGGAAGACTCCCTGCGCTTCTACTTTCTGGACGCCGCCGCCGCCAACCGTACAGAACATCACGGGGTAGCCAAGCCCGTGGATCTGACCGAACCACTGATCTTGTGAACACGTCTCCGCGAACCCCAAGCGTCGGCTTGACCACCGATGTTTCGCGCCGGGCCAAAAACCCAGCAAAACACATCCGCCCCGCCAGTTCTTTGACATGTCAACCTCGGTCGGACGGATGTGGATTGGCAAGTTCGCGAAAGTGGGTTAGTAACGTCTTGCGGTCGAACCGGAAGGGCCGACCGAGGTCGCCCCGGTGTTCGCACCGGGGCGCGGATTGAAACGGGCACGTCGGGCGGCGCTTGTGGGCGTGCGGGTGTCGCCCCGGTGTTCGCACCGGGGCGCGGATTGAAACCGCGCCGCATGAAATGACGCGGCTGTCCGGCGAAGTCGCCCCGGTGTTCGCACCGGGGCGCGGATTGAAACCCGTGTGGCTTTGGGTGAATCATTGGAGTTGGCTTGTCGCCCCGGTGTTCGCACCGGGGCGCGGATTGAAACATCGTGTGTCCCGGCGTTCGCGCGGTGTGCGGGGTCGCCCCGGTGTTCGCACCGGGGCGCGGATTGAAACCCGCTTGGTAAGTAGTCACCAAGTGTAACGGTTCAGTCGCCCCGGTGTTCGCACCGGGGCGCGGATTGAAACCCGGCGCATATCCAACAAGGGAACACTGTGACCGGTCGCCCCGGTGTTCGCACCGGGGCGCGGATTGAAACCTCGATGATCGTTGGGGACCCCGGCGGCGGTGGTGTCGCCCCGGTGTTCGCACCGGGGCGCGGATTGAAACCGAACAGGGAACGCGAATCGAAAATCGAGTGGCTGGTCGCCCCGGTGTTCGCACCGGGGCGCGGATTGAAACTGGCCCAAACTGGCCGGGGATGACGTGCTCAACGAGTCGCCCCGGTGTTCGCACCGGGGCGCGGATTGAAACAACTGGGTCGCTCGTATTAACAGACTCCGAGGGAAGTCGCCCCGGTGTTCGCACCGGGGCGCGGATTGAAACACGGCGTACGTGGACGGGCTCGCGGCTAGCAGCGGTCGCCCCGGTGTTCGCACCGGGGCGCGGATTGAAACAGGCAGTGTAACTATTGACGCAACCTCGACGGACGTCGCCCCGGTGTTCGCACCGGGGCGCGGATTGAAACTGCCGCTTGCACGTAGATAGGTGCAAGCGGTCCGGTCGCCCCGGTGTTCGCACCGGGGCGCGGATTGAAACGCAACGGATTCGCGGGCAAAATCACCGAGCGCGGAGTCGCCCCGGTGTTCGCACCGGGGCGCGGATTGAAACTAGCGTAACAGGTAGTGGGACTACAGTCATCAATATGTCGCCCCGGTGTTCGCACCGGGGCGCGGATTGAAACAGCCGTGATCCTCAGATCGTCCGCAAGTGCTGTAGTCGCCCCGGTGTTCGCACCGGGGCGCGGATTGAAACTCGAACATGTAGGCATCTCGCCGGGCTGGTGTGCGTCGCCCCGGTGTTCGCACCGGGGCGCGGATTGAAACTAGATCGAGTTGCCTTCCCTATAGGCGGTGATAACGTCGCCCCGGTGTTCGCACCGGGGCGCGGATTGAAACCGTAACTGTAGAGTAGAACAAGCGATGATCTGTCGTCGCCCCGGTGTTCGCACCGGGGCGCGGATTGAAACGAGTCGAGCGACACAATCGAGGGCGTGGTGACGGGTCGCCCCGGTGTTCGCACCGGGGCGCGGATTGAAACCTGGGGGCCGGCTGGCAGCGGGAGGAGGAGGTAAGGTCGCCCCGGTGTTCGCACCGGGGCGCGGATTGAAACAACGCAATTGTGTAGCGCGTATATAGAGGGATTGGTCGCCCCGGTGTTCGCACCGGGGCGCGGATTGAAACACTTCTCACACTGCCGGTACGTTTACCATTGCTTTGTCGCCCCGGTGTTCGCACCGGGGCGCGGATTGAAACCGATTACAATCTGTCCAGCGTGACGAACTTATCCAGTCGCCCCGGTGTTCGCACCGGGGCGCGGATTGAAACCCGCCACGACCAGGCTGAGGTCGGCACGCCCGAGGTCGCCCCGGTGTTCGCACCGGGGCGCGGATTGAAACCACTCGCGTCGCGGCTGGATCACAGCGAGCCAGTGGTCGCCCCGGTGTTCGCACCGGGGCGCGGATTGAAACACCGCGCTGATGCGCGTTTTGGTGGACGGCAACGAGTCGCCCCGGTGTTCGCACCGGGGCGCGGATTGAAACCGCAGCGCTCGAGGCCTCGACAGCCCCCTGCGCAGTCGCCCCGGTGTTCGCACCGGGGCGCGGATTGAAACTACTCCAGATCTAAGGCAGGCCTAAATCGTTGGTGTCGCCCCGGTGTTCGCACCGGGGCGCGGATTGAAACTGCCAGTTCGACGCGAAGAAGCTGAAGCGCGTCGAGTCGCCCCGGTGTTCGCACCGGGGCGCGGATTGAAACCTTTTCGACGTCCCGCACGGTGACCATCACATGCGTCGCCCCGGTGTTCGCACCGGGGCGCGGATTGAAACTTGAAGTCGTGGCCATACTTGAGTTTTTCGCGAAAGTCGCCCCGGTGTTCGCACCGGGGCGCGGATTGAAACCGCTCGATCTGCCGTCGGGCGTGACGGTCACGACGTCGCCCCGGTGTTCGCACCGGGGCGCGGATTGAAACCTTCGAGGGTCGGCGGCGGCTGAGTATGCCGCGCAGTCGCCCCGGTGTTCGCACCGGGGCGCGGATTGAAACCTGGTATCGGGCAGCCTTGCCGACTAGGTCTTTGGTCGCCCCGGTGTTCGCACCGGGGCGCGGATTGAAACTTACCGACTCCGGTCTGGGCCAGGCAGGCGAAGACGTCGCCCCGGTGTTCGCACCGGGGCGCGGATTGAAACAAGCCTCGTATTACTGGAGACTCTGGGGCCGTGTGTCGCCCCGGTGTTCGCACCGGGGCGCGGATTGAAACAAAGTGGTCGAGTTCATCTTCGGTTGGCTCTGGACGTCGCCCCGGTGTTCGCACCGGGGCGCGGATTGAAACCAGCTCCCCGCGCTCCCTGCGACCGCCGCCTGGAGTCGCCCCGGTGTTCGCACCGGGGCGCGGATTGAAACTCGACCCTCAGGTCCGACCCTCGAACCGTATTCAGTCGCCCCGGTGTTCGCACCGGGGCGCGGATTGAAACTCATTGACCAGGTCCTTGATGATCCGCATGAGCAGTCGCCCCGGTGTTCGCACCGGGGCGCGGATTGAAACGAGGTGAGGGACGGGGAGTCGGTGGGCGGTGCGTGTCGCCCCGGTGTTCGCACCGGGGCGCGGATTGAAACGAAGGCACCCACAACCGAACAGCACGACGAGGAAGTCGCCCCGGTGTTCGCACCGGGGCGCGGATTGAAACAACATAATGCTGCGAGATGGATGCACCTATTCCAGTCGCCCCGGTGTTCGCACCGGGGCGCGGATTGAAACTCCTATCGGAGCTGCTTGTTGTGGGGAAAAGCCGGTCGCCCCGGTGTTCGCACCGGGGCGCGGATTGAAACGACGCCGAGGGCCTGCTGGCCCGCAGAGCGGCACGGTCGCCCCGGTGTTCGCACCGGGGCGCGGATTGAAACTGAACGACATTCGGGATGCTCGCGACATCAACGCGTCGCCCCGGTGTTCGCACCGGGGCGCGGATTGAAACGGGATGCTCGGGTTTGCTTCATTGAGTGCTTTGAGGTCGCCCCGGTGTTCGCACCGGGGCGCGGATTGAAACTGATGCGACTGCGGTCGCTGTCACGACTAACGCGGGTCGCCCCGGTGTTCGCACCGGGGCGCGGATTGAAACCTTACGACAGCATCGACGTTTGCGGCGGGGGACATGTCGCCCCGGTGTTCGCACCGGGGCGCGGATTGAAACTGGGACGTGTCGAGCCGGGCCGGCGTCGGGCGGCGGTCGCCCCGGTGTTCGCACCGGGGCGCGGATTGAAACCGCATCAAGTGAACTGCACCATGCAAGCCGCTTGGTCGCCCCGGTGTTCGCACCGGGGCGCGGATTGAAACACCTTGCGCCCCTCGCCAAGAATCCTAGCTTTCGCGTCGCCCCGGTGTTCGCACCGGGGCGCGGATTGAAACAGCGTTAGCGCATCGCGGTCCAAGGTCCAAAGCAGTCGCCCCGGTGTTCGCACCGGGGCGCGGATTGAAACTCTTGACTACTTGGCGGCAATCGGGCGGGCATGGGGTCGCCCCGGTGTTCGCACCGGGGCGCGGATTGAAACAAACCGCGGCGTGAAATGCGCCACTATCGCCGCCCGTCGCCCCGGTGTTCGCACCGGGGCGCGGATTGAAACTATCCGGTTGCTGGTCCGCAACGTCGCCGTCCAGCGGGTCGCCCCGGTGTTCGCACCGGGGCGCGGATTGAAACTCTGAGGATGAGGGGCCCGAGTACGACGGCGGCAGTCGCCCCGGTGTTCGCACCGGGGCGCGGATTGAAACCATGAGGATTTGATTTCCATCGGGGTGGTTCCTTGTCGCCCCGGTGTTCGCACCGGGGCGCGGATTGAAACTATAAGGGCAGCTTGATCCGCGCAATGCGGATCAGTCGCCCCGGTGTTCGCACCGGGGCGCGGATTGAAACAAGGATTCTTTCGCCAACTTTTCGGCGCGGATTGGTCGCCCCGGTGTTCGCACCGGGGCGCGGATTGAAACTACGATACATGCAGACGTCAAGCTGTTTTTGCGAGTCGCCCCGGTGTTCGCACCGGGGCGCGGATTGAAACGACCCGAAAGGCGCGCACACCATGCAGGCCGCCCGTCGCCCCGGTGTTCGCACCGGGGCGCGGATTGAAACCGAGTCGAATGGAGCGATGAGGGGCGCGCGGCGATGTCGCCCCGGTGTTCGCACCGGGGCGCGGATTGAAACGTGAGCCAGCCGGCGGTGTTCGTGGACGCTGCAGTCGCCCCGGTGTTCGCACCGGGGCGCGGATTGAAACTTCGCCGCATGGCAATGCCTACGGAGGATTCATGCGTCGCCCCGGTGTTCGCACCGGGGCGCGGATTGAAACATCCGGGAGCAGGTTCGGGCGTTCGCCCTTTGCGGTCGCCCCGGTGTTCGCACCGGGGCGCGGATTGAAACGGGCCGAATCGCGCCGATCCTCCAGCGGACCACCAGTCGCCCCGGTGTTCGCACCGGGGCGCGGATTGAAACTTGCCCGTGCCGTTTGGCGCCAGCACGACCAGGATGTCGCCCCGGTGTTCGCACCGGGGCGCGGATTGAAACATCTCGAAGAACGGATGCCGGTCGTCTCGAGGGGTCGCCCCGGTGTTCGCACCGGGGCGCGGATTGAAACCCCATAGCGCCTGGGTCGGCAGCGTTAAGCCCTAGTCGCCCCGGTGTTCGCACCGGGGCGCGGATTGAAACTCCAGGTTGGTGAGCATCAGTACGCATTCACCGGGTCGCCCCGGTGTTCGCACCGGGGCGCGGATTGAAACGTTCCCTACGGTTGGGCTGTGGTGAGTACCACAGCCAGTCGCCCCGGTGTTCGCACCGGGGCGCGGATTGAAACATCAAGAGGAGGAAAGAGGCGTGAGCCACGGATGAGTCGCCCCGGTGTTCGCACCGGGGCGCGGATTGAAACTGGGACGTGTCGAGCCGGGCCGGCGTGGGGCGGCGGTCGCCCCGGTGTTCGCACCGGGGCGCGGATTGAAACTTTTGGAGGGCGTGAAAGATAGGTTCCCGCGGGAGTCGCCCCGGTGTTCGCACCGGGGCGCGGATTGAAACTACGTCAGCCGTCAGACTCTCGCTGTGAGCCGCAAGTCGCCCCGGTGTTCGCACCGGGGCGCGGATTGAAACCTGGCTATCGTGGGCGGCGATGATCCTGCCGGACGGGTCGCCCCGGTGTTCGCACCGGGGCGCGGATTGAAACAGGTCGAGGTCGTGGTCGCCGAGGCCGGCGATCCGTCGCCCCGGTGTTCGCACCGGGGCGCGGATTGAAACGTACTTATCGCGAGCGCGTTCGGCGAGCTGTGCGCGTCGCCCCGGTGTTCGCACCGGGGCGCGGATTGAAACATCGCAAGTTACGTCGGGCGCACGATCGAGTGGGGTCGCCCCGGTGTTCGCACCGGGGCGCGGATTGAAACTGCGCCACCCGCGCCCACCTCTCGCACCCGCGAGGTCGCCCCGGTGTTCGCACCGGGGCGTGGAGCGGGCAGTGGGAGGGGGGCTGACCAGCAGAGTTGTCCGCGCCAGCGCTCCGAAATTCGCCCGTTACCGCGAGCTCGTTTCGGGATTAGAAATCACGCCCGTTCAGTTCTCGTAGTCCCATGAGCGTCACGACACAGACCCTCATTGAGGAAATCAAGACCGCCCCGGAGAGCGTGCAGCGCGAGCTGTTTGACTTCGTGGTCTTCCTGAAAGCGCGCCTCAATGCGCAGGCCGAAGGAGCGGAAAACCTGCTGCCGCTGGCGGAAACTGCCTGGGCTGCCGACTGGAGCACCGCAGAGGAGGACGAAGCATGGCGCGATTTGTAAGCGGCGACGTTGTCGTTGTGCCGTTCCCGTTCACTGACCTGACCAGCGCCAAGGTCCGGCCGGCAATCGTGCTCGCCGCCGTGACGCGCGGTGACGTGATCCTTCGCCAGATTACCAGTCAGACCGCCTACAGTAGGAGGTGAGGCAGGGCGTCACGTTGTTGCGCGCCCTGCCGGTGTTCTCGGTGCGGCTGGGCCTCAACGGCAAATGCGACATCGTCGAGGCCGAGCCCGGGCGGGCCATCTCGAATTTCAAATTTCAAATTTCAGATTCCTGAAGCCGGTCGAGTTCAAGCTGGGGCGGCGGCGGTGGGAGAACGGCTCAGCCCAACTCTGCTCCCAGGCGCTCTGCCTCGATGAGATGTTCCCAATCCCGGTGCCACGCAGCGCCGTCTTCCATGCGGACAGCAAACGCCGACGTGAGGTCGGGTTCACGCCCGAGCTGCGGGCCTTGACCAAGCGGGCGGTGGAGGAACTCCGCGCCCTCTTTGGGCAATCTCAAATCTCAAATCTCCAAGAGAACAGATTGAATTTGCTGGTGTTGTCAGAGCAGTCCTTCTCGGTGTTCACGCTCCTGCTCAAGCACCAACGGGATGCGTTTGGCTTCACCATGCGCAGCCGCCGTTCCCCCCGCGACCGAGCGAACTGCCTGTTGTCGTTTCTCTACGCCATGGTTCGGCACGATTGCTTGGCCGCATTGACGTCGGCTGGCTTGGACCCGTTCGCAGGCTTCCTGCGTGCCGACCGTCGTCTCCCGTTCACTTCCTCACCGCCCGGTAGAAGCGGTGCGCGAGCTTGTCCGGATCGGTCCAATACTCCTTGCCAGCGGCGTTTGGCGGCCGCGTGTCGAGGTCCGTCCACGTGGCCAGATCGGCGGAGCCCTGGATGGTGTGACTTAACTCCGGCGGTGCGATGAGGCAGAGCTGGAACTTTCCTTCCGGCGTGACCTCGGCGCGCAACGAGGGCGGTTCGGGCCCGAGCTTAAGGACCCAATAGTCACCCTGGCTGATGAGCGGCGCCGTCTTCAGGCCGCTGACGGGTGACTGAGACCACCCGGTGAGTAGGAAACCGCCGTCCGCCGTGTGTTTGATCCGTTCGCGCGCGAATTGCGGCGCGGCGAACGGCCGCCACTGTTTTCCCTCGATCCCGCTGCCACCGAAGGACTGCTCCCAGAGTTTGTTGCCTTGGTCGTCGATCCGGACGATCCAGATATCCGACGAGCCGAAGCTGGGGCTGGTCTTGTTCCCACTCGGGACCGAAGTGGAGTTGCCGGAGAGCAGCCAGCCGCCATCGGGCATCGGCTCAGCGCACGTGCAGACGTCGTCGCCGGCGCCGCCATAGGACCGGTCCCAGAGCTGGTTGCCCTGGGCGTCGATACGGATCATCCAGTAATCGCAATCGCCGTAGGAGGGACTGGTCTTGGTGCCCTTCGTGGGGTCGGTTTCGGGCGGCGACTCCGAAGTGCCAAAGACCATGAACCCGCCATCCGCCAGCGGGTGCATGTCCAGGGCCAAATCGGCATCCGCACCGCCATAGGACTTGTCCCAGACCTTGTTTTGCTGCGCGTCGCACTGGACCACCCAGAAGTCCGATCCCAGAAAGCCATTGCCTGGGTCGTAACCACCGAAGTAGGGGCTGGTCTTGTCACCACACGGCTCGGCACCCGAGCTGCCGGCGACGATGAAACCGCCGTCCGCCGTCTCCAGAATCCGCAGACCTCCCGCGAGACCACTAGTCAGGCAACCGATCGTCTTGGTCCACATCTGTTGGCCTTGGGCGTCGAATTTCACGATGCCGTACCAGCCCGCCACCCCCGACACGGCGCCGAGGCCGCAGCCCAGGTAACCGGCGTCGGCGGTTTGCTCGAAATCCCACCCCCAAAGAGCGGTAAGACCGTCCGGAAGACAAGTTTGGTCCCAGAGCTTGTTGGCGTTTGGGTCATAGCGCACAGCCCACGCATCGACGAGCCCATGAAGTGGCGCCGTTTGACAGCAACCGGCTGCCGATGTCACATAGCCGGCGAGCATGAACCCGCCGTCGGGGGCGAGGAATACCCGAGAGGCACTCGAGCCGGGGCCCCAAGCGGGCTCACCGCCACAGGATTTGTCCCATTGCCGGTGGCCCTGGGCGTCGATCTTGATGACCCAGAAGTTGTAGATGTTGGGGCAGATAGGTACCGTGCGAATGTCGTTGGTCGATCCATACGCGAAACCCGCAATCAGGAAACCGCCGTCAGCGGTCTGGACGAAGTCGTAAGGTATGGCATATCCGACACCGTCGATCATACCCGGCCCGTAAGTCGCCTGCCAGACAATGGGCAGGGGACCGTCTGCTTGCGCGTGGCCCGGCGCCGTCGCCAGCGCCAAGCCGCTGATAACTAACAGGATGTGTATGGTAGATGTGGTCTTCATATCGGTCTTGTCCGCGAAGGCACCTGCCCTCTCCATATGTTTACGCAGGGTGTCGCGTGAAGTAACAAGAAAAGTGGAAGAAGGTTGATGTTCGTTGGTGATCGAAGCTTGCTTCGCCGTTCACGCCTCACGGATCACGGTGCAGGATGCCCTGCTGATCGGCGTGACGCACCGCTTCCGCCACCGTCTTCATCCACGCCGCGCCCCGTGTTCAAATTGAGATTTCAGATCTCAAATCTGAGATCACCTGCGCGGGGTTCCGCCCAAAAGGGACGCAGAGGCACAGACCCTTAGGCCGCAACCAAGTCGCCGCTTGGCTGTCGAGGCAGCCCGTGTCATACTAGCCCGCATGGTTCATCGAGTTGTGACTGCGGCGAAGCCGAAAACTCTCAAATGCGGACTACTGCGGGCTCGAAGCCTGGCCGTACTTGCGGCGGTGTGCGTTTGCTTTCTGTCGTCGATTCCCGGGCATGGGGCCGAAACGGCCGCCATCCAGCCTGTCGCACTGCGGACGGAGTTCTTGTCCAATCCCCAGGGACTGGACGCTCGGCAGCCGCGGCTGAGCTGGCAGATCGCGTCCGGGGCGCGCGGGCAGAAGCAGACCGGGTATCGCGTTGTGGTTGCGAGCACGAGCGAGAAACTCGATGCCGAGGATGGGGACCTCTGGGACTCGGGGCGCGTCGCGAGCAGTGAAACAGTCAACCTCGTCTATGCCGGACGACCGCTGACCTCGCGGCAGACCTGTTTCTGGAAGGTCAAGGTGTGGGACGCCGAGGGCAAGCCCGGCGATTGGAGCCGCCCGGCCCGCTGGACCATGGGCTTGCTCGAAGGGTCCGACTGGCAGGCCCATTGGATCTCCTTCAAAGACACGTCTCCCCTGCACGCGGCGCGCGACCGGCTTTTTCTGCCGCCGGCGCGGCATTACCGAAGGGCCTTCAATCTCGAGCGCGAGGTGCGGCGGGCGACGCTTTACGGTTCAGCGCTCGGGTTGGCCGAGTATCATCTCAACGGCCAGCGCGTGGGCGACGCGTATTTCGAGCCCGGGTGGGCCGACTACCGACGCCGCGTCCACTATCGCACCCATGACGTGACTTCCCAGATCCGCCGCGGCCCCAACCGCATCGGCGCCATTGTCGCCGACGGCTGGTATGCGGGGTACGTGGGGTATGGCTTGCTGGTGGGGTACGGTCCGAACAAAGCCGGCCGCTGTTTTTACGGGAAGACGCCCGCACTCCTGGCTCAACTTGAAATCGAATACGCCGACGGCTCGCGCGAAACGATCGGGACCGACGCCTCGTGGCAGGTGAGCGGCGATGGGCCGATTCGCGAAGCCGACCTGATCATGGGCGAGGCGTACGATGCGCGTCGGGAAGATGCCGGCTGGTGCTCCGCCAGCCCGGCCGCGGCGGGCGGGGGGGCAGCCGCCTCGGCCTGGACTTGGGAACAGGCCATTCGGGCTGAGGACAACGGGAGCACGAAGGCCCTGTTTTCGGACACATTGGGCAATCGGGAGGTCGAGTTGGGGTTCCAGCGTCCGCCGCGTCTCCAATTCTACGCCGCACCGCCCATCCGCGTCACGCAGGCGTTGCCGGCCCTGCGCCGCAGCGAACCGGAACCCGGTGTGTTCATCTTCGATTTCGGGCAGAACTTTGCCGGCATTGTCCGGATCGGCGTCCAAGGGCCGGCCGGGGCGACGGTGCGGCTGCGATTCGGCGAGATGCTGCATGCGGATGGCCGGCTGATGACCGAGAACCTGCGCCGCGCCCGCGCGACGGATTTCTACACGCTGCGGGGCGATCCGCGGGGCGAGACCTGGCAGCCGCGCTTCACCTATCATGGATTTCAGTATGTCGAGGTGAGGGGGTTGGCCGAGGCGCCCGGTTTGGACTCCGTGACCGGGTTGGTGCTGCACAACGACACGCCGCTGGCGGGCGAGTTTGCCTGTTCGGACGAGGTGATGACGCGTTTCTGGAAGAACACCCAATGGACCCAGCGCGCCAACTTCATCGAGATGCCCACCGACTGCCCCCAGCGCGACGAGCGGCTCGGCTGGATGGGCGACGCCCAAATCTATGCGGCCACCGCCTGTTTCAACGCCGATGTCGCCGCGTTCTTCACCAAATGGCTCGATGACGTCGACGAGGCCCAGCGCGATTTCGGTCCATACCCCGATTACTGCCCCTACCCCATGGCCCATGGCGCTCCGGGACAAACCTGGGGAACGGCCTGGACCGACGCGGGGATCATCTGCCCCTGGACCATGTGGATGGCCTACGGCGACACGCGCGTCATCGAACGTCATTGGGCCTCGATGACGCGGTTCATGGACTGGCGCAAGCAACGGGCGCCGGATCTGCGGGGGCGCAAGGACGGCAACACGTGGGGCGACTGGCTCAACGTGAACGAGGAAACGCCGATCGAGATGATCGATGCCGCCTATTTCGTCCACGACGCCCAGTTGATGGCCGAGATGGCCGGTGCGATTGGCCGGACCGCCGAGTCACAGGCCTATCGCGATCTGCACAAGCGGCTGGCCGCGCAATTCGCCAGCGACTCCCTGCGTCCGGACGGCACCCTCGAGGTCGACACGCAAACCGCCTATGTGTTAGCCGCCCGCCTGGCGGGCATCCCGGTTACTCGGGGCACGGGGATTGTGACGCACCTGGCCGACAAGATCGCCAAGAACGAGCACCGCATGGCCACGGGCTTTCTGGGGACGAAGCACCTGCTCCCGGCCCTGACTGAGGGCGGCTACGACGACCTGGCCGCGCGCCTGTTCCAGAGCCGGCGGTTCCCGTCCTGGGGCTACGAGGTGGTCAACGGGGCTACGACCGTCTGGGAGCGCTGGGACAGCTACACCAAGGAACACGGCTTCAACGGTGCAAGCGGCAATCAGAATGCCGCGATGAACAGCTTCAGCCATTACGCCTTCGGCGCCGTCATGGAATGGGCCTTCCGCAACCTTGCCGGCATCAACACCGAGGGGCCGGGTTACAGCCGGATTGTGATTCACCCGCGCCCGCCGGCGCCCGGCAGCAATCCCGAACAAACACCCATTCATTGGGTGAAAGCCGAGTACCACAGCATTCGCGGGCTGATCCGGTCGGAATGGCGTCGGGACGCCGACACCTTCGAATTGCGGGTCAGCATCCCTGGGAACACGACTGCGACGGTGTCTTTGCCGGCGTTGAACACGGACTCGATCCGCGAGAGCGGTCAGCCGCTGGCAGCCGCCCAGGGGGTGCGGCAGTTGCGTCAGGAAGACGGTCGAACGATTCTGGCGGTGGAATCCGGGGATTACCGATTCACGTCGAGCCTGTCGCGCTAGCCCGCATTTCTCACCAGTCGTGCTCGCCGCGAAGCCGATGTGAGCGAAAGAGGCTGCCATGCGTGCCAGCCAAGGCTATTTCACACGTTTGGCGAGGAACCGTAACCGGGTTCGTTTCGGAAGCAAATTCGGGCAAATTCAAGTCTTGCCAACCGCGCGGGTTGCAGTCTACGCTCCCCGCTCTTTTGAATCCGCCGATGCGGATGACGCCGGGTCCGCTCGCGATTTGCGGGGCGGGGTCGGGCGAAGAATCATACACGATATTATGGCAGTCAGAATTCGCTTGAAGCGGATCGGGACGACCAACGCCCCGGCTTACCGCATTGTGGTCGCCGACGGGCGCAGTCCGCGCGACGGGCGTTTCATCGAGGAAATCGGGTCGTACCTGCCGCAGAAGCGGGAGAACAACGTGACGCTCGCCTTGGAGCGGGCCGAGTACTGGCTGAGCAAAGGGGCGCGTCCGACCGAGACGGTTGCCAGCTTCATCAAGCGGGCCCGGAAGAGCGCGCCGGCGCCCCAGGGTTGAGCGGGGAAGGTCTCATGCAGGCTTGGCTTGAATTCGTGGTCAAGGGTTTGGCGGATCGCCCCGATGCCGTCACGGTGACGCCGCAGGAGCGGGATGGCTTCACGGTGTACGAACTTCGCCTGCATCCGACCGATGTTGGGAAGATCATCGGACGCCAGGGTGCGACCATTCATGCGCTGCGCGCCCTGCTCCAGGTGGGAAGCGCCCGCCAGGGCCAGCGGTGCAGCCTCGAACTGGTCGAGGAAGTCCCGCCCAAAGACTAATCCCATTCCGGCCTGACCGGGCGGGTGGTGCGGGATGGGTCTGAGGCCAGCGATCGGGGGCGGTATGAAGATCGATGTGCTGACCCTGTTTCCGGGGATGTTTGCGGGTCCCCTGGACGAGAGCATCGTGGGTCGGGCTCGGGAGCAGGGCGTGTTGGATCTGCGGATACACAACCTGCGCGACTTTACCCACAACCGCCACAAAACGGTGGATGACAAGCCGTTTGGGGGCGGGCCGGGCATGCTGATGAAGCCCGAGCCGATCTTTGAAGCGGTTGAACATTTGCGCCAGCCCGACACGCGGGTGATCCTGCTCTGTCCGGCCGGACGGCTCTTTCGCCAGTCCATCGCCCGCGAACTGGCTGTTCTCCCCCATCTGCTGCTCATTTGCGGCAGCTACGAGGGGGTGGACGAGCGAGTGCGCGAGCACCTGGTGGACGACGAACTGTCGATTGGCGATTACGTGCTGACCAATGGCGCGCTTCCGGCCATGGTCATCGTGGATGTTGTGACGCGGCTCCTGCCGGGCGCGCTCGGAGACGATTCGAGTGCCCGGGACGAGTCGTTCAGCGCGGGGTGGCTCGAATATCCGCAGTACACGCGGCCCGCGGAATTCAGGGGATGGAAGGTGCCGGACGTGTTGTTGTCCGGACACCACGCCGGGATCAGCCTCTGGCGGGCTGAGCAGGCGCAGCAGAGGACGCAGCAGCGGCGGCCCGATTTGATGGGCCCGCCGGGAAGCGAGCCGGGAGACTAGAGAGAAAACAATAGCACGACCATTTATGAATCAGGCATTACTGGACAAGATCGAGGCGGCTCATTTGCGCAAACGCCCTCTGAGATTTGAAGTCGGCGACAGCGTGCGCGTCCACACCAAGGTCGTCGAGGGCGACAGGGAACGCATCCAGGTGTTTGCCGGTGTCGTGATTGGACGCCGCGGGCACGGGATCAACGAGACCTTCACCGTCCGGCGCATCAGCTACGGCGAAGGCGTCGAGCGGGTGTTCCCCTCGCATTCCCCTCGGATCGAGCGGATCGAGGTCGAACGCGAAGGCTCCGTCCGCCGAGCCAAACTGACTTACCTGCGCAAGCGCATCGGCAAGGGCGCCATCGCGGTCAAGGAGAAGGAACACCACACCGCCGGCGCCACCGCGGCTGCCCCGGCGAAGGAACCCGAGGCGGAGACAGCACCCGCCGAGGTGCCGGCAGCGGACGCTGCGGCGGATACGAAGAAGTGATGCCCGGGCCCCGACGCGCGACCTCGACCACGCCTGGCCGAAGCCGCCCGGGCGCGGGCCTCGAGACACGGCACGGCACCCCGCTGCGGAATCTTGACTGCCCTCGAGCAGTTGAAAGCCCCGGTCGACCGATTTGAGTTCGAACGCCGCCTGCTCTGCCGCGTCACGCGGATTGCCGGTGTGGACGAAGCGGGGCGCGGTCCGCTGGCAGGTCCGGTGGTGGCAGCGGCGGTTGTGCTGCCAGCGAGCTTTCTCCGGGACGGACTTTCGACGGACTTGGAGGGTTTAAACGACTCGAAACAGCTCACGGCACGGCAGCGCGAGCGGTACTTCGAGGCCCTGACCCTCACTCCCGGCGTCGCCAGTGCCGTCAGTGCTGTCGGAGTCGAAGTCATCGACGCGATCAACATCCTGCGGGCAACGCACCAGGCGATGGCCGAGGCGCTTGCCCAGATCGAGCCGAGGCCCGAGCATGTCCTGGTGGACGGGTTGCCGGTGAAATCGCTCCCCTACCCCCAGACGGCCCTTGTGAAGGGAGACGCGCGAAGCTATTCGATTGCCGCGGCCAGCATCCTGGCCAAAGTCACCCGGGACCGTCTCATGGCCGAACTCGACCTGAGCTATCCCGAGTACGGATTCGCGAGGCACAAGGGATACGGCACCCCCGAACATCTGGCCGCCCTCGCCCGCCACGGGCCCTGTCCGATCCACCGCCGCAGCTTCACCCCATCGCGGCTGTCGCAGCCGCGTTTGTTCTGATCCATGCCATGGGCCTCTGGGAGCGATGCAAGCAATGGGCTGGGCTCACGAGCGAACCGACCCATTTGCATCGCGGGCGCCTTGGCGAACGCGCGGCGCGCCGGCACCTGCAACGCCTCGGGATGAAATTCCTGACGGCGAATTTCAGGACCAAGCGCGGCGAGATTGACCTGGTTTTCCGGGATCGGGATTGCCTGGTCTTTGTGGAGGTCAAGACGCGTTCGTCCGAGGACTGGACGCGCCCCGCGGCGGCAGTCAATGCGCGCAAACGGCGTCTGCTCTCCCGAGCGGCCCTCGATTACCTCCGCCGACTCGACGATCCGGAGATCAAGATCCGATTCGACATTGTCGAGGTGCTGCTCGATGAGGGCGCGGTGCGCGAAATCCGGCACCTGCCGCACACCTTCTCACTCGAACTGCCCTACCGCCACGGTTGAGCCTGAAGCCTCGATTCCGCCCGGAGCGGACTCCGCGCGCTGCCGCAGCTCGTCGCGGATCCAAAACCGACCGGACTTCAATTGGTCGCCCAGTTGGCTCGTGCGGAGGCTTGCGCCAGGCTCGTTGAGATGGAACTCGGTATCGGCGAAATGCTCGAGCACGACATGGGCGCCCAACTGCTCGTCGCGCAGGACGGGACAGTACTCGGCGATTTCCCAGAGCAGGCCGGCGTTGAGCCGTTGGTAGGCGGGGACGGCATTGGTGGGCGTGTACCGCCAGGGGAGCGAGTAGCAGAGCGTCACCTGATTGCTTCGGCACCACCGGGCCAGCGCATCGAGCAGAACGCGGGCGTCCGGATCAAGATGTCCGGCGTGCGATGTCAGCGTGGTCAAGGGCATCCGAACAGGTGTCTGGTGGAAGCCGCTGGGGCGGACCTCGGCGGTGTTGTAGCGGTAGAGCGGGCGGCCCTGAACCAGTTTGCCCAGAAGGGTGAAGACGTGATAGCCGCCCGGACGCAGCGCCAGGAGCGCCGCGGGCCAGGACTTGCGCGGCCCGCCGAAACGCGGGGTCAGCACCCACTCCGGGTGCCCCAAGGCAAAGCTGAATTGCACACCGAGCATCGGGATCTCCGCGGGACCGGTCAGAAGGGTCGGCTCGATCGCCATCACCAGGGTGTCCTTGGGCCGTGTCTCGATCAGCGTCGCCTCGATCAACACGCTCGCACCCAGGCCGGCATTGCGTCCGAGGTTGACCGCGGGAAGGCCGTGGCGTTCGAGCAACTGCGCCGGATCGATCGAGAATTCGCAGCTCGATCCGCCAAAAAGGATCGTTTTCGCCCCGTGTTCGAGCGTCATCTTCTCCGCCCAGGCCCGTTTGATCCGGTCGCTGCCGCGCAGGTACGCGATCTCGGGGTTCAGCCGCAGGGTATAGAAGGCCGTTGCCATCCCGGTGAGCAGCGCCGCCGCAAGGAGCTGCACGACAAACCACGGCACGCGCCGACTAGAAGGCGAAGTAGATGAACGCATTGTCGTTTCCCGGCGCCAGAAGAACGGTCAGCACGACCAACATGACCGCCGCCACCGGATGCCGCAGATAGCAGTACGGATCGTCCCGGCGCGCGACGGAGAGCCATTCGATCGCCCACACAATGGCCACCAGGAGGAGCAGAGAGGTGAGGGCGAACAGGTGACCGCCGCTCATCGACGCCAGCGTCTCGCGGACGGCGGCCGCCGTGTAGGCCATCGGGTTGCAGAGCGTCCCCAACTTGGCCAGCAGGTCCGGAGTGCGCGTCTCATAGAAAAAGACCCACCCGAACAACACGGCCACCAGCGTCACCACCCAGGCCACGAAGCGCGGCAGCCGGATCGCGCCGCCCAATGCCCGGTTCACGATGAGGGCGATGCCGTGGAACGCGCCCCAAAGCAGGAACCCCCACCCTGCCCCATGCCACAAGCCCGAGACGACGAAAACCACGGCGACATTGAGCATCCACCATCGGGTGCGTCCTCCGCCCAACGGCAGATACACATAGGTCCGAAACCACCCGCTGAGCGTCACATGCCACCGATGCCAGAACTCCCGGATGCTCGTCGAGCAATAGGGGCTGAGGAAATTCAGAGTCAACCGGATGCCGAGGCAGCGTCCGAAGCCCACCGCCACCAGGCTGTACCCGGCAAAATCGTAGTAGATCCGCAGGCCGAACATCAGGTTGGCCAGCCAGATCGAGAACGGGTTGCTGACCGAGGTCCGGTCGACATAGATAGCCGCGTTGTCCGCCAGACAGCACTTAAAGAACATGCCGACCGCCACCCAGGCCGCCCCCGCATTCAGGTCCGCCGTCGACCAGCGGAACTTGAACTGCTCCATCTGGGGCAGCAAATCCTCCCGCCGCTCGATCGGGCCGGCGACCACCTGCGGGAAAAACCCGGCGAAATTGAGGAAATCGAGAACGCGCGGCAGCGGGCGGCCAAAGGCGAGCGTGTCGATCACGAACGACATCATCTGGAACGTGTAGAACGATATGCCGGCCGGGATGATCAGGCCGCGCAGGGTGTCGAACGACCCGCCGAGCGTGTCGTTCAGGATGAAGTCCGCATATTTGAAGTACAGGAGAGGAAGCAATTGCAGCGGGACGAACAGAACCAGAAGGAGGCGGGAATGCCGCCCGCCCCGGCGGACCAGGTAGCACATCGCACAGTACGAAAACACGGCGACGACCAGGAAGATCAGGCACGTGACCCAACTGACCGCCACAAGGAGGCACAATCCCAGGGCGATCAGGGCAAGCCTGTCGAACAAGGCCACCCTCGATCCAAGCCAGGCTCCTGCCGGAATGCGGAGCAACGCAATGACCGCCAGACCCGATACCAGCAGGATCCAGAATCGGCTGTCGGCGAAATTCATGCCTTGAGCGCACCCGCTCGACCGCGCCTGGGAGCCGCCGGCGAGACGATCTCTCCGTCCTGATCCTGCGCCTCGAAATCAGGGGCGCGGTCGTCCACCCTCATTTTCAACGCGATGCTCTTGGCCATGTGCGGCGAAGGTTTTGATTCAACGCCCTCATGAAGTCAACCGCCGATCGAAACCGTGTCGAAGGCGCAAACCGCGAGTGTCTTTGCGCCGCGTGGGGGCACGCGGCCTACAACGCCGATGTCTGCTTCTTTGCAGGCCGGGTCCCCTGACCCGGCGACCTCACCGATGTCTGTCCTCGCGCCGCGTGGGGGCACGCGGCCTACAACGCCGATGTCTGCTTCTTTGCAGGCCGGGTCGCCTGACCCGGCGACCGCGGCGCCGCGGCGCATTTGGCGCTGCGGTTTGGCGCTTGTCAGGCTGACGACAACCGGTATGATGCCCCGCAAATACAATGACGACGTCAACTATTCCCCAATCCCTCGCGGTTTGCAGTTGGTCACTGCAGCCAGTGTCGGCAATTGACCTGCTCGAGAAGCTTGCGGCGACGGGCCTTAAGCGGATTCAAATCGCTCTGGACCCGATCCGCGAAAACGCCGGAGGCGCGTGGTCCGATTTCGGCCGTCTTTGCGGTGCGCGGGGTGTGACCTGCGTTTCGGGCATGTTTGCGGCAGTCGGCGAGGATTACTCGACCCTCGAAGCCATCAAGCGCACAGGCGGCGTGGTGCCGGACGTCCATTGGGATCAGAACTGGCGCAACCTGCAGGCCGATGCCGAGGTCGCCAAACAACTCGGGATCAAGTCCATCGCCTTTCACGCCGGTTTCCTGCCGCACGAGGAGAGCGATCCGGCGTTCGCCAAGTTGATGGGCCGGCTTCAGAAGATCGCTGACTTCTTTGCCCCGCTGGGCATCGAACTGGCTCTTGAAACCGGACAGGAGACCGCGGACACATTGCGGACCTTCCTGAGCAAACTCAACCGCCCCAATGTCGGCGTGAATTTCGATCCGGCCAACATGATCCTCTATGATAAGGGCGATCCGATCGAGTCGTTGCGCACGCTCGGACCGTGGCTGCGGTCCTGTCACTTGAAGGACGCGATTCGGACGAAGGTGCCGGGGACCTGGGGGGAAGAGGTGGTGCTGGGGACCGGCCAGGTGGATTGGCGGGCCTTCTTCACCGTGCTAAGCGAGCTGAAGTTCGCCGGCAACGCCTGCATCGAGCGCGAGGCGGGCAACCAGCGCGCCGCGGATATCCGCACCGCGCGCGAATACATCCAGACCCTCCTGGGCGCCACGCCGACCGCTCTGGCTTGACCGCCGACCGGCCGATTGGACATCGACATAACCATTCACTCGACACACCTTTCCATGACAAACATTGGCATCGTTGGCCTGGGTTTCATGGGCCTGACTCACATCAAAGCGTACCGACAACTGCCCGGCGCCAACATCGTCGCCATCTGCGACGCCGTCCGGTTGCCGGAAGACGGAAACCTCACGCCGGTCGCGGGCAACATCAGCACGGCGGACCAGATCAAGTTCGACATGTCCGTGGTCAAGGGCTACCGGGACTATGCCGAGATGCTGGCCAATCCGGACGTGCAACTGGTGGATATCTGCCTGCCCACGCCGTTGCACGCCGATGTGGCCATCGCGGCTCTTCGGGCGAACAAGCATGTGATCTGCGAGAAACCTCTCGCCCGCTCGTCGTCCGTCTGCCGCCAGATCCTCGACGCGGCGAAGTCCTCCAAGGGCTATTTCATGCCGGCCCATTGCATCCGCTTCTGGCCCGAGTGGGCCTGGGTCAAACAGGCCATCTCGGACAACCGCTACGGCAAAGTGCTTGCCGCCCGATTGCGGCGGGTTTCGGAACCGCCGGCCTGGAGCAAGGCCACTTACCTCAAGGGCGAAGAGTCAGGCGGCGCCCTGCTCGACCTGCACATCCACGACACCGACTTCGTCCAGTTCTGCTTCGGACGCCCGCGTCGGGTCTTCTCCCAGGGATTCGTCCGCATCAGCGGCGCGATCGATCACGTCGTCACGCAGTACGAGGTGGACTGCGGCGCGGCGGTGTCGGCCGAGGGGACGTGGGTGATGCATGCGGGACACGGGTTCAACATGGCCTACACCATCGTGTTCGAAAACGCCACCGCCGACTACGACCTCACGCGCGGACCGAATGCCCTCAAGCTGTTCCAGAACGACAAGCCGGCTCAGACCCTGAGCTGCGAAGGCGGCGACGGATACGTCGGCGAACTGCGCCACATGCTCGAAAGCATCGAGGCCGGACGCCCGCCGTCCATCGTGACCGGCGAAGACGCGCTGAATGCCGTGGCCATCTGCGAAGCCGAGGAGAAATCGATCAAGACCAGGCAGTTGGTCACCGTCTAGCCCGGATCGATCACAGGCTGCGCGCTGAACCAGATCCGGGCTAGCCTGCATGTTGACTTCTCTTGAGGACTCCGGCTTGGCGGTGGCAAGAAGTGGTGAGAAATGCAGGCTGGTTGGCGTCAAGGCGCGGGGCTCGGCTCCGCGTCGAAGACTACCCGCCCGTCCATGATGGTGCACACTACGCGCGCCTGATCGATTTCGGTCGGCGGGATCGCGAAGATGTCCCGGTCCAGAATCACGACATCGGCCAGTTTGCCGGGTGTGAGAGTGCCTTTGACATGGTCCTGGAATTCGGCGAAAGCGGAGCCCACGGTATAGGCGCGGACGGCCTGCTCGACGCTGATCTTTTCCTCCGGGACCCAGCCATCCGGGTGTTTGCCGTCGAGCGTGCGCCGCGTTACGGCGGCGGCAATCCCGAGCAGCGGGTCGAGCGGCGCAACCGTCCAGTCCGAGCCGAAGGCGAGCACAGCCCCCTGCTCGAGCAGTGACCGGAACGCGTAGGTCGTTCGAGCGCGCTCGGGACCGATCCGTTTCTCGGCCCAGCGCCCGTCGTCGGCGCAGTGGTACGGCTGCATCGAGGCAACAACCCGGCCCCGCCCAAAGCGGGCGATGTCCTGGGGGCGAAGGTGTTGAGCGTGCTCGATACGAAGGCGCCGGTCGCGCGGACCATGGGTCGCCGCGACATGCTCGAAGATGCTGAGGATCTCGTGGTTTGCACGATCCCCGATGGCGTGGATCGCGACCTGGAGGCCGACCGCATCCGCGGACTCGACGCGCGTGCGCATCAGGCCCTCGGGCAGCATCTCGTCCGTCGCCAATCCGCGCGTCTCGGGCGCATCCTTGTACGGATCGAAAAACCACGCGGTGGTCGAACCGAGGCTGCCGTCCGAGAAGCCTTTGAGCCCGCCAAACCGCAGGCGTTCGTGGCCGAACCCGGCTCGCACGCCCAGGGCGGCGACCGTCTCCCATTGGGGCAAAGGCCAGAAACCGTAGACGCGCGTGTTGAGTTCGCCGCGCCGATCGAGTTCCTGGTAGATTCCCAGATCCTCGTTGGCGGACATATCCTGCACGCTGGTGACGCCGAGGCGGGCGGCGTGGGCCGTGGCAGCCCGGGCGGCCCCGAGCCTCTGCTCGATCGAGGGTGACGGGATGAGCCGGCTCACAAGTGTCATGGCGGAGTCCTTGAGCAGACCGGTCGGCTCCCCGGTCCGCGGATCGCGCACGATGATGCCTCCGGCCGGATCGGGCGTATTTCGAGAGACGCCGGCCCGTTCCAGCGCGGCGCTGTTGGCGAGGGCCATGTGGCCATCGAGGCGATTCACAAAGACCGGGACGGCGTCCGTGACGGCGTCAATCATGTTGCGGTGAGGCAGCGGGGCCCCAGGCCACAGCTCGTGATCCCAATCGCCGCCTGTCACCCAACCGCCCGCGGGCAAACGCGAGGCAAACCGTCCGATCCGTTCGACGAACTCGTCCGGGGTTCGCGCATCGCGCAAATCGACCGCCGAGAGTTGAAAGCCGCCCCCGAGGAAGTGCACGTGCGCATCGTTGAAGCCCGGGACCACGAGCCGGCCGCGGGCGTCGAGAATCCGCGGATCGCGACCGGCAATCGCCCGCATCTGGGCATCGGATCCGACGCCGAGGATGCGATTGCCGCGGATGGCCACCGCCTGGGCCACGGGGCGTGCGTCGTCGAGCGTGCGCACTGTGGCATTGACGATCAGGAGGTCGGGCTGCAGCGAGGGAGGCGAGGCGGGGGCGGATGTGGCAGTCATAACAATCCCGGCAAGTGAAGCGGAACAGAGCAATCGGTTCGTGCGCATGCTGGCGGGTAGCATAGCCTTGGCCGGACATTGCACAAGGCTTAGCCCGGACATTTCCCAGCACGGCAATATCGATGGTCGCAGAAAGACCATCCTCACAGAAGGACGCCAAGAAACGCGAAGATCCATATTCCGCTTTGCCCCGTCGTGGGTTGCTCTGCACGAGCAAGCGAGAGGCCGATGAGGAGTACGATTACGATTACGATTACGAGTGGGTGTAACAGTGTTCAGGTGCTCTGCAGATCGATGCATTGATCCCTGTCAATCCGTGTTTGATCCGTGGCTCGTGCCATGATCGCCCTGGTCGTTCATTGCAGAAGATCTTCCAGCGCTGCGCAGCAGCGCCGGGGCAGCGCGGCGACCAGGGCGTTCGTGGGCACGGCCGGTGCAAGAGTACCCGTTGCTTTCGTTGCGGCTTTGCCGCGCTGCGAAATACGCGGGTGAGCGGGCCCTTGGTTTAGGCTTCCGTGAGGGGCGACAATGTGTCTTGATATGGATTCTTTGCGGCGGGCCGGGCCTGCCGCCCTTGGACCGACTTATGCACGCAACCATGCAATCCATGACAACGGCGCTCTTGCGCCCGGGCGAGGCGGACCGCGTGCTGGCGGGACATCCGTGGATCTATGCCGGCTCGATCCTGCGCCTGACCGGACCGGCGGCCGACGGAGACGTGGTCCAGATCAAGGACCATCGGCAACGCTTCCTCGGCATTGGGTTGTTCAATTCGAAATCGAAGATCCACATCCGATGGCTGGCGCCCGACCGGGTTGCCATCAACCGGGCGTTCTTCGAGCAACGACTTCGCGACGCCCTGGCTGTCCGGCGCCGCCACATGCCGGACGCGACCTCCTATCGCGTCGTCAACGCCGAGAGCGACTTCCTGAGCGGGTTGATCGTTGACAAATACGAGGAGTCGCTCGTGCTGCAGGTTTCCTCGCTGGGCATGGACCGTCGCAAGGCGGACATCGTGGCTGCGCTCGAGGCGGTGTTGGCGCCCAGAACGATCGTCGAGCGGAGCGATGTCGCCTCGCGCAAGTTCGAAGGCCTCTTGCCGGCGCAGGGGACGCTTTGGGGGCCCGAGACGGCCACGGTTCAGGCCAAAGTGAACGGCCTGCTGTTCGAAGTCAGTCTGCTCGAAGGCCACAAGACAGGCCTTTACCTGGACCAACAGGTCAACTACCTGCGCGTGGCCGAATTGGCGCGAGGCATCCCCAACGCCAACGTCCTCGACTGCTTTGCCTTCACCGGCGGGTTTGGGCTGCACGCGGCGCGGGCGGGAGCGGCGCGAGTGCACATGCTCGATCAGAGCGAGGAGGCATTGGCCATCGCGCGGCGACAGGCCGACGCCAACGGCCTGGGGGCCTGCTGCTCGTTCGAGGCGTGCAACGTGTTCGACTGGCTCAAGACGCGCACGGCCACCGGGCCGCACGAGAAGTTGCTCCCCGTGTTCGATGTGATCGTGCTCGACCCGCCGTCGTTCACGCGCAATCGCGCGGCGGTGCCCGATGCCCTCCGAGGGTACAAGGAAATCCACCTGCGCGCCCTCAAGCTGCTCAAACCGGGAGGGCTCCTCGCCACCTTCTGCTGTTCGCACCATGTGGACGCCCGAACCTTCCTCGACGTGCTGCTCTCCGCGGCCTTTGATGCCCGCAAAGTCCTCCGGCGGGTCGCCACATTCTCCCAGTCGCCCGATCACCCGGTCCTTCCCTCGATCCCGGAAACGGAGTATCTCAAGGGGTACGCGATCGAGTTGGCGCGCTAACCCGCGTTTGAGCGGCAATGCGAACACCGCCCCCAACCCCTGCCCCACCACGCGGATCGCAACGCAAGCGGCGAAAGCCCGCCCCCGGATCGCGCCAGGGCCCACTGTCATCGAGCCAAAGCTCCGCCTCTGTTGTCCTGGCGCGCCATTATCTCTCCCAACGCCCGCTCCGTGTGACGTGTCAGAACGGGCGGATCGCGAGCATCGAGCAATTGGCCGAGGCGACACCGACCGATCACTGGATTGCCCCGGGCTTGCTGGATCTCCAGATCAATGGCTACGCGGGGGTCGATTTCCAGGCTGAGGTTGTGTCGCTCGACGCCCTGCTGACGGCGGCGAGAGGGTTGCGGCGGGCGGGCTGCACGCGGTTCCTGGCCACGCTTGTGACCGACGCCTGGGAGCGCATGCTCGACAAGCTCGGACGTTTGCGAGCGCTCCGGAATCGTTCCCCCGAATTGACGGCGGCCATTGCCGGGTGGCACATCGAAGGGCCGTTTTTGTCCGAACAACCCGGGTATTGCGGAGCGCATGATCCGGGGTGCATGTGCGATCCCCTGCCCGAGCGGATTCGCCAGCTCCGGGCGGCCGCGGGTAACGATCTGCTGTTGTTGACTCTGGCGCCGGAACGCAGGGGGGCGATCGAAGCCATTGCCCTGGCGATTTCCTTGGGCATCCGGATCAGCCTGGGCCACACCAACGCATCGGCTGAGAGAATCTCGGAGGCGATCGAGGCCGGTGCGAGCGGCTTCACGCACCTCGGGAATGGGTGCCCGCAAACCTTGGATCGCCATGACAACATCCTCTGGCGGGTTCTCGAAAGCAGCGGTCTGACGGTCAGCATGATCCCAGATGGGCGGCACGTGTCACCCCCGCTCTTTCGACTCGCGCATCGGCTCCTGCCGAGTGGCGCGCTCGTGTATATCACCGACGCGATGGCCGCGGCGGGCGCGCCGCCGGGGCGCTACGCCCTGGGCAAGATGCAGCTCGAGGTTGGAGACGATCAGGTGGTGCGCATGCCCGGCCAACCCTATTACGCCGGATCCGCCTTACGCCCCCTGGACGGAGTCTGGCGCGCCGCGGCCATGACCCGGACGCCCTGGCCAAGGGCATGGTGGCGGTTCTCGCAAAGGCCGGCGCAATGGCTCGGTTTGCCCACCGGGCTCGCGGTCGGCCAGCGGGCCGACTTCTGCCTGCTCAAGCAGACTGGAAACGAGATGCCGAGCCGGGTTCGAGTGTTTTGCGGAGGAGAAGAAGCCGGCCCAATTCTTAGCCGTTGCGCTCGATCATCGCGCGAAATTCGTCGAATAGAAGCGTCGAGTCATGGGGCCCCGGCGAGGCCTCGGGATGGTACTGGACGCAGAAGACAGGTTTGGTTCGATGACGGAGGCCCTCGACGGTCTGGTCGTTGAGGTTGACGCGATTGACCTGCACGTCCGACGGGAGGCTGGCCGGATCCACGGCGAATCCGTGATTCTGCGAGGTGATTTCGACGCGCCCGCTCTCGAAATCCTTGACCGGGTGGTTGGCGCCGCGGTGGCCGAATTTCAGCTTGAATGTCTTGCCCCCAAACGCCTGCCCCAGGATTTGATGCCCAAGACAAATGCCAAAAATCGGGATGCCGGTCCGGACCAGGTCGCTGACGGCGCGGACAGCGTATTCGAGTGCTGAGGGGTCGCCCGGACCGTTCGAGAGGAAGATGCCGGACGGCTTGTGCTTGAGCGCTTCGGCGGCGGGCGTCGTGGCGGGAACGACCTGGACGCGGAATCCATGCTGTCGGAGACGGCGCAGGATATTGTATTTCACGCCGAAATCGTAGGCGACGATCGGGATGTCCGCCGGGGGCAGCGGATCGCGCGCGTTCCTGGGGTCGGCGTCGTGGGGGCCTGAAACGAGCCTGAAGTTGGCACTCGACTCATCCCGTTCGTCCCAGGCAAAGGCCTCGCGATGCGTCACCTCCTTGACGTAGTCGACACCGATCAGACCGGGCCAGGCCCGCACCCGTTCGAGCGCCTGGTCCGGACTGAGGTTTTCAGTCGAGATCAAGCCGTTGAGCGCCCCACGGACGCGGAGTTTTCGGGTGAGTGCGCGCGTGTCGATTCCCTGGATGCCGGGGATGCCCTCTCCAGCCAGGTAATCTGAAAGCGATGAATCCGCGCGCCAGTTGCTGACGATGGGCGAGAGTTCGCGGACAACGAAGCCAGCGACGTGCGGGCGCCAGGACTCGACGTCCATCGCGTTGACACCGCAATTGCCGATATGCGGATACGTCATCGTGACGATCTGGGCCTTGTACGACGGGTCCGTCAGGATCTCCTGGTACCCAGTCATGGCGGTGTTGAAGCAAACCTCGCCGCACGCGGTCGCGCGCGCCCCAAACGCCGCCCCGCGATAGATCGCGCCGTCCTCCAGAGCCAGAATCGCTTCCATCAAAGTCCCATTCAAATCGCGGCGGATGTTAGGGAGGGTGGGAAGGCGGTCAAGTCGCAAGCGGAAGTTCTCACGTTGCAGCAGTCTCATTCTGGCTGAGCACCGATTGAGAACCGACTTGCGTCGGGCACGGACCCAGGCCTCTCGGGATTTCGGGATCCAAAGCCGGACGCCAGCCGACGCTTCGCACGCAAGATGGGTGCGGGTCAGACAGACATGCGACTTAGCCCGCATAGCAGACACCATGCGAAGTCTGATCGCCATGTGCACCGACGGGGTGCAGGAAATATGCGGGTTAGAGGCTACCGGCGGGCGGTGATCGGCGACTCAGGGTCTGCGCAATCCTATACGCAGAAGGAGCGCCGGCGCACCCATGTTCCGGCAATCGCACACACCGTGATCGCCGCACAGCTCCAGCCGAACAGATCGCCGTGGCGCTGGTAGAAGGTCGGCGCGCGGCGGGTGTCATGGGAAAGGAGCGGGATCCGGAACACTTTGAAGCCGGCCCCGTACACGTCCCTGGGCCCGTTGAAACCGACATCGCGAAGGCGTCCGAGGGCGTCGATCCAACAGGTCAGGCCGTTATTCGTGCAACGGACCAGGGGAACGCCGTTTTCGACGGCCCGGAAGGCGGCGTTGGCGGCCTGCTGCCATTGGGCCGCGCTTTCTCCGAACCATCCGTTGTTTGTGAGATTGAGCAGGAAGTCGGTGTCGGCATCCACGGCGTCGCGTGCGCTCGAGGCAAACACGTCTTCGAAACAAATCAGCGGCCCCAGACGCGCCCCCGTCCGACCGAGCTGGAACCAGACCGGGCCGGGCCCGGGCGTGATACTGCAGTCGATCGGTGTGAGGTATTTGGTGAATGGCAGCCAGCGTTCGAGCGGGATGTACTCGCCAAAAATCACCAGGCGCCGTTTGCGATAGGTGGCCGCGAATTGGCCGTCCGTGTCGAAGAGAAAGGCGCTGTTGAAATAGCGATACTCCGGCTCGCCCTGAGCATCCGGACTCACCTCAGCATCTTCGGCCCCAAACACCATCCAAACACGGTGCGATGCGATCAGATTCGTCAGGGCCCGATAATGCTCTTCCTCGAAGCTTGGCAGCGAGGCCTCGGGCCAGACCAGCAGGTCGGGCTCGGTCGCCAGGGCCAGCCGGGTCAGCTCCATGATTCGATTGAAACGATTCGTTGATTCCCGCGGATCGAAAATGAGCCGCTGCGGGATGCTCGGCTGAACCACGGCCACACGCAGTTCCGACTCAGCCTGCTGGGGCGTCACGAGCCGGGATCCGCCGTAACCGGTAATCGCGACCACCGCCAGGAGCGGAAGGGCCAGGTCGGACGCCAGCGTGACGCGGAACGCGACCATCGGGGACGGCGATGCGATCGGGGCTCGGCGGGCGATGCGCCGCGCCACACAGGCACTGGCGCAGAGCAGCGCGACGGAACACCAGGCGACGATGAAGGACACGCCGTGGACGCCCGTGACCGAAGCGATCTGAATCAGCGGCAGGGTCTGGTGTTGGGAAACGCCCAGGAAGTTCCACGGGAAACCGGTCAGGAACCGGCCCACAACCATCTCGAGAGCCACCCACGCGCCAGCGCATGCCAGGCACCAGAGCGTTCGCTGACGCCAGGTCAGATCGACCAGCGGCTCGAGTGTCATGGCGTGCCCGGGGAGCCGCGCCGATTCGGCCCCGCGCCCCGGCGATTCCACAGTGGTTTCCAGGTGTGGCGCGCGCGATCGGATCAGTGCAGTCGTGCAGAGCCAAACCCAGGCGGCCGGATAGAGGGCCAGATAGCCGCTGAGGGCCAGCCAGCCTGCAACCGCCCCGGCAGGAAACGGGATGTGCAGCAGCCAGTGGAGGGAGACGAGATGATGGACCAGTCCGCCCAGGTATCCGAAAGCGAATGCGTGTCGTCCGTTGGCGCCCAATCCAGCGAGCAGAAGGCACCCCGGCCCGATCCAGGCGAGGCTCGATATGTCGAAGGTGGGAAACGACAGCGCGAGCATCAGCCCCGCCAGCACGGCGAAGCCGGCTCGAAAGCTGAACAGGAATCTTTTCACCACCGGAAAGATGACAACGAAATCCGGGCTCTGGCAAAACCGCGCCCGCACAGGGACACGCGAGGTTCGGAGCGTTTCCGAAACCTCGCGAGTGCGGCGACACTCTGTTGGCCGGCTCCATCCCTCCACTCGGGCGCGGTTTGCCTTCTCGCCCGCATGGGTCCCTATTCTGGAGTTCCCGGCTTCGCCGTGATCACACGTCCATGAAACATGCGGGCTAGTCGGCAAACGCCTCGCGGAGCATGGCGATGCTCTTGGGGACGGCCGTGTCCGGATCCTCTTTCCCTTCCATTTCAAGCGAGACGTAACCCGTGTAGCCCGCGTCGGCGAGAATGCGGGCGATGCGTTTGTAATCGAGGTCGAGGGTGTACCATTCGCCGCCGCCGTAGTAGGTCTTGGCCTGGACGAATGTCGTGAAGGGGGCGATCCGGGTAAGCTTCTCGTACGGGTTTTCGAGAAAGTTGCCTGTATCCATGAGGACGCCCAGCCAGGGGGATTGGATGGCCTTGGCGATTCGGAGCAGGCCCTCGGGTGTGCCCGTGAGGCCCCAGTGATTCTCGAGTGCGAGATGCACGCCGCATTGCTCGGCCTTGGGCAGGCATTTCTCGATGCAACCGATGCACCACTTGAAGCCGTCGGCTTCGCTTACCCCGTCCGGGATCGGCTCAATCCCGCGAGCCTTCATGAGATCATCGAAGCTGGCGATGGTGTTCCAGCGTCCGGAGTTGAGCCGGATGCAGGGGATGCCCAGTTCGTAGGCGATCTCGATGCACTTGTGGGTGTGGGCGACCTGCTGAGCGAGATACTCCGGGTCCGGATCCACGAAGTCCTGGTGAATCGAGAGGCAGATCAGGTCAATCCCATTGCGGAAGGCGTGGCGCTTCAGCTTCTGGAAGTAGGCGCGGTGTGCGGGCGTCAGCGGCTCCTTCTCCGGGACGTCCATCTGCCGATGCAGGACGTCCACACCCTCGACCCCGAGGGCCGCGGCCTTCTCGATCACGGTTTCGACCGGCACCTTGGTGGTTCTGAAGTGCCAGTAGGAATAGGTCGCAATGCCGAGCTTGATCCGCGGCCTGGACGGCGGCGCGGCCGCGCGGACCAAACCGGTTGGAGCGCCTGCGCCGGCCACGGCGAGGCTGGCAGTGCCGAGAAACGAGCGTCGGGATAGGGACATAGGAAGTTGTGATGTTGAACAATTAGTTCATTTAAGCGTGTGATGGGTGCCGTCGCAAAACGGTTTGGTCTGCGAATGCTTGCAGGCGCACCAGGCAACCTCCCGCTCCCGCTCGATCTTGACGATCTGGGGTTTGAAGCCGGTGTCGCCGTGCGCGCCGTCGCAGAAAGGCTGGTTGGCCGAGCGTCCGCACGAGCACCAGGCGTAGGTGCCGGGCGCGGTCTTGCGCACGATGGGGGAACGCTGGGGAATGAGAGGTGTAAGCATAGTCTGTCGAGTTGGTTGACCGGAGATCGAATCCAAAGCTCAACGCTTGCGGGCCGGCTTCTTCAGGGACGCGCCGGTGACGCGCGCGCCCACCTTGAGCCGGAGGGCGTTGAGGCGGATGAAGCCGGTGGCATCGCCCTGGTCGTAGGCCTTGGTGGGATCGCCCTCCATGGTCGCGATCTTCGGGTTGTAGAGGCTGACGGGCGATTTGCGTCCGGCGGTGAGGATGTTGCCCTTATAGAGCTTGAGCCGGACGACGCCGGTCACGTTGCGCTGGCTTTCGGTGACAAGGGCCTGGAGAGCATGGCGCTCCGGCGCAAACCAGAATCCGTAATAGACCAACTCGGCGTAGCGCGGGATGAGCGAATCGCGCAGGTGCATCACCTCCCGATCCATGGTCAGGCTCTCCATCTGCCGGTGAGCGAAGTGCAGGATCGCGCCGCCCGGGGTCTCGTACACGCCGCGCGATTTCATGCCGACAAAGCGGTTCTCGACCAGGTCGACTCGCCCGACGCCATGCTTGCCGCCGAGCCGGTTGAGCGTCTTCATCACGCCGTACGGGTCGAGCGCCTTGCCGTTCACCGCAACACAGTTGCCCTGCTTGAACTCGAGCGTGACGTACTCGGGCTTGTCCGGCGCGTCCTCGGGCGCGACACTGAGTTTGAACATGGCGCGGTTGCCGGGAGCGAACGCATCCAGCCACGGATCTTCGAGAATCCCCGCCTCGAACGAGATGTGCAGCAGGTTGCGATCGGTCGAATACGGTTTCCTGGCGCTGACCTGAACCGGGATTCTCTGCTCCTCGCAATAGGCGATCATCTCGGCGCGCCCCGGGAATCGGTCGCGGAACGCGGCGTCGCGCCAGGGCGCAATCACGCCCAACTCGGGCGCCAGGGCCGCAGCCGTTAACTCGAATCGGACCTGGTCATTCCCCTTCCCCGTGGCGCCGTGCGCAATGGCGTCCGCCCCCTCCATGAGCGCGATCTCGACCATCCGCTTGGCGATGAGCGGACGGGCGATGCTCGTTCCGAGGTAATACTGATTCTCGTAGATCGCGCCCGCCTGCAACATCGGGAAGATGAAATCGCGCGCGAACTCCTCCTTGAGGTCGTCAATGTAGATTTTGGAGGCTCCGGTCCGCAGCGCCTTCTTCTCGAGCCCCTTGAGTTCCTCCTCCTGGCCGATGTCGGCGCAGAAGGCGATCATCTCCGCCTGGTAGGTCTCCTTGAGCCAGGAGAGAATGACCGACGTGTCCAAACCGCCCGAATAGGCCAGAACAATCTTCATGAACCGAGATTAACGGCCAGGCCAGGACACTCGCCAAGCGCAAAATGATCATGGTCGCAAATCCTCGGCGAATCGCCCTTGCACCGCGTGCGGCCCACACCATGAGCATCAACGCCTGTTGCTGTAGGCCGGGTGCCCTCACCCGGCGTCCGCACCGGTGTCTGTCCTCGCGCCGCGTGGGGGCACGCGGCCTACAACGCGCTGGCCGGATCCCCCCGACCCGGCGCCTGCACCGGTGTCTGTCCTCGCGCCGCGTGGGGGCACGCGGCCTACAACGCGCTGGCCGGATCCCCCCGACCCGGCGTCCGCACCGGTGTCTGTCCTCGCGCCGCGTGGGGGCACGCGGCCTACAACGCGCTGGCCGGATCCCCCCGACCCGGCGCCTGCACCGATGTCCGTCCTCGCGCCGCGGGCATTCGTCAGGGCGGGTTGGCCGCATCAACCGAAGAAAGCGGCTTGCTGTCTGCCAACTGACGCAGGATAAACTGCCGCCTGTTGGCGAGTTGGTCGCGAAACGACTCGATATCGCCGCGAAACCGCCTCAGGGCGAGCCCGGTGTCCCGACGCTCGATCGAGGCCCTGTAAACAATCTCCGGCTCGATCCGTTGTTCGAGCGCCGTGATGGCCGGCCCGAAGGCCTGCTGCGTGAACGCCGTGTCGCACAGCTCGTGAAGCCGCGCCAGGAAATGCTCGCGAAAGTGCGGCTCAGCCAGGAGCGGACCGGAAAACCACCCGGGCGGGCGCCACCAGGGCGCGCCTGCGTCCGGCCACCCGCCGAACCAGGAGCGGCGCGCCGGTTTGTCGCCAGCCATGCCATAGGTGAGCGGCATCTCGTACCAATCGTACGCAGGCGACGCACCGTCGTAATCCCCCCAGGTCTTGTCCTGGTCCCAGGGAATGATCTGCCATTTCCCGCCCGGTCTCGGATCGTGATAGGCGTAGTAATTGTTGAAGAAGCCGTCCCAGTTCTGAATGCACATGCTGACGGCGTAGTAGCCGGCCAGTTCGTCGACGTCGAAATGCTGCCGGATGAAATCCCATCGGGCCAGGCCCTCGGTCTTGCGCAGGCCCTCGATGACGTCAAGCAAGTCGGCGTGGCCGGTGTCGGGATTCGTCTTTTTCTCGTGCTGGCCGGCAACGCCGTCGCCGTACCAGAGCAGCTTGTAGAGATTGCCATCCGGATCCTGACCCAGGCGGCGGAAAAAGGCGCGATTCGGTTGCTCGACCACCAGGTGGCAACCCAGGGCGTGTTGGTCCATCCACAGCCGCACGTGATCGGTGGCCGGAGACGGCACGCCAGCGCGGCGATAGAGCTCGAAAGCCAACGGTTCGGACAAGAGATAGCGTGGCGATCCTTCGAGAATCAGGTTGACGGCACGCAATCCCTGCCAGGGCCGATCGGGTTGGAACTCGATCTTGTACCCGCCCTTCCGGCGACGCACCCGCACGTGATCGAACACAAGCAGATCGGATTCACCGGGCGGCAGAATCACCGCCGCGCAACTCCAATCCATGCGCGTCGCCCAGGGAGGCCGGGCGGACTCTTCGGCGAGCGCCTGAACCCGCCGCGCGACACCGGGCTTCTGGATGCGCCCGAACGTGAGGAGCCTCAGGAACGGGATCCGGGCGGCATTGGTGTTGATGTGCGTTGCGCAGGAGAATGTGGGGTGCAGATCGGTCGCGGATGGACAGTGGCGCACGGCCCCGGAGACGCTCCGAGCCTCGACGACAAACCGGATCAGGCAGCTCTCCGGCTGCCCAGGGATGGCTCCCACATAGCGCGCGCCGTCGGCGGCCTCCTGGTCCACGATCAGAGGCGCCTCTCCCTTCGCGATCGGGCTGTCGGGCGACCATGCCTCCCAGTGGAGCGCGACGCGCGCAACACCCGCGTCGTCTGTCACCCTGGCCGATACGCCAATCGGCTGGCCGGGCACGGGGCGGTCGTGGCACACCTCGGAAACCCGGGGCAGTGGGACGGGCGAATCGCACGAATTGCGCCGACCGGGCGTGCCTGCAAAGGCCCCACCGGCGCCGATCCCGGATGCGCCCCAGTTGGCCGGGTCGATTGAGGCCGCTTCGGCGCAAATCCGTTCGAGCGACGAGCCGTGACCATCGGCGGCGACCGGCCAGGGAGGGCGGTCGGCGTAGTGGACGGCGTCGCGAATCTCGCCCTGGGAATCGGCCAACTCGATGCGCTCCCCTTTTCGGCTCAGTGAGCCGGTGAACGTGCCGATCACATTTGTCGAATCCCCGTGGCACGCCCTGAACGCCGCCATGTTCCGGCACACGACCCGGTAACCGCCAGGCGGTATCGAGGCGCCGCGCGGAAAGGCGAAATCGACCCCGCCCCGCACGGCCCATCGGGAGAGATCGACGGCAGCATCGCCGGGGTTGTGGATCTCGATGAACTGGAGGTCGTCCTGGTCGCCAAACGGATGGTACATGACCTCGCTCAAAACCACCCCGGGTTGCGCGGCCCCTGGCCCGGATTTCTCACCACTTGAAGGAGTCATCTGAGATCCGGGACGGGCGACACACAACAACGCGCAGCAAACCACGAGCAGAGCCATGAGCGGGTTGGCGCGCATGAGAGCCTCTTTAGAGGACACCGGCATGGGATAAACAAGGAATGGTGACAAATGCGCGCTGGGATGCGCTCACTTCGGCGGCCCGGGCGGGTGGCGAAACTCGTCCGTCACGGCCCAGAGATTCTCGGGGTAAAGGGCCTGGTTCTTGGTGAGCAGACGAACACTCGCGTCGCCGAACACGAAGTTCGAGCCGCGCGCATGCCGGGCATGATCGATCTCCTCGAAATCATTCCCGCGCTCCCCCTGATCCAGGTCCATGTGGATGTGGAAGGAACCGCGGCGTTTCTCCCCGAAGAGGATCGTCTGGCTGGGACTGGGGATGCCGTCCTCGCGCATCCCGTGCGGCCAGACCCAGTTCCTGTGCTTGAGATAATCCGCGTCCGGGAGCTCCTTCATGAAATAATCGTTGAAACCGTTAATCAGAAAACTGTTCCTAGGATTCAGCTCGTCGGTAAACATCCCCACAACACCGAAACGATCGTTCGGGCAGGTGATGATCTGCCAATCGATGAAGAAGGGCTTCAGCTTGTGCGGCCACGCGTTCGGCGGCGTGCGCCGCGGGGGAAACTGCCCATCGTAGTCCTCGGCGTAGAGGTGCAGCGACACGCCGAGCTGGCGCATGTGGTTGAGGCATTTGATCTGGTTGGCCTTGGCTTTCGCCCGGGACAAAGACGGCATAAGGAGCGACATCAGAATCCCGATGATGCCGATCACAACAAGCAACTCGACCAATGTGAAACCCACAATCCACCGGCCCGGCCGGTTGGGTCGATTGAACTCGATCTGTGCGGACATGCTCATGATGCCAGATAACAGCCTGCGAGGGCGCCGCGACGGCTGTGCCCCCGGCGATGTTCGTATAGACAGAACCCGGAACCAAACGTTTTGTTTCGGCCGGAGCGCGAGATTTCGGCACGCAGTTCTGGCTTGGCGTCCAGGGTCTTGACGCCGCGTGAGTGCACGCGGCCTACAACATCGATGTCTGCCGCTTTGTAGGCCGGGTCCCCCGACCCGGCGCTCTGACGGTTCTCAAGACGAGAATTGCTGGATTTCGGCAGCGACGACTTGACCGAACCGCCCAGGGCGGTTAGGCCTAAGCCCGGATCCGGCGCGGTCTTGCTTTTCCAGCCCGCATGGGTCCACGTCCTGGAGTAACCGGCTTCGCCGTGACGTCAACTCCATGAGCAACACGCGAGATGGAGCACATCGATGATGAAAACTGATTTGCAGCACCGACAGACGAACGACGACCTTCCTAAGGGCCACAGATTCGTGGGAACCCGGCCCAAGCAGGTGGTCGAGCGTCCGGCCTCGGGTAAAGAACCGCATGGCTTGCGACCCGAGCCCCGGCAATCGAGCGCGAAGCCGCTTGCGCCGCCCCCAGGCCCGGGTCTGGTCGATCGCGATGCCCGAAGCGAAGTGCTGGGCATGCCGGCGAGCCGTGCAGAAATGCCGCGCCGGACCTTCTTGCGGCGGGGCTTGGCAGCCGCCGGGACTTTGGCAATCCCCACGATTCTCGGACGAGGCGTGTGGGCCGGCGACGCCGTCCCCCCCCCGAGCGAGCGGATCGGGGTGGGCCTGATCGGGCGGGGCGCGATGGGATCGGGTCATTTGAGGCGGCTGGCTGGAGATTCGAGTTTCCAGCTCCTGGGCGTGTGCGACGTCGATCGCGTGCGGCGCGAAGCAGGAAAGAGCACTGCCGATGACATCTACGCGTCAGAGAAGGCTCAGGGAACATATCACGGCTGCGTGGCGTATCGCGACTATCGCGAGTTGCTGGCGCGGGATGATCTGGACGCCGTCGTCATCGCGACTCCGGATCATTGGCACACCTATCAGGCCATTGACGCGATGAAGGCGGGAAAGGACGTGTACTGCGAGAAACCGATCTCGATGACCATCGAGGAGGGGCAGCGAACGGTCGAGGTGGCGCGCCGTTATCGCCGCGTCTACCAGACCGGCACCCAGTACCGTTCCATCCCCGCGATCCGGCGGGTCTGCCAGTTCGTGCGCGAGGGCGGGCTTGGGAAAGTCAAATCGGTGTTCGCCCTGTGGCAGAATCTGGCCGGCTGGATCGGTTCGGAACGATGCCGGCCCTACGCCGCCGTGCTGAATCCGGCGGTTTGTGGTCCGTCGTATGTGCCGTTGGATTTCGCGCTCCCGGCGGAGCCGGTGCCGGAGGGACTGGACTGGGATCTGTGGGTGGGGCCCGCGCCGTGGCGCCCGTTCAACACCCTCTATCACGCCAACCCGTCGCCGGGCGTGGTGCCGTGGGCCTTTGCCGACGCCTTTGGCGTAACCTCACTGACCTGGCACCTGGCGCATTCGGCCGATGTGATCCAGTACGCGCTGGGTCTCGAACGGAGCGGACCGGTCGAGGTGATCCATCCTTCCAGCGGCGAATTCCCGACGCTGACGTGTCGATACTCGAACGGAACGCTGCTGCATTTGATCGACCACTGGGGGATGGCCAAGGATCTCTACCACGCCGTGCCCGCGGACGCGCGGCTAGCGGGTAACTTTGGCGGGCTCTTCGTGGGCGAACGCGGGTGGGTCACCTCGATGTCGGCCGGCGGACCCGTCGAGGCTGGTCCGGACTCACTGCTCGAGGAGATCAAGCTCAGGACACGGGAAGTCAACATTGGCGCCAACGATCATCATGCCAACTGGCTGGCGGGCATCCGAACACGTCAGGCGCCCAGCACGGATGAGGAGATCGGGCATCGGTCCGCGTCTCTGGGTCACCTGGCCAACATCGCCTGCTGGACGGGGCGTTCCGTGAAATGGGATCCGGTCAAAGAGGAATTCCCCGGAGACGACGTGGCCAATCGCATGCGCTCGCGGGCCCCGCGCGCACCTTGGCGGATGTGACGCTGAACCTGGTCGTTAGCCCGCATTTCTCACCAACTTTTGATGTCATCTGACCGGTCAGCGTCACATTTCACCTGAAATGCGGGTTAGGACTTCCGGATGCGGTCGTGCCGCGCCGTGCGGCCCGTCGAGACGCAGGGTCACTGGTTCACGTGCACGACCTTGGCCGGCGGAAAGCCGTTGAACCAGGTCGAGGAGGCGTTGCTGTAGGCGCCGATCTTCTCCGCGTACACCAGGTCATCGATCTCGAGCTCGGGCAATTCCTCGGACTGGGAGATGACATCGAGGCCGTCGCACGTCTGACCGAACACGGCGCATATGCTGGTCTTGCCCTTCTTCAAAGCCCGGAGCGGGTACTGACAGTGGTCGAAGATGATCCCGGAAAAGGTGTGGTAAACGCTGTCATCGATGAAATAGCAGGTCTTCCCGTCGCGGACGGCCTTGCCGATGACGCGGGCGATGGACGTCGCGGCGGTGGCGACAAGAAAACGTCCCGGCTCGGCCAGAATCTGGGTCTCGGGCGGGAAGAGCCGGTCGATCTCGGCATTGATTCGCGCCGCGAGAAGGCTGAAGGGCTTGACGTGCCGATTGTAGGGCGCGGGAAATCCGCCGCCGATGTCCAGGAGTTTCAGCGCGTGGCCGCGGCTCTGCGCCTCGTTCATGACCGCGGCGGCCATGTTGAGCGCCTGGACGAAATTCTCGAAGTTGGTGCATTGACTGCCGACGTGGAAGCTGAGCCCCTCGACCACCAGACCAAGCCCGAAAGCTTCGAGTATGAGGTCCACCGCCTCGCCCGGATCGCATCCGAACTTGGATGACAATTCGACCATCGATCCCGTGTTGGGCACTCGGAGGCGGAGCACGACACCGGCGTGCGGGGCGAATTGTTTGATTTTCTTAATCTCGTTGAGGTTATCGTACGTGACCAGCGGGCGGTACTGATCCAGGGCAACCAAGGTCTCCCGCGGCTTGGTCGGATTTGCGTAGATGACCTTGTCCCAGATGAAGTCCTGCTGTTCTTTGACAGGCAGATGCCGAATCAGGTCGTAAACCAGCATGAACTCGGGGAGCGACGCAACGTCGAAACTCGCGCCGGCATTGTACAGAGTCCGCACGATGGCCGGATCGGCGTTGGCCTTCACAGCGTAGTAGGCCTGGACTCTGGGCAAGTGCTTGCGAAACAAGGCGTAATTGCGCCTGAGGACACCGTGATCCACCACCACAAGTGGGGTGCCGTGCTGGCGGGCGAGACTTTGCAGTTGTTTGGCTGTCATGATGTGCGCGACGTCCGGGGAAGCTCCTCGCCCGAGCGGAAAATGGCAAGCCGCACTTCACAGCCCTTGCTCTGGTTTGAGTCCTTCAATTAAGACGGCGCGCCTGTCTTGAATAGGCCACTGTCACGACCCGTTCGCGCCCCCGAGTCCACCCGCCCGTCACCAGGATCCTCAACGGTCGCGCCATGACCTGTAGCCTCTTGCATAGCTCAAAGGCCCCGGATCCGTGCATCGCGTGCGAAACTGGCATGGCCATCCAACATCAGGCGATTGCGCCCGCCGGGATGCGCCCCGCGTCCGCTCAACTCGTGAGGCAGACTGGGCGCGGTGCGGGGAAAGTAGACATCGACTGTCAGTTCCACTTCCGAGGGGCCATGCGGCACACCCGCATTCGGGTTATTGGCCTCCCGCAAAGAAGTCACGCAATCGGCTTCGGTGCGACCCCAGAAGTTGTCGAGCACCACGGGATCGTCCTTGCGATCGAAGCGCCACATCCAATAACGGACAATCGGAGCGTTCGAGGCAGCGCCGGCAGCTTGGGCGACCTGCGCAACGCCGGCGAGAGGCGCCCGTTGCGATGAAGGACAACTCCAGGTTTGGGCCATCGCCAATTCGTTGCTCAGCACCACCGCGGCCCAACCGGCCCGCGGATCGCTCGGCGGCCAGGTGGACCACGGTCGGTAGCCGCCCGGCAGGCTCTCCTTGAGATCACGGCGGTCAGGAAAACGCCCTTGGTTGTCATCGAGGAAGACGCGCCAGGCGAGCCCGTGCTGGCGGAGTTGGGACAAACAGGCGGCGCGGCTGGCCAGCCGCTTGGCTCGGGCCAGGGCCGGAACGAGCAGCGCCGCCAGGATCGC
Source organism: Verrucomicrobiota bacterium (assembly GCA_022710935.1). Lineage (GTDB taxonomy): Bacteria > Verrucomicrobiota > Verrucomicrobiia > Limisphaerales > J093 > MWFF01. Next base: position 220,894 of record JAKLFY010000001.1, read on the forward strand.
CACGATGGCGATCACGACCAGCAGTTCGGCCAGCGTGAAGGCAGTGGTTTTGAACGCAAACCGCTTCACGGCACGACAGGTTCCAACCGCACGATCTTGTCCGGCTTGTTCAGGACGACGTACACCAATCCATCGGGTCCGGTGGCCACGTCGCGCACGCGGCCAATGCCCTTGAAGAGCAACTCCTGTTCGACCACCCGGTGGCCATCGATCACGACTCGGCGTAACTCTTCAGACGCCAGGCCCGTGACCAGCAGGCTGTTGCGCCACCGTGGAAAGGAGTCGCCCCGGTAGAATTCGATTCCGCATACCGCAATCGAAGGAGTCCAGTGCACGACCGGTTGCTCCAGACCCTCTTTGGCCGTGAGCGCAGTGATGGGCGTGCCGTTGTAATTCATCCCATAGGTGATGATTGGCCAGCCGTAGTTGAGACCGCCGCGGATCAGATTCAATTCATCGCCGCCCCGCGGGCCATGCTCGGCTTCCCAGAGTTCGCCGGTCACGGGATGCCGATCCAAGCCTTGCGGGTTGCGATGGCCATAGCTCCAAATGGACGGCAGCGCATTGGTCAGGCCCACGAATGGGTTGTCCGGCGGGATGCGCCCGTCATCGAACACTCGATGCACTTTGCCGTTGGGCCGCGCAAGGTCCTGGGCATCCTGCATATGCCCACGCTCGCCGATGCAGAAGAAGAGATGACCCGCCCCATCGAACACCAGCCGGCAACCGAAATGCACGCCGCCCGGACGGTAACTCGAGACAGGCGCGCGAAAGATGGTTTGCTCCTGCGTCCAGGTGCCCTTCTCGAGGCGGCCCCGCACGACGACGGTCATCCCGAAGTCGCGTGTCTCCAGCGTCGAGCCCGCTTCAGCGTAGGCCAGGTAGACCCAGCCGTTGGTCCTGCAGCCGGGGTGAGGAACAGCTTCCATCAGCCCGCCTTGCCCTTGAGATCGGACAGAGGGCGTACCAGCCACAGGGTCCAGGTTCCCTGCCCCACTCCGGGCAACGCGCAACGTGCCAGGCAACTCCGTGACCAGCATTCGCCCATCGGGCAGCCAGGCCACGGACCACGGCGTCGCGAGCCCCTCCGCCACGGTCTTGAGCCGAAACCGGTGTTGCCGACTGGTGACCACCTGATCCTCCACCGGCTTAGCATGGTCTGTCTGGGCCGTCTTCGCTTCAGCCGCCTTCTCGCGCATCAAGACGACCAGCGCCCGAATTTCGGCGTCATTGAGATCGCCCTTCATCGGCGGCATGCCGTTGAGTTCGTCGCCATCGCGGATGATGCGGAAGAGGGTTTCGTCGTCACCGTTGCTGTGAATCCAGCGGTCATCCAGCAGACTGTCCGTCTGACCCCCCTCGAGGTTGGCCCCATGACATCCAGCGCAGTTCTGGGCGTAGAGCCAACCGACCTCGCGGACTTGCCCCTGCAACCATTGGGCCGAGCACATCAGCCCCAAGGCAACCAGCGCAACTCGCGCTGACCGGTCCGAAGTCAACAAAGAGACTACCGCACTTGGCTTGTTGCACATACGATGCGCAATGATGGAGCCGTTCAGGTCGCTGTCAACCGCGGCCTCTAAACGCCTCACCCCCCCCATCCTCTCCGTGAGGCAGAGTCAGCGGTCAATGCGGTTTGAGAAGAAGTCTGATTCCTCTTCCCGGTGAGCAGGTTCCCAGCGGCGGCGACATCATCCATGCCCAGCATCCTGTGAATGGCGCTACCTGGACCATTCTTCGGCCTCCGGCGTTGCGCGCCAGCGGAAAAACAGTGGGAGCGTGTCCTGTCCACTCGAGAAGACGTCGGGGCCATACTGGCGAACCATCGCATGCCGAAAAGCCGCGTCGACAATGAGCCCACGAGCCTCCGGCGGCCAGCTCGGCACTTCCTGATCCCGGATGGTTCGCAGGATGGCGATTGCCTCAGGCCGACCCGACATTCCTATGCCCATGGCTGCTGAACCTGCAAGGATGCCAAGCGCGACAGTTCGATCTTGTTCAAATCGCCATCGGCAGTGAACTCTCCAGAACTCCAGGCTCGACGCATCTGTCAAGAACTCCAGCGCCGAGTCACACCGAGCGGCCGTCCGTCCCAGGAGCACAGGCAGTCCGAGCATCGCCATGTGCTCACTTTTGGCCAACATGCGTCCGTCGTATTCATTGGTGAGGGCATGTGAAAGGGCTCGCACGGTTGCGTCTGACCCTCCCAGTGCCAGAATGCAGGCCAAGTGGACTTTGTTCGTTATGCTTGGAATGCGTTGGTATTGTTCAATGAGGATCTTCTCTGCAGAGGGCGTAAGAAGAGGCACGTCACGTTCTCGAGGTTTGTACGAAGCATCATCGAGTCGGTCTCGCAGCGCGACGGGCAGGTCGGCCTCGTTCATTGCCGCATCAGGTGTGGCCCTACCGGTAGGCTTCGTTGGCACACTGTCGCCCTGGCTCACCTGTGCGACAGGCCTCGGATTATGAGCGCCCCTGCTCCGCAGCGACGCGTTGTGGGATTTGCCGCTGCTCGGCTCCTGCCGTCTAAAGAGGTGCCAACTCGCCGCCGCCGTGAGCACGATGCCGACAGTCAGGGTGATCGATACTGCACGCGCTCTCATGATTTGCCTCATCTGCGGTCAACCTGCGCTCAGTCACCGTGATGGTGGCGACGAGTTGGACGTTTGTGAACTCATTTGTGAGCGGTTCATGGATCTTCGGAACACCGCCCCTTGAATCCGACCCCATTGCCTGCTTCCAGTGGTGGCGGTTGTCGGTGGAAATCGAGATCACGCCCCGTGGGGGCACGCGGCCTACAGCGGGAGCAGGCCTGTGCCCTCACCGGGCGGCGAGCACCGACAACAACCAGATGCGCCGGATTTCTCGTGCCGGGGCTTCCGTGCCGGGGTTTCTTGCGGTCCGGCCCGACTATGCTAATGTGCATGGCACTATGGCAAAGCAGACTTTTCGATTTAAGAGTCCCGGCGCACTGAGCGTGTTGTTGGTCGGAGATTTCACTCATTGGCAGGAGAAGCCGATCGCGATGAAGAAATCGGCTCAGGGGATTTGGAGGGCGAGCGTGGACCTGCCACCGGGGGTTTACCATTACCGGTTCATGGTCGACGGAGAATGGCGGGACGATCCCGAAAGCACACTGCGGGTTTCCAACCCGTTCGGGTCGGAAAACGCCGTTCGGAAAGTGACCTGACCGCCGGCTCGATCCCCAGCCCGTATTCCTTTCGAGTCGTGCCCGGTCCGATGTGCGGGCCGGCCTTGGGACTTCGTGTGTGCCTCGGAGCGATCCGGGGGGCTGTGCCGCATGCACGTCCCCTCTTTTTCCGTTCCCTGCTCGCGCGGCGCTTCGTTCGCGTTCGCTCTGGGCTCAGCGGCGGCTCAAGCGCGGCCTGACGCGCTTGCAGGCAACAGCGCGCCCTCCCCCTGGATCTTCGGAGGCAGAACGGCCAGGTTCACGCCGGGATTGCGCTCGGCGAAGAAATTGCAGGACCACTCCTCGGTGAACAGGATCACGGTCTGACCGGCGACATCGAGCGCCAGACGCGCTCCGGAGGGTAGTGTCGTCTCGTCCACTGCTCCGTTCGCCACCCAGCGGAGCAACTGCCACGGCGCAGGTTCGAGTCGCGACTCGGCGCCGTACTCGGTCTGCAAGCGGTACTGGACCACCTCGAATTGGAGCGGGCCGACCGCGCCGAGCAGGGCGACGCGCTGGGTGGCGCTGGGCACCCGGAAGGATTGCACCACCCCTTCTTCGAGCAGTTGGGCCAGCCCCTCGCGAAAGCGCTTGAACTGCGCCGTGCTCGCGCTGTGCAGCCACGCAAAGCTCTCCGGTGCGAACCGCGGGATTTCGTCGTATCGCAATGCCGGATTCTCCGCGAGCGTGTCGCCGATCCTGAACTCGGAATGGCCGACCAATCCAACGACGTCGCCTGCGTAGGCGACGTCCACCGTCTCGCGCTTGCGTCCGAAAAGCTTGTGCGAACTGGCCAGCCGCACCCGCTTGCCCGTGCGGGTGTGAATGACTGTCATATCGCGCTCGAATCGTCCGGAGCAGACGCGGACAAAGGCCAGGCGGTCCCGATGGTTGGGGTCCATGTTCGCCTGCATCTTGAAGATGAACCCCGAGAACCCGTCTCCAGCAGGCGACACCACGTGTCCATTCGCCGCGCGCGGTTGGGGTTTCGGCGCCAGCTCGAGAAATGCGTCCAGCAAGAGCTGCACGCCGAAATTGTGCACCGCGCTGCCAAAGCACACGGGTGTCTGCTCCCCTGCCAGGATCCGCGCCGGATCGAAGCGCGATCCGGCGCCCGCGAGCATGGCCAGTTCCTCGACGACGCGCGTGTAGACATCGGCGGGCAGCGCGTCCCTAACGGCGGGATCCCCGAGATCATGGACCGAGACCGGGGCGCGGAATGCGCCGCCCGGCACGCGCTCGAAAAAGTGCACTTGGAGGGAACGGCGGTCATAAACGCCGCGAAAGCCGGTGCCGTCGCCCAGCGGCCAGTTGAGCGGACACGGGTGCAGGCCAAGAACCCGTTCGAGTTCGTCCAGCAGCGTCAACGGATCCCGGGCCGGGCGATCGAGTTTGTTCATGAAGGTGAAAATGGGTATGCCGCGCTGGCGGCAGACCTCGAACAGCTTGCGGGTCTGGCTCTCGATGCCCTTCCCCGCGTCGATCACCATCACCGCGGCGTCGACAGCCGTCAGGACGCGGTAGGTGTCCTCCGAGAAGTCCTTGTGGCCGGGCGTATCGAGCAGGTTGACGCAGTACCCGCCGTACTCGAATTGCAGCACCGTCGAGCTGACGGAGATGCCGCGCTTCTTCTCGAGTTCCATCCAGTCCGACGTGGTGGCGCGCTGGTGCTTGCGGGCCGTCACCGATCCGGCCAACTGCACGGCGCCGCCGTAGAGCAAGAGCTTCTCCGTCAACGTCGTCTTGCCCGCATCCGGATGCGATATGATCGCAAACGTGCGACGGCGCTTCACATCGTCTTCAAAAGGCAATGGCCTCATGACTTTATTCAGCATAACTGGCAGGGCCGGCCGCAAGGACTGGCTGCCCGGCAACAACACCAACAACAGTTCCGGCCGGTCGGCGGGTCGTCGGCGGGGATGGACGGTGCACCGAACCGCGCCCGGGTTGAAGAACAAAAGCAAGGTTTTCGTGCAAACCACGCTTTCTCCTTTCGCGCACTCGAATCCGGCATAATATGCCCGCATGCATATCCGCTTCGTTCTTGTCCTCCTCCTGGCCTGCGCGTCGTACGCGCGCGTCTTGTCCGCCGATTCGCCGGACGGTGCGCAACCGGGTGCGCCAACGCTGCGTGTGGCTGCGTTTGACATCGATGCGACGCCGCCGATCGGGTCGCAAATGGCCTACGATCCGGTCACCAACCGTTGGGATCTCGGATTGCGGGCGCGCGGAATCGTCCTGTCGGGGGCGGGCGACCCGATCGTGCTCTGCGCGGTGGACTGGATCGGGATCGCCAACGGAGGCCATGACGCGTTCCGCGAGGCCCTCGCCCGAGCCGCCGGCACATCGGCCCGCCGCGTGGCGGTGCACTCGCTGCACCAGCACGACGCCCCGGATTGCGACTTCTCCGCGGAGCGCATTCTCAAGGAAGCCGGGCTCGATCCGCGCCAGTACGAGGGCGCCTTTCAGCGCGAGGTGATTGCGGACCTCGAACGGGCCGTGGCCGCGTCGCTGGCTCGATCGCAGCCTCTCACCCATCTGGGGCTGGGCGAGGCGCCCGTCGAGCAGGTCGCCTCGAACCGGCGCCTTCGGGGCGAGGACGGCAAGGTGCGAGCGACACGCTGGACGACCACCCTCGATCCAGCACTGCGCGCGGAGCCCGAAGGCACGATTGACCCTGTCGTGTCGCTGGTCAGCTTCTGGAATGGGGAACGGCCGGTGGCCGTCCTGAGCTACTACGCCACCCATCCGCAAAGCTATTACCGCACCGGCCTCCCGAATCCGGACTTCCCCGGCCTGGCACGATTTCTCCGTCAACTGGCCGTGCCGTCCGCCCTGCATGTCCATTTCAGCGGTGCGGGCGGCAATCTGGGCGCGGGCAAATACAACGACGGGGCGCCCGAGAACAGGCTGCGTCTGGCCGAGCGGCTCGCCGCCGGCATGCGCCGCGCCTGGGAGACAACCGAGCGCCGGCCCATCCGTCCCGACGACGTGAGCTGGAGCGTCGAGTCCGTGGCACTGCCTCCCGCGGCACACCTGAGCGCGGCCGCGCTCGACGCCGCTGTCCGCGGCGACCAAGGCACACCCCCGTCGCCGAGCGCGGCGTCGAGGCTTGCCTGGGTGCGCCGCTGCGAGTCCGGACAGCGCCTGGATGTGTCGTGCCTGGCGCTGGGTCGGGCTCGGCTGCTGCATCTTCCAGGCGAGCTGTTTGTCGAATACCAGCTTGCCGCCAAGGCGATGCGCTCGGAGCTATTCGTGGCCATGGCCGCGTATGGAGACTACGCCCCGTGGTACATCGGCACCGCCGTGGCCTACGAACAGGGCGGATACGAGACCAGCCCCGAGGCCTCGAACGTCGCGCCGGGCGCCGAGGCTGTCCTGCTGAGCGCGATCCGCAAGCTGCTGATCGTGCCGCCCCCCTGAGCCAGATGGTCGACCCTCTCCACAAGCCGCATCTCTCGGAGGGCCAATCCCGCGGCCGCGCATACGCGTCAACCTTAGGGCGGCTGACATGCGCACCTTGCATGGAGGCTGCCCGGGCACGAGCGTGTTCGGTAGCGCGGAGCGCTTGGAGTGCGTGTGCTTCAGCACCGCTTTGGAATGGGAACGCACGGAGGACCGTCCGCGGAAAGCGACGGTGAACCGCCGCACTCCAGACGCTTCGCGACCTCGGAGCCGAACCGAGCAGAGGCGACCGCCACAGCGAACACCGGCCCAAGGAGTTAGACGCCTTCGACAGCCCTGCTCCGAGAAACCACTCAGGAGCTTTCCTTAGGTTGACGCGTACGCGCCGCCGCGGGAGAGGCCCTGTTCGGTGACGGTGTTTGTCTCGAGCCAGGGACTCTTGGAGCTCGTCCCTCCGAATGGGTTCATGGTCCCCGTGTGCATTCAACCGCTGAATGTCGACGCTTCTCCATGAGGAGATCCAACCCGACTTGACAAGGTCGAATCGCCTGTACAAATAGAATGGCTGTTCGAGTTGCGGCCGCGCGCGGGATCTCAGACTGGGAACTGAGGCCTGCCCCCCGCCCGAGCCGCCGATGCGATTTGAAGTTGAGGAACAGACTTATGCGAATGCGACAACGCCATACTCTGCTCGGACTCGTCATTGCCGGCCTCGCCGGCCTGTGGACCGCGGTGGCGGCCGAGACCGCTACGACCGCGGATCTCCCGGATCGGCGCATCACCGCCGCGCTCCAATACCCCGGCATCACGCTCGGCCCCGATGACACTCTCAACGTCGACCTTTTGATCAAGAACCGCGGACGCAGCGATGAGACCGTTTTGATCGAGGTCATCGAGAAGCCGGAAGACTGGACCGTCGAAATCAAACGCTACGGAACCGTTGTGAGCGGCGTTTTCGTGGCATCGAGGGAGGACCAGACGTTGAACCTCGCAGCCGCGCCCGCGAACAAGGAGATCAAAAAGCTTCCCCCCGGCACCTATCGCTTCGCCGTGAAGGCCCAAACGTCCGATGGCGCCCTCAGTCAGTCGTCCGCAATCGTCGTGACTGTCGTGTCCGCGGAGAAGGCGTCCGAGCGCGTCAGCATCGAGACCTCCTATCCAACGCTCCGCGGGCCCTCGGGCGACAAGTTTCAGTTTTCCCTGGACGTGCGGAACGACACCGGCCAGGACGCCGTGTTCAACTTCCGCGCGACGACGCCGCCGGGCTGGGAGGCGTCGTTCAAACCCGCGTACGAGTCCAAGCAGATCAGCTCGCTGCAAATCGGCGCCAACTCGAGCAAGACGGTCGAGATGGAGGTTACGCCACCCTACAACGCCCAGGCCGGCGAATACGATTTCAAGGTCGAGGCGCAATCGCCCAAGGCCAGGGCCGAGGCGGAGGTGAAGGTGGTTCTCACGGGCACCTATGGTCTGAAGGTGGGCACTTCGAGCGGCCTGCTGTCGCTGGTGACCGAGCGCGGACGCAGGAGCACTGTCACGTTGCTGGTGCAGAACTCAGGCTCGGCCGCCCAGCGCGAGGTGCGATTCGAGGCCTTCAAGCCCGAGAACTGGAAGGTCGAGTTCACGCCCGAGACGATCGAGGATCTGGAGCCCGGCGCCATCAAACAGACGGAGATCAGCATCACGCCTGCCGAAGAGGCGCTCATCGGCGATTACTCGATCAGCATTCAGACCGAAGGCGAGAAGGCCAACCAGGAGACCGAGTTCCGTGTCACCATCAGAGCCGCATCGGCCTGGGGTTGGATCGGCGTGGGCATCATCGCGGTCGTCATCCTCGGGCTCGCCGCCGCCTTCCGCATCCTCGGACGGCGTTGATGCGGCCCCGTCACGAACCGGACCGCATGGGGTGCTGCGATGCTATGGCCATTATCCAAACCGACCAACTGACCCGCCGCTACGGACGCCAGACAGCGGTGGACGGCCTCTCGCTCGAGATTGGCGAGCGGGAGATCTTTGGCTTTCTGGGGCCCAACGGTGCGGGCAAGACCACCACCATTCTGATGTTGTTGGGGCTCACCGAGCCGACCGCCGGACGCGCCCGCGTGCTCGGGTACGATCCGGCGCGCGACCCGCTGCAAATCAAGCGCCAGGTTGGTTACCTGCCCGAGAATGTCGGTTTCTACGACGATCTTACGGGACTCGAGAACCTGCGCTACATGGGCCGGCTTAACCGGTTGCCCGAGGCCCAGGCCCCCGCGCTGATCGAGGAGGCGTTGTCCACCGTCGGACTCGAGGGCGAAGGGAACAAGCTGGTGGGCGCTTATTCGCGGGGCATGCGGCAGCGGTTGGGGATTGCGGAGTTGCTGGTCAAGAACCCGAAGCTTCTGATCCTGGACGAACCGACACTCGGCCTCGATCCCGACGGCACGAACAGGATGCTCGAACTCATCGTCTCCCTGCGCCGCGAGCGCGGCATGACGGTCATGCTCTCCTCGCACCAGCTCGAGCAGGTGCAGCGCATCTGCACGCGCGTCGGCATCATGATCAAGGGGAAACTCGCCGCCCTGGGCAGTCTCGAGGAACTGTCCAAAGGCGGGTCCGGAGACAAGGCCGGGCCGAATCTCGAGGAGATTTACATGCGTTACTTCAAGGAGGCTTGAGCCATGTGGACCATTTGTCGCAAGGAACTGGCTGACCACTTCGGGTCGATCCGATTCCTGATTCTCTTCTGCCTCATCCTGATGGTGGCGCTGGTGTCCACCTACATGGCCGCCACGCACGTCCGGGAAGCTCTCGACGGCGCCAAGCCGTCCCAGGTGTTCCTCCTCCTGTTCACCACGCCCGGCAAGTTCTTCTCACTCGTCCAGTTCATCGCGCTCTTCGGACCGCTCCTCGGGATCATCATGGGTTTCGATGCGATCAACCGGGAGCGACAACACCGGACCCTGGGCAAGCTGGTGTCCCAGCCCATCTACCGCGACGCCATCGTCAACGGCAAGTTTCTCGCCGGCGTCCTGACCATCAGCGTCGCCCTCCTGAGCATGATGCTCCTGTTGACCGGGCTGGGCCTGATGACAGTCGGCGTCGTCCCTGGCATCGAGGAGATCGGGCGTCTGGCCATCTATCTCCTGGTCAGCATCGCCTACGTGTCGTTTTGGCTCGGCTTGGCCATCCTCTTCTCGGTCCTGTTCAGGTCGCTGGCGACCTCCGCGCTCGCGGCCGTGGCGCTTTGGATCTTCTCCGCGTTCTTTGTCGGGTTCCTCGCCGATTTGGCGGCTGACGCCCTCCGGCCCATCCGCAATCCGCGCGATCCCGAGGAGATCGTCGCCAACCGCCGTTTTGCGGACGCCTCGAGCCTCGCCTCCCCCGCCGTTCTCTATTCGCAGGCCACCTCGACAATCCTCGATCCGTACCGACGCACCCGCAGCAACCTGGTCCTGACCGGTCCGATGGAACGGCTCTCGCTCGAACGCTTCGAAAGGCCCCTGCCCCTTGACCAATCCATCCTGGTCGTCTGGCCCTACCTGACCCTCCTGGCCGCCATGACGCTGGTCTGTTTCGGACTCTCCTACGTCGTCTTTATGCGCCAGGAAATACGGTCCGTCTAGCGCGCATTTCTCACCAACTTCTGAAGCACGCGGAGCCGATGTCATCGAAAGGTGCACTCATCCGCGCTAGCCACATCAGATTCGTCCTACCAGTCTCTCGGGATCACCACCAGGCAGACATCCGGATTGCCGCGCTTGTTCGAGGTGAACTCGACGTAGTCCCCCTTGAGATCCCAGCCGGCGTGGGGATGCAGCCCTTTGCTGCCATACACGCGATGGCCGGTGGTGAGGATGCGCCGCTGGGTGGTCCTGGCACTGAACAGAGCGATGGTCCCATGCCAGTTGTCGGCGACGACCCATTTTCCGTCGGGGCTGCCGGAGGCGTGCCACCAGTTCGCCTGGGAAAGCTGGATGCCGGGCACACCGGCCACCCATGCGCCCGGCCCGATGATCCGGACTTCACCCGTCTTGAAGTCGAGCACTTTGACTGTGCCTTCCTCCCGATCCCCTTCGTGGTGGAATCCGCCCACGAACGTCATCTGGTCGTTCACCCACCAGCACTCGTGGGTGGCGAGTTCGCCGGGCGCCTGATAGAAAGCCGGAATGGGCTGACAGGCTTGGACATTCAAGGTCCAGACGCGGGCGCGATACGGGTCGGGTGGATCCAAAGGAGCCCAATCGCCGCCGGTCTCGTAGGTGCGGCTCATCGAGACAACGTCGGGGCGGTGCCGATGGAACTGCAGGTGGTCCGGCTTGAAGCCGAGTTTGGCCGGGGGGCGCATGGCGCCGCCCGCCAGATCGTAGAATCCGATGAAGTGATCCTCACCAAGCAGGTAGGCGAACGCGAGGAGGGTGCCATCGCAGTTCTCGTCCAGGGACGATCGCTGCTGTGCCCCCGCCGGAAAATCGACGATCCGGCGCTCGGCGACCCGCACGGCGGTGCCGGATGTGCGGCCGATCTCCAATCGCCACTCGCAAATGCCACCCGCCTTGACTGCATAGAGACGGTCGCCCTGCACCGATGCCACGCGACTGCCCAGGGTGGGATCGCCCGGCCGGGTCAGCCGCACCAGTTCTCCGGTGTCAAGCAGGCAACCCATGACTTCCGATCGGCCAAACCGATCCGAGTTGAACAACAGCAGCCGGTTGTCCCAGAGGAAGCAACGCTCGTGAAAATAGAAGTTGCTGTCGCTGCCCGGGTGGGTCGTCACGAAGATGACCTTCACGCCGCTCTGCGGATCAACCTCCACGTTCCGTTCCGATGGCAGGATGGCGCAGTCCCAGGCGGCAGCGCAAACAGATGGCGCCAACAGCGTGACAGCCAGGATCACCGACGACTGGATTTTGGAAAGCATGTGTTCCTCCTTTGCCCCGGACCGTCGGTGGCATGGATCATTCTCGGGTGCGTCGGCGTCGAATCGGGGCGCCCAAGGGACCATGCGGACGGGGGGGGCGATGTTCTGGTTGTTTCCAGCAAAGACGCCACGCTATGGAGCGGATGAGGCATGTCAAGCCTGGCGTCGCACCTGACTCACTCGCGCGCTCGAGGCGCCAGGATCGCAGCCTCCAGGAACTCGGCGTCGGCATCCGCCAGAATCGCGTCGAGAATGACGGGCAGGTTCGGCGCCTGTTCCACGTAGGCGCGGATGCTCCTGACCGTCGCCGGATCGGCTTGATGGACAGGCGCGTGGGCGTCCCAGAGTTGGCCGGCGATGTCGAATCGCGGCGCCGCTGCGAGCCAGAATCCCCCCTTTGTGCGCAGGACGGACTCGATGTCATCGGGTTTGGCATTGCCGGCAGCCAGGAGAGCGGTGCTCGGGGCCAAACGCAGGTTGGCGGCCCCAACACGTTCCAGGAGACTGGAGGCTTCGGTCAGGCTCCAGGGAGGTTTGCCAAAAGCCTGGCGCAGGTGGAGCGTGATGCCCTTGGCCGCCGCATCTGCCGCGAGGCGCCGGAGCGTCGCTTCGAACGCTGCCGCCGTCTGTTCCGCGGTGAAGTTGTTCTCCGGGTAGCGGTGCAGGGAGAACAGCAAGTCCCTGGCGTCCAGAATGCACATCTTGCCCAGAACATCCGAGATGGCTGTCATGCTGGCGGTGTAGTCGTCCCCCAGGTTGTCGATCAGCCGCAGGTCCGGATAGAGGTTCAGGCTCGAACTGATGTCCACCACCACCCGCAGTCCCTGCCGCCGAATCCAGCCGGCCTCGGCCTTGAGGGAGGCAGCCTCGCGGGTGCTCAAATACCGCCAATCGACCACGACGCCGTCCCAGTGCTCGAAAAAAGTCGGACGCGCCAGAAGCGCTTCCTTGATCGATCGCGGCTGGCGGAGCGTGAGAAATCGCCCCCGAGCGCGCGGCGGCGGCGGGTTATGGGCGATCTCGTCGACCCCGGTTTCGGCGACGCGGACGGCGAAGATCCGCACGTCACCCCCGGCGATGGTGGTGGCCGCATTGCGGCCAAGCGCATTGGTGTTAACCGCTTCGGGGGTGTAGCCGACGGCCTCGAACTCGGAACAGTCGAGAGGAAGCTCCCGCATCTCGATGATCTCGCCGCAGAGGGACCGAATCGTCAGCGGCAATTCGTTCCAGGTGTTGTTCAGAACGCCCAGGGTGTATTGGCCGGCACCCTGACGACAGGTGATCAAAGCCAACCGGGGATCGGCATCAAACAGACGTTGACTGCGCAACAACGCGTCGAGGCTCTCGCGCGCAAGCGGCGTGAGCGGATATGGCGAGATGAGCGGCTGGTCGACCGCGCTGCGGGGCTTCCCGACGGGCGAGCCGGCCACGCGTTCGTGCACCGGGATCGAGAGGAGCCGGCCACCCTGCCGCACGTAGGCATCGAGCTTCCGCCGGACCTCGGCATCTTGCGTCGTGCCAGCCCAAATGAGCGCGGGGTACCGTTCGAGCAGCCAGAGCGGGGCGTCGCTCAGGAGACAATCGGCGATGTCGCCGTAGGGGGTGGCGGTCAGGAACCCCGTTTCATCGCGACAATAGGAAGCGTCGGCGTAGCCGGGGTAGAGGAGGTTGAGCACGCCGTCGACGAAATAGTCTTGCGGTTCATAGGGCAGATTGCCCCAGACGCGGTAGAGCCTGTCGGTGTAGAGATGACGCGGAAAAGACCAGCCGGAATGGAAGTCGAGGAGGATGGCGACGGGCGTGTGCATGACACCGGGCTGGCCATGCTCTCGAACCCAACGCTGGGCGGACTGCTGGATGCGGCCGATCGGGGAAAGACGCTCGCCGTCGAACCAACCGTTTTCGAAGCCCACGGCCACACTGTTGTAGTGGATGTGCGAGTAGAGCAGGCGTTTGAGCAGGCTCAGACTCGTGCCCTTGGTGGGGCCGTGCTCGTAGCCGTCGCTGCGACCGGACGCCCCGTAGGTCTTGAATCCCCAGCGATTGAAGATCGAGGCATTGCCAAACCACGGAACGCCGTATTGCTTGCCGGCGCCGCGGATGAAGGCGTAGTAGACCTGGCTGTTGGGCAAGGCCTGGGCCGTCTCCGCCCCGATCAGCGTGTAGGTCCCCTCCTTCAGGAAGTAATGGCCGAAATTCAACGACACGAGCGTGGCGTGCCGATGGCCGAGATCGTCGCCCATCCGCTCGAAATGCCGCTGGAACTGGCAGTACTGCTCGAACCGGCTCCCGGATGCCGGCGTCATCTGCGCAGCGTAGCCGCCAATGTAGCGGCCATCCTGTTCCCCGATGTCAGTCCCCAGCCAGCGGTCAGCGAGGATGGATTCGAAGATGGCGAAAGCCGACGGCGGAGGCCTGAACTGCTGCCAATAGCCGCCCGGCCCCGAGCCGGGCACGTAGCCCCAGATGTCGAACAGGTAGAGCCCCCGTGCCTTCAGTTCATTGGCGAACTCGGTGAGGTTCGTGGCAAACAGGATCGGGTAAGACGGCCACACAACATTCCCCAGTTCATGCGTTCGTGTGAACTTCTCGAGTTCCTCTCTGAACCCGACAATCCGATCGTTCTCGACACTGAAGCCGCGCAACGCCGTGAACTGAGTGCGCTGCTCGAAGGTCCCCCAGTCCGGCGGGCGGATCGCCCGCCGCTCGTAGTCCGGATGCTCGGACGGGGCCAGAAGGTGCGAGTAGACGCGGTGCGGGTCGGCGGCGGCTTGCGGATCGGACGGAGGCCAGAAGAGAAGAATGAAGGCGAAGACCCATCCCAGCCGGGAGGTCCAAGAGACCCATCGGCTTCGCACACGGAGTGTGGCAGGGTCAGGGCCATTCGGACCGCCGGCCGACCGGCGCCTCCGGTTGACTGCGGAGAATCGGTCAGCCTGGCGGACGCGGGGATGTCTCAGTGTGTGCATCATGACTTGGTCCGGATATGAGTCTGCATTTGACTGGCCTGCATCCTCACCCGGCACCCCGGGATTTCTCGTCATGTTCGGAGCGCCGTGCGCCGACATGATCCCCAATCACGCGGGACCGGACAAAGGACGCGTCCAACCCGAACGCGCTCAATACTCGCGCGTTTTGTTCTGGCCGGGCGCCGGGACGGGATACCTGCCCTCGGCATCAGCCTGCAGCGGCGCGGGCGAGTCCATGGTGAAGGCGTCCACGGAAGGCGCGAATTCGTGCTCGCAGTTGAGCATATCGTCGTAGGTGACGATCTGGCCGGTGTGGGCCGCCATGCGCCCCATCGAGGTCACAAGGCTGGCGATCGCGCCCCGCTGGGTTTCGTTATAGGGCGTGTCCTGCCGGATGGCCTCGATGAGATCGTCCCATTCCAACTGGTACGGGCTGGGCTCGGGCTGCGGAAAGGCCCAGGTCATGTCGGCGCGGGTGAAGTTCTGGCCCTTGAACAGGCGCACCCGCCCGGGCGAGTGGGACGACGTCGAAATGATGGCGGATCCTTTCGTGCCGTGTCCGTAGCTGGCGAACTCGCTGTGACAGCCGGCCTGGCTGCGCCCGATGTAGAAGAACTTCGTCCCGTCGGCAAACGTGTACTCGACTGAGTAGTTGTCGAAATTCTGGTCGACCGAATTGCCCCGAAAATGCCGTCCGCCGCTTCCATGCGCCTGGATCGGCCAGCCGTTTTTCATCCAGCAGCATTCGTCGATCTGGTGGATGTTGAAGTCGCTGAACAACCCTCCGCTGGCCCAGAGAAAGGCGTGGAAGCGCTGGATCTGGTAGAGCAATTCGCTGCGGTCGGCCGGGCGCGGCCCAGCCGTGCCGGCGGCGCCGCCCATCCGGTAGGCGCGCAGCAGCATGAGGTCGCCGATCTCGCCCTGCAGGATGCGGTCATGGAGTTCCTGACGGCCTTTGCAGTGGCGCACCATGAGCCCGACGCCCACCTTGAGCTTCTTGCGGTCGGCCTCCTCGGCCAAAGCCAGCATTTTGCGTGTGGTGGGACCGTCCACGGTGACCGGTTTCTCCATGAACACGTTCAGCCCCTTGGCGATGGCATAAGTGAAATGAACCCAACGGAACGCAGGCGGCGTGGCGAATATGGCTACATCGCCCGCCTTGAGACAGTCCATCGCCTGGCGATAACCGTCGAATCCGATGAACCTGCGCTCGGCGGGGACATCGACGCGGTCTCCGAACTTCTTCTTCAGGCTTGCGTAACTGCCGTCGAGTTTTCTCGCAAACACATCGGACATCGCGACCAGCTTGATGGGACCGCTCTTGGTCGACAACGCGTTGTCCGCCGCCCCCGTTCCCCGCCCCCCGCAGCCGATGAGGGCGACTTGGATCAGGTCGCTGCCGGCGGCGTGCACGCGCGGCAGGGCGACCCCGGCAAGGGCCGACGCGGCGGCCAGACGCCCCGTCCTCTGGATGAAGACGCGACGCGAGGTGAGGTGTGTGTCGGGGGACAGGGGCGCTGGAGCGTGTGTGTTCATAAGCGTGTGTCTGGGTTGCAGTTTTGGAAATGGCACGACGCGCAGAACCGTATGTCGAGAGAAATCTCAGCCAAGAGACCGCGACCGGTGCATCTGGTTGCAGTCGGTGTTCTGTCCTCATTCTCCCTTTTCCATTCTCCCTTTTCCCCTCTACCCTGCCCGCGCTATGGCATTCGATTCCTTTCGTGACTGGGTGACCGCGCTCGACCGGGCAGGCGAGCTGACTCGGATCTCCACACCCCTGGCCACCGAGCTCGAAATCACCGAGTTGGCCAATCGCGAGATGAAAGCGCCGGGCGGCGGCAAAGCCCTGCTCATCGAACACCCGACCGTCAACGGCCAAACCAGTCCATTTCCCGTCGCCATCAACACGCTGGGCTCATGGACGCGGCTGGCGCTGAGCCTGGGCGCCCGGTCCGTCGACGACGTTGCAGCCGAGTTGGCCTCGCTCATGAAGGCCAAGCCACCCGCCGGTTTCCGGGACGCCCTGAAACTGCTCGGCACTGCGCTCGAACTGCGCCACGCCAAACCCAAAACCGTCAAGGACGGCCCGTGCAAGGAAGTCATCCACCGATTCGAAGCCCCTCCACGACGCGACCAGCCCTGGCCACCGGCGCCGCCGATCCCAGATCTCAAACTGCAAAGCCCAAGCCCAACCGGCCCATCCCGCGCCGAGGCCGAACGGGGCCCCGCCCCGCCCCATCCGCCATCTCCCATCTCCGATCTCCGATCTCCGATCTCCCGTCTCCCATCCCCCATCTCCCACCCCCCCACGCTCCTGGACATGCCCATCCTCAAGTGCTGGCCTCTGGATGGCGGACGCTTCATCACCCTGCCCTGCGTGGTCACCCGAGATCCCGTCACGGGCGAGCGAAACGTCGGCATGTACCGGATCCAGGTCTATGACGACCGCACGACCGGTCTGCATTGGCAACTTCACAAGGTCGGCGCGCGACACGGACGCCACTATTTCGAGACGGGGGCGCGCATGCCGGTGAGCGTCTTTCTCGGCGGCGATCCGATGCTCACGTTTGCCGCGACGGCGCCTTTGCCCGACGGTCTGGACGAGTATCTTCTGGCCGGGTATTTGCGAAAGAGGTCGGTCGAGCTGGTGAAGTGCGAGACCAACGACCTCGAAGTGCCCGCGCACGCCGATTTCGTCATCGAGGGCTATGTCGATCCGATCGAACCGCTGCGCGAGGAAGGCCCCTTCGGCGATCATACAGGCTTCTACACCCTCCCCGAGCCCTATCCCGTCTTCCATGTCACCGCCGTCACGCACAGAAAGGACGCCGTCTACCCCGCCACCATCGTCGGCATCCCGCCCATGGAGGACTTCTACATCGGCGCGGCGTCGGTCAAGCTGTTCCTGCCCGTCTTCAAAATGAACTTTCCCGAGATCGCGGACATCGCGCTGCCGCCGGAGGGCGTATTCCACAATCTGGTGTTCGTCAGCATCAGGAAGACCTACCCGATGCAGGCCTACAAAATCATGCACGGCCTCTGGGGCATGGGACAGATGATGTTCACGAAGTACATCGTCGTCGTGGATCACGACGTCGACGTCCACAACACCAGCGACGTCCTCTTCCGCCTCTGCGCCAACACCGATCCACAACGGGACGCCATCATCACCCGGGGGCCGGCGGACGTGCTCGACCACGCCACGCCCGAGATCGGGATCGGGACGAAAATGGGAATCGACGCCACACGCAAGCTGCCCGGCGAAGGCTTCAAACGCCCCTGGCCGCCCCTCATCGCAATGGACGCCGCGGTTGAAGCCAGGGTGGATGCGCTCTTCACAGCGCGGGGCATCACGCGAAGGAAAAACCAATGAAACGCTATGGCATGGTTCTGGGGCTCAGGCCCGAGAAAGTGGACGAATACAAGAAGTTGCACGCCGCCGTCTGGCCCGACGTGCTCAGGATGATCGCGGATTGCCACATCCGAAACTACTCGATCTACCTGCGACGACTCGACGACGGACAGCACTATCTGTTCAGCTACTTCGAGTACACGGGCGACGACTTTGCGGCGGACATGGCGAAGATGGCGGCGGATTCGACGACCCAGCGATGGTGGTCTTTTTGCGAGCCCTGCCAGAAACCGCTCGCCGATCGCGCCCCCGGCGAATGGTGGTCAGCGATGGAGGAAGTCTTTCACACAGACTAGCCTGCATTTCTGACCACTATTTGCCAGCGCGAAGCCGAAACCTCAACCATGCGGACCGCTGCGGGCTAGCCCGGAAATGAGACCGCGCGAAGCCTTCTGATATATCCGGGCTGGCGAGGCGCGCCTCAGGCCAAACCCAGTCCTCACTCCCCTGCAAAGTCCCCGGGGGCCCGGCTCCTATGTTCCCGGGCCTCGCTGCTTGGAATCCTTGCGAAACGAATCGGATAGGGGTGGGGGCGCACCGGTTGGCACAGTCCGGTCATCTACTATGATGTCTGCGATGCGGGTTAGAAACGCTTGCCATTCTCACGGGGAGTTCACAGGCTTGCCGCATGGAAGCTCGTCCGATTGTCCACAGGGTCCGAGGATCGCTGGCCGGGCTGTCGGTGCGGGGGCCGGTTCTCAAGGCGTCCTCCCACGCGGGCCAGATTCTAAGCAGCCTCTGTCTCCTGGCGCTCCTGGTTGCCGGCGCCATTCCCGCCGTTTTCGCGGCGGACAGGCTGAATGTCGTCTTCATTCTCGCCGACGACCTGGGCTGGGGAGAAGTCGGCTGCTACGGCCAGCAGAAGATCCCAACGCCGAACATCGACCGCCTCGCCGCGCAGGGGATGCGTTTCACGCAGCACTACAGTGGCGCGCCCGTGTGCGCTCCGTCGCGCTGTGTGCTGATGACCGGCAAACATCTGGGACACGCCGAAGTGCGGGGCAATCGGCAGGCCCGCTTGACTTTCCCGGAGTTCACCGAAGGGCAGCATCCGCTGTCCGAACCGGCGTTGACCATCGCGCAGGTGTTCCAGAGGGCCGGCTACGCCACGGGCGCGATGGGCAAGTGGGGACTCGGCCCGGTGGGCAGCACGGGCGATCCGAACCGCAAGGGCTTCGATCTGTTCTTCGGCTACAACTGCCAGGCTGTCGCGCACAGCTACTACCCGCCGCACCTGTGGCGGAACGCGGAAAGGGTCACGATTAATAGCAGGCCTGTCCCCGGCCACGCGAAGCAGCCCGAAGGCCAGGTCAAGCTCGAAGACTGGATCGGCGACACCCACGCGCCGAAGCTCATGGTTGCGGAGGCCGAGAAGTTCATTGCCGCCCACGCCTCGCGCCCTTTCTTCCTCTACCTGCCCTTCACCGAACCGCACGTCGCCATCCATCCGCCGCGCGAGTCGGTGCAGAGGTTCCCCGCCGAATGGGACACGGAGGTCTATCGCGGCGGGAACGGTTACCTGCCGCATCCGCGTCCGCGCGCCGGTTACGCGGCGATGATCAACGACCTGGACGGCTACGTCGGCCGCGTGCTCGGGGCGCTCGACCGCGCGGGCGTGGCGGATCGCACGCTGGTTGTCTTCACCAGCGACAACGGCGCCACGCACGAAGGGCGCGCGGAATCGCGTTTCCACGTCGGCGGCGCCGACCCGAAGTTCTTCAACAGCACCGCCGGTCTGCGCGGCTACAAGGGCAGCGTGTATGAGGGAGGCATGCGCGTGCCGATGATTGCGCGTCTGCCCGGCCGCATCGCGGCCGGCGCGGTCAGGGACACGCCCGGTTATTTCGCCGACTGGTTCCCGACGCTGTGCGATGCCGCGGGATTCGAGAAGCCCGACGGCCTCGATGGCCAAAGTCTCTGGCCGGTGCTCACGGGCCGGTCCCAGACGCTCGACTCGCGCAAGCCCATGATCTGGGTCTTCCCCGAGTACGGCGGCCAGGTTGCAGTGCGGATCGGCGACTTCAAAGTCGTCCGGCAGGGACTGAACACGAAGAAGCCGGGCGCGTGGGAAGTGTACGATTTGGCGCAGGATCGCGGTGAAACGAAGGATCTGGCCGCCACGCGCGCCGACCTGGTCCAACAGGCCGTGGAACTTCTGCGCCGCGAGGTCGACGAGAACGCCCTCTTCCCCGTTACCATCCCCGGCGTCAATGAAAAGGGCTCCGGCAACGCTGTTCGATACGGAGAACCGTGGGCGGATCGAATCGCCGTGCTGCCCCGGATTTGGGAACCGTCCAGCACCGGCCGATTGAAAGGACCCGACTCAACCGGGACTGACTCATGAAACGACAACCCTGTGCTCTTCTCCTGGTTCTGTCGGCGTTCGCTCTCTCGATCGCCCCATACCCTGCCGCCGCGGCGGACGATCGCCCGAACATCCTCTTCTGTCTGGCGGACGATTGGGGGTGGCCGCACGCGGGGGCTTACGGCAATCCGGTCGTCAAGACCCCCGCCTTCGATCGCTTGGCGCGCGAGGGCGTGTTGTTCCATCGGGCCTACATTTCCTCGCCGTCCTGCACGCCTTCCCGCAATTCCATCCTCACGGGGCAGCAGTTCTACCGGCTGGGGTCGGGAGCCAATCTCTATGGCGCTCTGGATCGCAGGCATCCCAACTTCATGTTCAGTCTGCGCAAGGCCGGATACGAGATCGGGCATTGGCGCAAGGCGTGGGGGCCGGGACAGTTCGAACAGGGTGGATACACGGAACACCCCTGCGGCCCTGACGTGCCGTTCACGCGGTTCGTGAAATCGCGGAACGCCGACAGGCCGTTTTGCTTTTGGTTCGGCACCAGCGATCCGCATCGTCCCTACGAGGAGGGCAGCGGACGGGCGAGCGGGATGGATGTCGGCAGAGTTCCGACTCCCGGTTTTTTTCCCGACGAGGAACCGGTTCGTAGCGACATCGCGGACTACTATTTCGAAGTGCAGCGGTGGGACCGCGACGTGGCCGGCGCCATCAGGCTGCTCGAGGAGGCGGGCGTATTGGAGAATACGATTATAGTCATGAGTGGGGACAACGGCATGCCCTTTCCTCGCTGCAAGGGCAATCTGTATGACTGGGGCAGTCGAGTCCCGCTGGCCATCCGCTGGGGCCAGGGGATCAGACAGCCCGGGCGGGAGGTGACCGATTTTGTTTCGTTGACCGATCTCGCGCCGACATTCCTGAGCGCGGCCGGTCTCGAAGTCCCCGACGTGATGACCGGACGCTCCCTGCTGCCCATCTTCCAGAGCGACAAGAACGGGCGCATCGAGGCGGCGCGCGACCATGTCGTGTTTGGCCGGGAGCGGCACACCGATTGCCAGGAAGGCGGGCCGATGGGGTATCCTTCCCGCGCGCTGCGCACAGACGATTATCTCTATATCCGCAACGACCAGCCCGAGCGATGGCCCGCGGGGACGCCTCACCGGGACAAGGCCTTCAAGCCGGACGCCTGGCTCGGCGATTGCGACAATGGTCCGACGAAGTTCTATCTGTGGGCCAACCGCGGCCTCGATGATGCGCACCGCCGCCTCCACGACTTGTCCTTCGCCAAGAGGCCATCCGAAGAACTGTACGTGTTGGCCGATGACGGCGATCAGGTCAGGAATGTCGCCGGCGATCCGCGGCTCGCGGGGACTCGAGAGAGGCTGGCCGCGCAATTGACCGACTATCTGAAGCGGACCGGCGACCCCAGGGAATCAGGTTCGCCGGCGGAGTTTGATTCGTATCCCTACATCGGCGGTGTTGTGAAGTGGCCCGGGGAGGACACGATCCGGGAGCACCATCGGTAGTGCCGCAGACGAAAGACAACGATCCCATGAAGTCCACGTCTCTGTTGTATGGCCTGCTCACCCTTGTGGTTTGCCTGACCGCCCCGGTCGCGGCACGTGCCGAGGACAAGGGGGTTCGCCTCGACGCGTTCCGTGCGCGTGATCCGTTCATCCTCCCGGATGCGCCAAGCCGCACCTACTACCTCGTGACGCGCTCGCGAGCCGGCGTTTGTGTCCGCACCAGCGGTGACCTTGCACAATGGAGCGAGCCGGTCGATGTCTTCACGCGTCCGCCCGACTTCTGGGGGGGGCCGAGTGTGTGGGCGCCGGAGATGCACCTGCACAAGGGCAAGTACTACATCTTCGCCACCTTCATGAACGACAAGCCGATCGGAGAACAATGGCCGGACTGGCCGGCACGGATCCATCGCGGCACGCAAATCCTCGTCGCCGACGCCCCGACCGGGCCGTTCCGCAGCTTTGCCAACCGTCCGCACACTCCGGAAGAGGAGATGGCTCTCGATGGGACGCTGTGGGTCGAGGACGGCGTGCCTTACATGGTCTACTGCCACGAGTGGGTCCAAATCCGCAACGGATCAATCAAGGTCATCCGACTGCAAGACGACCTGTCGGGCGCGATCGGAGAACCGAAGCTGCTCTTCCGTGCCGGAGAGGCGCACTGGACGCCGCGCGATCGCAAGAGCTACGTCACGGACGGCCCGGCCCTGTACCGCACGAAGACCGGCAGATTGCTCATGCTGTGGTCGAGCTTCACTGACAGCGGGTATACCACCGGGATTGCGGAATCGGAATCGAGCGGAATTCATGGCCCATGGACGCATCAGATGGAACCGCTGTTTCGCAAAGACGGCGGCCATGCCATGGTCTTCCGCGACTTCGAAGGCCGCCTGATCCTCGCGCTGCACAGTCCGAACCGTGAGCCCGACGAACGCTGCCGTCTCTTCCTGCTCGAAGACACGGGCAAGACGCTGCGCATCACAGGGCCGCTGGCGGATTGATCTTCACCGTGCCGCCGACGAAGGTCTCGGGTGGTCGTAGCGCCCGGTCCTGATCCGGTTGAAGGCGCCGGCCGTTGACCTCGGCGGAACAATGCCTCGCCCACCGTCGCACCGAATCCCCCGCCGAAGCGTCAACTTCCTGGAGCGAGCCAAGGATGGCATGTCAGCGAACGCCGAAGACACACGAGGGCCGGTTCGGAAGCCTGCCTTGGGCGCGGGTGTTCCGTACCGCCCGAGCAGAGCAGTCACGCATTTTCGACAGAGCCGCTTTGCGACGCTGGCCGGTGGAAATGCAAGCCATCCGCTTGTGGGCTTTCGCCAGGAGGATGAGTCGGGCGTTCGTCTCTCCGAACCGAAGCAGCCGCTCGATGCCTTCGATGGCCTCTCCGATAAGCTGGTGCGGCTTGAGCCTGGTGTCGCCCTTGCGTTTGGGTTGACGTGCGCACTGGACAGCCCAGCGGGTCTGATGGTCATACATCTGCTCGACGCACTCGAGGTCAAGGCGCGCACCCTCGCAAACCAAGGCGCGCTGGGTGCACCTGACAGCCTGTTCAAACCGGCCAAGCCCGGCCGAGGCCGATCCAAGCGCCGCCAGCACTTCCGCGGAATCAGCCCAGTCACGCAAGGCCACCTCGGCGAGTGTGTCGAGACGCCGGGAGAGACGTTCCAAGTCCTCCGCCGCGGCGTGCGCCGCCCTCGCCTCGAGTTCCTGCAACCGCACACAGACTTCGGTCGCGGCGTGAAACTTCTCCTCCGCCGGCTCCGCCGCCGCACCGTCGTCTTCGGTCGCCAGCCGGAACTCAGGGTCGCCGTAGCATTGATACGCGCCCCAGGTGTTGACGCCCGGATGACGCCGATAGGCTTCGCGCCTCGCCTCGAGGACCGCGCGGCCAAAGGGAACGCCGGCCATCAGCTCGTCGTAGAATCTGCGCGCGAAGGTTCCCGCCGCCTGGTCGTCCACCGCCCATCCGGCGGCCACCACCACCTTGACGCCCATGCGGATGAACTGCGCGGCAAGATTCGCCGCCAGTCGATTCCAGGCGGGAAGCTTGGTGGCTTGTGTTTCCGGGGTCGAGTCGACTCGCCTCAGATGGCAACAGTTGATGAACACCAGATCCGGCACCCGCCGCATCTGCTCGACGTCAGCCGGCGTCAGAAGGATGCCCTTGCCGATGATCATCCCGCTGACGAGCTGCGATCCTCCGGATACAGGTTGCTTGCAGAGCGCGCACGACTCGATGCCGGCTCCCAGCGGGTACTCGTGCACCCCGTGGCCGGCCAGATGGAGGATGCGGTAGGATTCTGCATGGAGGGCTTCTGCGATCGCGGGGGCACGGTTCCGGATGCACTCGGTCACCTCGTAGCCATTGCGGCGCAGCGAGTCGACAACCATACGCGCCTCGCCCTCCGCACCGGGCAGCGCCACCTCCCCGGTCGCGTCCGGGTCCCCGATGACCAGCGCGCCCTTGCGGGTCGTGGGAACGACATGCGGGCGGAACTCACGCGTTTCGAGTTGGCGAATCACTCCGGCCTGAATCGAGAGAGGCTCACGATCGGGGCTGATGCGGTCTTCGAGGAGCTCCCACGGATACGCGGCCGCTCCTTCGTCGAGCACCAGGACGACAGCCTCCCGATTGGTCGCCTGTTCCTTCAGGTCGTTTGGCAGGAGTTGTTCGAACAGCGTCCTCGCGACCTCGTACCGCGCGGTCGTGTCACGCATGGCCTCCACGATGAAGGTGTCCACAAGCGCCCGCTGGATCGGCACCAACGACAACTCGGCGCGGGCTTTCTGCGTCATGGCCACGAACTTCAGCGAGCCATTGTTCTGGGAGGTGATCTGGAGCCGGTGCCACCAGCCGGCAGGTTCCTCGAACGCGGCCCGTCGCCGGCCACCACCGAGCCGGCGCAGCCTGGTCTCGCACGTGAAATCTTCGTCCAAATCCCTGTCATGGGCCACGCCATCGAGTGCGCGCGCCGCCTCGATCGCCCGGTCCTCGAACAGCTCGACAAACTCGACTTCGTCAATCGTCATCCGCGCCAACAGCTTTCGCTCTTCGAGAATCCGGATGGCCCGCCGCACGCCGCGGAGCAGGGACAGCACCGAATCCTGCACCGTGAGCGCCCCCGCGCCACTGCCCACGAGCAGCGCGCTCAGTCTCACCGAGACCGGAACACCGGTGTTGGCACTGCCCTGCTCGGCCTGCCGCTCCGCCAGGGCGAGCGCGTAACGCCGCACGGCCTGCGCGGTGGTCCCAAGGAGGGCGTTCGGCGTCAGTTTCCCGGCCCAGCCAAGCCCCATGACAATCGCGCCGGCGGGATGGCGCTGCCCTTCGGACCCCAATAACACCTCCGCCGTCTGCAAGGGCCCGGGATAGAGATCGAGCGACTGGCGTGTTCGCAGCCGCCCGCCAAGCGCCCGGTCGAGATACGACTCCGCGCTGACCAGACCGTCGCCGATGTAATGGCCGACGAGGATCGGATAGCGGGCATAAGCCAGGTCACCGTGTGCAATCGTCACCCTCGTCTTCGCCCGCTTCACCCGGCTTCGGCGCCGGGTGCGGCTGCCCGTGACCGCCAGGGCGAGCCCCTCATCGTCCGGATACAAGTCGACCCGGTCGGGCTCCATGACGAAGGTGCGTTCGACACCGCGCTCGACCACGGGAGCTGTGGCCGCGAGTCGTGCCGTGGTCCCCGTTTGGAGCAGTTCGAGCAAGGCCGGGAAAGCGGGCTCATGGGCTGCCAGATCCCCATGCACCACGTCCCTCATGAACCAGGTCCGAACGTTGCGGGGCACACCGGTGCTCCAGGGTACGCGTCCGTCACCCTCGCGGCTGCCGTGGAAGCGCACCTCGGTCCGTGCGCCGGCCCGTGTGAGGACTTCGAGGGCCACCGGCGTCTCCGGCGCGCATCCGGCCACGTAAAGGATGCGATCGGATTGCGGCGGGTTTTGATCGAGCCACGCGCGGGTCGCACGCGCCGCCTCGAGCGCCGGGGCCGGCGGCGCCACCCAACCGGCCCGGGGTCCAACCTGATCGAGCAGGTTCGTCCAAAATGCCGGCGCGAAAAGATCGTGCTGCGGATCGGAGGGGAGCATCTCCAGCACGCCCGGAAAACGGGCAATAACCCGCAACAACTGCGACTGCGTTTGCGTGAAGTCCATCAGGGCGAGCAGGCGAACCGTCTTCTCCTGCGCCACGAGCAGACGCGGAATGGTGTGCGAGCCGCCGTTGGGTGTGCCGAGCATCACGAACCGCCCGTCGGGATGCTGCGTCAGGCGCGTCCAGAGGTCGGGGAACAAGGCGAACATGGCGCGCGTTACCAGGCCGCCCATCGAGTGGGCGAGGATTTGGACCGGCTGCCGCGCCCGATGCCCCAACTCGAGCATGTCGGCCACGAGCGCCGCCAGCCGCTTCGCTTCGTCCCGGATGGACTTGCGCCAGTCGTAGGGAAACGCAATGACTTCATGCGTCCGAGCCAGATACCTGATGAGGTCGCCATACACTGCGCCCAGGGGGGCGTCGGGCACAACGTCCGGGGCATCGATGCCGAGCTTCTTCATGCCGCCCAGCGCCAGGTCAAAGGGATCCATCCAAATACGGTCGCCGTTGACTTTTAGATGCGTTCCCATGATTCCCGGCACGATGATGACGACCGGCCGCGGATGGCCCTCCCGGGGCGGCGCCGGAGCGGACGGCTCGCGCGGTGTGAGGTCAAGCGGCTGAAAGTCCTGCCGTCCATCGCCGGCCTGCGCGAGACCCGCGAGCAGGCGCGTCGCCGTCTTTGGATTGCGAAAATAGTGGAAGTGGCACACGTCCGGTCCTTGATCGAAGAAGAACCGGGCCGCGTCCTTCGATCGCCGCGCGCCGCCGAACATGGACGACGTGTCCACGACCAGGTCGTGGTCCCCACCGTAGAAAAGATCGGGCAGGAGCAGTTTCAGCCGCCCCAGCGCGCTGCGATCCTCGATGTCTCCGGCGATGATCGACAGGTCGGACGACACTTCGAGATTCGGGCGGTTCAACACCTTCACCAGCGGCGACGCCGGCATCATGGCTTCGAGCCCCGGCAACACCTCGGGCTTGGCCCGCTGCCTGGCCACCAGCAGCACGAGGTCACTGAGGAACTGATACACCGGCGAAGCCTCCGAGCCGGAGATCAGACCCACCAGATGCCGCAGGATCGAAAGCCAGGTGTCGAGCCGCTCGGAGGCGAGGGTTGTGCCTCGCGCCGGGCAGGCCACGCGGACAAATCGCGTGATCGCAAATTGCTTTTGCTTCAGCAGGGTGTTGAGTCTATTCAACTCCTTGCACTGGTGCTCGCGAGCCTCCTTCAGGTCGCCTTCGGCGCTCCCGGCGGCCGACTTAAACACATCGAGGTCCTCCCCGGCGAACGGCTCCTGGCCGGCTGCCACCCCGCAGCGACAGAGCAGTTCACCAATCAGGCCTCCGCCCGAGTGGGATACCAAGTGCAGATCCGCACGCGCCGGCAATTGTGTGGCCAGGGCAATGGCATTCTCAATCGGACTGACCGTGAGCGTGGGATGCTCGAAGGCATAGATGCGGTCGGCGTAGCGCCGGCTCAATTCCTGCCAGACCGTCGCCACCTCCGCCGCCTGTGGTTTGGCCTTCTCGCCTGCGGCGGCTGGCCACAGGGCGCCGAAGCTCCCCTTGGTGCTGGACGCCGTGCCATGAAGGAAGACCAGCATGGGTTGTTGCGCGGCGACCTTGACCTCCCCCTCGACCGGTTCGAGAGCGCCCGCGGGCGACTTCAAGACGCGATGCAGACCTGGGCGGGGGATGAGGTGCTTCTCGAGCGCGGCCACCGCCAGCAGCATCGTCTGCGCAAACTTCGGCTCGACGTCGACCTTGACGACGCGCAGACCCTTGATCAGCCACGACACCCCGCCTCGCGCCGGACCGCCCAGGCTGAGTGTGGTCGGGAACATCGTTGCGCCCGAGGCGGCGTCCCGCGGCGCCTGGCCCGGATAGCGCTGCTGGAATTGCGCCCAACTCGTCACGAGTCGGAAGCCGTTGTCCAATTCGATCTCCAGCACGTCGTCTCCGGCGATGTCCTTCACCTCGATCGGTGGCGTCGCCGCCGCGCGCGCCGCGTCGAGACTCACGGCCACCCTGGTCTTCGCCTTGAAGACCGCTTGCCCCACCGGGCTGGTGGTGATTTCACCGGCGGGCTCGGCCATGCCCGCGATGCGAAGGGTGGATTTCATGATTCTGTGAAGAAGCGGTAAAAGGTCCCCAGCCCCCACTAAACGCCTGTTGCGGAAGCCAGCGCGCGCCGACCGCGGAGCACTTGGTTATTGGTCGTCGCCCACGTCGCGGCCTACTTATAGGTCACCCACGCGATGCCGAGGTTGTAGCCGTAGGTCTTGATCAACATCTTGGCGTAGCGGCCGGCGTTGGTCTTGATGGCGATGACCGTGCCGGGGGTCAGACGGTTGGCCGACGAGGCGCTGCCATTGATCGGGAGAGCGGTGTAGGGCTGGGCCTTGAGCGTCTGTAACGAGACCGCGTCGAAGTTCGGTTTACCCATGTGGGCCAAGAAGGCCCCGCTCTGCGGGGTCAGGAAACGGACGGTCGCAGTGGCTTGCCGCCACCAGATATCGGCCCCGGTGGGTGGTCCCTGCTTGCCGGTGTCGAAGTCGAAGGTCCAGGTGCCTTTGAGGATGGTGGTTCCTTTGGATTGGACGGCCAGTTCGTTCCAGCCGAGGTGGCCGCGGGTGTAATCGCAGACCGCCGGGGTGTTGGCCTTCATCAAGCAGGGCATCGAGGCTGGGTTGCAGTTCTCGCAGTTCCCGTTGGCCACCTGATAGCGCCCGAACACGCTGGTGCAGTTGCATCCGCTCGAGCCGTACTCGTCAGGGCAGCCGAAGACATGACCGGTTTCGTGAGCCACGACCCGGCTGAAGTTGTCGATGCCCCACCCATCGACCCCGAAGTCCATGACCACATGGTTTCCCCAATAATAGGCGAACCAGGTCTTCGGGTACTTCGTCACGAAGAGCGCATAGGCCCATTGGGCCGCGTTGGCGGCCTTGATATGATTGATGTAGGCGACCATGCCGTTGATGTTGGCCGGGTAGCCTAGGACGCCCATGCCGGCGTTGCGCCATAGATCCTCCCAGCTATTCTGGTTCGCGGGGGTAAACTGGTTGGCGGCGAGACCGATCTTGGGTCGCTTGAAGTCGTAGAACCACTGGATATTAGCGCGCGGCTCGAAACCGGAGAGCATGCTCAGCCCTTCGGTCGTCTCGGAAACGACCTTCATCTTCTCCTGATCCGTGATCGCGTAAGCGCCCACAGTGCTGTCGACGAACACCACCCCCACGGCCACGCGTCCCGTGAGGACCGGGATGCTCATCACCGGGCCACCCCGGGTGGCGGCCCCGGCCGGCATGACCTCGCGGTCACGCTCCCGCAACTTGGCCAGCACGTCCGCGGGCGGATCGGGAGGCAGCAGGGTCTTCTGCCCGTCCCACGCCTTCCCCACCTCGGGACTGGCCAGGTCGCGGAGGCTGCGTTCGGTGCCGACGTGATCATTCCACGCCCCCACCGCCATCGCCAAAGGTCCTTTCGGCAGTCTTCGCGTTTGGATGGGGCGCGTATCCAACGCGCTGATCCCGGCCTTGCCCTTGAGCTTGGCCGCCTGTCCCGCCGGGAGGCAGGCCACGAGAATCGTGGGCGGGAATGCGTGTAAAACCCGGCCACCCGCTCTCTCGATGGCGCTGATCGCACGCTCGGTTCCGGCCATCGTCGAGGCCTTCACCTGAATGAACACTTCCTGCGTTCCGCCGACCTGCTTGTGTGCTGTCATAACACTCCTTTCTGCTTGCGGACTCAATCCGCGCCCGACCTCGATTGTTCTTCCCACGCCCGCAACATCGCCTGGATGCGCGGGGGAGGATCGGGCGCCAGGCGGGTCGGGGTATCCCAGGCCAAACCCTCGGTCTCTGAATGTCTAGGGCGAGGCGACCGCTGGTTCCACGCGACGGCAACCGTCCGGAAATCCTCTTCAGCCTGCCCGATCACCTCAGGCGGCACCGCTTCGGCATAGGCGGCGAGCACCCCGTGGCGCCCCACTAAAGCTTGGGCTGCCTCCCGGCTGGACTCGCCAATCACCACGTGCGGCAAACACGCGGCGAGAATGCGCACGCCCGCACATTGCATGGCCGCCAGAGCCTCCTCGGCACCCGCCTGGCCCGTGGTGTCCAACCGGAACAGAATCTGAGCTGTTTTGCGCAATGCACCCTTCCCTCAATCTGCCGCGCGAGGCAGCGCATGGCCCGCTCGACCGCGCCATTTCTCCCTCTGACCCGTCGCCGCTCCGAGTGCAGCCAGAACGAATTGTCTTTTCACTCGACGATGTGGTCGTTCGAAGTCGGCGCCTCCTCCGCGGTAGATGCTATCACGTACGCCACGACCCAACACTTGTCAAACGATAGCCAGCCAACACGCGGCGCTCACACATCGACGCCGTGCCTGCCCCCCCGCGACTACCGTGGCAACCCGCTACGTAATGCACAAGGCTTACATCCGCCCGCCCCCCGTGCCGGCCAGCATAACTCCCCATGTGTAGTCACAACCGAGCACCCGGAACACGCCGATTATCATGACCTGGTTCTAAGCCGCGGCAGACCATCCCACTCGCACCTCTGGCACGTGCAGTTGCTGAGCGTCGAGGGGCCTCCGCGCCGGACCGTAACGTTGGGTCTCATCGGACTGCACGCAGTGAATGTGCGATGCATAAGGCAAAGGGCCGAGCCGAGCAAGCCGGCCTCTGAGCCGTCGGCTGCGCGGCCGACATGCGGGCAAGAGGCTCAACGAGCGGACGCGACACATCGTGGTGGACACACGGGGGCTCCCGTTGCGGATCCTGATGCTTGCAGCCCACGTTCAGGATCGCGATGCCGCGCGACTGACCTTGGCCACGGTGTTCGACGTCCACATGAGATTGCGCTGCCTCTGGGTCGATGGCTGCTATGCCTGTTGTTTGTCTGGACTGATAAATCGCCCCAACGTCAAAAGCCCGCCCATGGCCGCCCCGACGGCGGCCGCAAGCGCAGTGACGTCCTTCAGCGCGTTAGGCTTGAAGACGGCCACACCGAGCAGCAGCAGCAACACAAAGAGCATGGCAGGCTTGAGTAGCCCGCTGGCGAGATGCATGCTTGGGTCGCTCTCCCGCGGGCCAGACTGGGACTGCTGCTCCAGGGGGAATGCAAGCAGAACGTACTCTTGAAACCCTGCATTCTCGATGCGAAGCTCAGGCTGGAAGACGATCCATCCCCGACTGCGAAGCGATCGTATGGCGCAACTTTCCCCGACAAAACGCCGGCACGCGACATGGAAGAGGCAGGTCTTTTCGGCATGGGAGCACTCGGCCCACCAGTTTTGATACACCGTGCAGTGGTGCCTGACCCGTGCTGGCAAATCCTGGATGACCCCTTCTGGTCGGTCGTCAGGTGAGTGTTTCAGTGCGGCGCGGACCTCTGCCGTGCCGCCGCGCGCATGCACCACCATGGCAGAAAGCACACTGTCGATGAGCCGTGCATGCGTCACGTTTCCCTTGGGCGTCGACGAGTGTGATCGTCCGTGCCGCACATCGTACAGGAATACGTCGCGCACGATGAAGTACGCCAGCCGCATAGCCAAAGCCGCCGTCACCAGCAAGCCCACCGCTGCAGGCCAAAGCCAATCGAGTGCCCCCCATGTGTCAGAGAGATTCCAGGGCTTATTCACGAGCCTGTGCAGGTCATAGCCCAGGCTGGCCTCGCCTCGCTTCGCCGGACCTTGGGTGGAGAAGAAAGGGGCCAGCAGTCGAATGTCCCCTGGCGTCCCGAGTGCGAGCAGCCTGACCCTGGCCCGACGGTACAGGCGGTCCAACGCGCCCAGCGAGCCGTCCCGAGCGTCGGCAAAATCCGTGGAATTCGTGGGAAAACCGATGAGGTATCGGTCCCACTCGAGTTGCACGCGGCGCTGATCCAGGCCTGGCGCCTTGTTTTCCCACTCCTTAAGCAAGCGTTCCTTGCGCTGCTGGAGATCTTGCTCGGCGATCTGAGCCGTTCCGCGTGCATAGCATATCATCTCCTCGCGATGACAGATCGTGGCGAAGGCCAGAACCGGCACAGCGCCGACGCAGAGCAGTAGGCCGGCAACCGTTACAGCAGCATACGTTGCCGGTCTTTCAGAGTTCGGTTCGGCCTCTCTGCAGCACACTTGAAGTAAGCCCCAGGCCACCAGGGCCAATGTCGGAGACAGCAGACCGATCATCCAGAGGACCGCCCACGGTGTTGAGGAGCAGATGGCTGCAAGGCCCGCGAGAAGCGCCGCCAGGAGGAAGCCACAGACGACACCAGCGCGAGATGCGAAGAACCGAGGGCTCGCCAACCAGAGGACGTACTGGAGGGCGGCTGGCTTCGAGGCATGGACAAACATCCAGACGACCATGCCCAGAATGATGAACATGCCTGGAATCGCCCACGAAACGGCGAGAAGCACGGTCATCATCGCAAGGGATGCCTGATGAAAACCGTCCAGAACCGCCTTGTCGCGAAACAGCACGACCCGCCATGGAAGTGGCGGCAGGGAACGCACGGCAAACCGCACCCGCTGGCCGTGATAGACTCCGGAGAGCTTGTTCATCTTCACGGCAGAAATCTCGTCGCATGAGACCAGGGCGCGCAAATGGGGATGGTCGTCGCATTCAGCAAAGAAGTTCTTCTCGCGGAGATTCAGGGACGAGTCGGAATGGAACAGCACGCGGCCTTCCCGCGTAACAACGGCAAAGCCATAGCCGGCGGGCAGCGTCGGATTCATCAGGCTCTGCAACTGGACCTCCATCGCGATCACAGCCGGTCTGGTGTGACTCGTGCTGGTGGAAGACCCCGTGCGGGGTTTGTCTGGAAAGTCGCCACTGCCGACCGGTTGGGAGAAGAGCCCCACCATCTCACCGCGTGTTCCGGAAAACAGAGGTTCCAGGTAAAAGACATTCATCGGGGAGTTGGTCCCCCCCCACGCCAGGTCCTTGAGGATGCGCCAATACGCGGCGGTCCCACCGATTCGCCCATTCGGCGTCAACAAGGCAGCGGTGGTCCACTTGAAGAGGATGTTTGACTTGGCGTCCGCCCACCAAAGGTAACGAAAGTAGGGATGCAAAGAATTTGTTGGCTGGCTGGCGCTCGCGAGCAAGTACGGAGGCGTGCCGCCCTGGGGTTGGGCGGCATCAAGAACCACATCGATGTTGGTGTTCGTGAGCAGATTCGTTCCGCGCAAACTCCACCAGTTCGTGCTCTCCGGTTTCTTGGCAATGAGACAAGCGTTCGAGTTGCATGCCGACACCGTTGCATACAATAGCCCCAGTTCCTCCATGAGGTTCGAGTGGATCGTTGCCCCAATGGCGTCCAGTCGTTCATCCGCCCACAGAGCCGCATGGCGGAAAGATGCGCCGTGAACGGCGATCGTCGTACAGGTGGCAATGGACGCCACGGTGGCCAGGAGAAACAAGAACACGCGGCCCGGCGTCAGCGGGCTGTGCTCGACCGAGGAGCAGATGCTGACAAGGGGGCGCGAGAAGACGAGCAAAGTCAGGACAAAGGCGGCACAGAGGACCAGTGGCGTCGGAAGCGCATGCGTTTGCCTCGCCACGGCGTCGGCGCGCAGGAGGCCGCAGAGCCAAGCGTTCCAACCGTTGGTGGAAGCGGGAAACAGCCGCAGAGGCGTTGCAAGAACATAATACTCTGAGCCTGATAGCCGCACTGTCCAATCCACGACACGTCGTAGCCCTGGAGCATTCGTAGCACCCGCCGTGCGCATTGGCCAATCTGGCGGCACATCCGGCAGCTCGGCTCGAGTCAAGGGGCCCGAGGGCATGTGAACGAGCACCTGAGCGTTCGTGCCGATGACCCCGACGTCATCGAAGCCCCCCTTGCTCAGCAAAGGAGTGGCGAATCCTCGGAGCGAAACCGTCGCGACGCGGTGCGCGTTTGTCTTCAGGTCCGGGACACGCAGGTCAAACTGGAGCGTGGCGCCGCACACATTCGGGATGACCTCCAGTTCGTTGGCTCCGCTTTCGGCACTGGACGCGGCATCTGGATGCGGCCGGAGCACCATCTTTTCCTCGTGCAAGCTGATCGACTGCTCGATTGTGCTCCAAAACGCGATACTCGGATCCCGATGGGCGTCCTGATTTGTATCCCACAGCCTATTCGTCCACTGGAAGCTGGCGTCCTCAAGGGCACGCAGCAAGGCCTCCTGCAATGCCGTAGCACGAGAGGCAATGCATTCGGAGGTTTCCGCGAGAATCCGGTAACCATGCTGGATCACGCGGCGCTCCTGGGCCGAGTAGTGCCGGTACGCAAGCAGTCCAAACAGCCCTGCCAGGACACAGAATACCGCTGTTTGGGCCACCAATAGAGCCACCATTGACCGTCTCGGCTTTCCGTCCGGCCTGGATGAGGGTTTCGTCCGCGACATACGCGCCTTGGGGGTGCATCAAGCGCCCGTGTTGAGGTTCCGAGATGACGGGAACATCAACATGACATCAAAGTTCACTCCGGCGGCCAGCGCCGAGATGATTGTGCGCGGGCGAGCGTGCTGGATCTGGCCAACGCGTCGACGCATCGGCCGGAGGCGACCCGGTCGATGACCGACTGCCCAGCGGGAGACCGCAATCTCGGTCAGTCACCGCAGCCTCTGGCCTGCAACGAACCGCACTGCAGCCCGGACTGAACGAGGTCAAAGAGTACAGCTTCGTCGACTGCAGGCTGAGAAACTCCCGTACGACCCTGAGAACGATCTGGAGGCGGTCGTGCACGTTGAGCTTGTGATGCAGCCGCTCGACGTGGCTATGGACCGTGTGCGACGAGATGCCAAGCGTAGCCGCAATGGCGGACTCCTTTTCGTCGTCGAAGAGCGCTTTGACAATCTGGACTTCCCGTGTCGAGAGTCCAAGGCTTGAAGCGATCCGTGCCCATGCGTCGGACGAGAGTATTGCTGAACCTGCCGCGTGTTGCCGCGGGCGGCCGCTGTCGGCGCAGGCGGGCCGGGTCCCCGAGGAACGGACAATGCAATGAAGGGCTCGGTGTTTCATCAGGCTGTGATGTGGGTGCCGACCGGCTGTCAGCGTCGTTTGATCATTCCGCTTTCGCCCGACCGAGAACAGTCACCATGAGCCGACGATTCTTATGCGGCCACCGGCCCGGACACTCTCCCTGCCCCAGCAGGTACCGGCCGGTTCATCGAGCTACTGCAACGCGCGGCAGGTCTCCAAGCCAGAAGGCGCACTGCGACGGGGAGTCAGTCATCGGCCAATGCGCGGCAGACGTACACGCTGCCGCACGGACGGCTCGATGCCATTGTTCGAGACCAGCGCCCCGCTTTGGCGCACGGTGCCACGTGGATCCACATCCCTCTGCCTCCATACGCACACCGACTCGCGACCCCGCTCGCCAGTGCGGTGAGGGGCGCCGGCTAGATCGCCTGGAGGCTTCGTTTCTCTACCACCACCCGCGCTCCCAGGATGGTGTTCAGCAAAATCGAGACCCGACGATGATCGTCCAGTTCTTTCTCAAAGACCCCGGACCACCCCCGCAGCGGTCCTTGCTGGATGTCGACTCGCTCGCCCCGTCGCCAGCATGGTCCATCGAGACGGACATAGCCGTCGTCCCCCTCCCGCGCTCGGATGTCTTCGATAAGATCTTCTTCAACCGGAACCGGAATGCTGCCTGCGCCGATGACCCGACAGACCCCGCGGCAGTAGCGGACCAAGTGCAGATGGGTCGCGGGCGCGAACCGGGCGAAGAGGTAGCCCGGGAAAAGCGGGCCAATGGCGCGGCGGCAGGCCAGTCCGACGCACCGCTCGCGGCTTGCTCGGGGCAGGAAGGTGGCCAGATCGAGCGTCGCCACGCTCTCACGCGCGACTTCTTCGGCGAGAGGCTTTGCCTGGAGGGCAAACCAGTTCGTGTCCCGCCACAAATCCATAGCAATCTCTCCGTTCACCTGCTGGCGCCTTTCTCTGACCGGCTCGTCCCTCGGCACCCGAGGACCGGCTCGCGCAGGCGCTGTTCCTCCCGCCGATTCAACCGGTAGTGCGTGTTTCCGTCTTTCCCGCGCCGCGCGGCGACAAAACCCCTGGCAACCAACTTACCCAATGCCGCCTCGACCTCGGCCACCGACCGCCGAACGCGCCGTTCGAGCAGCCACCAGTCGCATACGCCTTCGAGTGTGTCCTGTGCGTCCGGATGCTGCACGAGATACTCGAATACCTCGTCATCTACCCTCGCGCGCGTCACTTGGTTGGAGTGTTTCATGTGCCGGATCTGTCACGAGGCGGAGAGAGCATCCCGAGTGCCAGGCGTAACTCGTTGATCGAGCGATGGACGAACCGCCTGCCTGGGCGGAAAAGCCCTAGCCCGGAAATCTCACCAGTGGGCCGGGCACGCGGACACAGTGTGGTCGAGATTGGGTCCATCTGTTTGGGGCGCAGGTTTCTGATGAGCCCGCATTTCAGGCGAAATGTGACGGTGACCGGGTCAGATGACATCAAGAGTTAGTGAGAAATGCGGGCTAACCCGGATCAATCGCAGTCTCCGCCCTG
Organism: Verrucomicrobiota bacterium; assembly: GCA_022710935.1. GTDB lineage: Bacteria > Verrucomicrobiota > Verrucomicrobiia > Limisphaerales > J093 > MWFF01. Next base: position 257,207 of record JAKLFY010000001.1, read on the forward strand.
AACCTGATCCGGACCAGTTGCGTCGCATGTGCGGGGCGATTCCCCCCATCATTCGAACGACTGTGAAGCCAGGACGAATCCGTCATACCCAGACACCTGTTTGCCCGATTCCGGGAGAGCGGTTGCGTCTCCCGACCCCATCGAAGCAGCGCAGAGAGGAACGGCCTCCGCAGCGCGGCCAAGCCCCAACCGAAGCGATCGAATCCACGTACACGTCTGGCTCCGACGGTCACGCCGGTCGCCGCGCTGCGATGGCGCTGACGCGCAGGAAATGGTGTGAGGAGAACAAGAACTCACCCGCAGAATTCACTCGCGGCTTGCGAGCAGCTTGAACGATTGCAGAACAGATGCTCACGTTCCGCGCCTGGGCGCGCACGTCATCCAGGAGCGGCTGAGGCAGGGGATCCGACGATGTGATGCTTGCGCAGCAGCTCCCACAAGGCGCGGCGATCCTTGTGCGCAGCGCGGGCCGCGTGCGTAATGTTGCCGCCATGGGCCACCAAGAGCTGGCGGAGGTAGTTACGTTCGAATTCGGAGATCGCGCGCGCTTTCAGTTCGCGAAAGCCCAAGTCCGACGGCGACGCATCGTCACTCTGAGGGAGGCGCAGATCGGCGGGTTGGATCAGGGCGCAGACGCTCAACGCGACGGCCCGTTCCACGACGTTCTCGAGTTCACGCACATTGCCGGGCCAGTCGTAGGCGAGCAGTCTGCTGACTGCGGCCGGTGACAACTCGCGAGCCGGTGCGCCGAACTTCTGGGCGTACTTGGTCAGGAAACTGCGTGCCAATCGCGGGATGTCATCGGGCCGCTGGCGCAGTGGTGGCAGGTTCAGCGTTAGAACGTTGAGCCGATAGTAAAAGTCGTGGCGAAATCGACCGGCGGCAAGGGCAGCGCCGAGGTCGGTGTTCGTCGCGGCGATGATCCGGACGTCCGCATGGCAGGATCGCTCGGAACCGAGAGGCCGGAACTGGCCGTCCTGCAAGAAGCGCAGCAGCTTGACTTGGGCCAACGGCGTCAGACAGTCGATCTCGTCCAGAAACAGCGTGCCATGGTCAGCTTCGGGGATTACGCCTCGTCTGGAGGCGGTGGCGCTGGTGTAAGCACCGGGTTCATGTCCGAAAAGTTCATTCTCCACCAGGTCGGATGGGATGGCGCCGCAGTTGACCGTGACGAAGGGCTTGCCCGCCCGCGGCCCCAGGTAGTGGACCGCCCGTGCAAAGAGGTCCTTGCCGCTCCCCGTTTCGCCGGTGAGCAGCAGGCAGGCGTCACAACGCGCCAGCACGGGGAGTTGGCGCACCAATTCGACAAAGGCCGGGTTGTCGCCGACAATCGGCGCGAGGCCGTGTTTGGTCCGCAGCCGACAGAGCGTGCTCTCCACTTCAGTTGGTTCACGCCGCAGCGCGCTGAGGCGGGCCAACAAGTCCTCCCGCCGCAGGGGGAGCGTCACAAAATCCGAGGCGCCGAGACTCAACACGTGGGCCAGGCTCTCGGCCTTCGCCGACTCGACGGCAACCAGGACAGGCACATCCCAGTGATGCCGGCGGGCGGCGGCGAAGAACCCCTCCGCCAATTGCACTAACTCTTGAGACCCGAGCCACAACAAAAGAACCTCTCCCGCGGCGGTTGACAGGACCCGTCCGACTCGTGAAAGGTCACCCTCGGAACTCAAATCGACTGCGCCCAGGTCGATGCATTCGAGCCTTTCGTGGTCTTGGGTGCACAGCCCTTCCAACAGGGGCAGCCCCACGTTCAAGTCCTTCCCGGACCGAAGCACCACAAGACGGGTTGGCTTCATGGCGATATCCTTGGCTTTGCCAGGACCGCACCACCCCTTGCCCGAGTGTAGCCCCCTGATCGAGCACGCAACGCGGACCTCGCATCCGCGACACGCGGACCTGACACCCCCCCCCTTCCGACAAGCCGTTGGTGTTTCTCGCGGGATTGCAGGGCCGCCGGTTCCCGGCCAGACTCCGTGCCCTTCTTCGTCTCCATCTTTGACTAAAGGGAAACGGGTTGAAGGTTGCGAAAAAAGTGATTGCCCTCACAGATTGGCGCTTCCTGCCGCACTGATCGCAAACCAACCGCGATTCCACATCACGGCGCGTGAAGCCTCACCCGCCGGCGAGTGCCGCGGCCAATTGCCGGATCTCCTCGTCGATGTCCTCGCGGCGCGGCACGGTGCGGGCAATCTCGCCGCGCAGCATCATCGCAAAGCGCTGTCGGAACCGATAGGCCGCCGACTTGGCGGCGCTTTCCGTGAGGCCAAGCCGCTGTGCCAGAGCGACGCAGGAAAGGTCCTCCTCGCCCCCATCCAAGTACCGCTCGAGGATCTGGAACTGTTCCCCTTTGCCCCCCCGAACATAGTCTTCCCGCATCCGTCGCAGCACCAATTCGATGATCATGCAGGCCCAAGCCCGATCGTATGCGACCTCAGGCGAGGCCTCGTGGCTCAGTTCGATCGCGTACCGCTCCTCGGCGTCCAAGTCGTCCATCGAGAGGCAGGGCCTCCCTCCGCCACGCTTTGTCGTGTGGGACTTGTCCCACTCGTTCGCCAGGAAGTTCCTCAGGGAAGCCCGGATGAAGCTGCGAAACCGGCCTCGAGCCGGGTCCGCCGCGGCCAGGCTGTGATGCGCGAGCAGTCGCGCAAAAAACTCCTGGGTGAGGTCCTTGGCCTCCTCGACCCCGTACCCCACGTGTCGCACGTGGGCATAGACGGGATACCAGTACTGGCGGCACAGTGCCTCGAGAGCGGTTCCCCCTTCAGCCGAACCCTCGCGGCTCGCTGAAAGAACAAGGTTCCATTCGGTGGCGGGGAACGTCCCTGCACCTTGCCCCGAATCGACTTCGTCCTTGTCGGTCGGTGAGGACATCTGCTGGGCTGACGCTCCCGAACCTAACAGTTGGGGTGACCGACGACCAGACAAAAACAAGCCGTGTGCCGTGTTTCGCCTCTGCGGGTCCTTGTTGTGTCGACACGGAACCAGGAGCATTCTGTCGGTCGTGAAAGCGTTCTTCCAGAGGAACGGTGTGTTGCATTTCTCCGCCCTTCAAGCCTGGCTTGATGACCCCATGTTCGGGGTTTCAAAGATTCTGGCGGCCGGGGTCATGGCTTCGCTCGTGCTACTGCTCGCGAGCGGATCCGGACTGGGTCAGCCCGTTCTGGCGGCGGCCGAGCAGGAGGAAAGCCATCGGGAGGATGGGGGCAAAGCGGCTGCATCGAGTCCTTCGAATGCCACGCGCGCCGCACCGTCCGCCGACACGCCGCACGTGCTGGAAACGATTCGCAGGCAGTATGCCCTGCCGGCGCTGGCGGTGGTCGTGGTGAAGGACGGGCGGATTTGCGACCGCGCCGCTTTGGGAGTGCGCAAGGTGGGAGATCGCATCCCGGTGACGACCAACGACCTGTTCCACATCGGGTCGTGCACGAAGGCCATGACCGCCACGCTCGCCGCGCTGTTGATCGAGGAAGGCAATCTGCGCTGGGACACCACGATTGCCGAGGCCTTTCCCGATCTGAATGGGAGAATAGACAGGCAGTACGAAACCGTAACCGTCGAGCAGTTGTTGACCCATCGCGGCGGGTGTCCCAATCAGCCACCGTCGGACGCCTGGAGACGGGCCTGGAAACAAAAGGGGACGCCCGCGGAACAGCGCCGCGAGTTCATCGGCGCCGTTCTCGCACGGCCGCCCGCAGCGGCGCCGGGGACGAAGATGATCTACTCGAACCAGGGCTATTCCGTCATCGGCGCCATGCTCGAACAGGTGGCGGGCGAATCGTGGGAAGATCTCATAACCCGAAGGCTGTTCAAGCCGCTTGGCATGAGTTCGGCCGGATTCGGTCCGCCCGGAACCCTGGGCAAAGTGGATCAGCCCTGGGGCCACAAGCGCAACGAGTCTGTCGAGCGGGGATTTGATCGATCTCAGCCGAGCCGCGCGGGACGCAAAAGCCGGGAAGGCATCGCGACGGCCGATGAGACTGGAGATCGGGATCGGTCTGAAGCGCGCCTCGCCGAGGCCAGGCCGGATCAAATCGACAACCCGCCGGCCATCGGGCCCGGCGGACGCGTGCATTGCACGCTCGAGGACCTGGCGCGTTTCACCATCATGCATCTCGATGGTGAGCGGCGCGGCGGACTGTTGCGGCCGGAGACGTTCCGTCGACTGCATAGCCCGCCTTCCGGGTTCGACTATGCCTGCGGCTGGCGGAGTGTCCGACGCGATTGGGCGCGGGGACAGGCCTTGACGCACGACGGCTCGAACACGGCATGGTACGTGGTCATGTGGCTTGCGCCTGAGATCAGGTTTTCGGTTGTGATCGGGACAAACATGGGCGGTTCAGACGCATCGAGGGGGTGCGACGCAGCGGCCGGCGCGATGATCGGGAAATGGCTGGCGCAGCCGACACACGAGCAGTGAAAGGCGTCGGATCGGCCCGGCAGCCGGCCGATGGGATGGGCTTGTGCGAAATCTGGACGACGACGCGTGTTGAATCGGGATCGAGGCGCTGGCCGCCGCGATGCGCCTCAATTCTCCGGTGAGGACCGGACAATCGCAGCCTGCCTGGCGGCGCTCAAACGCACCGGGCCAAGAAGTCCTGACTCCATCAAGGGAGTGTCCTTGGTGAGCTTGCGGATGTTGGTCCGTGTCCAGCGTTGGTCCGGCGGCATCGACTGTTCTCCAATGATGCGATTGGGCCAGAAGTTCGTCACGCGCACGAAGAGGACGTTTCGTTCTTTCCGCAAAGCGCCGGTCACATCGACTCCGAAGGGCGGCTTCCAAACAACCCCGAGGTTCCGTCCGTTGAGCACGATCTCAGCCAATTCCCGCACCTGGCCCAGTTCGAGGAAGACACGCGCCCGAGCGTCCAGCCATTCCTCACCCACCTCGAACTGCACGGTGTATTCGAGAGTCCCGGCGTGGTACTTGACCAGGGGATCTTCGAAGCTCGTCCATGACCGCAGGGCATCGAGTTGGAGAGGTCGGGTGGCGGAGCTCAAGAGTTCGCGGGGCAGAGCATGGAGCACCCATCCGGCATCGAGTGCGCGCGGCGCCGGCGTCGCGGGGATGTTCAGCGTTTCGACGAGACCGTCCGCATGCTCGAGTGCGTACGTGCCGGCGGGACCAGACGCGGAGAGGCGCAGGGCATCGCCTTCACGCCACAGTTCCACCGCGTCGCCACGGCGGATTGGTGCGGTCCGGACATGGGCGGCGCCGGGCGCGAGGATGGCAGCGGAGGCCTTCTCGATGGCGGGGGCGGACGCGATGGCAACAAGGGGTTGTCCGTCGCGGGTAACAGAGACGACCCGCTGGCCGCCGGCTGGCGCCCGGAAGACGACGAACAGAGAACCAAAGGGCTCGAGTTCGAGGGGCAGGGTGATCTGTCCGTTGTCCTCCTCCCACGCAGCCGCCGTGCGGATTGTCCCGCTGTCAGGCAGCCACAGTTCGGGCGTCTTGCCCGAGACCCGGAAGCGACAGCGCACGTTCTCCCAGCGGTTCGAGCGATTGGCGACGAAGTAGATATCGGCGTCGCCGGCGCAACGGTGGATGGAGTCAAGGGTTGTCAGTGCATCCGCTCCCTGGAACTCGAAGTCGGGTCTGACACCGCCGGCGAGAAGGACCTCCCGTGCGGACCGATCGGAGACGACCCGACCTTGCGACGCTTGTCCGGGGCCGTCCCAAAGGGCGCTGGCGATGCGTTGAACCTCGATGTCGGCCTCAGGGTAACCGACGAGGCCAGTGGCTTCGACCGGCTTGGGGCCGACCACGGTTGCCCCTGCAGCAACCAGCTCACGAATCTTGCGCAAGACCGGCAGCGAGATGGCGGCGGCGTCGCGCAAGACGAGCACGCGATAGCTCATGCCATCCGGCAAGACGATCCGGCCGTCGCGCACAGTGGCGCGGGTGAGGAGCACCTCCTCGGTGACAACGTCGTAGTCGTAACCCGGGAGCACGCGGGCGGGGTCGCTGCGTTTGAGCTGGGCGAAGTTGGGCACATGATCGCCATAATAGTAGCAGGCGTCGGCGACGAAGAGGCCTTGTTGGAGCAGCCACTGACAGCGGTTGAGGTACGCGATGAACGGGCCGGACTGCGGCCACCAGGTGCAATTCGGGTTGATGTGGGTGCCCGCAAAGTACTGGATGCCGGGGAGCCCCTCTTCTTCAGGGGAGCAGACGAACTCGTGCCACACCAGCAGGTTCAACCCCTCGCAGGCCGCCCGGTCAAACGACGGCTTCAGGTTGTCCCAGATCGTCTCCTGCCAGTGCGGACCGATGGTGGTGAAGCCCTCCGCCGCGACCAACCGCCGCCCGTAGGTGTGCGCGGCGGAGGCGGGCTGTTTGATGAAGAAACGGTTGGACTCGCCGACGCGGTGTCGCCACGACCAGGCCCAGAACTCACTCATCGGCACGTCGTTGAAGCCGAGGCATTGCTGGGCGTCGACCGGCACCGCGTGGGGGCCGCCCGATTCCGGGTGGATCTGGAGTCCGTGGCGATGCGCGCCTTCGCGGAAGAGCCGGTAATGGTTGTCGATGGCCAGGTCGCCAAGGGTGCGGCGGAAGTCGTGGAGGAAACGATGGCTGACGGACCTGTCCTCCACGATGCGCCCCGCCAGGACCGGCAGGAAGGGCATCAGGTCGTAACCGCGGCGTCGTTGGAATTCCTCGCGCAGGGTCGGTGTCCAGTTGACGGCCTCGACCTCCCAACTGTCGGTGTGCAGGTACTTGAGTGTCCGGCCCGCCAGGGGGCCGGCGTCGGCAATGAGCGGTTCGACGACGGCGTCCCAATAGCGGCGAAACGCGCCGGCATCGAGCACATCGAGGGCGAAGCCCTTCCAGCCGTCGCTCGATGTCGAGACGCGGGCGTGATCGCCGATCGTGCAGCCGAAGCGCAGGATCTGCCACGCGCCCGCCGGCACCTCCCACTCGAACAGCCCATCCGGTCCGAGCCTGGACGTGACGTCGCGCACGTCCGCCTTGCGCGTATCTTCCTCGCCCGGCTCGGGAGGGAGTTCGGTCAGCAGAGGGGTGGTGTCGGGAGCCGAGAAATGCAGGGCCCTGTGCATGGCCTTTTGCTGCCAATTCTGGAGCGGGCGCTCCGGGGTCGTGGGCGCGTTGGTGTCGAGGGGATAGGCGATAACAAACAGATCGCGGTAGAACCCATCGCGGCTTTTCGGCTCGAGCAGCTTCTGTTTGAGCAGGGCGGGACCGTTGGCCCGGGATTCGGACCAGACCAGTTTTTTGGCGGCGTCTTCGGGTGTGACCATGGGCCCGCCGAGGTTCCAGCCGCTTTGGATATTGAGGCTCATTTCCAGGCCGAGCCGGTCGGCCTCGCTCAGGGCGTGTTTGTAGAGCGCGCGCCACTCGGGCGTCAGGAAGGTCGGCCCGTGCTTGACGGGATCGTTGCCATCCTGACTGGCGCCGTCGGCGTCGCAGATGAGCCCGCCGCCCCATCCCTTGGCCTTCATCTCTTCGAGGTCGCGGGTGATGGCAGCCCGGGTCACATTGCCATTGAGCCACCACCAATAGGCGCGCACTCGAGCGGATCGAGGAGGGTCCATCCAGCCGACCTCGAGCGGCTGGTCGTTTCCGGCGACGAGATTGAACAGGGACGCTGCCAACAGGGACATGACGGCCCCGCGGGGAGAGAACACGGTGGTCTGCATGGCAGTCATTCTCCCGCTTCGGTGTTGTCTTGCCAAGTGCCGCGCAGCATGCGGCAGCCGAAGAGGCCGCCCGCCCGGCGGTCAGACGGAAGCGAGCTGATCGCGGTTCTCGTAGACCTTCAGGACGGCGTCGGCGATGTCGTCCATGTCCGCCTGAGTGCCCAGGAACGGTCCCGAGGCCCAGATCATCGCCATTTCCTCACAGACCTGATCGCACCTGGGACAGCTCATTGCGTCACGAAACTCCTTGAGCCGGCGTTCGGAGAATGTCTTGCGATAGACCCTGCTCTGGACGATGTGATCCACCCAAGGCTCGCGGTGCAGACCGATGGTGATGTAGGGGCTCAAGGGCACGCCTTCGGCGGCCATGGCTTTGAGGAAGCGGGCGCGGTCGACATTGTTGAAGTGCTCCTTGCGATAGCGCATGGCGTAGAGGTAGAACGAGCCGCTCGTGGTCCCCGGGTAGAGCTTCTGCGGGACGAGACCCGGGCAACCCTTCAGGCGGCTGGTCAGGTACGCCGCGTTCTCGTTGCGGCGCTGGAAGCGTTCCTTGACGCCTTCGAGTTGGCCGAGCAACAGCGCCGCTTCGAGTTCGTTCATCCGATACTTCGGACCGATCACCTCGGTCTTCCCGCGCCGCGATGTGCCGTGATTGTGGACCGTATACACCTTGTCCATCAGGGCCTCATCATCGCCGATGACCGCCCCGCCTTCGCCGCATGCGATGGTCTTGCTGGTCTGGAAACTGAAACAGCCCAGCGGCGCGATCGAGCCCAGCTTCTTGCCCTGGTACTCAGAAAGATGCGCCTGGCAGGCATCCTCGATGACTGTCAGATTGTGTTTTCGGCCAATCTCGAGAAAGCGTTCGAGGTGGCAGGGCTGCCCCATCATGTGCACCGGCATGAGGGCGCGCGTGTTCTCGGTGATGCGCCGCTCGACATCGTCCGGATCGAGCTGGAAGGACTCCGGATCCAGGTCGGCCAGCACCGGCAGCGCCCGGGCGGCCAGGATCGAGGCGATGGTGCCCGGATCGGTGTAGGGCGAGGTGATGACTTCGTCGCCGGCGCCAATGCCCAGGGCCTCGACGCACGTGTGGAGGGCCTGCGTGCCCGAGCCGGTGGCCACGCAGAACTTCGTCCCCATCAGCTCGGCGTACGCCTTCTCGAAGGTCGGCACCGTGCCTGTCGCCGACTGGATCCGACACCAGATTCCGCTCCGGGTGGTCTTGGCGACGGACTCCATGACCTTGTCATCCACGTAAGGCCAGGACGGCCAGGTGCGGCTCTTGCGCACGGGGTCGCCCCCCAGAACAGCCAGCTTCTTCGCCGTCCCCGTGGTGTCTCCGTACAGGGGAAGGGTGTGAGAGGCCACTGCCGCCGCCGAACCGACGGATGCAACCGCGATGAACCGCCGGCGATTCAGGTTGTTCGTTTTCATAATCGTTCGAGTTGTGCGCGCTGGTCACTTGACCCGGAACGGCCCGCGAATGCTGATCAGGTCGGTCACCGTCTTGCCGTTGCGCGGGACGCGCGCCAGCGTGTAGACGCTGCCATCCTTGCCCACGGCGATCGAGTTGACGTAGGCCGGCCGATCGCCGTTCTCGAAGAAAACCGGCCCCTGGTCGCGGTAGGTGCGGGTGGGAATGTGGTAAGTGACCAGATGCAGGTTCTCGATGCCTTTGGACTCGCCCATCGCAGTCGATTCCTTGCCCCTGACGCGTTTGCCGTCCACGTACACCGGTCCGCCCGTCAGGTAGTGAATCGTCTGGCCGTCCGGGCCGAGCGTGAAGCCCAGGTAACCGTAGCTGAACTGATCGAACATCCCGCTGCGTTGCGAGGGAGCCGATGTGATCCGGTCGAGCACCTCGACCCGGTTGGCTGTTGGCTCGAACTTGTAGAGGTAGCCGGAGTTCCCGTGCACCATGTAGATTGCACGCTCGGGCTGATACCAGAACGTCTGGCGCCAGTTGTAGGCCATGTGGCCGGGAGACGTCGGATCGTAGAGGCCCAGGTAGTCCTTCTTGAGATCCTCACCCGCAATCGCCTCGACAGCGTCGGTGTCGGCACGCCACCGCAGGATCGCGCCGTCCCCCGTGCTGAAATAGGCCGAGCCGTCGTTGGGATCGACCGCAATCGACCGGCACAAGGTCCGGTACGTCGCGCCGCGTCCGCTCTCCCCCTGCTGCGCAAAGAGGCCGAAGTCCTTGAGATCGCCGGTGCCCAGATCTTTGCGGAGGAAATGGCCGCACGGCCAGGTGATCGCAAAAAGGCGTCCCCGCCGCGCATCCATGTTCATGGTCAGGATCCCCTCCCCATTCGGCGCAAGCCCCAGATCCTCGAACCTGCCGGTCTTCATGTCGTAGGAGAGCAGGTGGCCGCCAGGATAAGGCTTGTAGCCGGCCGGCGGGATGCCCGTCTTCTCCATCCCGTCAATGATGCTGTAATACCCCACATGCGTCGCGAAATAGAGCTTGCCGTTGGCCTCGACGAAATTGACGTGCGACTTGCCCTGGGCGATGACTTTTTGCCCCCCTTCGCCGCACGCGGCGCTCAGGTCGCCCAGGTGCCGAATCGTGTCCTTCTTGGGATCATACACGTACATCTGGCCTGCCAGGTCGAACGCCTCCGAGCACAGCACGTAGTAGATGCGCCCGTCACTGGCCGCCAGCATCCCGTTGTAGGTGTCGTGGCCCTGGGGAAATCCGGAGTCATGGATGCGCGCAATCAGACGCCCCGAGGCGCGCTGGCCGGCGGCGCCGGCCAATGTCTTCGAGCCGGCACAGAGGCAGAGGGCCAGCGCGAACAGGGCGAGTCGGAGAGTGCGGGAAGCAACAGGGGTGATCATGGTGGTTATGTCTGGGATGGTTTCGATGCGATCGCTTTACTCGAACGCCGCCAGCGTCCGCAGATAGGCCGCGGACTCGGCGATGTCCTCTTGGATCTGCTGTGGGGTGCGGGAGACGTCCTTGACTCCCTCGATCTCCATCGTGATCGGACCGCTGTAGCCGTGTTCACGGAGAATCCGAAGCACGGCGGCAATGTTGACGCGCCCTCGGCCCAGCGCGGGAAAACGCCACTCCCCCACTCCGCCCTCATGGTCCTTGATCTCGACGGTGGCCACGTAGGCCAGGATCTTGCGCAGCTCGGTCGGGGCGTCCATTCCATCGTTGTAGAAATGGATGTTGCCGGTGTCGAAGTTAACCCGCACGCGGGGATGATCGACCTGCCGCATGGTCTCGAGAAGCACGTCCCCGTTCGTCCCGAGGTCAGGGTGCGTCTCGATCGCGATCGTCACCCCATGCCGGGCGGCCAGGTCGCCCGCCTGCCGCAATCGCTGGTAAACGAGCGCCTTGGAGACATCGCGCCTCTTGACCGAGAGAAACAGGTACTTGACCCCCAGGCGCTCGCACACAGCCAGTTGCCCGTCGAGTTGGTCGACTCCCTCCGGACGCGCCAGATCGGCATCGCCCCGAAACACCACCGCCTTCAAACCATGATCGGCAAGGCGTTTCCGGACGATCTCAACCTGATCGGCGGCGGGCACGCTCATGAAGACATGCCCAATCCCAATGGATGGCAGATGCGCCCACGCAGCCTGCTCGCATCCCTGATAGTTCGCCAGGCGACAGGCCAGAGTGAACCTGCTCTGGGGGGCGGATTCGGCGGGCGCCGGCTGGCCATGCGCACAATACGAACCAAAACCCACCGCCGACGCGATAACCGCCAAACCCAACGTGAACTCGCAGAGGCGCGTCCGCATGCTTCAACCCTCGATCCCGGCACAGACCGTTGCTTTCATCAGGTGACTTCGATTGCCCGAACCGGCTGCCAGCCTAGTCCCGGCACGGACCGACAAACAAGAAAAAGTCTTAGCCCAGTGATTCCACACACGGCCAATTCATGAAGGCGAAACGGGTGGAGGGAGGACGGTTCGTCCCCCGCCATTGCGAGTGAACACGGTGTGTTCTCGGCGACGGGCCGTCGCCGCTCCACTTCATGAATTGGCCCCGGATTCCACACGCTTGGCGAGGAGCAGTAACCGGACGCGTTGGCGAAACCGCGCCTGAAAACCGCTGGCGTCGGGGCGGTCGGACTGCGAAGCTGACGGCGGTGAAGCTCTTCGGCAAGCGGTTCGAATTGTATCTTGGCCTGATCGCGCTGGCGTTTCTCGGGGCCGGCTGCGTCCTGGTGCTCACGCCCTTCGCGTCGGCGCTTCTTTGGGCGGTGGTCCTCTGTTTCACCCTCTGGCCGGTGTATGAGACCCTGTTGAAGATGGTCGGCGGTCGGCGGACCCTGGCGGCGTTCCTGATCACGCTGGGGATCACGCTCATCGTGCTGCTGCCGTTTGTGATTGCCGGCATGACGCTCGCCGACAACGTCCGCGAACTCACCACGGCGACGCGCGCCTGGATCGAAGGGGGTCCGCCGGAACCGCCGGCCTGGCTCGGACGCGTCCCATTCTTCGGCGATTCGGCAAGCGCGTACTGGATGGAGTTTGCGCGCGATGGCGCCAAATCGCGGGACGCCCTCAGGACCTTCATCGAGCCGGCCAGCGGCCGCCTCCTCAAGATCGGGCTTGCCCTCGGACGCGGCCTGTTCGAGCTGACGGTCAGCGTCCTGGTCTCGTTTTTCCTGTTCCGAGACGGCGCGACGGGGGCGGAGCGGCTCAAGACCGCCTTGAGCCGGATCGCCGGCGACCGGGGGCGCACCTTGTTGGATGTGGCGGGAAAGACCGTGCGGGGCGTCGTCTACGGGATCATCGGGACGGCGCTGGTGCAGGCCGTGGTGGCGGGAATCGGTTTTGCGATCGCCGGCGTGCCCGCACCCGGGCTGCTGACGCTGCTGATGTTTTTCGTTGCGATCATTCCATTCGGCGCCCCGTTCGTCTGGTTTCCGGCTGCCCTGTGGCTGTTCCTCGAGGGGCACCCGGGCTGGGGCGTCTTCATGCTGATCTGGGGCACCGGCGTCAGCAGTGTGGACAACCTGGTCAAACCCTGGCTGATCAGCCAAGGCAGCAGGCTGCCCTTCCTCCTGATCTTCCTCGGCGTCCTCGGCGGCGCCGTCGCCTTCGGGTTTATCGGTGTCTTTCTCGGACCGACCCTGCTGGCCGTCGGCTACCGCCTGATCAAGGAGTGGATCGCCACCGCCCCGCGCATCGGCATCGAGACCGGCTTGAGGACCGACGCCGATGCCGGTGTGCCAGGGGCCGACGACGCCGAACCGGAATCGCCTTAGCCCGAATGAGTCAAGTTTGGGGGCCGGTGATTGTGGTTGCCACCCAGCGGTCACGAGTTGTTCACACGCCTCCTTGGTCTGAGGCGAAGCCTCGCTAATTGGCAAAACCGCGCTCGATCAGCTCGGCCGCTTTCGCGTCGCGCCGCTTCCGATCGGCGCTGCCCAGGACCACCGCGACCAGGCGGCGGTCTTGACGCTGCGCGGTGATGGCGATCGAGAAGCCCGCTGCAGCGATGTAGCCGGTCTTGAGGCCATCGCAACCTGCGACCTGGGCGAGGAGCGGATTATGGTTTCTCATGACAACCGCGCTCTTGCTCGATGAGGGTCGAAATGTCCTCTGGCGCGTCGACGTGTAGCGCAACGCGTCCCGCTTCTGCAACACGGCATAGCAGAGGCGGGCCAGATCTCTCGCCGTCGTCACGTCATGCGGCTGGCCCGGACCGGGCGGAAGACCGTGCACGGAGCTGAACCGGGTGCTGGTCATGCCCAGGTCCCGGGCACGCTGGTTCATTAAGCCGACAAAAGCCGAAGTGCTTCCGGCGACCTTCTCGGCCAGAGCCACGGCGGCGTCATTCGCCGACCTGACCATCAACGCATAGAGCAGTTCGTCCACGGTAAACACTTCCCGCTCGGCGAGCCACACTTGCGAACCGCCGGTCGCGGCCGCCTTCGCGCTCACCGGGACCTTATCCTGAAACGAAAGCTGCCCTCCCTCGATCCGCTCGAGGATAATCAGCAGATCCATCAGCTTCAGCACGCTCGCGGGATAACCCTGGACGTCCGCCCGATCTTCGAAGAGCACCCGCTTGGCGCCCACATCCACGACGATCGCGCCGACATACGGATCGCGCGGAATCGTCCGGGCGGGCGCAGGCGTTGCAGCCGGTTTTCTGGAAGGCTTGGCCGTCGTGCCGCCCGGCGCGACCGCGCCGCGAGCCGGCGACGGATCGAGGAATAACCACGCCGCGCACAACGCCGCGAGGCCGATACGCATTATCCCATGCATGATCGATCTCTCCATAATCACATCTCCAGATCCGCCCGCACGGTGGTCAAACCCCAGGCCGGGACGGTGACGCGGCCTTCGAGCTTGCGCAACGGTCGTTCGCTGGCGTCGCTGTGCCAGAGCTGCCGCGCTGAGAAGCCGCTCGATCCGATCTCGGTCTGCGCCTCGCGTCCGGCAGCGCCCCAGAGACGGAAGATGACCGCCTGGCTGTCATCGCTCGGCTTGACCCCGGTCACCAGCATGTCCGGCGAACTCAGTTGGAACCGCGGCGCGCCGACGGGTTTGGGCCCGCGCGCCACAGTCGGCAGCAACGGCTGGCTCGCGGCGATGGCGAGCCGCGACGCAGCCAACGGATCGTAACCGCGGTGCGGGCGGAGGATGAACCGGAACACGTGCGGCCCTTCCTGATAGGCCCGGTAGTTCGTCCCCCAATGGTTGTTCATGGCCCACGAGTAGAGTTTCTGAGTCGGACCGGCCTTCTTCCGCCACACATCGGGATTGGACTGCGAGTTGAGCAGGTTCGCCGACAGTTCGCCGACCTGCACCAGCGGCGCGTCGAGCGTGACCCAGGTGACGCCGAACTGATCGTTCGCCACGTCCGCCCAGCGGTTCACGCTGAACCAGTTCTTGCACGCGCTTGGAATCTGCTCGAGGTCGGGGCGGATCACGCCATAGGTCACTTCGAGGCGCATCTGGCCATCGGGCACGGCAAAGGGGAATCCGAAATTCAGACTCTCCTTGCCCTCCGCCGCGTGGTAGCTCGATGCGAGGAGACGGCTCTTGTCGAGCGTGTTGAGAATCTCGACGGCGTCCCCGCCGGCAACGAGCCGGATTTCGCGCTCGAGGCGATGGCAGCCCGGCGCATCGGACGCAATCAGGAGCGATGCCACAAGCGGACCCGTCTCGCGCACGCGGATCGTGACTGGCCCGTTGCGCCTCGCATCGGACGGCTTGTCCCCGTTGAAGTAGAGATACTCGTTGAGCGCCTGCCCATCGGCGGCGTCGGCGAGATTCGCATCGAGACCCGCCAGGCGCAGCTCGACAATCCCGCCGGTCCGCTCGTCCAGACGCAGGCTGATGATCCCGTTCTCCAGCGTTGCGCCTCGCGCATTGACCGTCCCATCGGCGTGCGGCGCGCCTGGGGCAAGCCTGTAACGCCGCGCCGCAAACGGCGGCACGTCCCGGGCGAGAAGGACCAATTCGCCGCTGCGCAACCGCTGGGATGCCACGGGCTGGCCCGAGTCGTCTGTAACCCGGTCTTTGCCCTCCGAGAGGAACTTGGGCACCACGACCAGTTCCGTGCGGGGCCAGGACGTGGTGTTGAAGATGTCCACAGTCGCGCTTTGCGCCGGACCGGCGGACTGGGCGAGGGCGCGGCTGAGGAGGTCGCGCGACTGGAGATCGGCGGCGACGGCATAGGATTGCTTGACGGCCCATTGCTCGCGGGTCTCGCGGCGGAACGGCTCGCCGACGCTGCACCAGGCGCCCCATGTGTGTTCGGAGTAGAGCAACACGTTGCGCCAGGCTTCCTCGAACGCGTCGACCGGGTATTCGCGCGGGTTGAGCATCGCCCAGAGCGCCTCGGCCTGGGTCACCCGATCCGAACTCGCCCGGTTCAACGCCGTCTCGAGTGCCGACGACCCGGCGCCATCCTCCCAGTAGGGCGTCCAGTCGCCCGCCACCTGCTCGAGCTCCGCCCCGTGCCGCTCCTCGAAGGCGCGAAAGGCCGCGCCGGTCGAGCTGATGACAAATCGGGGCGAGGCGTGCGTTTCGTTCCAATCCCTGATGAACTCGCAGATCGCAGGGTCGGGCGTGGCGTTGTCGCCCACGCCGCTCCAGCGCACGTAGGCGATCTCATAGGGATACGCCCGCTGCGCCAGGCCATCGCAGAAATCCTCGACCAGGCGCGGCGACATCGCGTGGTAACGGTGCGACATCGCGTAACCCCAGAACGGAATCCAGACCAGCACCTTGCTCCGTCCGTCCGGCCCAACCCAGTAAAACGGCTTGTTCTCCCACTGCACCAGGATGTCCCCGATGCGATCGAAATAGTTCGGCGCCACGCTGAAATACCTGATGCCGGCCTCGGCCATCGCGCTCACGGTCCCCCACGAATAGCCAGGCACGTCGCTGATCATCGCCGCGTCCACGGGCACGCCTGTCTCGGCCCCCAGGCGCGTCGCCATGCGAAAGAGCCGCACCAACTCCTCCGGTCGGCAGAGCCCGGTGAGTTCGTTCAGATACATGCCGTTGAGAGCGACCTGCCCAGCCCGCACGGCCTCGATGAATTCCTTGCGCTGCGCCTCGCCAAGCCGCCGCAGGTAGAGATCCGCCGCCCACAGCACTTCGACATTCCACACAAAACGCGCCCCCGGCGGATAGCTCGCCGTCTGGCGGGCGATCTCCATCCCGCGGACCAGATTCTGCACCTGCTTGTCCTCGATCTCGGTCTGGATCTCCGTGTAGCCAATGTCGGTGTGCGAATGCGGCAGCACATAAACGGTCAACGGACGCACCGGCGCCCGACGCAGCTCGGTCTGGACCACAGTCTGACCCGCTACTTCGAGAACCAGGGCCGCCGTCCGCGCGGTCGCCACGGCAGGCACACGCCACTCGATGGTCTGTCGCCCGGGTTGCAAACGAAGAGTCTTCGACTGATCCGCGCCCAGCCGCACCACGGCGTCCGCAGCCTCCGCATACGGATGATCCAACGTGACGCGCAACGTCTGGACCTGGCCGACGCTGGTCTTGTCGACAATCGGGACCTGTTTGACCTCGACCGTGTCCCTGATTGCCGCCTCCTCGACCGGTCCGCTCGAGTAGAATGCAATCTCGGCGCCGCCAACCGTGCCAAATTCCTGAGGCCCCAGCCCTGTCACGCTCCATTTCACCCGCCGCGCCGTCACGGGCGCGGGCAAAGTGAAAAACGTCTCGCCGCCGCGCGCCCCGCTGTGCTTGACCGGCACGGTCGCCACCGTCCTGCCATCGGCATCGGCAAAAACAAGTTGCGATCCGACGATCGTGGCGGGATCGTTGCGATCGACGTGTCGAAAGGCGCCGATGGTGGAAGGCGCGTCGAACTCGAACTCGACAAAGGTCCCCGCGCCCTTGCTGTCGGACGAGTACTCGGTCTTGAGAACTCCATCAGCGAGGTTCCCCACCTCGAAGGCCCCGCCGGGATAAGCCGTCGAGCTGGCGGTGATGCGAGGGGTTGGGATCGGAGTCAGCGGCGTGAACGCGGCGTTGGCGCTCACGGCCCCGAGAACGCCGGCAAGAGCCAGCCGGAAACCGCTGAACCACAGAATGCGGACGTCAAACTTGCGCATGGGCGTCATTCTATTGCCCAGGCGCCCCTCGGCGTCGAGCCGTTTGCACCGGCCCTTACCACCCCAGTGCATCTGGAGGTTGTCGGTGGGGATCGAGTATGCGCCGCGTGGGGGCACGCGGCCTCCACCGGCAATCTCCATCCGTTGTAGGCCCGGTGCCCTCACCGGGCAACAGAACACCGACAACAACCCGATGCACCGTTACCACCCGGATCGGCTGACGCCTGAACCGCTCCGAAAAGTCGACCGGCTCGCGCCCGACCCAATCGAGAAACCGGACCGCCCACGCGACGCGCCGCCAAAGCCGCCTGAGCCGAACGTGCTTCGCCTGGCCCACTCAGCCGCCTGCCGCGCGCGACGCTCGTGAGCGCGCCGCTCCTCCTCGGCCTGCCGCCTTCGCTGCCTTTCCGCTTCGGCTTGAGCAATGGCCAGTTCGGCCGCCCGCCGCGCCGCCTCCGCCAGGTGCCACGCCTCCTGGTAGTTGCCCGTCTCGAGGATCCGCCGCGCCTGCGCCAGATCCGATGAGCCAGGCGCCCCGCGGATCAGCACACCGAGTCCGCCCGCCCAGGCCCCGGCGGCTCGCACCCGAGCGGCTGCGGCGTTCAGCGCCCCAATCGCCCTCTCGGCCGCTTCCAGCTCGCCGCGCAGCGTCGCCGCCAGCCGCCCGGCCTCCTGCGCCACACCATTGGCCTCGGCATCCAGAGCCAGCCAATCGCCGTGGGCTTCGCCCAGCCGCGCCTCGAAGCCGGCGAGCGACCCGGACAACGCTTCGAGCGCGCTGCCGGCCTCGACGATGGCCGGGCTGTCCGGCACGGGGTCGCGGGCGGCCTCGCCCCGCAAGCGACGAGCCACCGCGATCTCGGCGGCTGCGGCTTCGAGGCTGCGGCCCGCAGCCGCGTGACTCTCCTGATCGCAACGCGCCTGGTCGGCAACCTGGTCGAGCACTTCCTGCACAGCCGTCAAGGCGGCCGCCACCGCGAACGGATCGCGCGGCGTCACCGAACGCAACCGCACCGCCTCATCGAGCTGCTGGCGGGCGGATTCCAAGGCGACAACGGTCGGCCGCATCGTGCGAGGATCACGCACCCCGGCCTCGACCCCCTCCGCCCGCTGAGTCAGTTGCTCGACCTGTGCGTCATTCGCCGCCTCGGTCCCGCGAATCCGCTGCTCTTTCTCGCGGATTTCCTGGAGCCGAAACACTGTCTGTTCCTGGCGGGCAACCGCCTGCCGCAACAGATCCGCCGACTTGAGCACTTGCGCCTCGCCAAATGCCGCGGCGGATTGCTCCGTCAGCTCGCGGCAGGCCGCGAGGTGCGCGCGCGCTTCGTCGAGATTGTCGCGCGCGGTCCCGTTCGCGTTGGGATGCGTGGGATCCCCCTGCCCCAATACGAATACGGACGGCGCATAACTGGCCGCCAGATCAACCAGAACAGCCTCGTGCCCCGGCAACTCGCCCTCCAGTCGTTCGGTTTCGGCACGCCGGGCGGCCAGCTCCCCCGCATGCGCGGCAAAGGCCTGGCGCGTCGCCTCGACCAACTCCATCGCGGCCTCCGTCAGGCGCGCGACCTCGGCCAGACCGTCTTGCGCGTCGGCCACAGACCCCCGTTCGAGCGCCGCCCGCGCTGCCGCCAACTGGTCCTCAGCCCGGCCAATCTGCTCCGACGGATCCAGCTCCGGTTCGCGCAAGATCTCCCCAGGCACCTTCCCCAGCTCGCGCGCCAGGTCCGCCCGCGCCGCAGCAACCGCCGCCTGGGCGTCGCTGATCGAACGCTGACCCGTTTCACGACGCGCACGATCAAGCCTGACAATCTGTCCAACCCGCTCCGCCAAGGCGCTGACATCCGCGCGCAGCTCGCCAATCGCCTCCGCTGCCGTGACCTCGACCGCCCCGAGTGCGACCTGGTCCGCCCGATCCGACAGGTCGGCGACGGCTGCGGGCAACCACGCCGTTTGCAGCCCTGCGGAGAGCAGTTGTTCTTCGGCCTCCCGCAAGCGCGGGCCGTGCGCCTCGCGGAACTCGACAGCCAACTGCGCCAAAGCCAGCGCATCTTCAGCCTGCCGCTCCGCCCTCACCGCTTGGTTGCCCAGCGCCCCCACCGCGTCGCGGATCGACACCTGCGCGGCCTCGGAGAGCGTGCGCGCCGCGGCGGGCAGCAGTTCGTCAAAAACAGGCGCAACGCGAAACACGGCGTCGCCGTCAACCGCCCGAATGCGGGCTTCGAGTCCCTTGACGGCCTTGATCCGTTCCTCCGTGCCCTCGAGTTTCCCCCCAATGCCGGCCAGGGCCGACTCGACCCGCGCCAGGCCGGACAGCGCGCGCTCGGCCCGCTGATTGAAGGCCGCGATCAGCTCGTTGAACGAGAATTGAAACGGCTGGTAGGACTCGAGACTGCCCAGCAGGCGGTCCCGCTCGGTCTTGACCCCGCGCATCACCACTTCGAGCCCCTCCTCGGGTCGGAATGTTATCGGCTCGTCGCGCAGTCGGCGAATCGCCGCGTCGAAGCGGGCGCCCAGGAAGAGATTGACAACGCGCGGGGGCATCGCCCTGGGCAGGGCCAGGGCCCTCGCATCGGTCAGGATGCGGCTGGCGCAGGAGGACATGATGGTCAACTCGTCCACGTCGCGAATGATCTGCTGGCTCGATGCCAGGGTCGTCCCGGCAAATCGGTGCCGCGCCTCCTCAGCCGAAGAGCCAACCACGACATAGGTTCGGTCGAGCAGATTGAACAGGGCGAGCGTCTTCTCGTCGAGCGCCTTGGTCCAGGCCTCGACAAGCTCGAGCGCCTCCCGGCGCCGACCTCGCCGCAGGCGATTGAGAACGATCCCCAGCGCCAGCACCGAAAAGCCACCCGCCCCGGCCCCGGCCGTAACAACCCGCCGCCGCATCTGCGCGGCCCGCGCCGCCTCTGAAATCGCGGCCTCGACAGCGTCCACCCCGCGCCGCGCCGCATCGAGGTGATCGCGGTAGCCGGCATCGCCCCGTTCGTGGGCCTGACGCGCCTCCGCCAACGCCTGCATCCCCGCGCCAAGCTCGTCCTTTGCCGACGATGCGTAGGGATCTCCCCCAGCCTGTTCCAGACGCCGGCCCAACACCCCCAGTTCCGGCCCCGCCAGGCGATAGTCTTCCAGCGTGCGCATTGCGCCTTTGGCCCGCTCCTGGACCCCGTCAGCCAACTTTCGCGCCCCGGACGGGTTGCCGCCGACCAACACCGACGCGGCGGTCTCGAGGTCCGCCTGCCACTCGAACAGGGGCGGATGCGTCAGCTCGCCGGTCAACCGCGGGAACTCGGCTTTGAAAACGCCCAGCCGCGACTCGATGTCGCGGAGGGCAACCGTCGCCGTCTCGAGGCTCGCCTTGGCCTGGACCAGGTCCCGTTCGCGTCGAGCGCGCGCCTCAGCCTCGCGCTGGTCCCGCTCGAGCCGCTCCGCTGCAATGCGCCGGGCCAGCTCGCCTTCGATGCTCGTAATGGTGTCCTTGACCGCATCCAGAATGCGGCCTCCGCTCCGCATCGCGGCGATTGCCGAACGATCGAGCTGGCCAATCCACCGGTCTTCGCCCAGCCCGCGGCGGTCTTGCGCCTCGGAGCCGAAGTACGAGAACTTCCGTTCATCGAGAAACAGAACGAAGAACGCCCCGTTGCGCTCGCCCGTGCGCGGATCCGTGAAGCTGCCGAAGGCCGTTTGGTTGGGCAAACCCTTGCCAAGCGCGTGCTCGACGGCGTCCATGCCCGTAAAGGCCTCGCCGGCGGAGTCCGTGAAACGCTCCTCGCGCGCATGATCCAGGAGCGCAACCGTCCAGTTCGTCGCGTTGGCGCGCAGCCAGGCTTCCAACTCGGCCAGTTGCGCCGCGCCCGCGCCGACATCGCCCTTCACGTACAAATGCTGGCTCGGCTCCCAGCGGCGGAGAATGTCGGTCGCCCGCTCCACAACGACCGGCTGGGCAGCGGCCGGCTCGACCCGCGCCGCCCAGGCCAAAGCCAGAAGCCCCGCCACGGCCCAGGCCGAGCGGGCGGAGCGCCGCGATGCACCAGGTGCTTGCTCGAAATCCATGATGCAATTGAGTTCTCAGATCCCCGACAGGGCAACTACAATATGAGCCGGGATTTCTCCAGCGACATGCACCTTGCTGGGAGCCAGCCCAGAGGATAGCGTTGCGGTGTGAAGGCCAAACATGCAGCTCTGCTTGCAGTCCTCCTCCTGCGACTGCCAGGCGCACCGCACGCTGCTCCCGCCCAGGACGTACTGGTTGAAGCCGAGAGCTTTGCACAGTGGGGCGGCTGGGTCATCGACCAACAGAGCATGGATCAAATGGGATCCCCCTATCTCCTGGCTCACGGCCTGGGGATGCCGGTCGCCGACGCGGTGACACAAATCCAGTTTCCGCACCCCGGCCCGTACCACCTTTGGGTTCGGACGCGCGATTGGGCGGCACCCTGGAAGACTCCCCAGACGGATTCCCGGATGCGGGCCACGGGCACGCCCGGGCTGTTCCAGGTGCTCGTCGACGGCAGGCCCGTCGGAGAGACATTCGGGAACGAGGGCGTGGACTGGCACTGGCAGGCGGGAGGCCTTGTCCAGATATCGAACCAATCGACGACACTGATCTTGCGCGATCTGACCGGATTCGCAGGGCGCTGCGACGCGTTGCTCTTCGCGCCCGACGGCACAAACGCGCCGCCAAACGACCCCGCCACGCTCACCCCGTATCGCCGCAGGCTGCTCGGGATTCCCGGTGCCCCGATCGATGCAGGGCAGTTTGATCTCGTGGTGGTCGGGGGCGGGATGGCAGGTTGCTGCGCGGCTGTGAGCGCGGCTCGCCTCGGCTGCAAGGTGGCGCTGCTTCATGACCGTGCAGTGCTGGGCGGGAACAACAGTTCCGAGGTCCGCGTGGGCCTCTCCGGACTCATCCATCAGCCCCCTTACCCGCGCCTGGGCGACTTGGTTGACGAGTTGGGCCCCGTCGGCCACTGGAACCTCTACCAGGCCAAACAGGCTCCGCACCTGCCCCGCAGCAGGGAAGTCCTGGACGTGATCGAACGCCACCCCGAGAAAACGATCCACAACGCCGGCCCCGCCTCCAACTACGAGGACGAAAGGAAAGCGTCCGTTGTCCGGGCTGAAACAAACCTCACCCTGTTCCTGAGCACGCGCGGCAACAGGGTGATCATGGAAGGCAACCGCATCCAGGCGGTCATTGGGCAGGATATCCGAACGGGGCAGATCCGACAATTCAGAGCCGATCTCGTTGCGGACTGCACCGGCGACGGCGTCATCGGAGCGCTCGCGGGGGCGGACTTCGCGTACGGGCGGGAATCCAGGAACCAGTACGGCGAGGCGAATGCGCCGCTGCATGAGGACGCGATGGTCCTGGGCACGTCTGTCCAGTGGTACGCCGAGCAGGAATCCCTCGCATCCGCCTTTCCGCAGTGCCCCTGGGCCCTGCCCTTCGACGAGACAACCTGCGTCAAGGCCACTCGAGGAGATTGGAACTGGGAAACCGGGTTCGGCAAACACCAGGTCGCCGAGATCGAGCAAATCCGCGATTACGGTTTGCGGGTCGTGTTCGGGAACTGGGCCGTCCTGAAGAACCATCCCCGCTTCAGAGACGAGTTCGCACAGCACCGCCTCAAATGGGTCGCGCACATCGGGGGCAAGCGCGAGTCGCGGCGCCTGCTCGGCGACGTCATCCTCAAGCAACAGGACATCGTCGAAGGCAGACCGTTCCCGGACGCTTCGGTCACCACCACCTGGAACATCGACCTGCATGACCCCAAGGATGCCCCTCCCGGATGGGCCCCCTTCAGGGCCGAAGCCCGCAACGTCACGATCCGTCCCTATCCAATCCCCTACCGGTGTCTCTACTCCCGCAACGTCGAGAACCTGATGATGGCGGGACGAAACATCAGCGTGACGCATGTGGCGCTCGGCAGCGTTCGCGTGATGCGCACCGGCGGCATGATGGGTGAAGTCGTCGGCATGGCCGCTTCACTCTGCAAACAACACAACACCACCCCCCGCGGCGTCTTCCTCGATTACCTGGAAGAACTCAAGACCCTCATGCAACGCGGCATCGGCAAACAGGATCCCCCCTCTCCCGCACAGTCAAACGGCCAGTCGCAATCCAGCACATGAAGAGTGCCCCCCGCCGTTCCCTTCCCCGCCCCGCCCCGAACGACGGCCTCGAGATCGTGCGCGGGATCCTTGCCATCGAGTCCGAGGCCATCCGCAACATCCCGGTCGACGACAGCTACCGACGCGCGACGGAGCTCATCCTTGACGCCGTGCACGGCCGCGGGGGCAAGGTGGTCTGCAGCGGCATGGGCAAGGCCGGCCAGATCGCCCTCAACATCGCCACCACGTTCAGCTCGACCGGCACGCCTGCCGTCTTCCTGCATGCCGCCGAGTCCGCGCATGGCGACCTCGGAATGCTCCAGCCCAATGATGTCCTTTTCCTCATCTCGAACTCGGGCAAGACAAACGAAGTGCTCGAACTGGTGCGCCTGGCCACGCGCTACCGCCCGGGACTGAAAACCATCGTCCTCACCGGCCATCCCGATTCCCCGTTGCTCGGCTTTGCCGACGTGATCCTGCGCACCGGCAATCCGCCTGAAGTCTGTCCGCTCGGCCTGACTCCCACCACGTCCACCACCGCCATGACGGTGATTGGCGACATCCTCGTGGTGATGCTCATGAAGGCAACCGGGTTCACGAGGCAGGATTACGCCCTGCGCCACCACGGCGGTTACCTGGGACGCCGGGCGCGCGACCTGCTTTCGCGTTGAAACGGCCCTTCCGGACAGGCATGCTCGCACCACGCGGACACAGTCTGCGCCAGCTTTACCCATGTCTGGCGGCGGGCTGGATGGGACGAAAGCATGAGATACGCACCCAACTGCAAATGCCCTCAGCACAGCCTTCTTGAGTCAGGGAAGGTTCAAGGCATAGACCACAACGCAATCCACTCTCGCGGCCAACCGCGCCTCCAACACCATCCTCCCCCGGTCGTGAGACGGATCAAGCCGCCCCGCCCCGGACCCGCCATCGCCATCGCCTTTGCCCTGCTCTGCGCCACGGCACCTCGCCTGCAAACAGCAGACAGCCCGCCTGCGCCCCTCGCGCCGGCGAACGAACCGGCATCGCCGTCGGCCCAGGCCGCCCCTGATCCCGCCACAACGCGGTCCCGGCAGCTCTCGCCGTCGAACCGGGGCACGGCCCTGATCATCTCGGAGATCATGTATCACCCCCGGGAAACCGGCGGCACGGAGGTTCTGGAATACATCGAGATCTTCAACACGGAACCGGTGTCCGAGATCATCGGCGGCTGCCGACTGGGCGGCGACGTCGAGTTCACGTTCCCGCCTCGCATGGCGCTCCCCGGGCGCGGCTTCATCGTCGTCGCGCGCGACCCCGAGGCGTTGCGACAGGCGACCGGGATGACCAATGTGATCGGCCCCTTCGCGGGAAGCCTGCCCAACGACGCCGGCCAGGTGCGGCTTTCCAACCGCGCAGGCGCCCTGTTGCTCGAGGTTGAATACGAAGACCAGATGCCGTGGCCGATCGCAGCCGATGGCGCCGGGCATTCGCTGGTGCTCGCCCGGCCCGATTACGGCGAACGCTCCGTCGACGCCTGGTCGCCCAGCGCGCACATCGGAGGTTCGCCGGGCCGGGCTGACCTCGAGGTCGAGGATCCGCTCGACGCAGTGGTGATCAATGAGTTCCTCGCACACACCGACTTCCCCGATGTCGACTTCATCGAACTCTTCAATCGCGGCTCGGAGACGG
Source organism: Verrucomicrobiota bacterium (assembly GCA_022710935.1). Classification (GTDB taxonomy): domain Bacteria; phylum Verrucomicrobiota; class Verrucomicrobiia; order Limisphaerales; family J093; genus MWFF01. The sequence goes on from JAKLFY010000001.1 coordinate 282,217, forward strand.
TCGACCTGTCCGGATGCGGTCTCAGCGACCGGGCCGATGCGACCAAGTTCATCATACCCGCCGGCACTCAGCTCCCGCCGGGTCAATCGGCGCTCTTCGTCGAGGCAGGTCTCGGCTTCGGTCTCAGCAGCCAGGGCGAGTCGATCTTCCTGCTGCACGCTGACGGCACCCGAGTGATCGATGCGGTGCGCTTCGGCCCGCAGCCCGCTGGCATCTCCTCCGGACGCTCCCCCGACGGAGCGCCGGCCACCCGTGAACTCTCGCACCCGACGCCCGGCGCACCCAACAGCACCCCCGCGCTGCATGACATCGTCATCCACGAAATCATGTTCCATCCCATCTCGGGTCTCGTCGAGGACGAGTACGTCGAACTCCACAACCGGGGCAGCAATGCGGTGGACGTCGGGTACTGGCGGTTTGTGGACGGCATCAGCTTCATGATCCCGGCTGGAACGCTCATCGAACCCGGCGGCTACCTGGTCGTGGCGCGCGACCGCGCCCGCCTCCTGGGCAAATACCCGCAGCTCAACTCCGCCAGCACGCTTGGCGACTACGGAGGCGAACTGTCCGACCGCGGCGAACGCCTGGCTCTGGCCAGGCCGAACGATCCGTTGCTGCCGTTCCAGGATTTCGTGGTGGTTGACGAGGTCACATACAGTGATGGCTGGGGACTCTGGACCGACGGCGGCGGAAGCAGCCTCGAACTGATCGATGCGCGCGCCGACAACACGCTGGCCGCGAACTGGATGGGCAGCGACGAGACGGCCAAGGCCTCCTGGACCGAGATCGAACACACAGGGGTGATCGACAACCAGTCCGGTTCCATGGAGGAACTCCAGGTTTTCTGTCAGCAGGGCGGCGAGTGCCTCCTCGACAACATCGAGCTGAACAAAGCCGGCGAGACCGTCAATCGCGTCCAGAACTCCAGCTTCGAAAGCGGCCTCAGCGGATGGGAGTTGCTCGGCACACACGAACGGTCCGGGATTGAGACCGGCGCGGGCTATGCCAGCAACCGCGGCCTGCACGTGCGCGCAACCAGCCAGGGCCGCTACACGATCTCCGTCTACCGGATCACTTTCGACCGCCTCTCGACGCCGATCACCGCACCCGGCGCCGGAGAGACCTTCACCATTCGCGCCAAAGGCCGCTGGATCGCCGGTTGGCCCTACATCATCATCGGCATCAAAGGCCACGCCCTCGAGGCCGTGGGCGCCCTCGACGTGCCCGACAACCTCGGCACCCCCGGCCAGCCCAACAGCCGGCGCGTTTCCAATGCCGGTCCGGCCATCTGCGACGTCCAGCACGCGCCCGTGCTGCCCGCGGCCGCTCAGCCTGTGACTGTGTCTGCCCGGGTCCATGATCCCGATGGCGTGGCGTCGGTGGTCCTGAAGTGGCGCAACGACACCGCCGCTGGCCCGGTCACCACCACTCCAATGACCGATCCGGACGGCGACGGCGTCTACCGCGCGACCTTCCCGGGACTGCTCACGGGACAGATCGCATCCTTCACGATCGAGGCCGCCGACGCCGCGGCTCCGCCCGCCACCAGCCGGTTCCCGGGACCGGCGCCGACGGGGATGCCGGTCTTCGAATGCCTGGTGCGATTTGGTGACACGCTCCCGCCCGGGGTGTTCGGCGCGTACAGGATCTGGGTCTCGTCCGGCAACGTGGCGCGATGGCAGGCCCGCCCCACACGCAGCAACGAGCCCGTCGATTCCACCTTCACCTACGACGATTATCGCACGGTCTATAACGCCGCCGTCCGCTACCGCGGCAATTGGCGGGAACTCGGATTCGAGGACTACCGTCTTGCGGCCTACATGGTCGAGTTCCCCAGCAGCGAGCGCATGCTCGGGGACACGGAAATCGCCCTCGACTTCATCAGCCTCAATCAGAACAACGGCACCAAACAACAGGAAAAACACGCCTACTGGATGGCACGGCAGGTCGATCTCGCCTCGATCGCCATGCGCTATGTCCATGTCAGCGTCAACGGATCCGCCCTGTTCCGCTACGACTCCTTCTCGCCTTCGAGGTCGCTCTGCAGCCGCTGGTACGGCGACGACGATCCGCATGTGTACGAACAGCTCTATCCCCACGAGCCTTTCGCCAACTACACCACCACCGGAGGCGTCAAAAAGCAGGCCAAGTACCGCTACTGCATGCGCAAAAAAGTCACCACCGTGCCGGATGACGATTTCGGCCCCCTCTATCGGGTGATCGATGCGCTGAGAGCGCCCGCCGACGACCTCTACGTCGCCCGCGTGTCCGCCCTGGCCGATATCCGGAGCTGGGCGGGGTACTGGGCGGTCAACCGCATGTGCGGAAACAGCGACCACTACAACTCGCCTGGCTACCCGCACAACATGTACACGTATATCCCTCCGTATGGACGCTCCAGGCTCCACGTGAACGACACGGATGGAGCCTTCAGAACCACCTACTCGATCTTCCCGGACTCCGGCTTTCTGCCCGGGATCATGTTCGCCAAACCGGAGTTCCGCCGCATCTACTGGCGCCTCGCCTGCGACATGGCCCGGGGGCCCATGGATCCCTCGCTCAGCGCCACCCGCCTCGACGACTGGTTCCAGGCCTTCCGAGACAATGGAATCGCCGCCACCGCGCCAAGCGAGATGAGCGCTTGGATCACCGCCCGCAGAAGCAGTTACCTCCAGACGTTGGCCCCCATGACAAACGTCGCCTTCACGGTGTCCACCCCAAACATTGCCACCAACACCACCCCCGTCACCGTCACGGGCACAGCCCCAATCGCCGTGACCGCCATCGAAGTCAACGGCCTCCCCCACGCCCTCACTTGGATCGGCGAAACCACCTGGCAAATCCGCATCGCTCTCGCCCCCGGCGCCAATGTCCTCGACTTCCGCGCCTTCGATGAACAGGGCGCCGCCGCCGGAAGCGACACCGCGACGATCACCTACACCGGACCGCCCGTCTTGCTCGAAGGCAAGCTCCTCATCACTGAAATCATGTATCACCCCGCCGCCCCCGCCTCGAGCTTCGTCGAAATCCACAACCTCTCGCCCACGGAGACTCTCCCGTTGGGCGGACTGCGCGTGGACGGAATCGATGCCACCATCGGGCACGGACACTTCATCGCGCCGGGCGGCTATGCAGTCGTGGCCGAGAGCCTGCCGGGCTATCAGTCCAGCTACGGCAACGCTGAGGCCGTGGTCGGAGTGTTCAACGGCGCCCTCGACAATGGCGGGGAAACGCTCAGCCTCCAATGGACTCAAGGCACGAACACAATCGTCCTCGACCAGGTCACCTACCGCGACGATCCACCCTGGCCCGCAGCCGCCGATGGCGCTGGCGCATCGCTCCAGTTGATCAACCTCTTCCGCGACAACAACCGTATCGGCAACTGGAACGTCATCGCGCCCGGCAGCACGTCCCCCCTGGCAACGCCCGGCAGGACAAACAACGTCACCGCCCCCCTCCCCGAGTTTCCCCTCCTCTGGATCAATGAACTCATGCCATCAAACGCCACCGTGCTGGCGGACAACGCCGGCGAATTCGACCCCTGGATCGAGCTGTTCAACGCCGGCACGACCGCAATCGATCTGACAGGCTGCCATCTCAGCAATGATCCGTCGAACCTCCGCCAATGGGCCTTCCCCGCGGACTCGAAGATCGGCCCCGGTGAACGGTTGCTTGTCTGGGCGGACGCGCAGCCCGAACAGACCGATGGCCCCAACCTCCACGCGGCGTTCCGCCTCGATGGCGCCGCCGGCACCGTGGTGCTGACCTGGCACTATTTGGGCCGATCCATCGTCCTCGATGCGATCTCCTATGCCCATGTCGCCCCGGACGGCTCGTATGGATCTTATCCCGATGGCGCCCCTCACGCCCGCCGTCTTTTCCACAACCCCACCCCGGCATCGCCCAACAGCCCCGCCTGGCCGCCGTTGCTCGTCACAATCAACGAGTGGATGGCCGCCAACACCCGCACGTTCGCCGACCCCGCCGATGGCGACCTTGACGATTGGTTCGAGCTCTACAACGCCGGCACCCACCCCGCCAACCTCGGCGCCTATACACTGACCGACAACCTCGATAACCCCGCCAAGTTCTCGATCCCCGCCGGCACAATCATCCCGCCAGGCGGTTTCCTGCTGGTCTGGGCCGACGAGGAAACCGACCAAAACGCCGCAGGCCAGGACCTGCACGTCAATTTCAAACTCGCCCAGGCCGGCGAACAGATCACCCTGTTCGACCCCGACGGCTCACCGGTCGATTCTGTTTCCTTCGGCCCGCTATCCAACGACGTCAGCTTCGGGCGATTTCCCGATGGCGCCGAACTGCCCGCCCTCGAAATGGCCGAGCCCACTCCGCGCGGCCCCAACAGCCTGGCCGGCGCCAATCGCCCCCCCGTCTTCGACCCGTTGCCCGACCAAACGATCGCCGAAGGCAATGCGCTCGCCTTCACGGTCAGAGCCGCCGATCCCGATGCCGACCAGACCGTGCGCTACAGCCTCGGCCCGGACGCCCCGCCCGAAGCCGCGCTGAACGAACAGACCGGCGATTTCCGATGGACCCCCGGCGAGGCCGATGGACCAGGCCTTTTGCGATTCCTCGTCCGTGCCGAGGACAACGGAACACCGGTCCGGGTCGGCACCCTCAGGGTAAACGTGAACGTCACCGAGGTGAACGAACCGCCCCAACTCAATCCGATCGCCGACCAGGTCGTGGACGAGGGAGCGGTGCTGGCCCTCGAGTTCACAGCCATTGATCCGGATCTGCCCCCCAATCGACTGGCGTTCACGCTCGCCCCCGGCGCGCCCGAGGATGCCCTCCTGACAAAGGACGGCGCCTTCACATGGATTCCCGACGAATCGCGTGGCGGCACAAGCATGGTCCTCACCGTGCAGGTCTCTGACCAGGGCTCGCCCGAGTTCACCGACACCACCACCTTCCAAATCCGTGTGCGCGAGGTTCCCAATCCCCCCGTCATGCCCTCCATGCCGCCCCAGTCCGTCGCCGAAGGAGACCTGTTCAGCCTCCGCATCGACGCGTTCGACCCGGACACGCCCCCCAGCCCCCTGGTGTTCGCACTCGATGCCGCCCCGCCCGGGGCGACGATCACCCCGCTCACGGGCGAGATCAGGTGGCTGCCCAGTGAGGAGGTCGGCCCCACCAGCGCCACCTTTATCGTGCGCGCCACCGAGTTGCACCCCCCCTACGCCAGTTCCTCCCGCTCCTACACCGTGACGGTGACCGAGGTGAATCAACCCCCTGTCCTTCTGCCAATCGCTGACCAATTCCTGCGTGAAGGCGAAACGCTCGCCATCCAGGCCGCGGCCTGCGATGCCGACCTGCCACCGCAGAATCTCGCCTTCTCCCTCGCCCCCCGCGCCCCCGCGGCCATGACCATCGACACCGCCACCGGTTGCATCCTCTGGCCCATCGAACCTGACGAGGGCGCCAGCACCAACCAGGTCACGGTCCGGGTCACCGACGACGGCCCTCCGCCCTGCTTCGACGAGCGGACCTTCCGCATTGTCGTCAGCCCCCAGCCGCACCTGGTTCTCAACGAAATCATGTACCGCCCCGCAACCAACGACACCGAGTTCATCGAGATCATCAACAATTCGTCCAGCGCCACCCTGGACCTCACCGGCCTGCAACTCACCGCCAATGGTCTCGCATTCGCGTTCCCCAATGGCATGAGGCTCGGCCCCGGCACCTTCACCGTTGTCGTCCGCAGCCAAGCGGCTTTCCAAGCCGCCTACGGCTCGGGCCTGCCAATCGCCGGGCAGTGGACCGGACGCCTCGACCCGATCGCCGATACGATCCGGCTGACGCGCGCCGCGCCGACAGGCCAAACCGAAATCCTCGACGAAGTCGGTTTTGCGGCAGAAGCGCCCTGGCCCGAGGCTGCCAATGGCCAGGGCGGCTCGCTCCAGTTGATCGACGCCAAACAGGACAACACCCGCGTCGGCAATTGGACCGCCATCCCTGCGCTCGGATCAGCCCAGTCCCGCCGCCTTCTCGAGATGACAAACCTCTGGCGCTACGACCAATCAGGCAGGGATCTCGGCGTTGCCTGGCGCGACCCCCATTATGACGACGCCGCCTGGCCATCCGGACGCGCCTTGCTCTACGTCGAAAGCGCCGCCTTGCCCGCACCCAAAAACACCCCGCTCGCCATTGGTCCAATCACTTTCTACTTTCGCACCTCGTTCGTGTACCATGGCCCCACCGCCGGTCTGCGCCTCAAAGCCAGGACCATCATCGATGACTCCGCCATCGTCTATCTCAACGGCACCGAACTGGTGCGCGTCGGATTCAACCAAGGCGACCAGGTCGCGTTCGACACCTTCGCCGGGCGATGGGTCGACAACGCGGCCCTCGAAGGCCCGTTTCTCATCGAGCAGGACGCGCTCCAATACGGCACCAACGTCGTCGCAGTCGAGGTCCACCAGAACAACGCCAACAGCTCGGACGTCGCCTGGGGAATGGACCTCGAAATCGAAGGCACAGCCGACGCGTCCACGCCGGGCCGACCCAACTCGCTGGCCCATAAGCTGCCCCCTTTCCCATCGGTCTTCCTCAATGAAGCCCTCGCGGTGAACGCCGCCGGCCCGCTCGACAACGCCGGCGAGCGCGAGCCCTGGATCGAGTTGCTCAACGACGGCCCCCTGCCCGTCTCACTCGAAGGTTGGTTTCTTGCCGATTCGTTCACTGACCTGACCCGATGGCCGTTTCCCGCCGGATTCCAAATCGAAGAAAGAAAGCTGCGTCTCCTCTGGGCCGACGGCGACCCCTCGCAAACCACCCCGGACGATGCCCACACCAGCTTCCGCATCGACAACGGCAGCGTGCTCGCGCTGGTCCGCATGCAGGCGGGGGTGCCGACAATCGTCGATTACCTGCGCCTCCCAACCCTGCCTCCAGACACGTCCTACGGCTCGATGCCGGATGGACAGGCCCTGATCCGCGATGTTCTCGCCCCCCCCACACCCCTCGAACCCAATCGCCACGTTCCAGCGCCACAGCTCGTAAACATGCCATCGAGTCCCGCCGAGGGCGTCCGGTTCGAGTGGACCACAATCCCAGGCATCAGATACCGCGTCGAAGGCGCTGTCGCCTTGACCGGACAACACTGGGTGACTCTCGCGGAATCCGTAGCCCAGACTTCAAACATGCGTTATGCCGAACCGCCCGGGACAGCCATGCGCTACTATCGCGTGCTCGTCCCGTAGAATCCTCGACCGCCGAAACATGGTGTAGACAAGTCAAGTTCCTGTGCTGCGTTATCAAGGGCTTAACAGGCCGTCCCACCGCAACGCCGCCTCGGACGCGCGCTGAGGCGGTAGTAGCGCGCCGGCAGGATGCCGACCGTGTTGGTCCACCAAACCGAACGGTTGGTTGGACCGCCCGCGATGCTGGCACGCGGTGTCCAGGCCCCCGCCTCGATGCGATCGCGGGACTCGACCCCGTAGAGCAGGTTGGGCAACAGGTCGAAGTTCAGCGTCACGCGCCCCGGCCCCGGCGCCTGGATGGCCTTGATCTCGGGGATGCGCATCGTCCCGTTCATGACCCAGGTGAGGGTGTCCGCCATCACCGCCTGGCCCTGCGGACCCGCCGTCAGGCTCGACCACAGGTAGAGGATCTTCCCCCCTCTCGCCGCGCCCACCCTCAATTCGATGTACCCGGCGGCGTCTCCGTAACTGCGGCCCTGCGCATTCACCACGCGAATCAAAGGAACATAGCGATCGGACGGGTTGAGCCGCGATCGGTTGATCGAGCGCAAACGCGAGTCGCCAGGCGGAAATGCGAACGGCGCACCCAACGAGGTCAGAATCGTCTGGCCACTGTACGGAACCATGGTCAGCGTGCTCGGGGGCGATTCGAACGCGTTCTCGATCGGCAGCCCGAGCGTCGGCAGCAAAATGTCGGCCGGACCAGATTGGCCGTCGGGACCATACCCGTAGTAGAAGGGAAACGGACCGGACGAGAGCAGGACCAGCGTGCCGCCCCCGGCCAGGTAACGAGTGACCGCGGCCTTGCCGTCGCCGGTCGTCTTCACCGTCTTCACGTAGTCCTCGCCGCTCAAATACAACGCAAGCGGAAACCGCGCGGCATTGAAAACGTTCGTGTCGATGAGTTGCGCTTCGGTCAATTGCAACCACTTCTCGCGCAAACCGGTCATCGCGCCAAATGCCGCTCCCGCCCCACCACTGGGCCGTGGCAAAACCGCAATCCTGCCCCCGGGCAACTGGGCGAATGCGACCCGCAGTTCGAGCAGCGCCCGCCGCTGGGCTTCCGCAGCCGCGAACTCCGCCCCCGCGGCCTCCAGCGCCGCCTGGATCGGAGCCCAACCGCTCATCTCTCCACAATAAGCCGTGGCAGCGGTCAAAAGCGTCCCCTGCGGCCGAATCTCGCCCACCGTGCGGCCCCCAGGGAGCACGGCGTAGTCCATCAGGATCACACGAGTGAAAATGGGCGGCCAGCCGCGCCAGGCCAGGACCGGACTGCCGCTGAGTTCGAGCGGGCTGCCGTCGTCGAGCGCCAACCGGGGCGCCGCATCCAGGACGTGGTCCTCCGGCGGCGCATAGACAACAAGCAAGACCCGCGCGTCGTCGCAACGGATCGAAGTGGTGTTTGCCGTAGCCCCAGGAGACTGCCAGTAAGGAACGCCGTGGAGCCAGCGTTCCCCCGCAACAAGCCCCGCGTACGATTGCAGGTCCGCCCAGTCCTGAGTCAGCACCTGATCGCACGGGACATCGAGCAAGGCAAAGCCGCCAATCGTGCGGGGCGGGCCGTTCGTATCACTGTAGGTGCGCAACGCGTCGATCGGGATGATCGGGATGCCGGAAGCAAGGTTGCCGACAGTCACACGGTCGCCCGCCCGCAGTTGCTTGATGTAAAGCGAACTGGGCGCGTGGGCGGGCCGTGTGACTTCATCACTGCCCAGACTGCGCGTCACCCCATCGCGCAGCACCCGCACACTCAAACGCGAAATGTCCACGAACGGATACGAGAGCGAGATGTCGAATCCGCCCTCGAGGCTCGAAACCAACCTGAAAGCGCACCCGCCGTTCCTATCCGTGCGGTAGTCGGTCACATCGCTGTGAACGCCATCCTTGGTGAACGCGATGCAGGCCTCGATGCCCGCCACAACACGCAGACGCGAGTTGCCGACAGGTTCGTTCAAAGGAAGCGGCTGTGTGAAACCGTAGTTGTAGCGGTTGCCGCGGCCCGGCCCCGAGCCGTCGAAGAGGCCGAGCCCCTCCGTCAGGGCGTCATTGCCATAGTCGGCCAGCGTCTTCTCGTAGATGGGGCGGTAGAGGATTGGCCATCGCTCGAGCATGCCGCGCAGGTAGTAGCGCAGACGCGCATCCCCCGTATGAACGTACACCTGCGTCAGCGCATCGATCACCCAGTTCACCTCGTTCGAGCAGGCCAACCCCGCCCAATCCCGCCCGCTGTTCGGCTCCCCCAGGAACGCGCTGTCCAGCGCGCCGTCGAACCGGTCGGAATCCATCGCCCACACCGGCAGATAGCGCCAGAGAATCCGATTGGCCAAATGCAAAGCCAGTTCGGCATTCGACCGCCGCTGAACGTCGTTTCGAAATGTGAAATGATAATCGAGCAGGAACGCAACGCTCAACGTGCCCCCGATGGCGAATGGCGATGACGGAACGTCCGCAAATTCGTTGCGGGTCCAGACAAAGTGCTTGGCCCAGTTGAAAAGCGCGTCGATGGCCTCCAAATGCTCCTGTCTGGCCTGCCCCCGCGCGCGGTCGTACCGATACAGCTCGACCAACACCCGCGCCGGATACCAGCCGTCCGCGTTGTGAAGCGTCGTCACGCCCGCGCCCCCCCACGACTCATGCCAGGCCCCGGAAAGCGGCTTTTCCCAAAACATGCAACTCTCGCCGCCCTCCGTGAACCTCCGCCCATAAGTGCCAAGCAACGTTTCCAGCCGGCTTCGCGCCTGCGCAATCCCCGCTGTGTCCCCCCGTCGCACAGCCGCATCGATCGGCATTTCCCGATGCCCCCCCCATCCGTGAACCAACAATGTCCCCGCGGGATAAAATGTCGTCTCACCTCCGGTTCCCCACAGCCCCAGCCCCGGCGGGCCGGGGAAGTCGGTCAACCGCGCGACTCCAGGCAGCCAGCTCATGTCGTTCATCGACGGCACCAATGGCAGGGCGTCCGAATAACGCTCGAAAAGCCGCGCCTGGAACCTTTCGTTCGGATCCTCCGTGCCGGGCAGGTCGGTGTCGATGATCAGATGGAAACGGGAGGCCACGGTCTCACCGGCCCGCGGATACACCAGTTCGCCGTACCGCAAACCGCCATACGGAAACGCAAGAGTGATGAAGCTTCGGTTGGTTCCTTGCTGCCAGCAATATGCCGTGGCCACATACCGCTCCGACTGATCCGTCGCCCGCGCCTCCTGGAAATCGTAACCGACGTACAGCCGGTTCGGCGGATCCCAGGCCCCGATCACCGGAATCGGATGCCCACCCAGCGGACACAGGTAGCTCCAGTTCCGATTCCACAGACACGAAATCTCCGGCGACCCCACATGCGCGTCCTCGAGCAACGGAAACCGATCCGCGTTCGGCGTCGCGTTCAGCCACCCCCGCTGATGCCACACTCGAGCCGTCGGGACCGAACACGCCAGAAAATGAAACGGCGCCGCGCCATCGGCGAACAGCGCCTGCCAACGCGTGGCGTTGAATGCCACAAGACTCAAGTGAAATCGGACAACCGGCTCGGGCGGGATGCCGGGTCCGCCGCCCGGCGGCGGCAGGTCGACAGCAATAAAATCGTTCGTCGAAAACGCTGCGGCCAGCGGGTCGCGACATCTCAGTGCCGCAAACCGCAGACCGCTGCCCGTCGCCTCGACCCTGTCCGCAAGAATCGCCCGGCCTGTCGAAAGCCGCACCGGAGCCACACGCACGCCGTCGGCATAGACGTCGAACCCTTCGCCATCAACCGCCTGCACGGTGTAAACCGGCGAAGCAGCGTGTCCGACCGCCGCCATGGCCAACCCCCAGACCAACCAACTGCCAAGGCTGAAGAAGCATCGAGCTTTCATTGCCATCCCATGGTGATTCCTCGACCCGCAACCGCGCCAGCCAAAAAGGTCAGGTCAGTGACGCGAACCGCTTGGCGTCCTCGGTTCCGAGAACAACCGCCAACGCAGGCGGAGGGTGGCTCGACACGACTGTATGCTCGCCATGCCCGTCGCCCATGATGGCAAAGTCGGCCACCTTTTGTGGATACACGTCCTGCAGGTTCGTGACAGTCATGTCCGCCTTGGCCGCGATGTACCCAACTTTCGGAAGCTCGGGTGTGTCAATAAACCTCCCGCCCTCCATCTTCTCCTCTCTGACGACATAGAACGTGAGCGCGGTGTTTGTGGCTTGAGAATAGCCATCCCAGCATCCAAGAATGATGGCCACTACCGACACCTTGTAGATCCGGAGGCTTGCAGCAAACCTATTGCTTCGAGGAGCTGCCATTGTGCTTGGGAGCAGTAGACGCCAGTCCGGTCATCGTGAGCAGCGGCAGAACGACGAACCGCTCATCGTCGTCATAAACGGTGACAAACGTCCCCTTGGGGGAGATCGATATGTAGTCCCTGTGTGGCACCGGATACTCACGGCCATCCGCCATCCCGAGCGTGAACGCCGCACCGCTCTCTATGGCCGACTCGATCCGGCTTCGCGTCATGGATTACCGCTACGCCGCCAGGCATGTTTGCGCAAGCGCTTCCTTCTGGCGAACAAACTGAACGACAGCCGCCCCGCGGTCGGCTCCGGTAGCAGCGAGGGAAGTCCGGCAATTCCAGGAGGGCCTGGCCGTTTGGGGGACGGGTGGCCGCCGCAACGCAGAATCAGGCGCTCAACGCCCTGGTTTTCTTCTTTCGGGAGGGTTTGCAGCGCACGCTGGGGGGAGTTGGGGGAGTTCGAGCAGGCGAAGGCAGAAGCCCGTCCCGACGCCTGCCAATCGATCGACGGCGCCCACGCCACGCAACAGCCTCGACGCCCATGAACCCGCAAATAGCCTGGGATCGGAATGCCGAACTCCCTCACGCATCAACCAGGATCGGCCCCGCACACATCCCCGTCAGACTCCGACCGCCCTCGCCCGTGACCAGATACGTGTTCTCCGTCCCAACCATCCCAACACCGGGCACCCCTCGCTTCGGTTCGACCGCCAGCACCATCCCCTCGACCAACGGATCGTCGAAACCCTCCGCAATCACCGGCGGCTCGTCGATCTGCAGCCCGACACCATGGCCGAGAAACTCCGCCCGACGACTCCCGAATCCCATGAAATGCTCGAGGAATCCGGCATCCAGACTCTCCGTCACGCTGCTGTAGATCGTGGATGGGATCGCCCCGGGCTTGAGCAAGGCGGCGATGTGGGCCTGGATCTCGACGCACCGCGCGTGGAGCGCGCTCGCCTCCGGCGGCAGCGGACGCCCAAACGCGTAGATCATTGTCTTGTCGGTCGCATACCCCTCGACGCAGCAGCCCAGATCGACAAACACAAGATCGCCCGCGCGCAGCCGCCGCTCCCGGCTCCCCAGCACCGGCGCGGCAGGCCCCATGCCCCGGCATCCGCCCGGGCCGTTGAAACTGGTCGGATAAAGCGAGTTCTCTCCAAACCCAAGTTGCCCCACCGCAATGTCCACATTGAACATCGCGAAGCGCACTGTCCCCTCATGCCCCTCGCTGACCATCAGCCGGTATAACTCGCAGGCGAACTCGGCCTCGCTCATGCCCTCGCGCAACAACCCCGGCACCTTGTCTTCCATAGCCCGACGGTGAATCGCCCCCGCCCGCTCGATGATCTCGAGTTCGTACGGACTTTTGATCGATCGAATCCACCCGATCGCCGAATCCAGCGAGCCAACTTCATCACATGGAAAGTGCTTCCGAAACCGCCCCACAAGTCCGTACGGCACCAGATCGGCCTCGATGTGAATCGCTCGACGCACAGACGCCGGACTCATCCCTTGGGCCGCATCCCGAAAGCTTCGCATCGGGCGAATGTCCGGAAACAACGATTCCGCACACGCACGTTCCAGGCTCCGACGCACCCAGAACACCGCGTCCCCTTCGCGCGGAACCAGCAACAGGCCGTCCTGCATCGTGCCTGTCAGATAATACTGATTCACGCGTCCAAACAACGCCGCCAGCTCCCAGTCGGGGCAGACCGTCTCCATCCGTGACCGGAACTGCTGCATCCGATCGTCCAATTCCGCTCGGGGCACTTGTGATGTCATGATTTCGCTGACGCCATTATGCGCCCAGGCTATTATCTCGTCCATGCCTGCGGACACTGCGATGATTTCGAACACAATGGCACTGACTTGTCGGACAATGGCGATCCCGAGATTCCTCGGTCTTCGACCCAGCTTGCGGCGTCTGCGGATCGAGTCTCTATGAGTCGGATTACGATGCTCACCCAGCTTCTCGGCGGCATCGGGCTGTTCTTGCTCGGCATGCTGCTGCTCACCGACGGTCTCAAGGCGTCGGCAGGCGAAGCACTCAAACGCATCCTCGTGCGCTTCACGGGGCGACCCGTGTCGGCGTTCTTTTCCGGCCTGACGCTCACGGCCTTGGTCCAATCATCGAGTGCGACCACGCTGGCCACCATAGGATTCGTCAGTGCCGGGCTGCTCACATTCGCACAAGCCATCGGCGTCGTGATTGGCGGAAGCGTGGGCACAACAACCACCGGCTGGCTGGTTTCGCTCCTCGGACTGAAGCTGAGCGTGGGAAAGCTGGCCCTGCCATTCATCGGCGTCGGCGCGCTCATGCGCCTCATCCTCAAGGGGCGGTTGGCCGCGCTCGGGCTCGCCCTCGCAGGGTTTGGCTTGATCTTCGTCGGGATCGAGACGCTCCAGACAGGCATGGCAGGTCTGGCTGAACGAGTCCGACCTGACTGGTTTCCGCAGGCAACGGTGACGGGCCGCTTGCTGCTCGTGTCGATCGGTGTCGTCATGACTGTCGTCATGCAATCGTCCAGCGCGGCCATCGCGACGACGATTACCGCCTTCCACGCAGGCACGATCAATCTCGATCAGGCACTCTCGCTTGTGGTTGGCGCAAGTATCGGCACCACAGTGACAGCCGCCCTGGCATCCATCGGCGCAAGCGTCCCGGCGCGGCGGACCGCCCTGGCCCATATTCTCTTCAACAGTCTCGCGGCTGCGCTCGGCTTCCTGATCCTGCCGGCCTTTGCGTTCGCGGCCAGGCGCCTCGATGCGGACGGCGGATCCGCACCCGGCGCCTTGAGCCTGGCGGTTTTCCACACCACCTTCAATCTGCTCGGCGCCGTCCTTGTGCTGCCTGCCGTCCAGCAGTTGGCCCGGCTCATCCATCGTCTGGTGCCCGATCGCGGCCCGACGCTGACACAGCACCTCGACGATTCGCTCACGGAGGTCCCTGAGGTAGCCGTTGAAGCCGTGCGCAGGACCCTGGTCGATTCCATGATGCCCCTGCTCGGCCACGTGCGGCACCGCCTCGGCCTCATGCCACAGCACCCCGCCATTCCCGTCTCCGAGGTGCAAGCCGCACTCAACGAGGCCCGCCTGTTCCTGGGCCGAATCCCCCCCTTCCTTGTGCCGACAGGGCGGCCTAATCCACGCCTCGCAGCACTCCACGCAATGGATCACCTGGATCAGCTCGCGTCCCAGGCCAACAAGCCGCCGTTTGCAGCAGTCCTGACGGATCAAGCCCGGTTGGCGATCGCACGGACGAGACTGGCAACAATCACAGACGCTGCGTCCTGCGCCCTGGAAAGCGCTGCGGCGCCTCCCGCCATCCAAGACATCCAGGCGTTCGCCGCCGAGGTTGCCTCTTTGCGAAGACACGAGCGCGAAGCAATTCTCGAGGAGACGGCGCACGGCCAACTCACACCCGAATCCGCGGGCGCGTTGCTCGATGCCATCCGCTGGACTGACAGCACCGCCTACCATATCTGGCGCGCTACGCATCATCTGAGCCCCGCTCCGGAACGAGTCAGCGCCTCGCAGGCACAGCCCGATGCCAATGATGACCCCATCGAGACACGGGAACCTCTCTGAACGGCCCCGCCCGGCAGGTCAACCGCCACAGTGAATCTCCGCTGGACAGCGCCCCGCCTGATTGGTTCAGTCCTCCCATGCGACTCCATCTCTTGATTGCGTCAGCCACGGTTCTCTGTGCGAGCCATGCGACCGCACGACCCGCCACCACGCCCGGACCCGCCGTCAACCTCGCCGTCGTCGCGACGCCCACCAGTTCCTATGTCTCGGGCGACACCCGCGAGTCGGCCCTGAACGATGAGAGCAGTCCGCGCAGCTCCCGCGGCGATCGCCGCGGCACGTACGGCAACTGGCCGCGCCAGGGAACACAATGGGTGCAGTACGATTGGACCCAGCCCATCAGCACCGTGCAGATCGAGGTCTATTGGTGGGATGACGCCAGGGGCGTGCGCCTGCCCAAAGCCTCGCGATTGAAATACTGGGATGGGAAAGACTTCATACCCGTCCCCAATCCCACCGGTCTGGGCGTCGAAGCCAACCGGTTCAACGTCACCACATTCGACGAAGTCACGACCTCGAAGCTGCGCCTGGAAATGGACGGCAACGGCGAGTTCTCGACAGGCATTATCGAATGGCGCGTGCTCGATTCCGGACGATCACCCCGCTTTCCTCCCCGGGTGGCGGCAGGCGTGGACCGGGTGGCCATCCTCGGCGGCCAAACCTATTTGAGCGGACAGGTCCAGTCTCTTAAGCCGGCTGACCTCCCGCTTCAATTGACATGGAGCAAGCAAGCCGGACCCGGCCGCGTCGCCTTCGCGAATCCCAACGCCGCCGAAACCACCGCCCGCTTCGACCAGCCGGGCGATTACGTCCTCGCACTCACAGCCGACGAGGGTGGATCGAGCGCCTCATCCTCACTCGATGTCAGGGTCGAGCCGCCGCCGCCCACGCACCGGTTGGATGTCGTCTATACCAAGCGCTACAAGATCGACAGCCCCCTCTGGAACTCGCGTGCCAAGTCCCTCATCGTCAATTGGATCCCCCATTGCATCGACCACATCAACCGCACAAACCTCACCCAGGGCCAGGGCGGCATCGATAATTTCGTCGAGGCCGCCAAAGCCCTGCGCGGCGAGCCCCACGGCCCCCACAAAGGCTATGTCTTCGCCAACGCATGGGTGCACCAAACGGTGGAATCCATCTGCATCGCGCTCATGGTCGATCCGCAGGGCGATCCTGATATCCTCCGGGCTCAGCAGACAATGCGCGCCACCCTCGAGGATTGGATTCCCAAGATCCTCGCGGCCCAGGAGCCCGATGGTTACCTGCAGACCGCCTTCACCTTGGCCGACCGCAATGCCTGGCCGGACCGCTGGAACCCCCGCAACCGCGCAGATCACGAGGGCTACGTCGCCGGCTACTTCATCGAGTCCGCCATCAATCACTACACCCTCACCGAGGGCAAGGATCGCCGCCTCTACGACGCGGCGAAACAGTTGGCGGACTGCTGGGTCGCGAACATCGGGCCGGGCAAGAAGGACTGGTACGACGGCCATCAGGAAATGGAACAGGCCCTCGTGCGCTTCGGACGCTTCGTCAATGACATGGAACGTAACGGACGCGGCGACGCCTACGTGAAACTCGCCAAGTTTCTGCTCGATTGCCGCAAAGACGGCAGCGAGTACGACCAAAGCCACACCCCCGTCCAACAGCAATACGAAGCCGTCGGCCACGCCGTGCGCGCCGTCTACAGCTACTCGGGCATGGCCGACGTCGCCGCCGAAACGGCCGATGTCGACTACCAGAGCGCCGTCCTCTCGCTCTGGGATAACATGGTCAACCGCAAATACTACGTCACCGGCGGCATCGGCAGCGGCGAGACTTCGGAAGGTTTCGGACCCGACTACTCCCTGCCCCACAACGCCTACTGCGAATCCTGCTCGAGTTGCGGACTGATCTTCTTCCAACACAAACTCAACCTCGCCTACCACGACGCCAGGTACGCCGACCTTTACGAGGAAACCATCTACAATGCCCTGCTCGGCGCCACCGATCTCGAAGGCAACACCTTCAATTACACCAACCCGCTCGTCGGCGGACGCCGCACGCCCTGGCACGCCTGCCCCTGCTGCGTCGGCAATATCCCCCGCACGCTCCTGATGATCCCAACCTGGACCTACCTCACGGCCCCCGACGCCATCCACGTCAACCTCTTCATCGGCAGCACCGTGACCCTCGAACGGGTGGCAGGCACCGACATCGAGATCGTTCAGCAAACCGATTACCCTTGGGACGGCAAGGTCACACTCACCGTCAACCCAAAGCAGCCAGCCGCATTCGCACTCCATGTGCGCGTGCCCAATCGCCAGACCAGCGCGCTCTACACGAATACGCCCGCCATCAACGGCCTCAACTCGTTCTCCGTCAATGAACAGCCCGCAACTCCGCAGATCGAGAAAGGCTACGCCGTGGTGAAACGCACATGGAAAGCCGGCGACTCGATCGCACTGGACCTGCCGATGCAAGTGCAGCGCATCGAGTCGGATGAGAGAGTCCTCGCTAATCGAGCTCACACAGCCCTGCGCTACGGCCCCCTCGTCTACAGCGTCGAGCGCGCGGATCAGCCGGACATCACCGGCCCAATCGGACCCCAACCGCTCGCCACCGAGTGGCGCGCCGACCTGCTGCACGGAGTCAAGGTCATCAAGGGCGCCTGGGCCGATGGCTCGCCACTCCTCGCCATCCCCTACTACGCGCGCGATAACCGTTCCGACACATCCACCTCCCGACGGCGCGCTCAATCGCAGGTCTGGATCAGCACGACCCCTCCCGCCCCTCGTTCCACCCCTGCCACCCCGTAATGTCCGCCGCCGCCTGCGTTCTGATCACATGAAACTGCGCAATCTCATCCTCCACCCGGCCGCACTGATCGCGTGCTTGTCCGCTCCCTTCGCGGCCCCCACTGCCTCCGCAGCCCAGAGCGACGCAGGCGACCACTTCCTCGATGGGATCGGCGAAACAGCCCTCCTCGCCCGCTACCTCTTCGATGGCAACACAACCGACCGCTCCCGCAATGGCTATCACGCCGCGCTCCGCGGCGCTGGAGCCGCCTATGTCGAAGACCGCCAATTCGGGAAGGTCCTCTCCCTGCCCGGCACCGGAGACGCCTTTGTCCAAATCCCCGGGGAGACTCTCCACGAGGCCGATGCGATCACTGTCACAGGCTGGATGTTCCTGCGCTCGACAACACCCTGGCAGCGGTTCTTCGACTTCGGCCCGAACACAACCGCCAACTTCTTCTGCACGCCCGTTGGCGAAGAAGAGGCCGAAGGATACCGCGCCCGCATCACCTCAAGCGGCTGGACCGGTGAACAGGGACCCGTCGCGCCACAGGTCCCCACCAACCGATGGGTGCACTTGGCCGTGGCCCTCGATGGGGCCAGACACACCCTGAGCCTCTATCTCGACGGCGCCCGCGTCGCACAATCCACCAACCTGACCGTCAATCTCGAACCGCTGCTCGACGATGATGATGCACGCCGCAACCAGCTCTACCTCGGCAGATCGCACTACGACGGGGATCCCACCCTCGACGCCATGCTCCACGATGTGCGCCTGTACGCCATCGCTCTGACAGACCCGCAGATCGCAACGATCCGCAACAACGCGCTGTCGGACGAAAGAACGCCCGCCCCCAGCCTGCCAGTCCCCGCCCCAAAACAGCCCGAGACAACCGCCGCAGCCCCGTGGTCGGGCCTTCAACTCCTCGGCGTGCCGCCCATCTCGGTCGAAACCTCCGTGGGAAACCTGCCGCAGTTGCCCCGCACCGTCGCCGGCCAATACGGAAACGGAACCACCGGCCCCCTGGTCCGCATGATCTGGCCGTCTCCCACCAACAATCAGTCCGTCCTCGAACCGGGCATCTTCACCATCACCGGACGCGTCGCCGGAACCACCATCGAGCCCAAAGCCCTCGTCACGGTGAAATCCGCACCCAACGTCTCGCCCGCCCCAGACCGCTGCGTCGAAGCGTTCCCCCTGGACAACGTAACGCTGAACCTCGACGAACAGCAGCGCGAGACCCCGTTCATCCGACATCGCAACAAGTTCGTCCAGGCCCTCGCCCAGACGAATCCCGACCGGTTCCTCTACATGTTCCGCGACGCCTTCGGACAGCCCCAACCCGACAACGCCCAACCGCTGGGCGGTTGGGACTCGCAGACAACCCGCTTGCGCGGCCACGCCAGCGGCCATTACCTGTCCGCCATCGCCCAGGCCTGCGCCAGCACCGGCTACGATCCGACGCTGCAAACCAATTTCCTGCGGAAGATGACCTATCTCATCGACACCCTTTACGATCTCTCCCAAAAGTCAGGCCGCCCCGCCCGCGAAGCCGGCCCCTGCAACGCCAATCCGACCACCGTGCCGCCGGGGCCCGGATCCACCAACTACAACTCCAACCTGACCAGGGAAGGCATCCGCACGGATTACTGGAATTGGGGACGGGGTTACATCAGCGCCTATCCGCCCGACCAGTTCATCATGCTCGAACAGGGGGCAACCTACGGGGGCGGCAACCACCAGGTCTGGGCCCCCTACTACACGCTCCACAAAATCCTCGCCGGATGCCTCGATTGCCATGAGGTGGGCCGAGACCCGAAGGCCCTCGAGATCGCAAGAGGCATGGGACTCTGGGTCCACCAACGCCTTCTCGCCGTCCCGCCCGCCACCCGCATCCGCATGTGGAATCGCTACATCGCCGGCGAGTACGGCGGGATGAACGAAGTCATGGCCCGCCTCGCGCGCCTGACCGGAGACGCACGCTTCCTCGATTGCGCCCGCCTGTTCGACAACAGCAGCTTCTTCTTCGGCGACGCCGACCACTCACACGGACTGGCCTGCAACGTGGATACGCTGCGCGGACGCCACGCTAATCAGCACATCCCGCAGATCACCGGCGCGCTCGAGATCTATCGCAACACGGGCGAGCATCCTTACCTGCGCGTTGCGGAGAATTTCTGGGAGATCTGCACCGGCGGCTACATGTACAGCATCGGCGGCGTGGCCGGCGCCCGCAATCCGAACAACGCCGAGTGCTTCACCGCCGAACCCGACTCTCTCTTCGCCAACGGCTTCAACCGCGGCGGCCAGAACGAAACCTGCGCCACGTACAACCTGCTCAAGCTGAGCCGACAGCTCTTCATGTACGACCCAGACGCCCGCTACATGGATTACTACGAGCAGGCCCTCTACAACCATATCCTCGCCTCCGTCGCCGCCGAAAGCCCCGCCAACACCTACCACGTCCCGCTCAACCCGGCCGCGCGCAGGCAATTCGGCAACGGCGGCATGGACGGCTTCACGTGCTGCAACGGCACGGCCCTCGAAAGCGGGACAAAGCTCCAGGATTCGATCTACTTCCACGGCGCCGATCACCAGGCGCTCTTCGTCAATCTGTTCGTCCCCTCGACCCTCCGATGGACGGAGCGCAATCTCACCCTCACCCAGCGCACCAGCTACCCCTTCGAGCAAACCACCCGGCTCCTCCTCGCAGGCAGCGGCGCCTTCGACCTCAACGTCCGCGTGCCGCACTGGGCAACCCGCGGATTTCACGTCCGGATCAACGGCGACCCCAAACAGGTCAACGCCATCCCGGGCACCTATCTGAATCTAGGCCGCGATTGGAAAGATAAGGACACCGTCGAACTGCAGATGCCCTTCCCGTTCCACCTCAGCCGCGTCATGGATCAACCCAACATCGCCAGCCTCTTCTACGGCCCCGTCCTGCTCGCAGCCGAGGAATCCGGACCCCGCTCCGATTGGCGTCCGGTGGTCCTGGACGCCGCTGACATCAAGAAATCCATCGCCGGCAATCCGCAGACGCTCCGGTTCGACATCGGCGGCGTTGTGTTCCGCCCGTTCTTCAAGATGCACGGGCGCTGTTCGGTCTACCTGGATGTCAGGTTGCAGCCGGGGACGAGCCTCGGAGGGCCGAGGTCCACGAAGCCCTCGCCGGGAATGACCCTGTAAACGATCCAAAGCCCCCCGTGCACCCGAAGGACCGGCCCTCCTGCCTTACTAAGGAATCACAGGGCCGCCGCCGCGCTGCAACGTGCCCGCGCGGCCCCCTCACTTCGCCCCGGTAACAACCTTCGGATGCTCCATGAGCTCGCGCCCGTTGAGATTCCCAACCACGTTGTAGAAACCCTCATCGCTCCAGAAGACGAATCCAGCCAGCTCGGGATAGCTGCCCTCGAGCTTCCGCAGGACATCCAGGCAATCGCGCGCAGGATCCCCCTTCCCGCGAATCCCCAACTCGGCCCACCAGATGACTTTGCCGCCCGCCTTCTTCTTCGCAACCGCCCACTCGTATTCCGAAAACACCAGCCCCGTGCCGTAAGCCGACTTCCCGAGCACATCCACATAGTCGTCGCCCGGATAACAGCGCTCCAGGGCGCCGTGATTCTGCGTGGTGTGATAGGCCCAGAGAATATGGTCGAGCTTCTTCGCCCCCAGGAAATAGTCGTGCACCAGCCGATAGAGCCGGATGATCGCGTCGCTCCCCTGCTTGGCGTGCCATTTGTTCCGATCGTCGCTCTCCACAAAAGGCGTGTACACAACCGGAACCCCCCGGTCTTTCAGCCATTGGAGATTCGCCGCCATCCGATCGAGCTGCCGAAAGAAATTGCGCCGCACCGGATTGTCGTCAGGCGACCAGATCTTCTCCATCTCGCACGGATCGTTCCACCTGCCCCCGCCCGGGTTCGCAAAGAAATTGTAGATCCCGACAATCAGGCCCCGGTCCCAGAGCTTCCGCGCGCCCTCGTTCCACGCCGCGTCAGTGAACGGGTCATCGTCAAAGTCGTACGTGATGCAGCCGTACCGCGGCAATCCGCCGGTGTGCTCGCGCACCTTCCGGATCCAGTTGCCCGGGTGGTCCATGTCCGGGTTCTCGTTGTGCACCCACGTGGCCACCTGCCCAAACAAATAGGATCCATGACCCCGCGCCCTCAGGAACTCGAACACCTTCGCCTTCGCCTCCACGGCACTCACGGCGCTCGAGACGCCGCCCGAGGCCTCGCCTGGTTGCCCTTCACCTGCCTGCGCCCCCGCATTCGCGCCGGATACGTGCATCGCCGCACCGCGCGCTTCTACGAATGGCACGCCAATTCCGGCGGCGAGAAGTCCGAGCATCTCACGCCGGGTCACTGCGCCCTTCCTGACCCCACCCATCGCTGCCCGCTGAGCGAATGGCTGGTGAACGGTTTGACCGGCTGGTATTGGCTTGTCGAACATGCGGGAAACCTGCGCGACTCGACCGGGCAGCTCAAGGCGAAATCCAGCGCGTGTACGCCCGCTCCCCGAAATACTCGTAGCCGCGGTTCTCCTCCGGCGTGCCGATCGCCAGGGCATGAATGAAACCGTTGCGATCGACCTGGACGGTGTGAAGGATCTTCCGCTCCGGGTTCTCCTTCAGCAGGAACTGGACGCGCCCATCGAGGCCGCTATGCACACGAAGACCCGCGTCGTTGGTCCGGCTGTTCAACCCGAAAAACGCGCCCAGTGCCGTCAGCATCGCCTGGCTGCGCCCCCATGTCCCTCCCTCGGCACTCACAAACGGCTTCCCATCGAGCAGCGCGACGGCATCGTTGTAGGCAAACACGCACAGCACCCGCCGCTCCGAAGACTCGAGCCACCGGGCCAGCTTCACCGCGTGACCGCGTGCGGCATCGAACGCGTAATTGCTGTCGAGAAACGCGATCCGCACGACGTCCCCGGGAATCTCCTCGACGGCGTTCAGGTAGCCGAAGATCAGGCTCCCGCCGCCGCTGTGGCCCGTCAGCACCAGTTCGAGCCGGTTGGTCGGAAACACCCCCCTCACCCTCTCGATCAGGCCCGGAATCCCATCATCGCCATGCTGCCGCCGCCACGCAGGCCAGCTCCGCGTGTCGGCTTCCAGATAGACCGTGACAATCGTGTCGTTCGTGGCCCATGCCCGAACGAACCGCGTCTGCGCCCCGATATGCTGTATGTCAAAACGCCAGTCGTCCCCCAGTCGAGCAACGCGTCCGATGGTCTGGGCCGTGGTGTTGCCGTTGGGCAGAGCGTAGAGCACCAACACGACCCGCCTGTCGGACGGGCAGTCCTCGACCGCCGGCGCGTTCAGATGCACCGTCACGCCGGGCTCGAACACGAATTCCGCGGTCCGTTCACCGAAGGCGCCGCCGGACTTGAACTCGACGCCGGTCGCAGGCGCGCGGCGCTCCCCACGAGGCAGCGACTCGATTCGATCGGTTGCATAGCGCGGCTGCGCCACCACCCCTTCATCGCTCAACAACCCCGCAAGACACGGGTCCGACAGCACCTGGGCCACCGTCATGATGAAACCGTTCACCCGCATGGCCTGATCCACCAACCGCACGCCGTGGCTGTAATCCACCCAGCTCACGCCGTGGCCAAGGCAGAGCGGCTGGATCGGCACCCCGCCAACTCGATGCCAGCCGTAAATCGCCACTTTGCCAGACGCCTCATCGAGCTTGGCCGAGATCACGACGTCCTTCTTGTGGCCCGCGACAAGCGCCCCCAGCGGATGCCCCGCCAACCGATCGAGCCGCTGGGTGCGCACAATCTCGTTGTGCGCCATGAACACCGGCACCGTCGTCATGGCCGGGCTGGGAGCAATGGGGGCCGGTGTCAGCTTCACCTCCGCCGCCAGATGAATCGCGTCCACGATCCTTCGCGTCGGAAGCATGCAGCCAAGCTGGTCCGCCAACCGCTGCGCGCTCATCGGCGTCAGCGGCATGAGCAGCGCGTCGTCGTCCGAGCCCACGCACACATAGTCCGGCGTCACGAAGAACGTCGCGATGTTCGTCCTCCCATCCGCCACGTTCGTCACGCTGACGGGACACAACCGCCGCATGAACTCAGGCACATTGCCCGACAAGACCTCGCCCAGAACGACTTGCTCGCGATCCGCAAGCGCCAGCGACTCGATCCGGCCGGCAATCGCGCTTCCGGACAGCGCATCGGCAGCCCGTTCCGGCAAGGCCAGCGTCTGCCCTCGCACAAGCGCAGAAACACAAACCGCGATCACGGCCAATCCAAGAGACCTCGATCGCCACGCGCCTGGTCCGAGTGGAGACAATGGGGTCGCATCTAAATAGTTGACATATGGATGCTCGCGGCGCGTTGGGCCTGTGGCGTGGCCGTCGCGCGTGGGGGTTGCGGGCGCTTGGTCTCTTGTGATGAATCGGGAGAAGCGAACAGCAGGGTTCTTGGCACGCCATCCCGGGATGTGGCTGGCGGAGGTGGTCTGGCAAGTGGGCATGAAATATCAGGCGGCGCCGCGGGCCGTGAAGCGTTTCGAGCGGACGCTGACTGATCTCATCGATCTGAGGCGGAGCCTCGCCAATCACTTCACTCTCTTGGCCCGCATTCCCCCGTCCTCGCCGACCGAGAAGTAGGCAACGTCCTCGTTGTTGTCCTTTTTGAACTCGACCTGGACATCCGTGGTCTTGGCGAAGAACCGATTCGGGGACGTGGCAAAGACCAGGAAATCCTCTCCCGCCCATTGGAAGAACAAACACCCGTCGCGGCGCGTGACGTCGACGATCCAGTTCCTGTTCACCTCATACTTCCCCACGTACCCATCGAGCACCTTGTCGGCCAGGAAAAACTCCGGACGCGCAGGGCGGCCCAACTCCCGCACCCAGATGTTGCGAAAACGCACCGGGTTGCCGTGGTCCTGGATCGCAAGCGGCAGCTTTTCCGGGTGCGCCCGGTACGGGCCGCGCGTGACCCAGCCCGTATCCCCGATCAACTCGGCGTTCTGATGCACCAACACGCCGTTGTGGAATAGCGTCACCCGGGCCGGCGACCGCAGCGTCCCGTCGCTCTCGAACCGCGGCGCGGTCCAGAGGATGTCATAACTCTGCCACTGGCCCGGCGGACGCGAGGCGTTCACAAGCGGCGGATACTGATTGTAGATCGAGGCGCACGAACCGTCTGCGTAGGTGTTGTTCTGGAAACTGTCCAGCACCTGAATCTCGTAGCGCGTGCCGCCGAAGAAGAAGCCGCTGTTGCCCCGGCCCTGGCTCGATCCCTCCGGCTTGGCGGGGCTGGCGAATTCCACGTGCACCTGGGCGTCGCCGAAACACTGGAGCGTCCGCACATACCCGCTCCCGGGCACACACTCCATCGCCCCATCCTTCACGATCCATTTGGTCGGCTCCCCGTTCATGGCCACCCACTTCGAGAGATCCTTGCCGTCAAAGAGCACGATAGCGTCCGAGGGCGCTTTGCCGGCCTGGTCCGGCGTGCTGCTGACACCCGGGTCCACCACCGGCGGCAACGGGCGTGTGCGGTCATGCCCAATCCAGTTGCGCGGGTCAAGGTCGCCCGACTGCGCCCGAAACGCGACGGTCACACACAGTGCGGTCAGAATGATCGATGATGCTTTCATACGAGAATCCGGCTGTCGCCATACGGCGGATGCTTGGCCGGAGAGTGAATCAGAATCCGCCGGGGAAATCAACCTCCGGTTCGCCCCCGGCCACAGTCGAGGAAGGTGCGGCAACCTCCCCTCGCACCGATCAGTCCAGCGTCCGACGAAAGCGCTTGGCAGCAATGGCGAGGGCGACGACGCCGAAGAGCCCAATCGGCCAGAGCCCCTGCATCACCTCCGTCACTCCGATGCCTTTGAGCATGATGCCCCGAACCAGCCGCAGAAAATGCGTGAGTGGCAGGATCTCGCCCAGGTACTGCGCCCAGACTGGCATGCCGCGAAACGGGAACATGAAGCCCGAAAGCAGGATGGACGGCAGGAAAACGAAGAAGGCCATCTGCATCGCCTGAAGCTGGTTGCGGGCAATGGTCGAGAAGGTGATGCCCATCGCCAGGTTGGCCACGATGAACACAAACGCGGCGATCAGCAGCAGGGAAACGCTGCCGGCTATCGGAACACCAAACAGGTAGTAGCCCGCCGCCAAAATCACCGCGACCTGGATGTAGCCAATCAGGATGTAGGGAATGATCTTGCCGATGAGAACCTCCAACGGGCGCGTGGGCATCGAAAGCAGGTTCTCCATCGTGCCCCGCTCCCGTTCGCGCGTGATGGCCAGACCCGTGATCAGGATCATCGTCATGGTCAGAATCACGCCCATCAGGCCGGGGATGATGTTGTACTGCGTGATGGCCTCCGGGTTGTATCGCGGGTGGATGCGCAACTCGATCGGGCCGTCCGACCCGCCCAGCGCGGCAAGCGGCCCCTTCAGATCGTGCTCGAGCGCCTTCTCCGCCAGCACACGCAGGGTGTTCAGCGCATTCCCGGTCGCCGCCGGATCGGTGGCGTCCGCCTCGACAAGCAGCGCCGGCCGTTCGCCGCGCAGCAGATCGCGGCTGAAGTTGGCCGGAATGTTGACCACGAATTGCACCTCGCCACCCAGCAGCACCGCCTCGGCCTCAGCCTCGTTCTCGAGCAGCCGCACGAAGTCGAAATAGCCGCTGTTGCAGATGGCGTGCAGCACGGTCCGCGCCTGCGGGCCGCGGTCGGCCAGCACCACCCCGGTCGCCAAATGCTTCGGGTCCGCGTTGATCACAAACCCGAACAGGACAAGCTGCATCAGCGGAATGCCGAGCATCATGCCGAAGGTCAGCCGATCGCGTCGCATCTGCGTGAATTCCTTCACGAGCATCGCGGCCAGCCGGGCCATCGAAAATCGACACGGGAGTGTCATGCGCGCGCGTTGTCGGACAACGGATCCATGAGATGGATGAACACGTCCTCCAGACTCGATTCGGCGGACTGCCACGTGTAAGGCGCAACGCGAAACGGCTGCGTGTTGCGATCGAGCAACGCCGCGTCATCGCCGCTCACATGCAGCGCGTTGCCAAAGGGCACGGCCTGCCGCACACCGGGGACGGAACGAAGCCGCTGCGCCAAGTCCATGAGCCGCGGCCCGGTCACCTCCCACGTGGTCAGGTTCGCCTGGGCAACGACCTCCGACACGGTGCCCTGCGTCAACAACTTGCCGTACCCAATGTAGGCCAGCCGATGACAACGCTCGGCCTCATCCATGTAGTGCGTGGCGATCAGGCACGTGAGCCCGGCCGCGGCCAGTTGGTGAATCTCCTCCCAGAAGTCCCGCCGCGCCTTCGGGTCCACACCTGCGGTCGGTTCGTCCAGTAACAGCAACTTTGGCTCGTGAATCATGCAGGCAGCCAGCGCCAGGCGCTGCTTCCAGCCACCCGACAGAGTGCCCGCAAGCTGACTCCGCCGTCCGGCCAACCCCAGCCGCTCGAGGCTCGCCGCAACCGCGTTGCGCCGGTCCGGGATCGCATACATCCGGGCGACGAAATCGAGGTTCTCCTCGATGCTCAGGTCCTCGTAAAAGCTGAACCGCTGCGTCATGTAACCAACCCGGCGCTTGATCTGCTCGCTCTCTCGGATCACATCGTAGCCCAGACAGGTGCCGCTCCCGGCATCCGCCCGCAGCAACCCACACAGCATCCGAATAAACGTGGTCTTGCCGCTGCCGTTCGGACCCAAGAACCCGCAGATCTCCCCCGCCTGCACTTCGAGATCAATGTGGTCCACGGCGGTCAGACGCCCGAACCGCTTCGTCATTCCACGCACGTCGATGGCTGCCGTAACGCTCATGGGTGGCGGACAGGCAGGACCACCTCGACAGGTTGGCCGGGATGCAGCCCCACGGCGATGCCGCCCTCGAAGGCGGCCTCGATGAGATAAACGAATTTCTCCCGGTTCGCCCGGCTGTAGATCATGGGCGGGCTGTACTCGGCCCGCGGCGAAATGAAATTCACCGTGGCCGGGACGCTCTCGCGGACGCCGTCCATGAACACCTGGACAACCTCCCCGAGCTGCACCCGGGCAAGCTGCGCCTCCGGCACGAACACCCGCAGCTTGATGTTCGCCGGCGGCAACAACACCACCACGGGCCGCCCCGCCCCCACCCATTCCCCCTCGCGAAAAAGAGTGTCGAAAACAAGCCCGGACTCGGGCGCGCTCTGGCGTTTCTGGTTCAGACTCCACTCCGCCTGCGTCAACGCGGCTTCCAAGGCGCGAACGTTGGCTTCCGCCGCCGCCACCTGATCCGCCCGTGCCCCCAACCGCGCCGTCTCGAGCTCTGCCTCCAGCGACCTGACCCGTTCGCGGCACTGATCACGCGCCGAGCAGGCAGCATCCATCTCCTGCTGGGCCGATGCCCCTGCCTGCCAGAGGCTTTGCTCCCGCGCCAGTTCCTTCTCCGCCAGTTCGAGCGCCGCCTGTGCCTCCTTGAGACTGGCATCGAGCGCGCCGATCTCCGAAGGACGTTTGCCCTTCTTCGCATCCTCCAGCGTCGCACGCGCCTGGGTCAACCGCCGCTCGGCCTCGTCCCGCGCCGCCCGCTCTAGACTGCTCTCCAAAGTGAAAAGCGGATCGTCCGCCTCCACCTGGCCGCCCCGCGCCACGTGCAGTCCCTCGACGGCTCCGCTCAGCGGGCATGCCACATACACATACTCCCCTTCGAGGTACCCTTGAAGACGGTCAGACACAGTCGGCTGACACCCCGTCAGCAGCATCACAACGACAGCGCTCAGGCCGGCGAACACCGACGATCGAGCACGTCCGAACACAGACCCTCGCGATCCTCGCCGCAATGAGTTCATCATTGAGACCCCCCTTCACCCCACGACATTGACCTGCAAATCCCGCATCGTCGCCAACTCCCCCAGCGCGCCCAATCCACGCAGCGGACGCGCCCCATCCCGCCGCCTCAC
>JAKLFY010000010.1 GCA_022710935.1 Verrucomicrobiota bacterium
AAGCAGACGCACCCGGCCTGGCGCGCGGCGGCCGAACGGGATCGCGGCGGGCGTCGCTCCGTGGGCTTGCACAGCCCGCTGCCCTCGCACGGGGTCTATGGTTGGCCATTCCCATCGGGGGTGACATTCACCTTGGGACACGCGATTCAGTCGTATCAGAGCTACGGGGGCACACCGTATTTTCACCACGGGATCGACATCATGGCGCCCAACGGGACCGATGTGTTCCATCGTGCCGGCGGCCAGGTGGTGAACGTGGAGAATTATCAGCCGGGCAACGACCTGTACTGGGAGGTGGCCTTCCTGGACCCAAATGGGTATCTCTGGCAATACCACCACATCGACAAGAATACGATTCCGCAGTTCATCAAGAACAAGTTCGCCGAGTACCAGGCCAACCCCGAGACGGGCGGTTTTGTGACGGGGGACGTGTACATCGGGGACATTGTGTACTGGACGGTGGTGTCGTATGGGAAGCGATTTAACCACATCCATCTCAACATCTTCGAGCCGGGCGGCGCGTACGTGAACGGCTTCGAGTTCTTCACGCCTCTGGCGGACGACGACGCTCCGGAAATTCTTGGGGTGGGTTTGCTGCAGAACGGGGCGGTGTACAGCGGCAACGAAATCTCGGGCAATTACAGCCTTTACGTGCGGTCGCGGGACCTCGTGTTAGACGACGTGTACTGGCTACCGCCGTACGAGGTGACGTTTTCGGTGGACGGCGGTCCGGTGGAGTCGGTGTGGGAGTTCTACACGTTGCCGGGGGGAGGGGACGACGAGGCGTACTTGAACGATTACTACGTGGTGCCGCCGACCTGCGGGAACTACAGTTGCCGGGATTTCTACATTGACCTGGGGTTCATCAAGGATTCGCAGCGGGTGTTTCCCAGCGACGGCGGCGAGCACACTGTGGAGGTGACGGCGTGGGATTATGCCGGCAACGCGACGACCCAAACGTACACGTGGACGGTCTTGGCGCCGCCGACGGGATCGACAGTCTGGTTCGATAATTTCGAAAGCAACCAAGGGTGGACCCGCAACGCCAACGGCACCGATACCGCAACCTCCGGCCTGTGGGAACGAGGAAATCCCGCGGGAACTTCGTACAATGGAGCCAAACAACTCAACGACACGGTGAGCGGGTACTATGCCTTGGTGACCGGCGCGGCAGCGGGCAGTAGCGCGAGCAGTTACGATGTGGACGGCGGGGGCACATCCATCCGGTCACCGGCGATCACACTGCCGTCCAGCGGTGACATCACGCTCTCCTTTTATTACTATTTCGCCCACACCAGTTCCTCCTCGGCGGACTACTTCCGCGCCAAGGTGGTGGGAACGACGACGCAGACCGTGTTCGAGAAGTTGGGGGTGGCGAGCGATGTCGATGCGGCGTGGACCATCAAGAACGTCAACATTAGCGCCTTCGCCGGCCAGACGGTGAGAATCATGTTCGAGGCCGCCGATGCTAGCACCGCGACCACCGTGGTCGAGGCTGCCGTGGACGACGTCATCATCGTCGTCGACAACGCCAACACCGCACCTGTGGCCTATCCGCAGAGTGTCAGCATCGCGGAAGACACCGCGCTGGTGGGAATCACCCTGGCGGGCTCGGACGCGGAAGGTGACCCGCTCACGGCGAGCATCGTCACCCTCCCGGCGCACGGCACCTTGACCGCCGATCCTCTGAGCTACACGCCGGCCGCCAACTACCACGGCCCGGACAGCTTCACCTTCAAGGTCAATGATGGTCAGGCCGATTCGGCGCCGGCCACCGTCTCGATCACCGTCAACCCGGTGAATGATGCCCCCATAGCCAACCCGCAGTCGGCTACAACGCAACAAGATACCGCCCTCCCTATCACCCTGACCGGCTCCGATGTGGACGGCGACTCCCTGACCTTCACGGTCACGAGCGGCCCCGCCTCAGGCACCCTGAGCGGCACGCCTCCAAGCCTGACCTACACGCCATCAAGCGGCTACATCGGCACGGACAGCTTTACGTTCATCGCCAATGACGGCGCGGCTGACTCAGCCCCCGCCACCGTGAGCGTCAACGTCACGCGAGTCAACCACGCGCCGGTCGCGGAGGCCCAGTCCGTCACCACGGCGGAAGACGACGGTTTGGCCCTGACCCTGACGGCGTCAGATGAGGATGATGGCGACACGCTGACTTTCAGTGTCGTTACTCCACCCAGCCACGGCGCGTTGAGTGGGGCTGGTCCCAACCTTACCTACACGCCCGTTGCGAACTACTCCGGCGCCGATGCGTTCAGCTTCATCGCAAACGACGGCCTGGCCAACTCGGCGCCCGCGACGGTGTCGATCACGGTGACACCCGTGAACGACCCGCCCACCGCCTTCTCGAAATCGGTGACTACCGCCGAAGACACAGCCGTCGCCATCGCGCTGATCGGCTCGGATGTGGATGGCGATCCATTGAGTTTCGCCGTGATGGCCGGTCCAGCCAACGGAACGCTCAGTGGCACTCCGCCCAACCTTGCTTACACACCCGCCGCCAATTACTACGGCCCGGACACCTTCACCTTCATCGCCAATGACGGAGCCGCCGACTCCGCCATCGCGGCCGTCACCATCACCGTCAGCCCGGTCAACGATCCCCCCGTGGCTGACCCGCAAAGTTTCGCTACGGACGAAGACACGCCCTTGAATATCACCCTGACGGGGGCCGATCCGGTCGAGGGCAGTCCGTTGACGTTCTCCGTCGTCACCGGGCCTTCCCACGGCACCCTCAGCGGCGCCGCGCCAAACGTCACTTACACGCCCGCCGCCAACTACAATGGCCCGGACAGCTTCACCTTCGTCGTCAACGACGGAGCAGCCAACTCCGGGGCGGCGACGGTTTCTATCGCCATCAACGCAGTCAATGACCCGCCGGTGGCCACCCCGCGATCGGTCACCACGACGCAGGACACCGCGGTGGCGATGACCCTGACCGGCGCCGACGTGGACGGCGATGCCCTGGCCTTCGCCGTCGCCACGCCCCCGGCCAACGGGACACTGAGCGGCACACCGCCGAACCTGACCTACACCCCGGCCAGCGGTTACACCGGCGCCGACAGCTTCACCTTCATGGTGAACGACGGCGCGCTCGACTCGTCGCCCGCCACGGTAACCATCACCGTGAACCCCTCGGGCCCGGTCACCGTCTTCGAGGACAACTTCGAGTCCAACAAGGGTTGGACCCGAAACCCCAGCGGCACGGACACCGCCACTCTGGGCCTGTGGGAGCGGGCCAATCCTGAGGAAGTGACCTACAACGGATCCAAGCAATTGGGCACCACGGCCAGCGGATCGTACGATCTGGTGACCGGCCCTCTGGCCGGGAGCAGTGCGGGCAGCTACGACATCGACGGTGGCATAACCTCGATCCGGTCACCCAGTTTCGCTTTGCCGGCCGGGAAGACCCCGACGCTGACCTTCAAGTACTACATGGCCCATGCCAGCAACTCCTCCAGCTCCGATTACCTCAGGGTCAAGGTCGTCGGTGCCACGACGACCACGGTGCTCCAGGAGCTGGGAGCGACCAACGACGACGATGCGGCCTGGGCCAGCTTCTCGGGCAGCCTCGGCACCTACGCTGGTCAGACGGTCTATCTCCTGATCGAGGCCGCTGATGCCAGCGGCGCCAGCCTGGTCGAAGCAGCAATCGACGACGTCAAAGTCGTCGCCCAGTGAGCTTTGTCACCCAAGGAAGCCGGGTAGGAATGCCCGGCTCCTTCTCGTTCTACTAGTGATTTTCTATCGATGATTTCGCTAACCAGACCCGCCCTGCGGCCTCAATCCCCGTGCCTGCAGAAACCAAGCGCCAATGCACTTGAGGGTGACTGCATAGGACACTGTTCATCCTTTGTTCAACTCACAACCCCTCAGAATATGAAAACCCAATACGTCCGCTCACCCCAACGCGGGGAAGTCCCGCGACCCCAGTCCCTCTGGCGAGGGCTGGTGACCACTATTGTGCTCATGGCGGCGCTGGCCGCCAGTTTCGGCGGCGTCACCCGAGCCGCCAACCCGCCAGTCGTCCAGAAGTATTACATTCCATTCCCCGAGAACGATCTGCTGGCCTCGTTCATGTACCTGTGGGGGGAACGTCCAAAGACCGATTATTACCTCCAGTGGTACCCGTCCGACCCCATGACGACCATCGTGACGATCACCGCTCCAGCCAGCGGCACGATCATCTACTATGACCACTGGGAAGACGGGTATGAGTCCGACATGACCAACCCCCAACAATCCACCACCCAAATCTGGGGCGATGGCAACCCCGCCAACGGATCGCCTCCCGGGGTTCCGAGCGACGTCATTCCGGGGGGCCAGGTGATCACCCTCGACAACCAGCTCGACTCGACGAATCTCCAGGCCGTGATTGACTTTGACGCCCGCGACAAGATCGGCTCGAGCAAAGCCATCGCGGTCACCCGTACCGGCTGGGCCTCCAAATCGAACACCCTCTGGGCGGGCGCGGTTGAAGTGTTCCACACCGGCATGTGGGGCACGGACTATCGCTCGCCGGTTGGCGAGAGTCCGAGCATTCCGCAAACCGCCCACGACGACCAATTCGATTTCGTCGGGTTCATCATCAGCGCCGGAGAAGGCGGTGCCACGGTCAAAATCGACAAGGACAACAACGGCCTATTCGAGACGACCGTGACCCTGGCCGAGGGACAGAGTCATTTCGAGCACGGTGGCATTGTGGAAGCCGGCCCCCATTCGGGCGTCCAACTGGGCGGCCACATCACGTCGAACAACCCGGTCCAAGTCGTGCTTCTCACCGGAGACTACGGCGGCTTTTTCGAAACGCGCGACTCTTCCCTACTGCCAACCACCAGTTGGACCAGCAGCTACTACACCCCCGTGTCCACGCCCGACTCAGTCACCTGGCTGGTGCAAAACCGCAACACATCCTACAACCCGCGGACTGTCGTCTGGCTGTACAATCCCAACGCGAGTTCAATCACCGTCACCCGAGAATACCGCAATGCCTCGGGTACCCTGCAAACGGGCACGACGACGATCACGGCGGGGTCTTACGCTCGGATCGTCCTCGACACCTCCTCCAGCTCGACTACGTCCAACAATACAGGCTGGCACTTCTACACGACCGGCAGCGGCGGCAATCCGGCGCCAGTGTTCTACGGCTGGTCCGCCACCGATGCGGCGACCAATCAACCCCATACCAACGGAGGGGACAGCGACGATGGTGATCAGGTCAACCAGGGATGGGATTGGAGCTTCAGCCTGATGCCTGAGGTCTGGCTCTCACCGCAGGTCATCTGCGGTCTTGGCATCGGACGTGACCCCACGTCGTCGACGAGCCTGAGCGAGAACGGCAATCCGGTCTGGATTGCCACGGTCGGCAACGGTGAGACGGCGAGAACCGTCTATGTGGACTACAACGGGAACGGGGTCTGGGATGGGTACGGCACGGACCCTGGTCTTGACCCCAACGGTTTTGGTTACGACATCAGCTACAGCCTGAAAGAACTCGAACAACTGAAGATCTATGACCCGGACGGTGACCAGACCGGTATGCTGGTCTATGTGCTCGCTGAGGGTGTTAAACTGGTCGCCGCATGGGGACAAGACCCAGTGAATTACGTTTCAGGCGACGACACCGACAACAAGCTGGGGTCCTCGCCGGGAGCGCCCGGCTTGGACGTGGGGACGAGCGTTCCGCCACTCCCGATCGCCGATGCCGCCAAGACCGCAGCGGTGGCGGTGGACACCGATGGCGATGGCCAGGCCAGCCCCAGCGACACACTCGAATACGACATTCGAGTCGTGAACACCTATCGCGGTAACCTGCAAGGGCCTTTCGTTGTCCAGGACGCCCTCCCGGCCGACACGACGTACGTGGCGGGCAGCACCCAGTACCGCTATTCGACTGGCGGCGGCACCGCCTGGGGCGCATGGATTCCGCTTTCAGACGGCGGGACCTTTCCGTTTGCCGGCAGCGGTCTCAGCATTCCGGGAATGCTGCTGTCCAACGCCCCAGAAGTCTACGGACTCCCGCCCCGCGAACAGATTCAAATCGTCTTCCGAGCGAGAATTGACGATTACGAAGCCCTCGATCCAGACCGCACCGCCATCGTGAATACCGGCAGCGTGGGTTTCACCCCCTACGGCTTCGTGATTCCCCTCAACGCCAATACCCCCTTGAAAGGCAGCATCGGCGACCGCGTCTGGAACGACGCCGACAATGACCAAGTGCAGGATGCCGGGGAAGTGGGCCTCAACGGAGTCCGCGTCTATGCCGATCTGGATAACGACGGCGTCTATGACGCGGGTGAACCGAGCGACGTCACCTCCGGCGATGGCGACTACCTCATCACCAATCTGCCCGCTGGCTCTTACACGGTGCGGGTGGATACCAGCACCCTGCCCGCCGGCTATGGGCCAACCTACGACCTCGACGGCATCGCGACCCCCAACGTCGCCAGTCCTGTGGCGCTCGCCGCCGGCGAGGACCGCGACGACGTGGACTTTGGTTACCGGGCCGGGGCGAGTCTGGGCGATCGGGTCTGGCTGGACCGCGATGGGGACCGCGCCCAGGAGGGTGGCGAACCCGGCATTAACGGGGTTCCCGTGTACATCGACCTCAACAACAACGACCTCTACGACGCGGGGGAGCCGAGCGAGATCACGGCCGGCGACGGCAATTATACGATCGGCGGACTCGCCGCGGGCACCCCCTACAACGTCCGGGTGGACCTCACGACCTTGCCGGGCGGGCTGACTCAGACCCACGATCTGAACGGCGCCCTTGATCACGAGGCCGCTGCCACGTTGGCGCCGAACGAAGACAAGACCGATGTCGATTTCGGCTACCGTGGCGCCTACAGTCTCGGCGACCGCGTGTGGAACGACGCCGACGGCGACGGCGTCCAAGACGCTGGCGAGCAGGGCATCACCGGCGTAGTGGTGTTCATCGACCTCGATGGGGATGGGGTACGGGACGACAATGAACCGAGCGCCACCACCGGGACTAACGGAGCATACACGATCGGGGGGTTGCCGCCCGGTACCTACACGGTGCGGGTGGACCCCGCGAGCCTGGGGACCTCCGGCTACGCGCCGACCTACGACCTGGACGGCATCGCCACGCCGCACGTTGCTGTCGCGACGATCATCAACGCCAACCTCAACACCGTGGACTTCGGCTACCGTGATCGGGCGAGCTTGGGTGACCGGGTCTGGAGCGACGCGAACAACAATGGTCAGCAGGATGGCGGCGAAGTGGGCATCAACGGAGTCCGTGTTTATATCGACTCGAACGGCAACAACATCTACGACGTGGGTGAACCGAACGCGACGACTTCCGGCGATGGTAACTACACGATTGGCAATCTTGCCGGGGGTACGACGTATTTCGTGCGCGTGGACACCACCACGCTGCCGGGAGGCGCGAGCCAGACGTTTGACATCACGACCCCCACCAACGACCACGAAGCGAGCGTCCCGCTCAGTGCCAGCCAGGACCGGACGGACGTGGACTTCGGCTACAACCTGCCCGCCACGGCCAGCCTGGGCGATCGCGTTTGGCGAGATGACGACGGTGACGGTGTGCAAGACGCGGGTGAACCGGGCATCAATGGGGTGGTGGTCTATATCGACAGCGATGGAGACGGGATTCGCGACGCGAATGAACCGAATGCCACCACCTCTGGGGACGGAAACTACACGATCGGCAGCCTCACGGCGGGCAGCTATGTCGTGCGGGTTGATACCAGCACGCTGCCAGCCGGGAGCGTCCAGACGTATGACCTCAACGGCGCTCTGGACCATCGGGCCGACATCACCCTGC
The DNA here is from genome assembly GCA_022710935.1 of Verrucomicrobiota bacterium. Taxonomy (GTDB): domain Bacteria; phylum Verrucomicrobiota; class Verrucomicrobiia; order Limisphaerales; family J093; genus MWFF01. The sequence goes on from JAKLFY010000010.1 coordinate 7,832, forward strand.
AGACGGGCCAGGCGCGAACGGACGTTGACTTCGGCTACAAGAATCCCGCCACCATCGGCAATCAGGTCTGGGAGGATACCAACAACAATGGGCTGCTGGACACCGGGGAGACCGGGATTAATGGAGTCCAGGTGCAGTTGTTCCAGGAAGGCAAGGTTCCTGGCACCGACCCCGCCTATGCGACCACCACGACGGCGACCGTCGGCGCTGATCAGGGCGTGTACACCTTCGCCAACGTCCCGCCCGGCAACTACTTCGTGTATATCCCCACGCCGCCGGCCAGCGCGCCCCTGTCCAGCACGGTCACCGACACGGCCGACAACCAGGAAGACAACGACGACAACGGCACGCAATCAGCCAGCGGTGCGCCCGTCACCAGCCCCGTGATCGCGCTCGGCGCGGGCGAGACGGACCTCACGATCGATTTCGGCTTCGTGCCGAATTCGAGCCTGGGCACCATCGGTGACTTCGTTTGGAGTGACAAAGACGGCGACGGCGTGCAGGACGGCGGCACTGACGAACCGGGATTGGCGGGCGTGACCGTCAACCTGCGACTGGCCAGTGACAACAGTCTCGTCAAAACGACCACGACGGCGGACGGAAGCGGTAGTGACCCGCTGGGCTTCTATCAGTTCGCCGATCTACCGCCCAACGTCGGCTACTACGTTGAGTTCGTGCTCAAGGACACGTATTCCTTCTCACCGCCCTCGCAGGGTGCTCCCGCCACCGACAGCAACGCGAACGAGGCGGGTAACCACGGGCCGGGGACGACCGCCACGGTCACGCTCAGCCCCGGTGAAAACAACCGGACAATCGACGCCGGGATGAAAAGGCAGCCGACTGCCGCGGAACTGAGTTACTTCCGCGCCGAGCCGAACGGCGAAGGGGGCGTGTTGCTCACCTGGAGCACGCTGGTCGAAGCCGACATGCTCGGCTTCAGGGTCGAGCGGTCGAATGCCGCCAGCGCCTGGACACCGGTGTCAGACTCGATCATCGCGGTCCAGGGCCAGAATGGTCAGCCGCAAAGCTACCAACTCACGGATCTTGCGGGCCTCACGACGGGCACTTACCGGCTGGTGAGCATCGACGTGCGCGGCAGCAGGCGGGTATTGGCCGAGTTCGCGCTCGGGACCCGGCCAACCTTGCGGGCCGTTCTCGCCGCCGGCGGTCTGCGCCTCGAGATCAAGGGGCAGGCCAACCGCACCGTGGTCCTGGAATCCTGCGTGGATGCCGCTCGCGGCACGTGGACGACAGTCGAGGCGATTGAACTCGATGCCGCTGGAGCAGCGACCGTCAACCGCGGTCTGCAAGGCGCCGAATCGGTCCAGTTCTTCCGCATCCGCGAATAGCGGAATTCGAGACCTCTGAATCACGGGGGCAGGCTTCGGCCTGCCCCCTTTTTGCTGCGTGCATTCGGGGGGTCGATCATTGACTGAAGGGACGCGACGCCGGGCCAGTCTCTGCTACGGCGACGAGCAATGGGGGCACCCGTTGAGAGTCCGATTTGCTGGAGGGGATTCGGCTCTCATCCGGCCCGGTGGCGCTCCCCCCAAAATCGGAAGCAAGGTCCGCACAGACCCCTACTCCTGCACCAGTCGATAGAATCGCGCTTGAGCATCTCCAGGGGGACTGAGCAGCAGCAATCCCGCTCCTGTCTCAGCCAGAGTCACCTCTCCGACACGCACCCAGGGTCCGCGCACGAGGTCTGTCGTCTCGTGAACCGACACGCGTGTGTTGGGGGAACCCTGAATGATCAACTGGTATCCGGCACCCGTGAACTCGATGCCGCCCTGGATGCCGGGCACGACAATCGTCTCATCCACGACAGCCGTTTGCCCATCATCGCCGATAGCCAGTAACCGATACCTGACCTCCCCCGGTGCTGTCACGTTCGCCTCTTCGAAACGATACGTTCTGGGCTCCGTGCCGCCCTGAGCAGGGATGATCGCATCGGTGACGCGCAGCCAATTGCCGTCCCCGATTTCACGTTCGACGTGGAACCCGAGCAGATTCGATTTTCCGGCCGTTCGCCAGTGCATGACTACTCGGCCAGGGCCGGTCCAACTGGCTCCGAACGCTTCGATGACGACAGCCGTCGGCGGGCTCGGCGCCGCGCTGTACACAACCGAGATCGATCCGTGCACGCGGTCATTGCACAGGATGGCGGTGAGTGTCGACGGCGCCGTTGTAACGAATTGCGGGTAGCGAGCGGTGTAATCGATGTCGTAGGCCACGCTGCCATTTCCCGAATAGGCCTTGAGAACCAACGGATCCGTTGAAGCAATGGACGATGCAGATGAAGACTGCGCGGCGACGGGGACTTTCCCGTCGATCCTGTAGGGGTCGGGCGGGCTGTTCGAAGGATCGGGGTCCGGAGCCATCACCGCAGCCGGCACCAAGGCGGCAGCGGAAAGCGCCAGGTTCAACGCCGCCGGGACCAACATGCTTGGTCCAGCGGGCGTGGCCAGCACACGGCCGGTTTCGGTTGTTCCCTGGGCACCCGTCGCAGTGAAAGCCGCGTTGTAGAACGTCATTCCGCCGCTGAACGTCGCATCGAGAGTGACGGTCACCGATTCGAGAACGGGTCTGTCCGGGTGAGCTGTCGGGTCGAACTGGGGCAACTGCACCGCAAAGGCCGTCTCGCCTGGCCCGATCGAGAACGGCTGCGAATAAGGCACTTCAAACGCTTGGGTCGAGACCGCCAGTGCGATCGCAGTCGCAATCATCCGATTCGTCATACAAACTCCAGAACCGCATCAGGCACTCATACTGCCATGCCAGGCAGAGAGCAGAACGCCAGCTCCATCGTTAAAAAAGCCGGCCTTCGAGGCCGGCTGTCTCACAATGCTCTCAGCGAAAAGATCGCTCGCCTATGTCCGCACCCGGCGCCATCCCGCGAAAGCTGCCAATCCAAGACCTGCGATGAGCGCGAACCCCTGTGCTTCGGGAATGACCGTGCCTTGAACGTCCAGAACTTCGTTGGAGAGCTGCACGCTCTTCGCAACCCCGGAGATTTGCTCCCAGTTCAGAGCAGTCGCCTGCCACGCCAACGAGAAGGTGCCGGGCAGTTCCATCAGGTTGTCTTTCCCTTTGAACGCGTGAGAGTAGATGCCCAAATCAAAAACCGCCTTCTGAGCGCCGCTGCTGTTGTTAATTGTCACCGGCTCGCTCCTCAAGCCCCCGACGGACCATTGCTCCACATCAACCACTTCATCATTGTCGTTATACTTGGTCAGCGTAAAGGTGACCGTTTCGATCTTGGCGACGAATGTGGCTGAACCATCCCATCCGTCTGCACCTTGACCTGAGATGCTCACCTCTCCGGTGATCGTCGTTTTGACCAGCCAGGGATCCCCAGTCCCGTCCAAATAGAACGAGTATTGTGCATCATCTACAGACTTGCTTGTGCGAATCTTGGTTAGGACACTCGGATACGACGTGCCATCATCCCAAGGAGAACCTAACGATGTGTCGAAGTCCGCTGCGACAAACTGACCGTACGCGCTGCATGCCATTCCCAGACACACACACAGACTCACCGCGGGCAAATTTACCTTCATATAGATTCTCTTTTCACCTCACTGCGAGGGGTCAGTAACTGGATACAAGTGTTAGGCAATCTTTACTCCGGAGTCAACTCCATTTTACAGTTGTTTTGGCAAAATTCCGATCCGACGAGATGATAGACTGGATCACGGCGAAGGCTGGACGCAGACCGTATAAGGCGCTTGATATTAACGTGTTATGAATCGGGAGGGAGACAACCAGAGTCACCGTCAAGGCGCAGCGGTCCGGACCTTCAGGGCCGGATCTCCGATCATGTTGTACATCCACACGGGCGTGGACCGCCTTGGGCCTTGGTTGTACAGGGCGAATGACTGGATGATGTAATCTCCGAGCCTGCTTGAAGTGTTGCCTGTCAATCCCTGAAGCAGGCGGCGGTTGATCCATTCCGCATCCGCGTCGTACGACAAGCCTGTTGGCGCAACAGCGGCAACCGCACCCTTTCCGGCCGTGTTCAGCATCACCTCAACCAGGCTTTGGAGGTTCGGTGTGGAGAAGTCTCCCGCGACACAGGTCATCACGATCATGATCGGCAAGCGGTCGTTGGGCTCGAAGCCGGCGACATCCGACACGGTGAGGTAACCTCCTGTGCCCAGTTGGCTTCTTGATCCGTGGCCCACGTATTCCAGAATATCGACGCCCGCGTTGAGGGCGTTCCGGATTCCCGCGCGGACGGGCTCGGGATCGACCGGCGGCGGGTTCAAGCCGACCGGGTAGGGTGCTGGATAGTACATCCAATTCGTGTCATAGGCGGGCGCGATGATTCTCCCCATGTCGGTCATGCCGGCCACAAAGTCGCCGGCCGCGTCGGGTCGGTCCGCCGCCAGCAAAGCTCGAAGCGGCGGCGAGATGGCCGAGGACTCGTAGTCGCGGATCTTGCTCAGGACAGCGTCGAACTCTGCGGGGCTGGCCACGGGGATCCGGCCGACGAACACGCGAGGCACTCCGTCACTCAGCACATCGCCGTAGCGGCTGTCGGTGGCGTGCAATCCGAAATCGGTTGTCAGCATTAACGGCGGCACAAGATTGTCGCCGTATCCCATCAGGTTGCGATAGTCGTATGTCCCGTCGCCCAGCAGCAGGACGTAGCGCGGCGGGACCGCCCAGGTTTGGTGCGCCATGCGCAGGAACCCGGCGATGGCATGGGGTGTCGCCAGGCCGCGGCTGAACTCATTGTAGATGTCGTCGAGCAGGACGATCTTGGTTCGGAAGGCCGATTGACGATAGTCGGCCATGGCCTCCGCGGCCGGCACGAGCGAGGGCACCGTGATGATCAGGTAGCTGGCGCGCGTCGCGGGATCGGCGAGATTCGCCGGACGAATCAGAGTGAGGGATCTGGGAACTGAAAACGGCGGGCGGGGCACGCGCAGCGCGCTGTACCGGTGCTGGAGGATCATGTACCGCGCGGCCTCGCTGGTTCGGAAGGTCGTGGTGTAGGGGGTCGTTGTGCTGGGCCTTTGGTGGTCGACGTTGCCCACGAGCTTGATGTTCTTCGGGTCGGTGATCTCGTAGACCGTCGGCGCATAAGTGTAAAAGCCGCTGGCGCTGATGTTGTCGTGTCCGTCGGCTGGCGCTTCGAGAAAACCCGCGTTCGAGTAATAATTGTGCGGGTAGGTCAACGCGAAACCGTCGACGTAGACGCGGCTGATCGTCGGGATCGAGGTCTCCTGGACCGTGATGCGGTTGTTGTAGGACGTCGTGTCCACCAGCCGATCCAGCAACAGGCCGGACGGCACCTGGAAGGTGAACTCGGCAGGCACGCGGCCGGAGAAGCTCCCTTCGCCAACAACGGTTCCATTGACTCGCACCTCGAACCGGTGCGGCGTTTCGCTCCCTCCGTGCACCCGGAGTTTGAGCGTGCCAACCAGGCCCTCCGTCTTCACCACCCGGTAGAGCAGAAACGCGTCGCTGGCCCAGGTGTCGCTCGCGCTCCCCGAGAGCACCGAAGCCATCATCCAGAAATCGGCTTCCTCGTCAAAGACGCTCGAAGCGACCGAAAACCGGTCATCCTCCTTCTCGAACACGGCCCAGTAGTAGTCCGTTGCGGGGGCGACGGCGGGAGTGCCATTGTCCACCGTGGCATACGCGTTGAGGCCGGCGCGGAGCCAATACACATTATCGTATGTGTAATTGTCGACGTGCTCCTGGGCGTAGAAGAAGAAGCCAGGGGCCGTCGGGTTGGCCGAGTTCAAGAACCCGTTCCCCGGGATGTAGTTCACCTGCTGCTGATTGTCAGACTCAAACAATGCCAGAGCCCCGGCGCCAATCCACGACTCGACCACCGCGGCGGGTTGGCCCACCGCCTCCGCGATGCCGGCGGCGCTGACAAAACACATGCCCGACGGCTTGGGAGTTACGATCTTGATCGAGGTATTGCAGGCCGGATCGGCCAGGTCGACGGGCAGCGACGACGCCAAACGGACACGGTCCCTGGCCTCGGGTTCTGCCGGAACTCGATCGGCGGGACCAGCCTTCGGCTGCGAAAGCTGCGGCGCGAACTCACGCCCATCGACTCGTTCTGCCGCCTCGAGCGTCACCGTCTCAACGTCGACCGTGCGTGCGGTATCCAACAGGGCTTCGAGCCGGTAGCGGTGAGATGCAGGTGCCGACGCGGTCCGGTCGAGTTGGTGGTACCGGCCGCCCGGCATCGCGTCCTGCGCGGGCACGATGCCCGCGTTGACTTTGACCCATTGTCCGCCCGTCTCGCGGAAGAGATTGAACCCGAGAACCCCCATTTCCAGACTCGTTTCCCATCGCACAAGCACGTCGCCGCCGGCGTCAAACGCCTGAATAGACGACAGCGCGACCCGCCGGGGCTCGACGGAGACATGGCTGCGGGCCGGCTCACGGTTCGGCGCCTGGTCCGCTGCTCCCGCGCAGGGTGTCCACAGCACAAGTGCCAGCGCCGCGCCGAGGAGGACTATCGCGTCGGCCGGGCTGCTGGCGCGTCGGAGGGCACCGAGAAGGCATTCGCAGATCGTACGAGATTTCACAGGCGGCAAGAATACTCTTTTGAGAGCGAATTGGGATCATAAACTTTGCACATTCGCAAGAACGGGGATTCTGTCATGCTGTTTGAAAGTCAACGATGAAAAGAACCATATCCGTGCTCGGGGGTTGTCTCTGCGCGTTCATTGCCGCGGCGGCCGGCCCGTGGTGTCAGGCGCCGTTTGATGTTGTCGATTTCAAGGTGCCGGACCGGTTGTGTCCGGTGCCGTTGAACGGGCGGGAACTGGGCGGCGAGATCGATCGGCGTCTTCGGAACCTGATTCGCAGCAACTACATGGTTGTGGATCTGGACGGCAAGTGGCTCGATCACTTTCGGAACCGCACGAATCGCGGCTCCCGCTCGCATGTTTACTACGGCATTGGCAAGGTCCTCGATGCCGGCAGCCTTTTCGCGGCGTACACGGGTGATCCGGAAGTCGCCGCGCGCACGCAGTACATCGTCGATGAACTGGCCAAGTCGCGTGATCCGGACGGCTACCTGGGCTTCTGGAGTGTCGAACCGGAGAACCGGCAAAACCACATCAACTGGATTCTGCACGAGCAGGAATACATCAACCTGGCGTTTGTGCGGCACTATCGCTGCACAGGCGATCCGCGGTCGCTGGCGCACGCGAGAAGCATGGGCGACTATATCCTCCGGACGTTTCCCACGCCGCGGAATCCGTGTTACGACGCCCGCGAGATCTGCACAGCCGGGCTGCCCGAGGGGATGCTCGAACTCTACCGTGTCACGGGCGACAGGCGCTACTTGGATTTCGCGGCCGAAGTGCCGCATGGGAACAATCGCGGCGAGGTCCAGTTCGCATCGTTGCGCGCGTGGGAACAGGATTTCAGCCGCCCCCCACGCCATGTGTACGTCATGCTGGCGCGCTGCTATGCGCAGACCGAGTTGTACCGGCTGAGCGGTGAAACCGACCTTCTGCGGATGAGCCGCTACATGCGCAACGAACTGCTCAAGCAAGGCGAGGGCGGTCTGCTGGTTACCGGCTCATGCTCTGACGGCGAGCAATTCACCTACAACCAGAACGGGCGAGGGGCCATTGGCGAATCGTGCGTCACGGCCTACCTGCTGCGGTGGTTCGACAGCATGATGCGTCTCGAGGGGGACTTGCGCTACGGCGACGTGATCGAACGCGCGATGTTCAACGCCTTGTTCGCGGCCAACTCGCCTGATGGCCGCTGGATTCGCTACTTCACCCCGTTTTCCGGCGAGCGCCTCTACGACACGCGCGACTCGTTCTGTTGCTGCGGGAACTACCGAAGGGCGGTGGCCGAGCTTCCGCGGAAAATCTACTACCGCACGCCGGAGGGCGGCATTGCGTTGAATCTGTTCGCCAGCTCGACGAAGACGTTCGACGTCCAGGGGCGGAGCGTCACGATTTTCCAGGAAACCGCCTACCCGAATGACGGGGAGGTGGCGCTCACGTTCTCGACAGAGAACCCGGTGCCCTTCGCCTTTCGGTTCCGGACACCGCGCTGGTGCGAACGGATTACGGTCCGGGTCAATGACGAGCCGCCGAGGATCGTTCGCCCTGTCGACCAGGCGCCCGGGTGCTGCGTTTTGGACCGGACCTGGCGTGAGGGCGACACGGTGAGAATCTCGATGCCGATGACCTGGCGATTTCTCCGCGGTCGAGCGGCGCAGGAGGGCCGGGTTGTGATCTTGCGCGGCCCCATCGTGTACGGTCTGGGCAAGGATCAGAACGCCGAGCTGTTCGCCAAGTGCCCCGAGCCGCGAGATCTTGTGCTCGATCCCGACTCGATCGGGGAACCTCAGAAAGACGAATCGGTTCGCCCGGACGGCCGGAAAGTTGCGGCCAAGGCGTGGCTGAGTCGGGACGGCACCGGCGAGAAGGTCGACATCACCCTGACTGAGTTCATCGATCCCAGCGGCCGGGAGGTTTACTTCCGTGTCCCCAACCCGGCGGACACATCGCCCGTGCCGCTGACTGACGACGAGATCGTGTCCTGGGCACTTTCAACACCAGAGAGGTTGCGTCGGGCCAATGCGGCTCCGCCGAATTCACACTGCCGTTGGGATCCGGCGAGGCTGGCAGGCATCTCGACTTTGTCCTGCACAACGCCGGCAACCATGTCTGCGACGCGAGCGCCCTGAGAATCCAAGTCTTCACAGACCTTTTGCAGTCCCCAGCCCAGGCCGATGTGACCAAGTTGGTCCAGGCGGCATTCCGGAACCGGTTGGTTACGCCGCTGGGTTCTTACGACACGTTGTTTGGCGAGGCGAAACCGGGGGCGGAGAACACGTTGAAGGTGAAGGTCCGCGATTGGCGCGACGGCCACGTACGGTATGTTGAGTTCCCGCGGGACGCCGCCTTGGACCTGACCGCGAAATAGGCGGGCTCGGGACGCGGCCGAGGTTGCGCGGCGGCTGATCACTCATGGACTTCGTAGACCGTGTCGCCCAGAACGAACTTCACCTTCGCGCCCAGGGCGAGCCAGGGGAGCGCCTCGGGGTGCCTGGCAACCAACTCGAAGTACTCCGGCGTGCCAAACGCCACGCGCCTGACCGCCGGATTCGCCATGCGCTGGACCTCCGCGTCGATCCATTGATCTCCATTCTGGAAGAAGCTCCGCCCGCCAACAAAGCGGCTCTGCTCCGTGTATGCGACCACCTGGGCCGCGGCATCCGCGATCCCGCCGGGAATCGCGCCGCCCGCGACTCTCTGTCCCGTTACCCCGATCGGGGTTGCGACCGCCGGGGCGGCCCCTGGCGCGGCGGCGCTCATGGCACGCGCGGCTTCCGTCCTTGCCAGGTGGAGCGATTCCCCCACCTGGTTGGCGGATTTCTGAGCCAAACCGTACCTCGCCCCGGCGACTGCGGCAGCGCCGGACGTGTCCTGGCGGAAGGACTGGAAGGCCAGTTCGGTGGCGCGCCGGGCCGTGCCATCGAGTTGCAGTTGCGGCAAGGATTGGTGGACCAGAGGGACGTGCCGGCGTTGCTCGTCCTCGTGGATGAGAAAGGCGGTGTATGGGGTGACGATTCCATACTTCCGCGCGAGTTCCGCGGCTTCGTCGCGCAACTCGGCGCTTTCGCCGCGCAGCCGAATCTCATCGAGCAGGTAGCCGATGCGCCGGGTGGCCCAGAGCCGCGGAATGAAAGCGTGGTCTGTGGCGGGGCCGCCGAATTTCACGGGAAAGACGAACTTCTGTGAGACGCCGTTGACTGATCCCTCGAGAACCATGTCGCCCTCCGCGGTCCCGGAGAACCGGCCAGCGAGCACAAGCTGCTCTCCGCGAAAGAGATCGGGCAGTGGGGAGGGATGGAGTTTGGTGACGCGCACCCCCTCGGGAAAGGCCAGTTTCAGATCTGCCAGCACGGGATCTCTGATCTTCGAGAAGAAGTTCGAGAGCTTCACCTCAAGATCTTCGTCAGGCAGCACGTAAGCGCTGGTGGCGCGCGTGGTCTCGGTAATGCGATCGAGCAGATGGGTATTGACATCATTGCCAATTCCAAAGCAGAAAACGCGGGTCTGCCCCCCGCCGGCGGTCCGTGCCATCGAGACAATCGTGTCGTTGTCCACCGGGCCGACCGTTGGAAGGCCGTCCGTCAGGAAGATCACGAAATAGGGGCGTGCGCTGCCGCCGGGTCGGGCGGACAGCGCGCGAAGGAGCGCATCGTGGATAGCGGTGCCGCCGATGGGCTTGAGTTCCTGGATGAATGCGCCGGCCTTGGCCCGGTTCGCCGCCTGGGCGTCGACCAGGGCGCCAAAGAGCGGCTCGACCTCGGTGGAGAATCGCACAATCTCGAAACGGTCGGGATCGTTGAGGTTTTCGACGCAAAACAGCAGGGCCCTTTTCGCCTGTTCGAGCTTCTTGCCGGCCATCGATCCCGAGGTGTCCAGGACGAAGATTACGTCTTTGGGGAGAATCTGCCGGTCTTTGTCCTGGGCGCCGAACGCGGGGGCTGCCAGCACCAGGAAATGGCCGTCTTCTTCGCCTGTGCGATACGTCATGAGGTTCACTCCGACGTCGTCCTTCTCCGTGGCGAAGAAGAGCTGGAAGTCCGTATCGGGCTTCACGTCCCGGCTCTCGAATCCGACGACGGCCCGGCTGTTGCCGTGTCGGCTGATCTCGACACTGTGGCTGGGCGAATAGATCGAGGTCAGCGGGCGCCCGGACTCGATCTCGATCTTGAGGCTCACCGTCGGGATGGGACTTGCGGAGTACTTCTCGGTGTTCAGGGGGTAGAGGTAGTGCACCAGGCCCGCATCGGCCGCGAGGAGTTGCGTGTAACTGAGCTTCACCCGTTTCTTGCCCCGGGCTTCGATGGGGAAGATCCGCACCTTGAAGACGTCGCGTCCCGCATACTCGAGCAGGGCCGGATCGCGGTGGCGCCGGACAATGTCCTCGTAGATCCGCCGCGCCTTGTCGGCAGGGAGCAACTCGGCCTCGATCTGACGGCCGTCCACCTCCATGCTGAACTTGTCGATTTGGGCGCCTCTGGGCACGGGGAAGATGTAGGTGCCCTCGAGTTGTCGATCGTTTGGGTTGTAAAACTCCTGGTCAATCCAGGTCGTTGCGACCTGGTCGCGCACCTTGGCTTCCACCCGATGGAATGTGACATCCAGCGGAGCAAAGGTGAACGGACGCGGCACCGGGCGCGGTATCGGCATGGTCCGTGGCGGGCGTGGGCCGGGATGCGGTGGCACGTACGGGCCGGGCATGGGAATTGGCTCATGGACGATAATGAGCCCATCTCCTAAGAGGGTGACGGACGCGGCCAACAGGGCGACTATGGAAACAAACGGTCTTTTCATAAGCAGCCGCGCACGGGCGGCATGCCCAGTTAGACGGAAAAACGCGAGGCATGCTCCCGGTCGCGGTGCATCTGGTTGTTGGCGGTGTTCTGTTGCCCGGTGAGGGCACCGGGCCCACAAGGCGATAGACACCGGTGGTGTAAGCCGCGTGCCCCCACGCGGCGCAAAGACAGACACCGATACGGTCGCCCGGTGAGGGCACCGGGCCTACAAGGCGATAGACACCGGTGGTGTAGGCCGCGTGCCCCCACGCGGCGCAAAGACAGACACCGATACGGTTGCCCGGTGAGGGCACCGGGCCCACAAGGCGACGGACACCGATGGTGTAGGCCGCGTGCCCCCACGCGGCGCAAACTCCATTCCAATCGACAAACTCCAGACGCACTTCCCCGGGCGTCCGAGTCGAATCATCGAGTCGAATTCTCGGTTGAACGCCATGGGCGCTGTTCTTATGCTCGAAAGATGTTGCGGTGCTTTGTCTTCTCTTTACGCCTCCGGATGGCGGGCCTGGCTGCATTTCTCCTCCTTTCTCTGGGTGCTCTCCATGGCGCGCCCCCGCCCGCTCGGCTGGGTGCCCCTGACGAGGAATCAGACCTAATCGGGGTGGCCAGGGACGCCGGCGTGAGGATTCAGACGGCGTCCGCCGGGGGTCCGGTGCAGTATCTGACGTCGCCGTATCTGCAAAACGTGCGATCCAATGCCATCGCGATCCTGTGGGAACTCGAAGCCGCGGCGCAATGCGCGGTTGAATATGGACTGGACGCTGCCTATGGCTTGCAGACCCCCTGCACCCGTGAGCCCTCGGGAGCGGGAAGCCAGATCTATCGCTGCACGTTGACCAGCCTGCAGCCCGGCACTACGTACTGCTTCCGTTCCCTTGCGAACGGACAGCCCGGTCCGGGCGGCGTGTTCACAACCGCTCCCGCCGAGCCCGGTCCGTTTTCGTTCTGCGTTTGGTCTGACAGCCAGGGATGGAACCACGGAAGCTACGATGCCGATCCGCTCGAGCCCACCAAGAGCATGTTTCGCCACATGGCCTCGAGCGGGATTCAGTTTGCAGTGACCTGCGGCGACCTGGCGGAGTCGGGATCGTCCTACGAGGACACGCGCCAGTATTACCTTGATCGTGCCGCCCTCCTGCTCGGGACCAGGGTCCCCTGGTTCGTCGCGTGGGGCAACCATGACGGCGGGGCCACGAGTCTGATCCGTCGATTCGCCGATCAACCCAGTCAGCAGCGGCCCGGATACACCGCCGGCTACGGCAGTTACTCGTTCGACTACGCGGGCTGCCACTTCGTGTGCATCGATTACGCATCGAGCGCAGTCGACATCGCCACATGGCTCGAGGCCGACCTGCAATCGACCGCAAACCGCAATGCCCGGTTCACCTTCCTCTTCATCCATGTCCCCCCCTATTGCGAACTCTGGATCGATGGGAACGCCAACCTCCGCGCGACGCTGGTGCCGCTGATGGAGGCGTACGGCGTCGACGTCTGTTTCAGCGGTCACACCCACGAGTATTCCCGCGGTTTCCTCAATGGCGTTTACTATTGCATCACGGGCGGCGGCAGTTGGCTGGATTTTCCGGAATTCCTGGTCGCCGACTGGGACCATATGACGGTGGGTGGGCAGCACGCCATTCCCGGCGTTGTCAAACCGTCCCCTGAAAGTGGCGGCGGCCTTGTCAACGAATACGTGCGCGTGGACGTCACCGAAGACTCCTTCACCGCATCCATGATCGCTTTCTCTCCGGACGGCAAGGTGCTTGGGGTGCTGGATCAATTCTCGATGACCCGCGATCCCGCCTCGCGTCCGCCTCTCACACCCGTCATCACCGGACCTTCCTCGATGGATGCATTCGAGGGGGGGACGCTGGAATTGGCATGCTCGGCCTTCGCCGATCCCGATTCCGACAGCGTGCATTTGCAGAGCCGGTGGCGGCTCAGCCGCAGTTCGAACGTCGAGGCGAGCGAAGGGATCCTTTTCGAGCAGGTGACCGGCGCCGGCATCACCAACTGCCTGATCTCCGCGACCAACATCTGGCCGGGACAAGTCGTTTACGCGAGCGTTCAGCACATGGCGGGAGACGGAATGGTGAGCGCGTTCGCGTCCCCGATTGCGATTCGCATCATGCCCGACCCGATCTATCGCGAGGACTTCGAGAGTGTGGCCGAATTCAGCCTGCCCGCCGGATGGGTGGCCACGCATTGTACGAGCGTTCTCTCGAACACTTGGGATCCAGACGACCCGCAGTCGAACACCTATCTGACCTGGACAGTCGTCTCGAGCAGCCGTTTGCAGGCTCTTGGGGCGAATCGGCTCAGCGTGCCGGGCGTCGTCCATGGCAATTCGGTGTACGCCGAGTCGGACCAGCGGAGCGGTGTCCAGATCCAATACCTGACGACCCCCGATTATGACCTGCGCGGGTTCGAGAACATCAGCCTGGTCTTTCGCAGCAACTACATCCAGAACCAAGACAGCCTCGCCGCTCTCGAGTTCTCGATTGACCGCGGCGCCACGTGGCTTCCTGTGGTCTATCTGCTCGATAGCAAGGACGTGGTTTTCCGGCCCGACGGCGTGACCATCGATGCGGCAGTCACGTTCGGTCGGGTGGACCCGGACGGCGTGCCCAACGCCAGCGGCACCGCGGCGTCTGGCGGGACCTACGGCGAACACATCTTGAGTCGTCCGTTCGAAAACCTTGCACCGCACATCCAGGGTCGGGTCAACGATGGCACGATCGAGTCGAAGCGCGTCGAGTGCTTTCGGCTGCCCGCTGCCGACGGCCAGGCCGCCGTCCGGTTCCGATTCGTGCAGGTTGGGACCGCCAGTTGGTTCTGGGGAATCGATGACTTCGCACTCTTCGGGTCCGCTGTGGCTCAGGACCCGCTCCGGATTGTCGGCGCCGCCGCCCGGCAGGATGGGCTCCACCTCGATTGGACCGGTCCGGACGGCCCGTACCGGGTCCAGGTCCGGGCCGTGCTCGATGTGGGCTCGTGGGAGGATTATGGGGTTGCGATCGACGCCGCTCGACGGTCCGTCGTCCTGCCGATCAGTGGCCTCAATGGTTTCTACCGGATCCGACTGGATCGCTGATTGCAGCCATTCGCAGCCATTCCACTTGTCAGCGGCGCGTTTCGGTGGGCAGACTGCGTCGGATGTTCCCTGACACCATTCTCTCGACTGTGACCGCGCGGGGCGAGACCTTGCCATTCCCCCTCCGCCTGCGTGGACTTCTGCTTGTGATGTTTGCAGCGGCTGGCGCGGGATCGCACGCCGCGAACTGGCCGGCGTGGCGCGGGCCGGATGGCAACGGGATTTGCCCGGAGACCCGGCTTCCACTGCATTGGTCGACCAACGAGAATGTGCGTTGGCAGACGCCGTTGCCGATGCTCGGCAATTCGACTCCGGTGGTCTGGGGCAACCGCGTGTTTCTCACCCAAACCGTGGCCGAGGAAAGCCGTCGCTGCCTCTTCTGCCTGGACCTCGAAGGCGGAGACATTCTCTGGCAGGCTGGGCCGGTCTGGACGGGACCCGATTCGGGCGGCGACCAGAATCCTCCGTGCACGCCTTCGGCCGTGACCGATGGGCGGCGGGTGATCGCATGGTTCGGATCAGCCGGCGTCTTCTGTTACGATCTGAAAGGCCGCGAGGTGTGGCGCCGCGACCTGGGCCGTCAATCCCATCCATGGGGTTACGCCTCTTCGCCGGTGATTTATCGGGGACTCTGCCTGCTCAATTTCGGGCCGGGCGAGCGGACTTTCGTCACAGCCCTGGATCTCCGAAACGGCCGGACAGTGTGGCAACACGACGTGCCGCCCATCCCCGCCGATGCGAAATGGGAGGCCTATGGAGGCAACGTCAACGATTGGAAGCGGCTGGGATCGCCGGCCGTTGCCGAGGTCACAGGCTCGTGTGCGACGCCCTTGCTGGTCTCGACATCCGGGCGCCCGGAAGCCGTGGTGCCACTCCCGATGCGGCTGATGGCCTTCGCGCCCGCAACGGGGGCCGTCCTGTGGAGTTGTGAAGGACCGAACACCGGCGCTTACAGCTCGCCGTTTGACGGCGATGGCCTTGTGGCCGCCTTCGGGAGCGGCCTCCGCAACACCGCCCTCGTGGTGCGGCCCGGCGGGAGGGGCGATGTCACGGCCACGCATCGGGTGTGGAATCGGTTGCCGGCCAACAGCAAGGCCTGCCTCGGCTCCGGCGTCATCACCGGCGGGCACATCTACCTGGTCACCATGATGGGCTTCGCTCAGTGCCTCGACCTCCGCACGGGCGAAACCGTCTGGGAGGAACGTCTCACTGGCACCGGCGCCCGCAACGGCTTCTGGTCTTCCCCAATCCTGGCCGGGGACCGCATCTACGCGGCGAACCAGAACGCGGACGTCTTCGTGCTTCGGGTGGCTCCGCGGTTCGAATGTCTCGCCACCAATTCCCTCGGCGGAGAACTCATGAACGCCTCGCCCGCGGCCGCGCGCGGCACCATCCTGTTGCGAACGGAGAAGCGTCTGTGGTGTATCGCCGAACGGTGAACGGCAGCCTGCCCAGGTACGAGTGCCTGGCAACGCGTCTTGTCCGGGTCTACTCATTCGCCTCGGGGCCCGGCGGCATCGATCCGGCGACGGTGAAGGACATCACGGATCAGGGCGTGACCGCGACGGCGGACGGGCCGCGCCGGCTCACGGTGCGGGTGCCTGCCCAGTCCGGGCGCGCGGCCTGCGTGATCGCCTCGCACACGTGCCTGACACCCGACGTTTTTGCGCCGCATCTGATCGAGTACCAGCGCGGCATCATCGCGCAATACGCCGATCTGCCCCTGGCGGGGATCATGAAAGACGAGTGGGGATTTCCGCCGGACCACACGGGCAATCCCAATCACGACCGTTACTGGCAGAGACTGTCCGTGCCGGCACCCTTCGAGTAACGCTCTCTGCGGTGCGGGGCTCAGCCCGCATTATGGAGTTTGGACATTTTGGTTGCGGCTTTGCCGCGCCAAGAAACATGCGGGTCAGGAGGGGTCCCCGGCGAGTTGCGCCACGATTTGGCGTGCTTCTTTCAGAACGGCGTGGAGGTGCTCATCGCTTCGCAGGCTTTCGGCGTAGATCTTCACGATGTTCTCGGTTCCCGATGGTCGGGCGGCAAACCAGCCGTGATCGGTTGCGACCCGGAGGCCCCCGATCGGGGCGCCAAACTCCGGATCCTTCGCCACAATCGAGGTGACGGGGTCGCCCGCTAATTCGCGAGGCGCGATGCAGTCAGGGTTGGCGTTCTTGAGGATGCGCTTCTGCTCGGCGGAACAGGGGGCATCGACGCGGCGGTAGTGGCTGCGACCCAGAATTGCGCAGAGGTGGTTGAAGTACTGGGCCGGATCGAGACCGGTGCGGGCCGTGATCTCGGCTGCCAGCAAGCCGAGCAGAATGCCGTCTTTGTCCGTCGTCCAGACCGTCGCGTCTTTCCTGAGGAAACTCGCTCCGGCGCTCTCTTCGCCGCCGAAGCAAAACGCGCCTGTGTTCAGGCCGCCGGCAAACCACTTGAAACCGACCGGCACCTCGGCAAGGCGGCGTCCGACACTCTGCACAACGCGGTCGATGAGGGCGCTGCTGACGATGGTCTTGCCAACGGCTGAAGAGAGCGGCCAGGCGTGCCGGCGCGTGTGGAGAAAGTGGATGGCAACGGCCAGATAGTGGTTGGGATCCATCAGGCCGTGGGAGGGCGTGACGATTCCGTGGCGGTCGGCGTCAGGGTCGTTCGCGAAGGCGATGTCATACTGTTTTTGCAGATGGACCAGGCCCTGCATCGCGTGCTTGCTCGAGCAATCCATCCGAATCTTGCCGTCGTGATCGACGGTCATGAACTGGAACGTGGGGTCGACTTTGGGATTCGTCACGGCCAGGTTCAGGCCGTAACGCTCGCGGATCGGCTCCCAGTACGGCAGCGACGCGCCGCCCAGCGGATCCACACCGATTCGGATGCCCGAGAGGCGAATGACCTCGAAATCGATCACGGAACTCAGGTCGCGGGCGTAGTCCGCCACGAAATCAGCCTGGTCTTTGGCGGTGGCCTTCAGAGCGGCCTGGGACGAGGTGCGTTTCACATCCCGGTTGCGATCGCGCAGCAGGGCGTTGGCTCGATTCTGAATCCAGTCCGTGACTTCCGTTTCCGCCGGCCCGCCCGAACACGGGTTGTACTTGAGCCCGCCGTCCGCGGGCGGGTTGTGCGAGGGCGTGATGACGATCCCGTCCGAGAAGCCGGCCGTTCGTCCCTGATTCCAGGCGAGGATCGCGCGGGAGATTGCGGGGGTCGGTGTGTAGCCGTCACCGCGCTGGGTGACGGCCGTGACATTGTTGGCCGCCAGCACTTCGAGGGCCGTACGTTCCGCCACAGCCGAGGCGGCGTGGGTGTCCTTGCCCATGAAGAGCGGGCCGTCGATGTCTTTCGCTCGCCGATAGTCGCAGATTGCCTGGGCGATGGCCGCAATATGACCTTCGGTGAACGTCCCATCGAGGGGCGTGCCCCGGTGCCCGCTTGTCCCGAAGCTCACCAGTTGATGGGGGTCGGTCGGGTCGGGCTTGTTTTCGTAATACGCCTTTTCGAGTTTGCTGACGTCGATCAGCAACTCAGGCGGCGCCGGTTGGCCGGCCAGCGGATGGACCTTCATAGGCGGCGCCGAGTATGGGGCCGCGGCGTGGCCGACGCGAGCAAAGAAACGACCCCGGGCGGGCGCACGCTTTTCCGCATGACGCTCTGGATTTTCCGAAGCGGCTTCGGTATGGTCCGTCTCAATATGCTTTGCGAACCACTGTTGCAGATTGATCTGCCCGGCGTTGCCAAGGTCAAAAGCGGAAAAGTGCGGGAGATCTTCGATCTCGGGGACGCCCTCCTGCTCGTCGCCACCGACCGCATTTCCGCTTTCGATTGCATCATGCCCAACGGCATTCCACGCAAGGGCGAAGTCCTGACACAACTGTCGCATTTCTGGTTCGAACGGTTTGCGGGCCTCATCCCGAATCACCTCCTGGCGGGGCCTCGGGACCCCCTGCCGGCGGCCCTGCAGCCTCACGCCGCGGCGCTTGCCAGACGCAGCATGCTGGTCAAGAAGGCCAAACCGCTCGCCATCGAGTGCGTCGTGCGCGGCTACCTGGCCGGCTCCGGTATGAAGGAGTATCGCGCCCGCCAGACCGTCTGCGGCATCGCGCTCCCCGCCGGACTGACCGAGTCCGCGGAGTTGCCCGAGCCCATATTCACCCCGGCGACGAAGGCCGAGAGCGGCCACGACGAGAACATCTCCTTCGATGAAGCGGCCGGCATTGTCGGTCCTGAACTGGCCGCGCAGGCTCGGGCGGCGAGCCTGGCTCTCTATACCAATGCCCGCGACTACGCCCGCGAGCGGGGAATCATCATCGCCGATACCAAGTTCGAGTTCGGCCTGTTCAACGGACAGTTGATCCTCATCGATGAGGTGCTCACGCCGGACTCCTCGCGCTTCTGGCCGGCCGACCAGTATGCGGCGGGCCGCGGCCAGCCGAGTTTCGACAAGCAGTTTGTGCGCGATTATCTCGATACGCTCGATTGGGACAAGACTCCGCCCGCGCCGGCCCTTCCGCCCGAGGTGGTGGCGAAGACGCAGGAGAAGTACCTCGAGGCCTACCAGCGGTTGACGGGCAAGACGTTGTCATGACGGACTCAGACCTGTCGGCACGCGATCAACCGCGGTTTCTGCTTGGTCCTGGATGGTTCATGGCAAGTGTTGACATTCAACAGTTGAATGCGCACGAGGACCATGAACCGGCTTGTAGCCGTCCCGCATCGCGGGATGAGTCGGCGCTGAATCCTGCCTTTGGCGGAGCGAGATGGCGCGGACTCATCCCGCGATGCGGGACGGCGACGGAACCAAGGTTCACGGGTGAACTCGCGGTCTCGCGCGTGTGAACGACATGATTCAGAGTCCCGCTCCGGGCGAGCGTGAGGTGCGGTTCGTCGGCGACGTTGTCCGTTTCACTCTGCGTCGCTGCGAGGGCCAGCCGTGGCCACCGCGTTGGCGGGGATTCTTGAGAACCAACCTCGGCCGGGCCGCCGCGGCCCGCGCCGAGATCATCGCCTCAGTCGAACGCGAGCGCCCGCCTGCCCTGGGTTCATGGCACGATATTCCGTTGCAGCTCGAGGGGGCGACCTGGAGCTGCAAAGTCCCGCTGGCGGAGGTCGGGTGCTTTCGGGCGAAGGCCTATGTCCTCGACGAGCGCGGGTGGCAGCACTGGCCGGAGGGCCACGATGTCAGCATTAACGTGCAACCGGATTTCTGCCGGACCCGGAACATCATCTACTGCGCCTTCACGCGCATGTTCGGTCCCACCCGCACCACGGCTTTGACAGTTGATCCGAAGCTCGACGCTCGCCTTGAGGTTCTCGATCAGCGCGGCTACACCGTCATCCCGCCCTCGGGCAAGCTGCGGGATTTGGTCCGCGCGCTGCCGCATGTGTTCGACACGCTGGGATGCCGGATTCTGCACCTGTTGCCTGTCAACCCGACGCCCACTGTGTACGCGCGCTTCGGGCGGTTCGGCAGTCCGTACGCCGCCGGCGATCTGCTGGCGATCGATCCTGCGCTTGTTGAATTCGATCGCCGCACCACGGGTTTGGATCAGTTCCGGGAGCTGGCATGGGCCGTGCACGAGCGCGGGGGCCGGCTGTTCCTCGATATGGCGATCAACCACACCGGCTGGGGGTCGACGCTCCAGGAAGAGCATCCGGAGTGGTTTGCGCGGGATCGGGAAGGCCGGTTCAAGAGTCCCAGCGCCTGGGGGACCGTATGGGAAGACCTCGTCGAGCTCGAGCAGCATCACCCCGGACTGCGCCGTCATTTCGGGGACGTCTTTCTCGAATGGTGTCGGCGGGGTGTGGATGGGTTCCGCTGCGATGCGGGGTACCAGGTGCCGCTGCCGGTCTGGCAATACGTGACCGCTCGTGTGCGCCAGGAGTTCCCGGACACCGTCTTCTTGCTCGAGGGGCTGGGGGGCGCATGGGAGACGACCGAGAGCCTGCTGACCGAGGGCGGCCTCCAATGGGCCTATTCGGAATTGTTCCAGAACTACGACGGCGTCCAGGTGGCCGGGTACCTCGACCACGCGTTGCGCCAGAGCCAGCGCGTCGGGCTTCTTGCCCACTACAGTGAAACCCATGACAACGAGCGGCTTGCGGCCAAAGGACGCGCCTGGTCGCTCCTGCGCAATCGTCTCTGCGCTCTCACCAGTGTCAGCGGCGCTTTCGGTTTCACCTGCGGCGTCGAATGGCTGGCTCCCGAGCGCGTGAATGTCCATTCAAGCCGTGGATTGGCCTGGGGCAGCGCTGACAATATTGTGCCCGAGCTGGCGAGGCTGAACTGCTTGCTGGGCGATCACCCGTGTTTCTTCGATGGCGCCCGGCTGACTCGCCTGAGCGAGCCGGGCTCGCCCGTCTACGCCTTGCAGCGGATCTCCGCGGAAGGTCTTGATGAGGTCCTTGTCCTGGTGAACACCGACGTCGGGTCGCCGCAGCCCCTCCGGCTTGGTGCAGACGGCCTGCCGTCCGGCGCTGGCGGTGGATCTGCGTTGGTCGATTTGCTGGATCAGGAGCCTCCGAACCTTGCCTTGAAGGGCGCGAACCTGGTTGTCACCCTGCCGCCGGCAGCAGTCTTTTGTCTGGCGTCCAGGCGGCACCCGCGTGGTTTGGCGGGCGAGGCCTATCGCCGCCGCAAGGCATGCGAAGCGCAGGCGCTCGGCGCGCTGTGCCACCACCTGCCGGTCGAGACGCTCGGCGCCATCGACGTGGTCTCGCTGGGGAAGCGCTTCTCGGAGAACCCCGCAGCCTACTTGAGCGCGCTCACTTACCTGACGCCCGCCACGGCAGGCCCGGATATCGAATCCGCATTGGAGGCGGCGATGACCGCATTCCCGCGGGTGATAATCTGGGACTGGCCGGATCGGAACCGTGTTCTCCCCGTGCCGCCCGAGCATTGGCTGCTGGTCCACGATGCCGCTCCTTTTCGCGCAACGCTGGCTGCCAGCCCGCCGACCGCATCCGTCCCGCGGCACGCGGTGTCCGTCCCAACCGCCCAGGGGCACATCGCCTGCTTTCCGCCCCGAGCCGATGTCGGCGATGCGAGTCTGACGGTTGATCGTTTCGTGAACGGATCGGACCGGCGCGCCGAGGCCTCCGTGCGTTTCCTTCCGGCGGGACCGCCTTCCGTGGGACGGTCGGCATTGCCCACGCCAGATTCCGTGGTCCTGCTCACCAACGAGCGCGGTGGCATGGCGCGCTTGCGTGTCGACCTCGGCTCGATCGAGTCCAAGTACGACTGTCTGCTCGCGGCAAACCTGCACCCGCGCGTTCCGGTCGATCGCCATGTCTTCGCCAAACGGGCCCGCGTTTGGGTCAATGCCGACGGTTTCATTTCGCCGCTCAATGCCGGCAATCTGTTGGCCTTCTCGCCCGGTCCTCCCGCTCAGTGGCGGTTCCTTGCCCTCGCCGGAGACGGGCGTTTGGTCGAAATCGACCTCGAAGTGCGGATGATTCCCGGTCGCAACACCACTGTGCTCCGGTTCAGCCGGGCGGACGGGTCGGCGTCGGACCGCAAGAGCCTGCCGCCGGAAGCCGATGTCCGGTTGACCGTGCGTGTTGATATCGAGGACAGGGGATTCCACGCGGAGACCAAGCGCAGCCGCGGGGTCGAGGACCACTTCGCCAAGAAGTGTCAGTCTCTCTCTGCGCATCCGACGCCGTCCGGCACTCGATCGCGCGCGCGTCGTCCGGATCTCACCGATCCCGCGCACTCGAGAGCCCCGTCCAGTCGGTCCGGTTTCGTTTTCACGCCCGCCGCGGACCGCGAACTCCGGGTCTGGGCCGACGCCGGCGAGTACCATCCGCAGCCCGAGTGGTGCGAGAATATTCCGCATGCCATCGAGCAATCGCGCGGGCAGGTTGGCGCCGGCGACGCGTTCAGTCCGGGCTGGTTCGAACTTCCCATCGAGCCGGGTCGCGCCGTGGCCCTTGTTGTCTGCGCCGACCCCAGGGATCCGAAGCCGGAGGAGGTTCTGGGTCCTGTCCAACAGGCGCAGAGGCCGGTGGGATTCGAGGAGCGCCTGGCTGCCGCTGCGGGCGCGTTCGTCGTCCGCCGGGATGCTGTCCGCACTGTGATTGCGGGCTATCCATGGTTCCTCGATTGGGGGCGGGACACGCTAATCTGCGCACGGGGCCTTTTGGCGGTCGGGATGCGGGAAGCCGTGATTGATCTGCTGCAGGCCTTCGGCCGCTTCGAAGAGCATGGCACTCTTCCCAATGCGATCCACGGCGAGGACGCGTCGAATCGCGACACCTCGGATGCGCCACTGTGGTATGGCATCCTCTGCGAGGAGGTGGCGGCAGGCGATTCGGCAATGCTCCATGCGCTGCGCGTGGACGCGGGCGGACGCACGATTGCGGACGTGCTCCGTTCGATCGCTGTCGGCTATGTGCGAGGCACCCCAAACGGAATCCGGATGGACCCCGCCTCGGCCCTGGTCTGGAGTCCGAGTCATTTTACATGGATGGACACCAACCACCCGCCCGGCACGCCGCGCGAAGGGTATCCGGTCGAGATCCAAGCTCTCTGGATTCGACTGCTCCGGCACCTCGATCGGATCGGGCTGCCGCCCGCCGCCGAGCCCTGGGATCAACTCGCCCGGCGCGCCCAGGCCTCTCTCTCGAAGCACTTCTGGATCGAGGAGCAGGGCTGGCCGGCGGATCTCCTCGAGGCCGGGCCGCGCCAGAGCGCCGCGTCTGCCAACCCGCAGCGCGCGTTTCGCCCCAATTGCCTGTTCCCCATCGCATTCGAGTTGATCACGGATGAACAGGCCCGACGCACCGTGGAAGCCGCCCGAAGGCATCTGCTTGTGCCGGGCGCGTTGCGATCCCTGGCACCGCTGCCCGTTGGCCCTCCGCTCGCAATTCACGGTCCCGGTGGCCGCGCCCTCAATGATCCGGAGCATCCCTACTGGGGACGTTACGCTGGAGACGAAGACACCCAGCGCAAGCCCGCTTACCATAACGGCACGGCCTGGGTCTGGATGTTGCCCGTCTTCTGCGAAGCAATGGTCCGGGCTTGGGACTGTGCGCCCGCCGCCGCGGCTGCGGCCCGTGCCTACTTGGGCGGTCTGGAGACGTTGCTCGATCATGGGTGCCTGGGCCATCTGCCCGAAATCCTGGACGGCGACGCGCCCCACACGCAGCGCGGCTGTGACGCCCAAGCCTGGAGTGTGACCGAGGCCGTGCGTGTCTGGCGTTGGCTGGATGCCCTCGCCTCTTCGCCGGGCTGATCCTTGCCGGGTCCGACGCGGACGGGAGTGCGTAACCGACACCGGATCGACGCCGGGGGACGGCGCGGTGACCATGAGATGGCAGGTTTGCGGGTTTGTTTTTTTTGGGTTTTTGGGTTCGTTTCCGCTGAGATTGTCCTTTACAAGCGGGGCCGAATCGGGGTATCAGAACCGCTTGTTAATGATCTGAGCTGTATAGACACAAACCTCCCATGCATAAGACCATGCTGCTCCCCTTTTTCGACAAGCGCTTCCTAAGGCCCTGCCTTATCTGGACGTCATTGGTGCTCTTGGGTATGCGTGCGCTGGATGCCCAAGTTGTTTATGAACAGGTCTATTCGTTTGGATCGAGTGGCGACAGCGGTTCGTATCCAAACGCGACTCCGTTGATCGGTTTGGATGGGCGCCTCTACGGCTCGACCCTCTATGGCGGAGCAGCCGGCGCCGGCACGCTCTACAGAGTTGAGCGAAACGGTTCGGATTTTGTGGTTCTTCACGCCTTCAGTGGACCTGATGGCAGTCAGCCGATTGGCGGGTTGGCGCAGGACGAGGCAGGGGTTCTCTATGGCGCGGCAGCCGGTGGCGGATCCGGCACCAACGGTGTCGTTTTCAAGATCAATCCCGATGGTACGGATTTCGCTGTCATCAAGGAATTGGCCGCGGATGGTTCCGAGGGCCGTGAGCCCGCTGGCGGACTCGTGCGGGCCAGTAACGGTGTGCTCTACGGCGCAACCTTCTCAGGGGGCGCCTACGACGGGGGAACGATTTTCAGCGTGAATACCGACGGGACCGAGTTCACGATTCTGCGGGAACTCGGTGACAGCCTTTCGGACGCGCGGGGTCCTCGGTGCTTCCTGATTGAAGGATCGGATGGAATGCTTTACGGGACAACCCGTTACGGTGGTACGCAGGATGCAGGCACGCTGTTTCGGATCACGAAGTTCAGCTTCGGCTACGAGGTTCTGAAGAGCTTCGTTCCCGCAACGGAAGGCCAAGGGCCTCTCGCCGGCGTGCTCGAGGGAAGGGACGGACGGCTCTATGGCACGTTGGGTGAGAGAGGGGCGAGCGATGGAGGTGCTGTGTACGCGGTCAACCCCGACGGCACGGGCTTCACTATTCTGCACTCGTTCATTCCCAGCGAAGGAGCGGGGATTCTTGCCGGGGTTTGTCAGACCAGCGATGGAATGCTCTACGTGATCGCGTCATCTGACGGAGCAAACGAGAAAGGCGCGGTGGCGCGGTTCAAGGAGGACGGTTCGGAGTTTACCATCGTGCAGGACTTCGGAACGAGTTCTGGAAGTCCAGGCTCGGGCATCACAGCGCTCGTCGAGGGGCCGGATGGGCAATTGTACTACACGACTGCACTGGGTGGCGCGTTCGATAGTGGCACAGTCACTCGCATGCAGAAGGATGGGAGCGGCTTGCAGATCCTCAGGAGCTTCTCCGAGAGTGGTTCTGCTGCCATCACACCTCGCGAAGGCGTGGTGGTGGGGACCGATGGTTTCCTCTACGGCACGACCTCGCACGGAGGCATCAACAATCGCGGGACCGTTTACAGGATTCGGGCCGACGGCTCGGGGTATGGTGTCCTGCGCGTTTTGGGCCAGACGCCGGGCGACGCCGCATCGCCGGTCGGAGGCGTCATCCAGGCAAGCGATGGCTTGCTCTACGGAACAGCCAGCGCAGGAGGGACACATGGCCGAGGCGCCCTGTTTCGTGTCGCGCCGGATGCCGGAGGTTATGCGCTGATTTACAGTTTTCGAGGGACGCCTGCTGACGGGGCAGTGCCGACAACCAAGCTGCTCGAAGCCAGTGATGGTTTCCTCTACGGCACGACATCCTACGGGGGTGCCTTGAACGACGGCACGATTTTCCGCATCCGCAAGGACGGCACGGGATACACCTTGCTCAGGTCGTTCGGGGGGGCTCCCAACGATGGAAGCAACCCCAACGGAGATCTGATGCAAACAACTGAAGGACTCATTTACGGAGTTACGTACGATGGGGGCAGCGCCGATTTGGGCATTGTGTTCCGCTTGAATCCAGACGGTTCCGGATACTCGGTTCTGAGGTCCTTTACAGGTGCGGCGCAGACGCCGGCGAACCCATGGAGCGGGCTGACTGAGGGGAGCGATGGACGCCTGTACGGGACGAGCCTTGCGACGGGTGGAAACGGCGGCTCGGTCTATTCCCTGGCCAAAGACGGAAGTGACTTGAAGGTCCTCGTGGCGCTGCCCAAGCCAGTCGGCGGCGGCACACGCCCCGTCGGTAGACTTGTTGAGGATTCAACAGGACGGCTGTGGGGCATCTGTTGGCTCGGCGGGCCGGCGAATGGTGGCACTGTTTTTAGAGTTGCCAAAGACGGGGGCGGATACGAGGTCGTGCATGAATTCCTGGGGGCTCCCGCGGACGGCTTCGCGCCAATCTCCAGTATCGCCATCTTCTCTGATGGTGTTATCTTTGGGACCACGTCGAGCGGCGGCGCTCTCGACTTTGGCAGCCTCTTCCGCATTTCCTCGATCCGTGCTGTTCATATTGAAGGCGTTTCGAAGCAGCTCGACGGTCCAGCAACTGTTAGCATCAGCGCAGTTCCTGGGTGGTTGTGCCAACTTGAGTGGACTTCGGACGTGAGGCCGTCCGCTTGGAATAGCGTCGCGAGTGGGCGAGCCAATG
Organism: Verrucomicrobiota bacterium; assembly: GCA_022710935.1. GTDB lineage: Bacteria > Verrucomicrobiota > Verrucomicrobiia > Limisphaerales > J093 > MWFF01. The sequence continues at coordinate 34,185 of JAKLFY010000010.1, forward strand.
CGGCCGGAAAACTCGTTCTAACTGACGCCGCTGCAAACGATCAGGCCATCAAGTTCTATCGCGTGCGGGCGACACCCTCGATCGCCGGTCAGGCAAACTAGAGTCTCTTTTCTGGGGCGGCCCAGAACATTCTCGGCATTGACCACTCTGGCGGTGGCTTCAAGCGACTGCCAGAGCGGTGCATTTTCTCTGTTACTCCGCCGGGCGCGTCGCCGACCACCCTCTGCAAGCCGGATCGGTTTGGGCTGAATGTGGCTGGTTCTGCGTCGGGCTCCGGCTGCGGTTGGTGACAGCCAAGTTAACGTGCTGATTCGCAGCAGCGGTGCCAGTGCATCTGTGAATTGTCGGTGGGAACCGGGTTTGCGCCGCGTGGGGGCACGCGGCCCACGCCGGGAGTCTCCATCTGTTGTAGGCCCGGTGCCCTCACTGGGTGACTACCACCGACACAACCAGATGCACTCGGCCCGTTGTGCGCCCGACATTCCCTTATCGATTCTCATGCCTCAAGCTTGCTTGATGGCATCCCCTTTGTTTGAGATCAAGACCGATCGGACGAATCCGTCGTCGGTCTGGGCGGAAAGAAAAGGCGCCGATTGCTCGGCGCCTTGCGAAGGAGTGTACTGCCTGTCGTCAGGCTTAGGCCCGTGTGCGGCGATAAGCCGCAAACCCAACCAAGCCCAGACCAGCGATCAGCGCGAACGAACCCGGTTCAGGGATCGGATGGTTAGCACTGACGTTGAACTTCATTGTGCCGGCAGGGTTGATTTTCGCGGTCAGCGCCCATACATCATCGCCCGTACCATGAGGCACCGAAGTGGTGGCCCAGCCCTGGGATCCAGCAATGTCGAACAGGCCAACCCCCAAGGTTGCCCACTGAGGTGCGCCACCGACGTTATGCTTACCCTTCACAGCGATGGTGTACATGTTGACCCCGCCACCGAGATCAATGACCTTTCCGGTGACGTCTGCAGTCCAGAAAGTACCGCCTGCAGTCCCCGTGTCACCATCATTCAACGGATTCCACGTGCCGTCGAAGATCAGGTCATCTCCGGTCTCCAGAATGACTGAAGTGGTAATCGCTGCGCTCGCTGTGACTGCTCCCACGATGAGCGTGGCGACAGCCATTGTGAGTGTTTTCTTCATCTTTACCTTTCTTTTTACTGTTGATTCGGCCGAAACACGACCTGGAGCGACCAAGTCGTGCGGCGTTTATATCACATAGCCAAATCCAGTCAAGTAATTTCTGGAAAAGTTTACGCTTGGATTTGGTGGGTCGGGTGGGACTCGAACCCACGACCAACGGCTTAAAAGGCCGCTGCTCTACCGCTGAGCTACCAACCCACAAAACACTGCCTAAAAGCAACTTACAACGAGTCAATGAAACAAACCGATGCAGCCCTCGATCGGGCAACCCGTGCCGGCTTGCCGCAGAACTTCTCTTGCTCATGCTCTGCTGCCCAAGCTGCAAATCGAACAAAACCCAAAGAACGGCTTGGTGAATGAAGGCGGCGTGTGTCTGCACCGCATCACGTCAACGGGCCGGTACTATGCCCCACACACTCGCAGGGGCAAGCAGTTTTCGGCAAGACTTTCGGCGAGACAGTTTCGGCGCTCATTGGAGATCGAGAGAGTCCTCTCATCCCGATTTCAACCGATTCCGTCTTCGGGACGTTCCGCTTCCGACGCCGTCTCCTCCGACTCGGACAGGATGGCCATGCCCACCAACTCGATTGTGCCGGTCTCCGAGAGGCGTTGGATGCGAAATCTGAGGGGACCGAACACAACAACGGCGTCCAACACGGTTTGCTCCGGGCCAAGCTCGCGTCTCATCACCTCGTCCAGAGTGGTTTTCGGCGGGGCGTCGATGTGAATCGAGTAAAACTCCTCGAGTTCGCCCACGGTGGTCGAGCCGCGGAAAGGGAACTCGATGGCCTTGGGGACCATGGCAGGCTTGTCGCTGATGCGCCCGAAAACCTGATTTACCAGCGGTTGGGTGCCCGGTCGCAGCACGAGAATGACGTGATCGCCAGTATGAATGCGGGTGATGCCCTGCGGGGGAATGACCCGGTCCCCGCGCGCAATCAACGCGATGACGACGCCTCCCGGCAGAGCCAGGTCTTTCACCATGCGCCCCGCCGCGCGCGAGTCTTCGCCGATTGCGTAGTCGACCACTTCGCCGTCCACGTGCCGGAGAGAGCTGATCTCGAGCGTCACCGGGGGTTCCGGGTCTCGGGGACGTTCGAGGCCCAGCCATCGTGCCGCGGGGGTCAGGCTGGTTCCCTGGATGACGGCTGAGAGCACCACGATGAAGAAGACCACATCGAAGATCAGGGGCGCCTGCAACGATGCCCCGGGTGTGGCCAACATCAACGGGAACGTCGCCAGTGTAATCGGCACAGCCCCCTTGAGCCCCACCCACGACATGAAAGCGAGTTCACGTCCGGTAAAACGAAAGGGCATGGCCGAAACCAGCACCGCAACCGGGCGCGCGACGCACATCAGCACGATGCAGATCAGGATGGCTTTTCCGCCCACATCCCACATTCGACTCGGAAAACAGAGCAAACCGAGCGTGACGAACATCACGATCTGGGCCATCCACGCGAGGGCATCGTGGAACCTCCGGATGCTCCGCTGGAAGGCCAATCGACGGTTGCCGATGACCACCCCGGCCAGATAAACAGCCAGAAAGCCGCTGCCGCCCAACTGGGCGGCCGCTCCGAAAATCAGGAGGCAACAGGCGCTGACAAGGACGGGGTACATGCCGGCGGCCCCCAACTCGATGCGATTGACCAGCCAAGCGGTGGCATAGCCTCCAGCGACTCCCCAGATCCCCCCGATCACCATCTGTGAAGCGAACAGACCCAACAGGCTCGGTCCAATGGTCACGTGCCCCAGCAGAACCTCGATGCACCCGATCGTCAGAAAGATCGCCATGGGGTCGTTGGATGCGCTCTCGACTTCGAGCACGGCCGCGATGCGCTTGGCCAAACCCACGCCGCCCCAGCGCAGAATGGCAAACACGGCCGAGGCATCCGTCGAACCCACAATGCTGCCCAACAAGAGACCCTCCATCAGCGAAATGCCCAGAATCCAGGATGCCGCCACACCGGTGATGACCGCGGTCACCAGCACACCAACCGTGGCCAACAGAATCGACGGCTTCCAGGACACGCGGATCGCCGCCAGTGAAGTGCCAAGTCCGCCGTCGAAGAGGATCACCGCCAGGGCCGCCGTGCCGATCGCATGAGCCAGGCCGTAATCCTCGAACTCGAGGCCCCCGATCCCTTCCGATCCCGCCATCATGCCCACCAAAAGGAACAGGACGAGCACTGGCATGCCCAGCCGCGCCGAGAGTTTGCTCGAAGCAAGTCCCAGCAGCAGCAAGACACCCGTGACCAGTATCAACGTGTCGATCAGAAACATCGGACTGGGATCCCCGTCATTGTCCGCGGCAGACACTCCCGGCGATGCTGCGCATCGGTCCTTCAGGCAGCCACCCGCTGCCGACGCTCTTCAGGCCCAAGAGGCTACATCGCGGCCTCCTGGCTGACAATGGTCATCGAAGTCTCCATCCGGTGTAGGCCCGGTGCCCTCACCGGGCGACAGAACACCGACAACAACCAGATGTACCGTGTTCGGTCGGCGCGCCACAGCCAATTCATGAAGGCGAAAAGGGTGGAGGGGGACGTCTCGTCCCCCGCCGACGCGAGTGAAGAAGGTGTTTGTCGGCGACGAGGCCGTCGCCGCTCCACTTCATGTTGGCCCTGTCGGCGCGCTCTTCGGTCGCTTGCGCCCTCTCCTGGTCATTGATACCCTCACCAGGTTTGGTGCCCGGATTCAGACGGGCACGCGAATTGCTGGAGCTGGCACTATGAATCGTCACAATTGGTTTCGCCTCCGCCGCCCGGTGTCGGACACAGCCGCCCGAATGCAGCCTTCGATGAGGGATCGACTGTGGATCGCGGCCGTCTGGTTGAGCGCGCTTGTGGCGGCGTCCGTCTGGACGCGCGCTGCCCTTGTGGTCAACGAGGTCTGCTACGACAACTCGGCTTTCGCCGACGAGACCGGCGACACGAGTTCGGATTGGATCGAGCTCTACAACTCCGGGCCCGGCAGTGTCAACGTGTCGAATTACGGGTTGGGAGACGGCAATCCTTACGACGAAGCCAAAGGTGTCAGGTTGCCGAACTACGTGATTGCGCCTGGAGGCACGCTGGTGGTCTTCGCCAACTCCGATCTGCCCGAATACACGGCGTGGACCAACGCCCCGGACATTGCGCTGATTGGGGAGAATACGGTCTGGAGGTATGCCTCCGATTCGGGCGCGCCGGCGGCCGCCTGGAAGTCCGCCGGCTTCAACGACAGCGCCTGGGCTTCAGGCATGGCGCCTCTCGGCTACAACGACCGCACGCTCGACCTGGACTGCGCGACGATCCTGGCTTACGGGGCCAATCCGGACAGCCGCCATCCGGCGGCGTATTTCCGGAAGACATTCAACGTCATCAACCCGTCTGTGATCACCGGCCTGGTGGTCAAGGCCCGTGTCAATGATGGCATGGTCGTCTATCTGAACGGCACTGAAGTCCTGCGCCAGAACATGCCCGCCGGCGCAGTCAGCCACGCCACGCTTGCCTCGATGGAGGTCCCGCCCACCTGGTGGACCACGAACGCTTTGCCCGCGACCGGTTTGTCTCAGGGCGCCAACGTGTTGGCAGTCGAGGTGCACCAGGCCTCCGTGTCGAGTGCCGACTTGATCATGGATTTGACCCTCACGGCGTTGGTCAACGAGCAGGTGCCCATCATTCATGGCCGCTTCGGCCTGAGCAAGGACGGCGAGCATGTGCATCTGTTCAACAATTCCCTCACGCGCATCCACAGACTCGATTCTCCAGGTTACGAGATCGGCGAAAACAAGTCGTACGGACTTGTGCCGGACGGTTTCACCGGCGCTATGAAGGTGTACGAGATCCCCACACCCGGTCTGCCCAATGCCACGTACGAGACGAAGTACGCCGAGACGCTGGTTTCGCAAAAGCCGACTTTCTCGATCCCGCCGGGTGTCTATGCGTCCGGGCAAAGCGTGGTCCTCAGGACAATGACCGCGGGTTACAGGGTGTTTTACACGTTGGATGGGAGCGATCCGCGGGACTCGACGGCGTTCGTCTACAGCGGCAATGCGGTGTCGGTCAGCGCCGCGGCCCCCTTGACCTCCGGACTCTCGTGGGTCCGGACCAGCCCGGTGGAGATCGCCGACGCTGTGCCGGGTGCCGCCTGGCAGGCCCCGCTCGGGAGCGTGACCAGGGCGGTGGTGTTGCGGGCCATCGCCGTCTCGGCCGACAACAAACACTGCTCTCCCGAGACACGTGGCACCTATTTCATCGGACCGGGTTTCGCGAACCGCGCATTGCCGACCGTCTCCCTGATCACCGACGCGAGCAATCTCTTCGGGTTCACGTCCGGCCTCTACGTGCCGGGGAAGTACTACGCCGATTCCCCCGAAGGATACGGGCAGAACAAATGGGGAAAGCCTCACGCCAATTATCATCAGGAGAGCGAGGATGACAGTTGGGAGCGCCCGGTGCAGATCGAGTTCTTCGAGACCAATCAGACAAAGGCTGCGTTCACTCAGCTTTTGGGCGTGGCCATGCACGGCGGCGGGACACGGGCAATGCCGCAAAAGGCCCTTTACCTGCTGGCCCGCCTGGGCGAATACGGGGCGGACCGGGTCCAATATCGACTCTTTCCGGACGAAGCCGCGACCGAGTACAAGCGGTTCCTGCTGCGCAGCAGCGGCAACGACTGGTATGGGCCAGACCATGCCGGGGTCGCCACCATGCTCAAGGACGCCGTGTTTCACAGAATGGTCCGAGGGCTGGACATCTCGGTGATGGCTTACCGGCCGACCGTGGTTTACATCAACGGCGAGTACTGGGGGATCCATAACCTGCGCGAGAGTTTCGACAAGCATTACCTTGCCACCCGTTACGGACTCGAGGCTGACAACTGCGACATTCTCATGCATGAGGAGGACCCGCTCGACAAAGACAAGGTCCGGATCGAGCGGATCGACGGCGACAGGAACGCCGATGAAGAGTATGAGGCGCTCATCGACTGGATCCAGGCGAACCCGCCGAGCCAACCCGAGAACTACGCCCAGCTTCAGACGTCGATCGATGTCAACAACTATGCGGATTACATCATCGCCGAGACGTTTTTCGCCAACACCGATTGGCCCATCAACAATTGCGATTTCTGGAGAGCCCACACCAACCAGGTCGCCTCCTCCGGCAAGTACGGCGACACACGCTGGCGCTGGATGCTCTATGACCTGGATGTCGCCGGCGCGGAAGGGTCCGGTTTCGACATGTTCGCCTATCTCTCCTCGAAGAACATGACAGGCGGCAGGGAGCCCGGTTTCCTGATCAATCAGCTCTGGTCGAACATGGATTTCAGGAACCGTTTCGTGACGCGCTACGCCAACCTGCTCAACACCACCTTCCGCCCCGAGCGCCTCCAACGCATTATCTCCGATGCCGCCGCCGTCATCGCGCCCGAAATCGAGACACACTTCCGCCGCTGGGGCCGCGCCTACACGGAGGCGCAGTGGCTCGACGCGGTCAGCCAGGTCCTGGTCCAGTATACGGCCACCCGCCACGACGTCTCGTGGGACCATCTGGACCAACACTTCGGCCTCGGAGGAACCGGGACACTGACGGTCAAGAACAACGATCCCGGCGGAGCAGGCGGGCGGTTTGCCGTCAACGGCGTCGTTATTGACACGACAACCGAGGGCGTGGCCGACCGCGCCGAGTGGACTGGCAGATTTTTCCGCAGCCTGCCTGTCCCGGTGCAGGCCGTGCCAGACGCCGGCTATCTGTTCGACGGCTGGGTGGGCACGGCAATCGCGAATCCCAGCCCCGCTGTGTTCGTTGGCCAAATGCCGGTGACGCTGGTGGGCCGATTCCGCCCCGACTCCGCCCCGGCTCATGTGCCGACAGGCTACGAGCGGTGGCAGGTGGCGAATTACAGCGAACAGGAGATTCTGGGCGGTGCGGCCGCCTCACCCGAGGCCCCATCCGGCTTCGCGGGGATGAGCAACTTCGCGCTCTACGCCTTCGGCATGCGGCGCAATGACGGAATGACCGACGAAGAGCGCTTCGCCCGATCCTCGGTGTCGATCCGCGGCCAGGACGACGGGCTCTGGCTCGGGTATGCGCGTCTGAACAGCAGCTTCACCGACGTTCGATATACCTTGAAGATTGCGCACAATCTGAGCGCGCCGATCGCATGGCGCGACGCGGTCGTCGGCGTCGATCTCGATCCGGCCACGGTCACCCACGTGCTGGACGAGAACACCTGGCAGGTCGAAGTCCGTCTCCCCGCGATCTCGCCGGAGCGTGACACCCGCTATTTCATGCTCGAGGCCGCACCCCAGTAGACGGGACCACCCGCATGCCGTACCGGTTCCTCAATCTCGACGAGGCGGCGGAGCACCTCCATCTTCGACGCACGCAACTCGAGAGTCTTGTCAAAGACCGGCTCGTCCCGTTCGAGACCCGCGGTGACCGCACGGTGTTCCGCAGGCAGGACCTGGACGATTGGGCGTCGCGCCACATCCTGGGGGCGGCGGCGGGCGAGTCGGCGCGACACGACGAATCCTCGTGGCCGCACGCCTGCGCCCTGTCATCCGACGCGCCGCTCCTGCCCCGCCTGATCCGGCCCGATCAGATTGACGCGGCCATGACGGCAAAGACCAAGGCCGCCGTGCTGCACGATCTGGTCGACATGGCCAAGCGCACGGGATGGGTTTGCGATCCGCAGGAACTGACGGCCAGCCTCCAGGCTCGAGAGGCCCTCTGCTCGACGGCGGTGCCGGGCGGGGTGGCGTTTCTCCACCCGCGTTCCCAGGACCCATACCGGTTCACTGCGTCCTTTCTGCTTCTGGGCCGCACGGTCTGTCCGATTCACTATGGCGCCCCCGACGGTCTGCCCACCGAGTTGTTTTTCATGCTCGGTTGTCAGGAGGACCGACTGCACCTGCACACGCTGGCGCGTCTGTGCCTGGTGGCCCAGAAGACCGACGTGCTCGAGCGGTTGCGCGCCGCTCCGGATTCGTGTGCCATGCACGCGTGCCTGCTGACAGCGGAAGAGACCGTGCTGCAAAAGGGGGCGGTCCGATAATCCGAAGCCGAGGCATTCCGGTCGGTCCGGCCACGGCTGTTATCCAGGGCGATATCCATGATGCAGCGCCGGGCCAAGGAACCCGGTCTCCAACCCCGCGGGCCGCATGGCCTCACGCGGCGGAACGTGTCTAGCGCGTCATCTTCGCATCGAGTGTCCCGGCGCGGCGATTCGCCAGATGGGGCGGGCGGTTTCCTGGCGACCTTGTTCATCAATTCTCGGACCGACCCCTTTTCTCCAAAAAATGGCGCGCTTTCGCCAATTCCGGACGAGTGAATCGGCGCGGGAATCTCTAACCTGACCGCGGTGGCTGAATTGCCGTTGGAACTGCCCGGGCGCGGATTCCCTTGCATTTCGGGGCGGATGTCTGGCGGCACGCGGGATGACGTGGATTCGGCCCAAGAGCGGGTTGCTGCTTCGCGGGGCGGCCTTGAAAGATTACGAGTATGCTTGAGACATTGCTTTACCCACAGACCGTGGCGGTCATTGGTGCGTCACGGAATCCGGAGAAGGTCGGCTACGCCTTCATGCACAACCTGACCCGTGGCGGGTTCAAGGGCACGATCGTCCCGATCAACCTGGAAGCCTCGGAGATCCTCGGCGTCAAGTGCTACAAGAACCTCGGGGAGTACGGAGGCAAGATCGACCTGAGCGTCGTGGTGGTGGGGGGCAAGTACGTCAGACAGGCCATCCAGGACTCGATCGATGCCGGCGCCAAGACCGTGATTGTCATCACCGCCGGGTTCAAGGAGGTCGGCGCCAAGGGCGCCGAGGCCGAGAAGGAGCTGGTCGCGCTCTGTCAGGCGCACGGCGTGCGGATGATGGGGCCCAACTGTCTGGGCGTGCTGAACACGCACCATGCCATGAACGCCACCTTTGCGCCCACGGTGCCGCCGCCCGGCCACATCTCGGTCATCTCGCAGTCCGGCGCCTTGTGCGTGGCCATCCTCGACTGGGCGGCAAGCCAGGAGTTGGGTCTCGGCAAGGTCATCAGCTTCGGGAACAAGGCGGACCTGAACGAAGTCGACTTCATCCAGGCGCTTGCGGAGGACAAGGAGACGCGGGTGATCGCGGGTTATCTCGAGAGCATCAAGGAGGGGGACAAGTTCCTGCGCGTTGCCGAGCAGGCGGCGGCTGTCAAGCCGGTCGTGATTCTCAAGGTGGGCATCACCCAGGCCGGGGCCAAGGCGGCCTCTTCCCACACCGGCAGCCTCGCCGGAGCCGACATCGCGTACGGCGCGGCGTTCAAGCGCTCGGGCGTCATCCGGGCGGAGAATTTCGAGGCGTTGTTCGACTACGCCATGGCCTTTTCCACCCAACCGCTCCCCGCCGGTGAGCGGGTCTGTGTCATCACCAACGCGGGCGGTCCGGGCATCATGGCGGCCGACGCGGCCGAGACAATGGGGCTCAAGATGGTGGTTCCGGGGGATGCGACCAAGGAGCGACTGCGCGCGGTGCTGCCCGCGACCGCCTCGTTTGGCAATCCTGTGGATGTGATCGGCGATGCCGAACCGGAGCGGTACCTCAAGGCCTTCGAGATCCTGCAGGAGGACGACACGATCGACGCGATTCTGGTTGTTGCCACGCCGCAGAACATGACACGGCCGCTCGAGTTGGCTGAGAAGCTGGCGGCGGCCAACAAGGGGAAAAAGCCGCTGCTCACCGCGTTCATGGGCGGCGAGGAGGTGGCAGCGGGCAAGGCGCGGCTCATGGAACTCGGGATTCCGAACTATCCGGCGCCCGACCGCGCGGTGGCCGCGTTGCGGGCCATGTGCGATTACGCGGCGTGGCGACGGCGCCCGGCTCGGATTGTAAGCCGGTTCCCGGTCAATCGCCGCCGCGTCGACCGCGTCATTCAATGGCACACCCGGAGCGATATCGAGCGGGTGGGCGAAGTCGAGGCCAAGGACATCCTGCGCGCCTACGATTTCAAGATTCTTCCGGGCGCATTGGCGAAGGATGCCGACGAAGCCGTCGACGTGGCCAACCGGATCGGTTACCCGGTCGTGCTCAAGATCTCGTCCCCGGACATCGTTCACAAATCGGACTTCGGCGGCGTGCGGATCAACCTCGCCGCGGCGGAGCAGGTGCGTGATGCCTTTGACCTGATGATGCTGCGCGTCCAGAGGCGCGCGCCCAACGCCTTCATCCGGGGCGCCTACGTCGAGAAGATGGGCCACCGCGGGCGCGAGGTCATTCTTGGGATGACAAGGGACCCGCAGTTCGGACCGATGCTCATGTTCGGTCTGGGCGGCATTTTTGTTGAGGTCATGAAGGACGTGACGTTCCACCTGGCGCCGATCACGCAGGAGGAGGCGATGCAGATGCTCATGGGGACGCGCTCGTATGCCTTGCTGAAAGGGGCGCGCGGCCAGGCGCCCGTCGACCTCCATGCGCTCGCCAGCGCGCTCCAGCGCATCAGCCAACTGGCGACCGATTATCCCGAGATCAGGGAGCTGGACATCAACCCCTACATTGTGGGCGAAGTGGGCACGGAGGCCTACGCCGCCGACGCCCGGATGACCCTCTCCAAACTTGCGAACTAACATGAAGAACATCAACGTCACTTACGATCCGGAGTGGAGAGAGAAGTATAAGTCGATGACGGCCACGCCCGACGAGGCTGTGGCCAAGATCCGCCCCGGTCAGCGCATCTTCATCGGCACCGGGTGCGCGGAACCGCTCCAGTTGGTCAGTGCTCTCACAAAACGGGCCTACGAACTTCCCGACACCGAGATCATTCATCTGCTGACTTTCGGCGACGCCCCCTATGCCCACAAGGAAATGACCCAGTTCTTTCGGGTCAATAGCTTCTTCATCGCGGAGAACGTCCGGGGCATCATTCAGGAAGGCCTGGGGGACTACACCCCCATCCATCTTTCCGATGTCCCGGGGCTCTTCAACTCGGGTCAGTTGCCCCTGGATGCCGCCCTGATCCAGGTCACGCCCCCGGACGAGCGCGGCATGTGCAGTCTGGGTGTGTCCGTCGACGTTGTGAAATGCGCAACCGAGAACGCGTCGCTCGTCATCGCACAGGTGAATCCCAACATGCCCCGCACCCTCGGCGATTCGTTCGTGCATGTGTATGACCTGGATGTTCTCGTGCCTGTCGACGATCCCATCCTCGAAGTTCCGGAGATGGAGTTGACCGAGGAGACAAAGCAAATCGGCGAGAACATCGCGGCCCTGATCGACGACGGCGCGACCATCGAGGTGGGCATCGGTCGGATTCCGCAGGCCCTGCTGGGATTTCTGAAGGACAAGAAGGACCTGGGTGTGCACACCGAGATGGTCTCCGACCGGATTGTCGAGCTCGTCCAGTCGGGCGCGGTCAACGGCTCGCGAAAGACCGTCGATCGCGGCAAGATTGTGGCCAGCTTTTGCCTGGGGACCAAGCAGTTGTACGAGTTCATCGACAACAACCCGATGTTCGCCTTTCACCCCACGGAGTACGTGAATGATCCCCACGTGATCAGCCAGCAAAACAAGATGGTGGCGATCAACGTCGCCCTCGAAGTCGATCTGACCGGCCAGGTGTGCGCGGACTCGATCGGCACCCGGTTCTTTTCGGGCGTGGGTGGCCAGGTTGATTTCAACCGGGGCGCGGCCAAGGCCCACGGCGGAAAGGCGATTATCGCCCTGCCCTCGACCGCCAAGAACGGCACCATCTCCCGGATCGTCACGCGCCTCAGTCCGGGCGCGGGAGTCGTCACAACGCGCGCCGGGGTGAACTACGTCGTCACCGAGTACGGCGTCGCTTATCTGCACGGCAAGAGCATTCAGGAGCGTGCGCTGGCCCTGATCTGCATCGCCCATCCGAACTACCGCGCCCAGTTGCTGCGGGAGGCCATCGAGGCCAAGTACCTCTCCGCCTCCATGTCCGACAAGGAGGGCAAGATCCACGTCGGCCCCAAGGAACTGCGCACGACCCACCTTCTGGCTGATGGCACCCAGATCAACTTCCGCCCAATTCACCCGACCGATGAGCCGCGAATGCGCGATCTGTTCTACGCCTTGTCGCAGCAGACGATGTATTACCGGTTCATGAGTTTTCGCCGCGCCGTCCCGCGCCGGGAGCTTCAGGAGTTCGTCTACATCGACCATCGCAACGACGTGACCGTCGTCGCGACATTGCCCGAGGCGCACGGCGAGAACATCATCGCCGTCGGCAGTTACTATCTGGATCCCAAACACAACATGGCCGAGGTCGCCTTCGTCGTTCACGACGAATGGCAGAATCGCGGGATCGGCACCGCGATGCTGCGCTACCTGATCCGCACGGCGCGCCGCAACGGCATTCACGGCTTCACGGCCGAAGTGCTCACGGACAACAAGGCCATGCAGGCCGTGTTCAACAAGAGCAACTGCAAAATCAAGACACGCTTCGCCGGCAACGTCGTCAGCTTCGAGATGACTTTCGATTAGCGAGCCTCGGCCTCAGACCGATGAGGCTGCACACAGCGTCAGAAGCTGCGCCGCTTGAGGACACCACAAGCCAACAGCATTGTAGGCCGGGTCCCCTGACCCGGCGCTTGCGCCGGTGTCTGTTCTCGCGCCGCGTGAGGGCACGCGGCCTACAACACCGACGTCTGCCTCTAGTAGGCCGGGTCCCCTGACCCGGGGCAGCATCATCCAATGGTGAGTTGGGAGGGTGCACTCCACGGACCTCTGACCCCGTCCCTCCCTCATCCGATGCTCATCCTCGCGGCGGCGTGCTGCCCGCCCTCACCCGATTCGGCACGCGACTTGCTAATCCTCAGAATCGAACCGGGCGCAGCGTGAGCGGCGGGAGCCACTAGCACGGTCGAGTTGACCGGGCAAATCCTGCGCGCGGTCCAACGAGCCATGTATGGCATGATGCAAGCGGCGGCATTGAAACCACACGATGGGGCGGCGCGGTACTCGGCTAAGCGCATGCTCAAGCCGGTCAATTTCTTCTGCAACGCGCCCGAGGCGCGTCATGTCACGGTGATCGGAGACTTCAATGACTGGCAGGCGGACGCGAATCCGATGCGCCGCCAACCCGACGGGGGCTGGGCGGCGCAGATTCCGCTGCACCACGGGCATCATCTCTACCTCTTCCTCGTGGACGGCCAACCCCTGCTCGATCCCCGCGCCCAGGGCTATGCGAGGAATGCGCGCAACGAACGGGTCTCGATGATCGCCGTCAGCTAGCCCGCATCGATCACTGGCTCCGCGCTGAACCTGATCCGGGCTAGTGTGGTGTCTCACAATTGGCTGGTGTTTCGTTGTGCCCAAAACGGCCTGGAGCGAGGCGCGAGGAAGGAGCATCCCCCAAGAAACTCGTTGACATCATCCAAGCCATGTACTATGTAAGACAAGGTACATATGAACACGCGGTAGAGAGGAACGCAGCATGGGTGATGACGCGCGCCAACCGATTCGTCCCGTGAGCCGGGCGACGATCCTCGCCGTCGCCGGCTGGCTCCCGTTCTTCCTGGCATTGACGCAGGTCATCCGGCTTCAACCCGCGTTCGAGGACCCCACACGGTCCGTCGAGTTCCTGCCGGGCTGGACTGCGTATGCCGGCCCTGCCTCCGCGTACGGGGTGAATTGGCTTCTCCTGCTCTCGCTCAGCGGCGTGGGCGCTTTGGTTGGCTGGGGCCTGTGGATCGAGTGTATCGGCGCCCGCCATCTCGTTGTCTGGCCTCGGCTGCGTTGGTTCGTGCTGGCCGGGCCGCTCTCGGCGTGGACGTTGCTGGCTCTTTGGGGAGCGATGCAGGACGTCCGCCACCGCGATGACGTCTGGGCGGTGGCGTTGTTTCTCCACACGCCGACACTTCTGGTCAGTTTCGCCATCGTCGGGTCCGGCTTGCGCTCAGTCCGCTCGGTGGGCGTGTGGGGCATGATCTTGCTGGCCTTGTGGGCCGTGACGGCGGCGGTTCAGTTGCGGTTTGATCGACCCGGGCAGATCGATCCGGGCGACTGGATTGGTTTTGGGGGATCCATGTCGTTGGGATTGGCGGTGGCGTTGCGTGTGGCGATCTGGGGATGGGCCGAGCCGCCGCGGGTCCTGGCGCGAGCCTCATGAACGACTATTTCGACAACTGGACGGTGCAGGTGCGCAAGGGTCTGTTGGACCTCTGCGTGCTCAGCGCGCTGGCCGAGAAGGAGCGGTACGGCTACGAGTTGGTGAAGACGCTGGTGGATCTGCCCGGACTGGGGGTCACCGAAGGAACGCTGTATCCGCTGCTCTCGCGCTTGCGCGTCCAGGGTTTGGTGACCGCGCGACTCGAGGAATCGCCCGAGGGGCCGGCGCGCAAGTATTACGCCTTGAGTTCAGCGGGCCGTGAGGTTTTGGGACTGATGCAGCAGTACATGGACGGCCTCAACCAGGGGGCCAGGATCCTGCGGAAACGAGGAGCAATCGCATGAGGACGTGGACAGCCGCAGCCCGGGAGGAGCTGGAACAGTACTTCGATCGCGTGCGGACGGCACTCGAAGCGTCGGGGGCCGATGTCGCCGAGGTGATCGACGATCTGCGCCGTCACATCGAGCAGGAGGCCGCGAGCTCCCAACTCGAAGTCGTGACCGAACAGGATGTCCGCCGGTTGCTGGCCCGGATCGGTGCGCCAGAGCCGCCGGCGTCCGAGGCTTCGGGGCGCCACGAAGGCCGGTCGAGCGCGCTTGCGACTGCCGATCCGAGGTCTCGAGGCCCTTTGGCCAACGCAATGGCAATTGGCTTCGGCATTGTGCTGCCGACCATCGCACTGCTGATCGAATGGATGACTGGCATGTGCGCCGGGGCCTTCTTCGATCCGCTCCCGACACTCTGGCATGTGGCGTTGGTGGCGATGGTTCCCCTGACCAACGGACTCCTTTGGCGAGCCCTGCGCCAGGGTGGCGAAGCGGGTCGTGGCTGGGTGGGCTGGGCAAGCGGCGTGGCGGTCGGGGTCGAACTCTACTATGCGCTGCTCTTTCTCCCTTTGATGCTGCCGGGCTTGTTGGGCATTGTCTTTTACGGTTGGGGTCTGCTGCCACTATCCCCGGTGCTCTCGATGATCGTCACGCTCCTCCTGATCCGGCGTTTGCGAGTTCAGCGCGCGGCAATCGGCCCCGGCGCCGTTCGGGGCGTATGGCCAGGATTCGCTGTCGGCCTGGCAGGGCTGGTCTTCCTCGAGACCCCGGAAGCGTTGACCCGTTATGGGCTGACGCTGGCGACGGACGATGATCCGAGGACCATCCGGCGCGGGATTCAACTGCTCCGCGACTGGGGCGACCGCGACGTGCTTCTGCGGGATTGCTACGGGCGCACGCGGGCGGCCGAGAACATGGATCTGGTGGGGTGGGTCGTTACGGGCGGGCGCGCGACGCGACCCGAGAAGGCGCGCGAGATCTACTACCGTGTGACCGGGCAGCCGTTCAACAGCGTTCCCGCCCCGAAGGTGCGGACTGGGCGGGCACGCTGGGCCGGCCTGGACGATTGGACTTGGGACTTCGACCAGGCGGGCGAGGAAGTGGGCGGGCGAATCAAGGGTCTCACGTTGCACAGTTCACGGCTGGATGCCGTTGTGGAACCGGATGCGGCGATCGCCTATTGCGAATGGACGATGGAGTTCAAGAACGCCAGCGCTCGCCAGCGCGAGGCCCGCGCCCAAATCCTGCTCCCGCCGGGCGGCGTCGTCTCCCGCCTGACACTCTGGGTGAATGGAGAGGAGAGGGAGGCGGCGTTTGCAGGGCGTGGCGAGGTCAGAGAAGCGTACGAGAAGATCGTGCGCCAGCGGCGGGATCCTGTGTTGGTCACCACCGCCGGTCCGGACCGTGTCCTGGTGCAGTGTTTTCCCGTGCCGCCGGACGGCGGGATTATGAAAGTGCGTTTGGGGATCACGGCCCCGCTCGAAATGAAGTCGGCTGAGACGGGCCTCATGCGCTGGCCGCACGCGATCGAGAGGAACTTCACGATCCACGAGACGTTTCGTCATCAATTGTGGGTCGAGGGCCCGCGACCGCTGACCAGCTCGGGCGGCGCGCTTCAGACGGAGCAACCCAGGGAGGGCTGGCATGCGATCCGGGGGCAGGCCCAGGAAACCGACCTCTGGCTGGCCAGGAACTTTGTCCAAGTCTCGCGTGAAGGCGCCGTGCGCGAGGTCTGGGCTCGGGACACACGTGGCGCCACGCCGGACGTCGTGCGTCGGACGCTGCGCGCGGCGGCGGTTCGTCCGCCCGCTCGCATGGTGCTGGTGATCGACGGTTCCCAAGGCATGGATCAGATGCCAGCCCTGGCAGAGGCCCTGGCCGAACTGCCTTCGACCGTCGAAGCGTCTGTGATGATCGCCGGTGACGAACCGGTTTCGGTCGGAGCGGTCAGCACTGACACGCGCGACCGATTGGCCAGATGGAGGGTCCGTGGAGGGCAGGACAACGTGCCTGCGCTGGTCGAGGCATGGGATGTTGCCGTGCAGAGGCCCGACAGTCTGGTTGTCTGGATCTGTGCTCCGGTGCCGGTGGCGCTCGAGAGCGCGGAGGGGTTGCGTCAGCGCTACGAGCGCAGGCCCAACGGTCCGCGCCTGATGGCAGTGCAGACTCGAGTGGGGCCGAACCGCCTTCTTGAAGCGCTTGATGGGGTCGCCGCGGTTCAGTTGCTGCCGCGCACAGGAGATCTGGCTGCTGATCTTGGGGCGCTCTTCCGCTCATGGACGGACACAGGCAGCCGATGGGAGTGGGCGCAGGAGCGGGAGATCGACGTATCCGCCGCACCCCGAGAAGGGGCTGAGGCCTCGTCACACCTGGTGCGGCTCTGGGCCAAGGACGAGATCAGGCGATTAGCGGCGTCGCGGATGACGGAGGCGGCGGTCGAGATGGCTGGGCGTTATCAACTGGTCACGCCCGTTAGCGGCGCCGTCGTGCTCGAGACGGCGCAGCAGTACCGCGACAGTGGGCTCGAACCGGTGCCGCCGTCCACTGTGCCGTCGATTCCGGAACCGTCCACCTGGGCCCTGCTCGCTCTGGGTTCTGGGTTCCTGCTGTTCATGCGGAGGCGCGGACCGTGAGATGGAGAGTGGGTGCCGAGTTCGTGAGACTCGACGCCTGTTGCGATCCCCGGTCGAGATGGATTCCCGGCGGAGTGGCGTGAAGGCCGAAGAGACCCAAGGGGCCAGCAGGGGGTGGTTGGCGCGCGGTCTCGCTCGTCAACGACCCACATCTTTGGGCTTGAGCTGGGGGAAGAGGATCACGTCGCGGATGCTCTCCTGGCCCAGGAGCATCATGCAGAGTCGATCGATGCCCAGGCCCATGCCTCCCGCCGGCGGCATGCCGTGTTCGAGTGCCACAAGGAAATCCTCGTCGAGTTTCTGTTGCTCGCCGCCGGCCTGGTGTTCGAGCCGCTCGCGCTGTTCGATCGGGTCGTTCTGCTCGGTGTAAGCCGGCGCGATCTCCTGGCCGTTGATGCAGCACTCGAAAACCTCGACCGTGGTCGGATCTTCGGGCGAAAGCTTGGCGAGCGGAATCAACTCCTTCGGCGCGTGGGTGACAAAGGTGGGGTTGATGAGCGTCGGCTCGATCAGTTTCTCGAAGACAGCCTGGGTCACTTCGAAATCCTCGTATTCAGTCGCGATTTCGGCGCCCAACTCGACGGCGCGTGCGCGCCGTTGCTCGGGTAGGAGGTCGAACCAGTCGGCCCCCGCGCGTTCGCGAACGATGTCCTTGTACTTGACCCGGCGCCAGGGCGGGGTGAGATCGATGGTCTTGACCACCTCGCCCGCGGAGTTTCTGTGTTCGACGCGCAGGGTTCCGAGGACATTCTGGGCGACGTGGCAGACCAGTCCTTGAACCAGGTCCATCATCGACTCGTAGTCGCCGAAGGCTTGGTAGGCTTCGAGCATGGTGAACTCGGGGTTGTGTTTGCGGGAGAGTCCTTCGTTGCGGAAGTTGCGTCCGATCTCGAAAACGCGGTCGATTCCGCCCACGAGCAGGCGTTTGAGATAGAGTTCGATGGCGATGCGCAGATAGAAATCGCAAGCCAGCGCGTTGTGATGGGTTTTAAAAGGCCTTGCGGCCGCGCCGCCGGGGATCGCCTGCATCATGGGCGTCTCCACTTCCACAAAGCCGCGTCCGTGCATGAACTCGCGGATTTCTCTCAGGATTCGGCTGCGAAGCAGAAAGACGCGTTGAACGTCGTCGTTCGACATGAGATCGAGGTAGCGCTGGCGGTAGCGAATCTCCGTGTCTTCGAGGCCGTGCCATTTGGCGGGAGGCGGGCGGAGGGCCTTGGCCAGGATGGTGAACGACTCGACCCGCACGCTCGGTTCGCCGGTCTTCGTGCGAAACATCGTGCCGGTCACCCCGAGAAAATCCGCCAGGTCGAGATGCTTGAAGATGGCGTATTGCGCCTCGCCCAGCACCTGTTTCTGGGCGTAGACCTGGATGCGTCCGCTCTGGTCTTTGAGATCGAGGAACTGGCTCTTCCCCATGTCGCGATGGGACGTGATGCGGCCGGCGACGGCGACGCGCGCGCCTTCGGCCAGTTGGCCGGACTCGAACCGCGCGCGCGTCTCGCCGCATCCGCCGGAGGGGGCGAATTTGTTCCGGAACGGATCGAGGCCCTGGGCGCGCAAAGCGGCCAGTTTCGTCCGACGCTGCTCGATCAATGTGTTGGTGTCTTCCATAGCGATTGCCCGTTGGCTCGATGTCAGCGCCCCATTCGAGGAAAGAACGCCTGCGCGGCGGCACAGGTCGCCTCGCTTAGTTCTTCGAGGCTGATGCCCTTGACCGCGGCTGCCGCGGCAGCAATCTCGCGGACGTACGCCGGCTCGCAGCGCTTTCCCCGATACGGTTCGGGGGCCAGGTAGGGCGCATCTGTTTCGAGCATGAAGTGTTGAAGGGGCGTGGCGGCGAATGCCTCCCGGACTGTTCCCGAGTTCTTGAAGGTCAGAATCCCTGTGTAGCTGACGATCGACCCAAGCGCCAGGACCCGCTGCAGCGCGGCGACATCCCCGGAAAAACAATGAAACTGCCCTCGCACGCGCCCGGCGAACGGCCGCACAGCCTCGAGGGCATCCTCGAACGACCTGCGCTCATGGACAACGCAATTGAGCCCCATCTCGGCGGCCAGTTCGAGGTGCTGACGAAACAGCTCTTTCTGTTTCGCCGTATGCCGCAAATCATCCGCCGCGGTCCCTCCTCGTTTGGATGGGAGATGGAAGTAGTCGAGCCCCGTCTCGCCTATGGCCACGACTCTCGGGTGCCGCGCCAGGTCTCGAAGGTCGCCTCGCACGTCCTCCGGGGCGTCATCGGCGTGGGTCGGGTGCCAGCCGACGGCTGCGTAGACGATTGGATGATCATTGGCGAGTTGCACAGCCCGTTGGCTGGACAGCAGATCAATGCCGACAGTGATAATGCGCGTGATGCCGGCGGCAGCCGCTCGAGCCAAAAGGTCCTCGAGATCCCCGGCAAACTCGCGGGAACTCAAATGCGCGTGTGTATCGTAGAAAACGCTCATGTGTCGACTCAGCGAAAGCCGAACCGGATCTCTCCTGCCTGTCCTCTGGCGGGCTGCGTCGCGTTCACTGATCAACCGTAGGAAATCCGCGATGCGATTTCAAGCCGGAGGGAGTTGTGGCCGTGCGGTTGCAGGGCCAATTCATGAAGTGGAGCGGCGACGGCCTCGTCGCCGACAAACACCTTCTTCACTCGCGTCGGCGGGGGACGAGCCGTCCCCCCTCCACCCTTTTCGCCTTCATGAATTGGCCGTGGTGCGGTTGACCAACGCGCCAGGCGTAATCCGCTTCTGCCGGGGCAGACCCGGAAATCTCACCCACGGACCGTCAGGAATGCCGCGACCGCCCCACTGGTGAGATTTCCGGGTGAGTCAGCCGATCGCATCCGCAAACTGGTTTCGCGCGCGCGAAATCGCCTGCTTTCGCCGTCAGGTCTGTTACCTTTCGCGCCTCATGAGTCTGACGTTGAAACATGTCGAGGCCGCGGCGGAGCGACTGCGGGGCAACCTCCTGATGACACCCTGCACGTACTCGCGCACGCTCTCGAAGATCACCGGTGCGGAGGTCTTCTTGAAGTTCGAGAACCTCCAGTTCACCGCGGCCTTCAAGGAGCGCGGCGCGTTGAACAAGCTGCTTTCGCTCGCCCCGGCGGAGTGCCGGCGCGGCGTCATCGCCATGTCCGCCGGCAATCACGCGCAAGGGGTCGCCTACCATGCCAAACGGCTCGGCATCCCGGCGGTTATCGTCATGCCCCGGCACACGCCCAACGTGAAGGTCGAGCACACGCGGGCGCACGGCGCGGAGGTGATACTCGAGGGCGACACGTTCGATGAGGCGAGCGGCTTCACCCGGCAACTGGCCAGGCGGCGCAAGCTCACCCTGGTGCATCCTTACGACGACGACCGGGTCATGGCCGGGCAGGGGACGATCGCGCTCGAAATGCTGGCGCAACAGCCGGGCTTGGAGGTGCTGCTCGTCCCCATCGGGGGCGGCGGATTGATCGCCGGCATGGCCGTGGCCGCCAAGGGCATCAAGCCGGATCTCGAAGTGTTCGGCGTGCAGTCGGAGCGCTTTCCCGCGATGGCCCAATGGATCGCCGGACAACCCGTCCATTGCGACCGGTTCACCGTGGCCGAAGGCATCGCCGTGAGAAATCCCGGGCGGCGGACCCGGCGCGTCGTTCAACGCCTCGTCAGCGACATCCTGCTGGCGGGGGAAGGCGAGATCGAGGATGCCGTGCTGATGCTGCTGCAAATCGAGAAGACCGTGGTGGAAGGCGCGGGCGCCTGCGGTCTGGCCGCGCTGCTGAAGTCCAGGCGGCGGTTTCGCCACAAGCAGGTCGGGCTGGTTCTCTGCGGCGGCAACATTGATCTGATGGTGCTTTCGTCCATCATCCAGCGCGGGCTGGCGCGCGACGCCCAATTGGTGCGGCTGCGGGTGAAGACGCGGGACGTGCCGGGAGAATTGGCGCGCGTCAGCGGCCTGATCGGCAAGCACGGCGGCAACATCATGGAAGTCCACCACCAACGCGCCTTCAGCGCGGAGCCGCTGCAAACCGCGATGGTGGATTTCACGATGCGCACCCGCGGCGTTGATCACCTCAGCCGCATCGTGAGGGGGCTGCGCGACGCCGGGTACCGAACCTCTCTGCCGGACGGGGACGTCCTGCCGAGGCTCTACGCCAAGAGAGAGCAGAAGGCACAAGTGCGCCTTACCGCAGGATGTGGCTGACCGGGGCGTAGGCCTTGAGATCGAGGGTCAGTTGACCTCCGGAGATCGGCAGCACCCCGCCAGTCGTCTCGCCCCTCAGCGTGACCGGTTGGGCCACGGAGACCTTCAAGCCGGCTGGCAGTGTGACCGTCAAGGGTCCGGCCAACCCGCCCTGTTCCCAGACACGCAAGAGGGTGCCGGGCTGGCCGTCGGGGTCCTCGCCAAACGCGGTGACGAGCACGCCGCGACGGGACAGAGTGAGGCCTGCCTGAGTCTTGTAAACGATGATGTCTTTGGGCGGGGGTGTGTCGACGGCCTCAACGGCGCTCGGGGCCAGCAGGCTGAGCAGCAGCCAGACCAGGAGTGAGGGGAGGGTGTTAGGTGCTTTCATGGAGAGCGTTGACATTCAACGGGTGAATGCGCACGAGGACCGTGGACCAGAAACGCTCAACGCTCAACGCTCAACGCCCAACGTTCAACGCCCAACGCCCAACCAGCCGATTCACGGGCGTCGCGGTTTCATCGTCTCCGGCAACGCCGACAACGCGACAGACCGGCGGTGTGGTACGCCGACATGCCTTGCCAGCGCGGCGGCGGGACGCGGCGACTGCGCTGGGCGAGGCGCGGTGGCTCCGGGGCGGTCTGCTGCCAGTGGCGTCCCTCCGGTGAAATCGACCGCGTTCAGGTTGTTGGGCCTGACCAGGGGCAGGCCCGAGTTTCTGAAATAGCGCGCGGCAACAACGTTTGGCACGCCCATGTATGTTCGTCGCGTGACGCCGTGGAGTCCGACCCCGCCTCCCCATCCACCCGCCATGCCTGAGGCAAATTGGGCGCAGGCGCTCGAAGCCGACAGGACGAAAGCGCTAACCAGGATGCAGGAGATGATGCGCATGGCCGATAAGTACGCTCCTCTCCGCATCGCTGCAAGCCGACAACCGTTCGTCCGCGTCATCGCCGCCCCCGCCTCCGTCATCCGCGGTTCTTACCCCCCTCGGCAGTCTGTGTCGCAGCCTTCGGCGCTCCTTTCGTCAGGCGGCGTGGCAGTCGACCGGGGAGATCATCGAGTGCACAGAGGGGATTGTCCGAGTTTGACGCGGCCGATTGTGCCCTGCTCGTTGAACTGCCCAGGAGAGGGAGTGACCACGAATGACACGAATGACACGAATCATGGTTCCCTCGAATTCGTGTCATTCGAGTGATTCGTGGTTGGCGCCTGACAGTACGGGCCAAAGGTGAGGCCTTGACATTCAGAGGGTCAATGCGCACGGGGACCGTGAACCAGGAATGTTCAACGCTCAACGCTCAACCAGCCACCAGCCGACTCATGGGCGTCGCGCTTTCATCGTCTCCGGCAACGCCGACACCGCAACGGACGGGGCGTGTGGCACGCCGACCCGCCTTGCCATCGCGGCGGCGGGACGCGGCGACTGCGCTGGGCGAGGCGCGGAGGCTCCGGGGCCATCTGCTGCCAGTGACGTCCCTCCGGGGAAATTGACCGCGTTCAGGTTGTTGGGCCTGACCAGGGGCAGGCCCGAGTTTCTGAATTCGGAGCTGCATTTGAGGCTTTCGCTCGATGGCGTCGGCGGCTATTGATGCGAGAGCGGACGATGGCATGGGCGCTTTCGGGAACATCCTGGTCTTCGCCACGGGCGTCCTCGCGGGAGGGTGGACGATCTGTGCGGCTTCCGTTTCGGCCCTGGTTTGGGGGACGGGCGAGGGGTTTCGCGCCGCCGCGCTCCCTGTGTTCGAGGGGGGGCGCGCAGGGTTCACGCTTCTTGCGGCATCGGAGACGGGCATCGCGTTCGCGAACATGCTGCCCGAGTCGCGTTTTGTGACCAACCAGGTGTTGCCCAACGGGGCGGGTGTCGCGGCGGGCGACGTCGACGGCGACGGCTGGTGCGATCTCTACTTTTGCGGGCTGAGTGTGAGCAACCGGCTCTACCGGAACCTGGGTGGCTGGCGTTTCGAGGACATCACCGGGGTGGCTGGCGTCGCGTGCGCGAACCGGGATTGCACGGGCGCCGCGTTCGCCGATCTCGATGGGGACGGCGATCTCGACCTGGTGGTCAACTCGATCGGCGGCGGGACCCACCTGTTCTTCAACAACGGGCGCGGCGGTTTTGCGGCCAGCCCGACCCCGTTGAATCCAGGGCGGGGCGGCACGTCGCTGGCATTGGCGGACGCCGACGGCGACGGGGACCTGGATTTGTACGTCGCCAATTACCGCACTTCGACTTTGATGGACGCGCCCGGGACGCGCTTCACGCTCAAAGTGGTCGACGGGCGCCCGTTCGTCGCCGCGATCAACGGGCGTCCGCCGACCGATCTCGAGTGGACGAATCGGTTTCGGTTCAGCTTCGATCTGGGGTCGGGTGGCGTGGGGCGATTCGCCCGGGAGGAGTTGGGCGAGCCCGATGTGTTCTTTCTGAACGACGGGCACGGACGATTCACTCCCGTGCCGTGGACTGGCGGCGCGTTTCTGGACGAGGACGGCCAACCGCTGACGCAGCCGTTGTTCGACTGGGGGCTTTCGGTCCTGTTCCGCGATTTCAACGGAGACGGGCGCCCGGATCTCTATGTCTGCAACGACTTTGCCACGCCGGACCGTTTCTGGCTCAACGAAGGGCAGGGCCGGTTCCGGCTCGCGCCCAGGCTCGCGCTGCGTCAGACGAGCCTGGCGTCGATGTCGGGCGATGTTGCGGACATCGACCGGGACGGTCACGTCGATTTCATGGTCACGGAGATGCTGAGTCCCGACCACAGCCGGCGGCTGACCCAGAGAAACGTCGTGCAGGGCGAGACGCCCGCCGGAACACAGATTGAAGGCCGTCCCCAGTACCCGCGCAACACCCTGTTCCTGAGCCGTGGGGACGGGACCTATGCCGAGATTGCGCAATATTGCGGTGTCGAGGCTTCAGAATGGTCCTGGGGACCGCTCTTCCTGGATGTCGACCTGGACGGTTACGAGGATGTGCTGGTGCCCAACGGATTCGAACGCGACAACATGAACGCGGACGTCCAGGCCCGCATCCATGCGGCCAAGGCGGGACGGAAGATGTTGACCGTGGACGAGCTGCAATTGCGCCGGATGTTCCCGCGTCTGAACACGGCCAATCTGGCCTTTCGGAACACCGGCGCGCTCGAGTTCGTGGAATGCAGCACGACGTGGGGATTCGACCAGCCGACCATTTCGCAGGGGGCGTGTCTTGCCGATCTCGACAACGACGGCGACCTCGATGTGGCGGTGAACAACATGAACAGCCCGGCCGGGATCTACCGCAATGAGTCGCTCGCACCGCGTCTGGGCGTCCGGCTGCGGGGACGTCCGCCGAACACCAGCGGCGCCGGGGCGCGCATCACGGTTTCGGGCGGACCGGTCGAGCAAAGCCAGGAGATGGTTTTGGGCGGACGCTATTGTTCGGGCGATCAGGCGCAGCGCACCTTCGCGGCAGGCTCGGGGCGGTCGATGGATGTCAGGGTGCGGTGGCGCAGCGGGCGTGAGACGATCCTGACAAACATTGGTCCGAATCGCCTGATCGAGATCATCGAGTCGGACGGAACCGCGTCGGTGTCATCAGCCGCGCCGATCGAAATCGGGCAGGGGACTGCCGGGGAGGGAGGTTTGCGGCGCGATCGCGGAGGCGAACGGGTTTCGGAGTCTCCGGCGCTCCGATTTGTTGACGTGAGCAGCGCGATTCGGCACGTGCATGTGGACGAGCCCTATGACGATTTCGGGCGGCAACCGTTGTTGCCGCGGAAGCTGAGTCAGCTCGGCCCCGGCGCGGCCTGGTGGGACATGGACGGCGACGGGCGGGACGATTTGGTGATTGGGGGCGGACGGGGCGGCGCGGCCGCGTTGTTCCTGAACCTGGGCGATGACCGTTTCAAGCGCTCGACGCACGAGGCGTGGCGTCGCGCGCTCGATCGCGATATGGCCGGGCTGGCCGGGATCGCCCCAGGCGAACTGTTGGGCGCGATGGCGAACTACGAAGACGGCGTCACGAATGGAGTCGGGGTCGCAGTTTGGCGCAAGGAGGTGTCGACCGGGGTGCTGCCGCTTGCCCCGGCGAGTTTTGGGCCGATTGCGGTTGCCGATTTCGACGGCGACGGCGACCTCGACCTGTTTGTTGGCGCCCGCGCGGGGGCGGGGCGCTATCCGGAGGCGGTTGCGTCGGCACTCTGGCGGCGGGAAGGGGCGGGGTTTGAACTGGACTCCGAGAACACGGCGCGGCTGCCGCAAGGGTTGGTGAGCAGTGCGATCTGGACGGAACTGACGGGGGACGGCTGGCCCGAGTTGGTGCTGGCCTGCGATTGGGGGCCCATTCGGATGTTTCGCAACGAGCGCGGACGGCTCAGCGAGTGGAATGTGCCGGTGAACGTTCAGCGTTCAACGTTCAACGTTCAACATTCAACCCCCAGCCGCGCCCTCGCCATCAACCCTCTTCCATCAACGCTCGACGAAATGACAGGCTGGTGGAACGGGGTGGGGGCGGGCGATTTCGACAACGATGGGCGGCTCGATTTGGTGGTTGCCAACTGGGGCTCGAACACCCGCTACCAGCGCTGGCGTCCTCAGGCCCTTCGGTTGACGTTTGGCGACTTCGATGGCGATGGAGCGATCGAGACGATCGAGAACCACTACGCGCCCGCACTGCGCGCGCACGCGCCGGACCGCATGCTGGATGTCGTGACCCGGGCGATTCCCAGCCTGGCCGGGCGTTTCCCGAACCACCAGTCCTGGGCCGCCGCCACCATCGACGCGGTCCTGGGCGAGTGGCGCGATTCCGCACGCCAGGTCGAGGCCGTTTGGCTCGAGTCGACGCTGCTGCTCAACCGGGACGATCATTTCGAGGTCCGGGTGTTGCCGGCGGAAGCGCAATTCGCCCCTGCATTTGCGGTCTGCGTTGGCGATGCGGATGGCGACGGCAACGAGGATGTCTTTCTGAGTCAGAACTTCTTCGGGGTGGGCGCCGACACGTCGCGTTCCGATGCGGGACGGGGCCTCTGGTTGCGAGGCGATGGGCGGGGCGGTCTCGATCCGGTGCGGGGCGAGGATTGCGGCGTGCGGGTTTACGGCGAGCAGCGCGGGGCTGCGTTGGCAGACTTCGATGCGGACGGGCGCGTGGATTTTGCGGTCACGCAGAGCGGCGCGGAGACGAAGCTGTATCGCAATGTCGGGGCCAGGCCGGGATTGCGGGTCCGGATCGAGGGGCCGGCGCAGAATCCGCTGGGACTCGGTGCGGTCATGCGCCTGCATTCGGGGGACACGGCCGGGGCGGCGCGCGAGGTGCGCGGGGGGGGCGGGTATTGGTCTCAGGACAGCCCCGTTGGCGTACTCGGGGCGGCGGGGGCCCCCACGGCGCTCGAGGTGCGTTGGCCGGGCGGACGCGTCACTTGGACGCCAGTGCCGCCGGGTCTGAGGGAGATCGTGGTGCGCGCGGGTGCGGGAAGCGAACGAGTCGAGTGATGTTCTCCGGTTTTATCTTGCAGGTGGCGGGAGGCTGGTGCCTAACATCGGGGACAGTTCAAGAATGCACTTTGGGGCATTCGATGTCAGAGGTGACCTTTCGACAACGCCTTCCGCGTGTAGAGGTGGCGGCCTGGGTGGGTGCCCAGGCTCCGCGGGCATGGCGCAGGGACGGGGATCCGATGACGAACAGAGACGGAATCCTATGCACAAGAGATTGATACAGGGGTTTGCGGCGATGGCTCTGGCTGGCGCGACCGCGCTGGCGGGATCCTTCACCTCGAACTTCAGCGACCCCTTCCAACTGGGGTTCAGCCTGACGAGCAATGGCGCCATGCGCGCGGACGGGGTGACCCCGTTCATGCCGGCGGTCGAGGACGGGCATCTTGTCCTCACGTACAACGAGGCGGGTGCGATCGGGACGTTCATCCTGGATGATCTGGACGCGTACCAGGCGATCGAGAGTTTCACCGCGAGGTTCAAGCTGCAGATCGGGCCCGGATCGGCCGAGCCAGCAGACGGCGCAGCGTTCTGTTTCAGCCCGGAGATCTATTCGTACACCTCGAACTTTGGCGAGCAAGGCGTGGGCACCGGGATCACCGTCAGCTTTGACATCTACGTCAACGCTGACGTGGGCGAGACCTCCCCGGCCATCAAGGTGAACTACGAGGGAACCACCGTGGCGATCGCGCCGTTTGCCAAGCCCGAGATGGTGACGAGCCAGTTCGAAGACGTCTTCATTCAGCTCACCCGGAGCGGCACGCTGAACGTGGGCTACAAGGGGGCGATCGTGTTCACCAACCTGGTCCTGCCCGACTTCGTTCCCTCCGCGGGCCAGTTCGCCATCGGCGCCCGCGCCGGCGGCCAGAGCGCGCTCCATCAGGTCGACGATCTCACCGTGACGACCGTGGTTCAGGGCGCAGGCGTGGGGCCTTCCATCACGTCGCATCCCCAGAGTCAGACCGTCGACGAGGCGGCGACCGCCACGTTCACCATCGGCTTCGACGGTTCGGCGCCACTGGCTTTTCAGTGGTACAAGAACAACGCACCCATTGACGGGGCGACCGATCCGACGCTGACCTTGACGGGCGTCAGCTTCAGCGACAACCAGAGCAAGTACAAGTGCGAGGTCAGCAACACGCTGGGGACGGCGACCTCGAACGAGGCGACACTGACAGTGGTTCAGGACACGACCCCGCCGGTGTTGATCTCGGCGCAAGGGAACACGGACTTCCTGGGCGTCGTGGTGACGTTCTCCGAGCCGGTGGCGGTCGACAGTGGCGGCAACAAGGACAACTATGCCATTGCCGGCCTGACCATCAACTCGGCGACGGTGAACGGGGCGACCGTGGTGCTGGCCACCTCGAAACAGTCCGAGGGGACGAGCTACACGCTGGTGGTGAATAACGTCAAGGACCGGTCGGCCAGCGGCAACACCATTGCCGCCAATAGCCAGGCCACATTCAAGACCTTTGCGTTCATGCTCGGGACGGTGCTTCACAAGAAGTACGAGAACGTCAGCGACAACGCCGGCGGCGATCCTGCGAACCTGTTCAACGATCCGCGGTATCCGAACCAGCCGGATCGGGCCGATCTCCTCACGGCGTGGGAGTATCCCCCGAACGGTGCGGGGCGCGATGCGGTCGCGGATCCGACGCGGAATTACTTCGACACCATCGAGGGCTATTTCATCCCGCCTGAGAACGGCAACTACGTGTTCCTGACGGCCGGTGCGGACCGGTGGTGGCTCTATTTGAGCACGGACGACAATCCGGCGAACCTGGTGATGATCGCGGCGGAACCAGGTGGTTGGAGCAATCCGCGCGGTTGGACGCAGATCCACTCCGGGAGCCTCGAAGCCCGCCGGTCGGACCAGTCGTTGCACAATCAATGGGCGACGGCTCCGACCATCACGCTCGAGAAGGGCAAGCGGTATTACATGCTGCAGATCCATCATGACCCGAGCTGGTGCGGGGCAGACGACTTCGGCACCACCTACATCAAGGAGGGCGACACGGATCCGGCCAACGGCAGCGTGCCGACCCTGACTGGCGGAGTGATCGGTTGCCTGTTGGACCCGACGGGGTCGTCGGTGACCATCACCCAGCATCCGCAGGACGCGAACATCGAGGCGGGGCGCAGTGCTGTGTTTAGCGTGGCTGCGACCGGCTCCTCGCTCTACGGTTCACTCCTCACCTACCAATGGCAGCGGCGCGCCCCGGGCGCGGGGACATGGACGGACATCGCGGGGGCCAACGCGGCCACCTACACGACACCCGCGCTGACGCTTGCGGACAATGGCGCCCAGTATCGTGCCATCTGCATGGTGCCGGCGATCAACGAGCCCACCGAGGCGGCGACGCTGACGGTGTTCGCCGACACCCTGGCGCCCACCCTCGTCTCGGCTCGTGGAAGCAGCGACTTCTTGACTGCGGTGGTCCTTTTCTCGGAGCCGGTCGACGCGGTGAGCGGCGGCAACATTCTGAACTACAACATTCCGGGGCTTTCGGTGAGTTCGGCGACAGTCCTCGGTCAGGAAGTGCTTCTCGCCACGAGTCGTCAGACCGAGGGCGCGATCTACACGATCACCGTGAACAACGTCAAGGACCGCTCGGTTGCGGGCAACACGATCGCCCCGAACAGCACTGTCCAGTTCCGCGGCTTCGTCTTCACGCCGGGCAACGTGCTTCGCAAGAAGTATAACAACATGAGCGACGCCATGGGCGAGGATCCAGCCAACCTGTTCAACGATCCGCGCTACCCCCTCCAGCCAGATCGAATGGACCTCGTGTCGGCGTTCGAGTATCCGGCCAATGGTGCTGGCCGCGACGCGGTGGCGGACCCAAACCGCCTCTACTATGACACGCTCGAGGCGTTCTTCGCTCCGCCCGAGGACGGCAACTACGTGTTCTTCACCGCCGGGGCCGATCGCTGGTGGCTCTATCTGAGCACTGACGAAGACCCGGCGAACCTCTGCCTGATCGCGGCCGAACCCGGCGGTTGGAGCGATCCGCGCGGCTGGCTGCAAACCTATGACAGCCCGCCCGAGGATCATTTGGCCGCTCATCGGTCCGATCAGTATCCCCTCACCGAGTGGCCTTACGGCAACACCATCACGCTCGAAGCCGAGAAGCGCTATTACATGCTGATGGTCCATCACGATCCGAGTTGGGCCGGCGGCGACTGGTACGCGGCCACCTACAAACTCGAATCCGAGCTCGACCCGGCCAACGGGACGGCGCCGACCCTGACTGGGAACGTTGTCGGCAGCTTCGTGCAGGCCCCGCTCAAGCTGGAGATCACCCAACAGCCTCAGAGCGTGACGACGCATGGATGGGATCAGGCCGTCTTCACGGTGGACGCCACCACCGATGTTTCCTACCCGCCGACCTATCAGTGGCGACGCGATGGCACCCCGATCCCGGGGGCCACGGGCAAGACCTTCTCCCTGGTCACGAGCCTCGCCGACAACGGCGCCAAGTTCGATTGCGTCGTTTCCCTGCTCAATTATCCCAACCCTGTCACCAGTGACGCGGCGACGCTCACGGTGTTGGGCGACGCGGTCTTTGTGCCGGGCTCGCTCAAGGAGGAGCGGTTCAACGGCACCAGCCGTCAGGCCGTCGAGATCGGCAACGTTGGCGCGCCCGAATTCCTGGGGACGCTGACTGCGTTCTCGGCCGGGGTTGACGTGGCCGACAACTTCACCCGGCGCGTGAGCGGGTTGTTCGTCCCGCAGACCGCGGGCAACTATGTCTTCTTTGTCTGCTCGGACGACGACAGCGACTTGTTCATCAGCACGGACGATCAGCCCGCGAACAAGCGGCTGGTGGCCCAGGAACAGGGCTGGAGCGCCGCGTTGCAGTGGCACACCGCCAACGGCGGCGACCCGACCATGAAACGTTCCGATCTCTGGTCGCCTGACGGAGGCGTGACCGTTCCTTGGGCGGCGGGCATCGCCCTCGAAGCGAACAAGCGCTACTACATCGAGGGTGTGCAGCACGAAGGAACCGGCGGCGACAACTTCGCGGCGACCTTCATCGTCCAGTACGGAGCCGAGCCGGCCAACGGCGACCCGAGCGCCTTCGTGCCCGCGGTCATCGGGCGGATGGACGCGCCGGCTACGGATCAGCCCAGGATCACACGCATCGTCGAGAATGCCGACGGCACGATCACGGTGGAATGGGCCGGCGGCGGGACACTCCAGGCTGCGACCAGCATCCTGGGCCCGTGGCAGGATGTGACAGGCGCGACCAGCCCGTACACGTTCACGCCGGAGGCGCCAATCATGTTCGGTCGGATTCGCCGGTAGTTTTACCAGGCATGACACAAGAGACCGGGCTCGCGCCCGGTCTCTTTTTTTGCCCTTGCATGGGGGTTGATTGCGGCCTAATCGCTTTCCGTGACCCTTGACATGGAAAACAGCGCTACGCCGCCGCGGTTCAAAACGCTTCGCCTCTTCAAGCGTATTTGGCGAAGTGGCGGGGCCTTTGGAGTGCGGCGGTTTACGGCCGCTTTGGGTTCATGGTCCCAATGCGTTCATAAGAAACACAACTCCGCTCCCCAGGAACCGTGGTTCCGTAGCCATCCCGCATCGCGGGATGAGTCCGCGCCATCTCGCACCGCAAAGACAGGAATCAGCGCCGACTCACGTCGGCGGCTACAAATCAGTTCATGGTCCCCGCGCGCATTGAGCGGGTGAATGTCAACGCTCCCCATGCATTGTGTGCGCAAACCGTTGGTAGCTGAAAGGAACGTTCAACGCTCAACGTTCAACGTTCAACGCTCAACATGCACCTGAGCAGTTCGTTGGACGTTGGATGTTGAACGTTGCGCTGAGCAGGCCGCGATGATCAGACCGCCTTCGATCAACCTGGCAGGGCTCATGGGTGCGCTGCTTTGTGTCGCATGCCACTCTCTCGAGATTCCTTCCTTGCCTCCGTGGCAAGACGTTGCCGGCTATCGCGTTCGTCCGGTGGTCCAGCCTCCTGGAAAGCGTCCCGGCTTCACGCTGCTCACCCCGGCGCAGTCGGGTCTGAACTTCACAAACGTGTTGACGCCCGGGCGAGCGGCGGAAAACCAGATCCGGCTCAACGGATCGGGCGTCGCCCTGGGGGATGCGGATGGCGACGGGTGGTGCGACATCTATTTGTGCGGGCTCGAGAACGAGAACGCCCTCTATCGCAACCTTGGCAACGGGCGCTTCACGAACATCACGGCATCGGCGGGCGTTGGGTGCGGGGGGCAGTATTCGAGCGGGGCGGTGTTTGCCGACGTGGATGGCGACGGCGACCTGGATCTGCTCGTGAACGGTGTCGGCACAGGGACCCGTTTGTTTCTCAACGGCGGCGGGGCGGTCTTCACCGAAGCGGCGGAGGCCGGGTTGGTGCGCACGTACGGCGCCACGACCGCGGCTCTGGCCGATACGGATGGCGACGGCGACCTTGACCTGTACGTGGCCAACTACCGGACGACGACCGTGCGGTCGACCGGTTTTGTCGTTCTCAACGTGGGCGGTCGCCGGATGATTCGTCCGCAGGACCGCGAGCGGCTCGAACTGACCCCCGAGGGGCGCGTGCTCGAGCATGGGGAGCCCCATTTCTTCTACCGGAACGACGGTGGCGGGCGCTTCAGCATCGTGCCGTGGACGGATGGGTCTTTTGTCGACGAGGATGGCCGGCCCCTGGCGGGGGCCCCGCGGGACTGGGGCTTGTCGGCCATGTTCCGCGACCTGAACGGGGACGGCGCGCCCGACTTGTATGTCTGCAACGATTTCCACTCGAACGACAAGATTTGGATCAACGATGGCCGGGGCCGTTTCCGGCTCATCGACCGGCTGGCCATCCGCAACTCTGCGACCTTTTCGATGGCAGCCGATTTCGCCGATGTGAACCGGGACGGTCACGATGACATCCTGGTGTCCGACATGATGAGCCGGCAGCATGGGCGGCGCCTGATGCAGGATGCCGGGATGGATCCCTATTCCGTGCGGCTCGGTGTGTTCGACGACCGGCAGCAATTCGACCGCACCGTCTTGCAGCTCAATCGCGGGGATGGCACCTACGCGGAAATGGCCTACTACGCGGGTGTGCCGGCCTCGGAATGGACGTGGTCGGTGGTCTTTCTCGATGTGGATCTGGACGGGTTCGAGGACATTCTTTGCACGACAGGGCACATGTTCGACACCCAGGATCTCGATGCCCAGGCGATGATTGCCGCCAAAGGCCCCTGGCCGCGGGAACGCGTCCCCGAGAAGCTCCTGCTGCTGCCGCCTCTGCATCAGGCCAATCTCGTCTTCCGCAACCTTGGATCGAATCGGTTCGCCGAGGCCGGACGGGATTGGGGCTTCGATCAGGTGGGCGTCTCGCAGGGGATTGCGCTGGCGGACCTGGACAACGACGGCGATCTCGATGTCGTGGTGAACAACCTCAACGGCGCCGCCGGGCTGTATCGGAACGACACGTCCGCGCCGCGCGTGGGTGTGCGCTTGCGCGGCCTGCCGCCCAACACGCGCGGGGTGGGCGCGAAACTGCGGCTCGATGGCGGCGCCGTTCCGCTTCAAATCCAGGAAGTGATCTGCGGCGGACGGTATCTTTCGGGCGACGAAGGGGCACGCGCGTTCGCCGCCGGGCATCCCACCAACCGGATGCGGCTCGAAGTGATCTGGCGCAGCGGGCGTCGGAGCCTCATCGACGGCGTGCGCGCGGATTCCTGCTACGAGGTTTTCGAGCCGGCGGACGGCCCGGTTGCGCCCCGGCCGCAGGCAAATCCGGAGCGGCCTTTGTTCGAGGATGTGTCGAATCGCTTCGGCCATCGGCATGTCGAGACCCCGTTCGACGATTTCGCGCGCCAAAAGTTGTTGCCGAATCGGCTCAGTCAGCTCGGTCCCGGTGTGGCCTGGCACGATCTCGATGGAGACGGGTGGGAGGATTTGACCGTGGGCGCGGGCAAGGGCGGGAAGCTGGCGATGTTCCGCAACAACGGACAGGGCGGATTCGACCGTCAGGAAGTGCCGCCGGGCGACCAAACCGCGCCGCGGGATCAGACGGGCGTGGTCGGTTGGCGCGTGGGCGATGCGGCCGCGCGTCTGCTTGTGGGCCACGCCCATTACGAGGACGAAGAAAGCGTCCCCGGCGGCTGTGCGGTCGCAGTGTTAGACATGGCCGGCCGCGGTCCCGAGGAAGCGATTCCCGCGGACCAATCGAGTGTCGGTCCGCTTGCCCTCGCCGACTACGATGGCGACGGGGAACTCGACTTGTTCGTGGGCGGCCGCGTGATTCCCGGACGCTATCCTCTCGCCGCCTCGTCCCGCCTTTACCAGGGCAAGGGCGGACGGCTCATGTTGGACGAGGCGCAGACCGCAGTTCTGCAGCACGTGGGTTTGGTGAGCGGGGCGGTTTGGACCGATCTGGATGGGGACGGCTGGCCCGATCTGGCGCTGGCGTGCGAGTGGGGGCCGGTGCGTGTCTTCCTCAACGATCGCGGGCGGCTCCGCGCGTGGAATGTGGCGGTGAACGTTCAACGTTCAACGCACAACGTTCAACGCTCAACCGACGCCCTCACCATCGACGCGCATCCATCAACCCTCAATGGACTGACAGGCTGGTGGAACGGGATCACCGCCGGCGACCTGGACGGCGACGGGCATCTGGACCTGATCGTGTCGAACTGGGGTTTGAACACGAAGTACCAGGCGGGTCCTGAGAGCCCGCGTCGGCTCTACTATGGCGACTTCACCGGGAGCGGCGGGGTCGATCTCATCGAGGCGTTCTTCGATCCCGGCCGGGGGCAGGATGTGCCCGAGCGGGACCGGGATGCGGTCGCCGCCATGATGCCGGCGTTGAATGCCCGGCTGTCTACGCATCTCGAGTATGGGCGCGCCACCGTGGGGGAGATTCTCGGCGAGGCCGCCGGGCACGCGGCTCGAGTCGAGGCAACCGCGCTCGCCTCGATGGTCTTCTACAATCGAGGCGATCAGTTCGAGGCCAAGGCCCTCCCATTCGAGGCTCAGTTGGCCCCCGCCTTTGGCGTCGCGGTGGGCGACTGCGACGGCGATGGCCTCGAGGATGTTTTCCTGGCGCAGAATTTCTTTGCCATGCAGCCCAAGACGAGCCGGGCTGATGCCGGGCGCGGACTCTGGCTTCGCGGCGACGCCCAGGCGGGTCTTGTCGCCGTGCCGGGTCAGGAATCGGGCATCAGGGTCTACGGTGAACAGCGCGGCTGCGCTCTGGCGGACTACGACGCGGACGGCTGCGTCGATCTTGTCGTCACGCAGAATGCAGGTGAAACGAAGCTGTATCGAAACGTCCGCGGCCGCCCCGGCCTGCGCGTTCGCATCGAAGGCCCCTCGGGCAATCCCACCGGGGTCGGGGCGGTGGTCCGGTTGGGAACGGGCGGTCGTTGGGGGCCGGCGCGCGAGATCCATGCCGGGTCGGGCTATTGGTCGCAAGACGGTGCGGCGCAGGTGATGGCATGGCCTCGGGCGGTCGGCACCATGCCGGTCCAGATCAAGGTGCGGTGGCCGGGCGGGCGCGAGACGGTTTCGTCGATTCCACCGGGCGCCCGCGAAGTTCGGATCGCGCCCGATGGCGGCCTTCGAGTGCGCGGCAGTTGACCGAAGCGGTCGTCTGGACAGTGGGGCGGCCGGGCGGTACGGTCGGGGCCCATGGCGACGCCCCTGGCGAGTTACACCTGCGAACTGACCGATGCCCAAGCCGCTGCGCTCGAGGCGTGGCTGCGGGAGCAGGACTGGACCTGGCGCGAGGTGGCGCATGCCCGCTTTGCGGCGGAGAAGGGGCGGGTGAACCTTGTTCAGTACCAGAGCGGGAAGCTGGTGGTGCAGGGGAAGGAGACGCGCGAGTTTGTCGAGTTCGTTCTCGAACCGGTGATTCTCAAGGAGGCGCGCCTGGGCTACGAGACGGTGCTGAACCCCGATCTGCTCCTGCCGCGCGTCGGTGTCGATGAGAGCGGCAAGGGGGATTTTTTCGGCCCGCTTTGCGTTGCGGGGGTGTACGTGAACGAGGCCATCATCCGGGCGTGGGAGGGGGCTGGAGTCAAGGACTCGAAGTCGATCGGGAGCGCGAAGCGGATTGGCGAGTTGGCCCGGCTCATTCGCGAGACGCCGGGCTGCATCACGAGTGTCGTGCCGATCGGGAATGCGGCCTACAACCGGCTCTACGCGAGCATGGGGAACGTGAATCGGATTCTGGCGTGGGGCCACGCGCGCGCCATCGAGAATCTGATGCTGCAGCGGCATCGGATGAATCCGCTGCCGGTGCGGGCCATCAGCGATCAGTTTGCGGCGAACAAGGCGACTGTGGCCAAGGCCTTGATGAGTTTGGGCCGCCAGATCGAGCTGGTCCAACGCCACAAAGCCGAATCGGACCTGGCCGTGGCCGCAGCGTCGATTCTCGCCCGGGACGAGTTTGTCCGTCGGCTCGCTGGTCTCGAAAAGGACTATGCGATGGAGTTCCCCAAGGGGGCTTCGTCGGCTGTGGACGCCGCGGCTGCGGCGTTCGTGAAGGCGCACGGGGCGAACGCGCTCCCCGCGGTGGCCAAGACGCACTTTCGCACTGCGTTCCGGGCGCAGGGATTGGCTGAGCCGCCGCGCAGCGAATGGCGGAAGCCGCGGCAGGGCTAGCGGGACGGGACAACGTAGCCCACCGGGTTGAGATTGCCGCCCGACGAGGGATGCCAGAGCGGCAGTCCCGGGGCGGACAATCCCGCGGGGATGACGGGCGTGACGCTGGGGCGCGACGGACGGGCATCGCGGGCCAAGGCGGAGGTCACTCGATGTTCGAAGGCTGAGAACGGCCGGCGCTCGAAACCGCTGGCGATCTCGATCCGCGCCGGGGCGTCTTGGGGTTGTTGAGCGACGCGTCCGGAGTAGCCCAAGCCGGCGAGGTAGAAGGCGCCCAGTGCGAAGCTGAAGAACCCGGCCAGGGCCGGGCGCAGCCGGAATCTCTCGAAGAGGGCTTCAAACCAGTCCTCGGGCTCGACATCCGGCTCGAGGGGAAGGCGGTCGAGGACGCGTCTGTGGAGGCGATCGAAGTAGCCCGGGGGGGGCTGTTCGTGGCGCTTGAGGGCGACCGCCCTGCGCAGGGCTGCAAAGGAATCGTGATCGTGATCCGGATGCATGCTGATTCTAATTCAAATAGTCTGACAAATAGGCCTGCAACTGCTGGCGTGCATAGAACAAACGCGACCTCACCGTGCCGACATTGCAATCCATAATGCGCCCGATTTCCTCATGGGGCAGGCCTTGGATGTCGTGCAAGGTCACCACCAGTCTATGCACTTCGGACAGTTTCTGCATCGCCTCGTTCAATCTCTCCTGGAGCTCGGCCAGGTTGATTTCCCGCCGGGGCGTGCGGTCCGACACCAGCGCGACGAGGTCCGGATCATGTTCGGCGTTGAAATCCAGATCGTTGAGGCTCATCTGGCTGCCGCGGTGTTTGCGCTGCTTGAGGAAGTTGATCGTCTTGTTGATCGCGATGCGGTAGAGCCAGGTGAAGAAGCTCGAGTCGCCCTTGAACGATTTCAGGGCCCGATAGGCCTTGATGAAGCTTTCCTGGGTGAGGTCGTCCGCATCTTCATGGGACGACGTCATATGGTAAATGGTGGCGTAAATGCGCTCCTGGTACCGCCGCACCAGCTCGTCGAACGCCTCCATCTTCCCGTGCTGCGCGTCGCGCACCAGCACGGCATCCGCCACGGGGAGTTTGGACTGGTCTGACGCGGGCGGACTGGGGTGCAAGGCGGCCGGCATCTTAGGAGGGGATCTTCCAGGATGGAACCCCCAGCGAGCCGGTGATCTGCTCGACGAACTCCGCGGCCGCGGCGAGGGCCGGGCGCTCGGCGGGGCGATCCGGGGCCGATACCGACTCGCGGGCGGAGTGGCACAGGGCGCGGATGGTGGACACCGATTCGGCGAGGGCATCGAGCTGTTCCAACACCGCGCACAAAGGAGCGAGCCGTTCCGGGTGCCAGTCGGCGAGCAGCCGGTCGAGTTGTCTGCGTTGGGCCGGATCGGCCCGTTCGTACGCGACAATGATGGGAAGCGTGACTTTGCCGGCGGCCAGATCGGTGCCGAGCGACTTGCCAGCCTCCCGCTCGCGTCCGTACAGATCGAGGCAATCGTCGTAGATCTGGTAGGCCGTCCCGAGGGCCATGCCGTAGTCGTGCAGCCCCTGCTCCTCGGCGTCACTGGCCCCGGTCAGCCGTCCGCCCAGCCTGCACGAGAGGGCGAAGAGTTCGCCCGTCTTCATGCGCAGGATACGAAAGTACTCTTCGCGCCCGAGTATGGCTCTGCGTTGAGAGAGCAAGGTCTGGAGGGTCTCGCCGGTGCAGACCGTCTTGGTGGCCGCGGCGACGGCCCGGCAGATGTCGGGTGTGGGAAAGCTGGCGGCCAGTTCCAGGGCGTGCGCGAACAGGCAATCCCCGGCAAGCACCGAGACCGCATTGCCGCACCGGACCGACAGGGTGGGGCGTCGTCGCCGGACCCGGGCTTCGTCCATGACATCGTCGTGGACCAGGGTGGCCAGGTGGACCATTTCGATAATGGTGGCGACGGTGATCAGCTCTTCGGTGAGGGCGCCGATTGGTTTGGCGCTCAGGGCCAGGAGGGCCGGGCGGAGCTGCTTGCCCTGGCTGGCCAAAGCGTAGCGGACATAGCTGGCGATGTCGGGTTCGAAGCCGCCGACCTGGTCCTCCAATCGCCGGGCCACGGATTTGAGGAAGCCGTCGGCAGGACCGACAATGCGCCGCCAGGAATGGGGCGAGACGGGGGCGGGAGCGGCTCTGACCGCGGCTCCCGCCGCTTTGGATTCAGCAGCCAGCACGATGGCCGAGAATCTAAAGTTGTGGGCTGGACAAGTCAAACGGTTACGCAGCCGGGGGCTGGAGACCGTTCGGGCTGAATTCAGAAGCCGTGCCGGGCCAGTTCCTGTTCCAGCAGCATCTGGAATTCCTGGACATCGCTGGACGACGGCCGGTGGCCCTTCTCTTGCGGGGCGATGCCGAGGCGGCCCATCTGGTCGATTGACCAGACCGCGCTCTTGCCATCGCTGAAGGTGACGTTGCCGCTGACGACCGCGCCCGCCCGGGTCAACTGGTCCACGCTGATCCGGACACGGGCGGCGGGGGGTGTCGGGGCCGTCTTGGGTTCCCAGGCGCCGCCGCTGGCCGGCGCATGGGGCGCCCCGGGAGCCTTGGGATTTCCGCCGGTCAAGTCGGTCGGCGCCGTCGGTTCGACATCCTTGGGGAGGACGTCGAGGTCGCTGACAAGGAACTTGACGTCCCGGTAGGTGAGGCGCAGGCCGAATGTCGTCTCGAGTCGTTTCTGCAGTTCCGCCAGGGTGGCGCCTTGCTGAAGCCACTCGGTGACCTGTTGTTTCTGGGCGTCGTCCAAATTCATAGCGTACGGGTGGCCATTCGGCGCGATTTGGCGCATTCAGGCAACAGATTTCTTTGTCCATAATTTGATTGAGCGACGCGGGTGAGTGGTGTCAGATGAGATGAATCTCGTCTGCGCGCATGATGAGAGGGACGGGCGATGCGCGCGGCGGGGCGCGAGCGGCATTCCGGGATGACGACAACAACAGAGAGCCAGACCGACGAGCGGGGCGAGTTCCGGCGGGAATTCGCCCGTGTTTGGCGGCAGATGTCCGACAAAGGGCTCCTCCTGGGGCTGGCGGCCGCATGGTTTGCCCTGTTCCATTTCCTGGGCAACTCGACTTTTGGCTACGTCGACAGTCCTTCCCTGTTTGGCTGGCTCTGGGGCGCGTACAGTTCGAGTTCGTTTCCCGGCGGACCGATTGTGAAGCTGCTCAACGCCGACGACGGGTACTGTGTCCTGATCCCGTTCCTGGTGCTTGGTCTGTTCTGGTCGAGGCGTCAACAATGGCTGGCAATTCCGCGGGAAACGTGGTGGCCGGGCCTGGTCGGGCTGGCGCTGGCGACGATGCTGCATGTGTTGGGCTACCTGGTGCAGCAGCCCCGGGTTTCACTTCTGGCGTTTCTGGGGGGCGGGTACGCGCTGATCGCGCTGGTCTGGGGGTGGCGGTTCGCCGCCGGCGTGTTTTTCCCCTATGTGCTGCTTGTCTTCTGTGTTCCCCTGGGCACGGTCAGCGATCCGATCACCGTCCCGCTCCGGCAGGTCTCGACGGACGTTTCGGTGGTGATTGTGCGGGATGTGTTGGGCATACCGGTGATTCAGCAGGGGGTACAGATCAGCGATCCGCGCGGGTCGTACACCTACGAAGTCGCCGCGGCATGCAGCGGGATTCGGAGTTTGATTGCCCTGTTCGCCCTGGCCACGATCTATGGGTTTCTGACATTCACGCGCCTCTGGAAACGTCTGCTGGTGATCCTGCTCGTTGTCCCCCTGACCCTGGCGGGCAACATCCTGCGGCTGGTCTGCATCGTGATCGCGTCCGAGGCCTTCGGACAGAGCGCGGGGGAGTTCGTGCACGACTGGTTCGGATTCGTCACGTTCGGCCTGGCGCTTCTGGTGCTGTTCGGCGTCGGGAACTGGCTGCGCGAGCCGGCGTCGGCCCGGGTTCCGTCGGGAGTGCCTCAAGCCGTATGAAGGCCCGCCAATGCATCCTGTTCGCGCTGGCCCTTGCGGTGATCGTGGGCGGCGGCGGCCTTCTGGTGCGGCTCAAGTCGATTCAGCGGCTGGGGGCGCCGGGGATCAAGGTGAGCCCGATCGAGGGGAGTGACCGGCTCCGGATCGAGTTGCCGGAGCGCGTGCCGCTCTATGAGTCAACGGGCATGGAGCCGACGCGCGCCGAGCTCGACATGCTGCCTGAGGATACGGCCTTTGCCAGGCGTCTCTACCGTGCGGCCGACGGATTCCAGATCATGATGAACGTCGTGATGATGGGAACCGACCGCACGAGCATCCACAAGCCGGAGTTCTGTTTGACGGCGCAAGGGTGGCGGATCGAGCGGCAGGAGACGGACGTGCTGCCAGTCTATCGGCCACATCGGTACGATCTTCCGGTCCAGCGTTACACGACCAAGGCGGAGTGGGAGGAGGAAGGGGGGCGCCGAGTGCCCTGGAGCGGTGTCTACGTCTTCTGGTTTGTGGCCGAGAACAAGTTGACCGCCAGCCATTGGGTGCGTGTGGGTTGGATCACGCGGGAACTGCTCACGCGCGGCGTGCTGCCGCGGTGGGCCTACATCGGCTGTTTCGCGGCCTGTCCGCCGGGGCAGGAGGAGGCCACCTTCCGGCGAATGCGCCAGTTTCTGACCTCCTCAGTGCCCGATTTTCAGACTGCCGTGCCGCCTGCTCCGCCGGGGGGAAGCGCGGAGCGTTAGCGAGGAAGCCTCATGTTGAGCCGCCACACACGTCTTCGAACACAGCTCCAGATCGTGCTGGACGCGGTTCTTTTTGGGCTGAGCCTGTACCTGGCTCACCTGTTGCGCACGCATTGGCGCCTCGAGGTGTTCGGCGGGACCAAGGACATTCAGGGTCTCGAGTCCTATGTGTGGCTGTTTCCGCTCGTGATGGTCGGCGGGCCGTTCCTGCTCAGGTCGATCGGTTTCTACAACCGTCCGTTCCTGCCGTCGCGCCGGCTTACGGCGTGGCAGTTGATCAAGGGCTGCGTGTACGCAACCATCGGGCTGATCATCGTGATCTTCGTGGTGCGGCAGGGGGGCGAGATTGGGCGCTCGGTGATCATTCTCTTCGGGCTGATCAGTTTCGGGGTGATCTCGGTCAAGGAGGAGGTCGTTTTGCAGTGGCGCACGGGGCGTTTGGGGGGCGCCCCGCTCGAGATGCGGCTGATCCTGGTGGGAACGACCGAAGACACGGCGCGCCTGCGGCAGGACCTCTCGCGGAGTCAGCGCGAGGAGCTGAACATTGTGGCGCAATTAAGCATCAACGAACGCCCCGTGAGCGACCTGGTCGAGCTCATGCACGTGCATTCGGCCAACGGCGTGGTCCTCACGGCCAAGCACACCTACCTGGGTCAAATCGAGCAGGCGATCGAGTTGTGCGAGCGCGAAGGGGTCGAGGTCTGGTTGCTTGCGGACTTTTTCAAGACCCAGATTTCCCGCACGGGTGTGGATGATTTCTACGGTCGTCCGATGCTTGTCTTCCGGTCCGGACCCGACACCTCCTGGCCCCTGGCGGTCAAGAGGCTCATCGATTTCTGGGGGTCGCTCCTGCTCCTGGTCCTGCTGGGACCCCTGATGCTCCTGGTCGGCCTGATCATCAAGCTCGGGTCCCCGGGCCCCGCCCTGTTTCGACAGCAGCGCAGCGGGCTCAACGGGCGGCCGTTCACGATGCTGAAATTCCGATCGATGGTGACCGACGCCGAGCAGCGCAAGCAGGAACTGGCGTTGCTCAACGAAATGAGCGGTCCGGTCTTCAAGGTCACGAATGACCCCCGCGTCACACCGGTGGGGCGTTTCATCCGCAAGTGGAGCATCGACGAACTGCCGCAGCTCATCAACGTGCTGCGGGGCGAGATGAGCCTGGTGGGCCCGCGCCCCCTGCCGGTCGCCGAAGTCGCCCGGTTCGACGACCTGGCCCACCGGCGGCGCCTGAGCGTGCGGCCGGGGCTCACGTGTCTTTGGCAGGTCAACGGGCGCAACGAGGTTCGGGATTTCCGGGATTGGGTGCGGCTCGATCTCGAGTATATCGACAACTGGTCGCTCTGGCTGGACCTCAAGATTCTGCTTCGGACCATACCCGCGGTTCTGACCGCCGCGGGGGCAAAATGACCTTGAGAACGACTTTTGTGTTTGACCGGCTTGATCATTTCCAGTAACCACAGCGCGCTTTCTCGGTTTTGGCCCGATACTGGCTATCATAAACCCGGAATCGTTGGAACCATGATCGACGGAATCACATGTTAGGTGCGAAATCATTCCTCTGTATCGATTTCGGCGCAGGCAGCCTGAAGCTGGCCGAATTCGATGTGGGTGACTCCGGCGCTCTGCGCCTGGTCCGGTATGCCCTCAAGCCGCTCGGGTTGGCCGGCGCTCAGGACGCCGCGCGCGAAGGTGTCGTGCTGCGCGGCCTCCAGGAGCTGTTGTCCGACAAGTCGATCGCGGCCCGGACCTGCAACGTCTGCGCCCCGGGCTTCCACGTCTTTTCGAAGTTCGTCAAGCTGCCCCCTGTCGATTCGTCCAAGATCGGCCAAATCATCCAGTACGAGGCCCAGCAGAACGTCCCCTTCCCGCTCGAAGAGGTGGTCTGGGATTACCAGATCCTGGGCACATTGCCCTCGGGCGAACTCGAAGTGCTCCTGGTCGCCATCAAGTCCGACGTCGTCGAGTCCCTCTTCCGGTCGGCGGAAGGGGTGGGTCTGCGGCTCGAACTGGTGGATGCGTCGCCGGCGGCCTTGTGCAACGCCTTCCGCTACAACTACGGCGACCTGGAAGGGTGCTCGATGCTGCTGGACATCGGGGCAAAGACCAGCAACGTGCTGTTCTTCGACAAGGGCAAGGTCTTCTCCCGAAGCATCAACATCGGCGCCAACTCGATCACACAGGAGTTTGCGGCCGAAGCCAAGCTCCCGTTCGTCGAGGCGGAGAAACTGAAGATCGCGGAAGGGTTTGTCAGCCTGGGTGGCGCGTACGAGGAGCCCGACAACCCGCGGCAGGCTGCCATTTCGAAGATCGCCCGGCAGGTGATGACCCGGCTTCACATCCAGGTCAATCAGACGATCCAGTTCTTCCGCAGCCAGCAGGGCGGAACGGCCCCTCAGCGGGTCTACCTGGCAGGCGGCGCGTCGATCATGCCCTACACGCGCGAGTTCTTTCAGGAAAAGCTCAACATCACCGTCGAGTATTTCAACCCCTTCCGCAACATCGAGATCGATCCGGGCGTCAACCTCGAGGAGTTGGCCAAGGTCGCGCATGCCTACGGCGAGGTGGTCGGACTCGGATTGCGCAATCCGACCCAGTGTCCCGTCGAGCTCAATCTCATCCCCAAGAGCATTCTCAAGCGCCAGGAACTCAACCAGAAGAAGCCGTATTTCATCGCCGCCGCCGCCAGTCTGATCCTCGTCGTCTTCATCTTTGGCTGGTTTTTCGACAAGCTGGCCAAGGAAAAACAGGGGGCCATCGATGCCCGCGCCCCGAAAGTCGAGGGGCTGCGGATGAAGAAGCAGGCCCTCGACACGGCAATCGCGAGCAAGGACAAGTCGTTCAAGGAGGCCGAGCAGTATGCCGAGTGGATGTCGGAACGCTTCCGCTGGGCGGATATCATGACCGCTTTGGACCAGGCGCTCCGGAACACTGAGAACAGCACCCGCCGTCCCAACATGCGCACGGCGGTTTGGATCGAGAAGATGGCGGCCGAGAACGCGGAGGTTCCCGAAGCGGAGGCCCAGGAAGAAGATGAGAATCGCCCCCGCCCCATGATGGACATTCGCATGCTGATGCGCTACGGGTTGTTGCCGAGGGGTTTGAAGCTGACGACCGAAGGCGGGGAGAAGATGGATATCGCGTCCGCCCTTGCCTCGGCCCAGCGGGGAGGCGCTGAGACCCAGACCAAACAGGCATCGACCAACGAGATTTCGGTGATCAATCTGACCTGTCGCGGACTGAGC
Source organism: Verrucomicrobiota bacterium (assembly GCA_022710935.1). GTDB lineage: Bacteria > Verrucomicrobiota > Verrucomicrobiia > Limisphaerales > J093 > MWFF01. The sequence goes on from JAKLFY010000010.1 coordinate 78,566, forward strand.
TGGAACAAGTTGTTTGCGACCGCTGACAACGAGCTGGCCTACACACTGCTCAGGGAGTTGGAGGCCAACTCGCAGTTCATGGCCGGGACCAACGGGACGCAATTGGCTGGGCAGATGGAACAGGACGAGACCACCAGCACGTTCAAGTTCGACGTCAAACTGAAGCTCGCGAAGCCCATCAGATTCTAATATGGACTGGGTCAAGAAGAACTTGCTGCTGGTCGTGAGTGGGGCCGTCACGCTCGTGCTCCTGGGCGTTGCGGGGTACTTCCTCTGGTCGAAGCACACGCTCGAGGCGCGGGTCACCGAGGACCTTGCGACGCAGACCAGTGAGTTGAACCAGTTGTCCAACTCGGATCCCCACCCCGGAAACGAGAAAGTCAAGAACATCGAAGCCGCCAAGGAGCAGGACAAGAAGCTCCAGGAATTCGTGGCCGAGGCCCGAAAGACCTTCGTCCCCATCGAGTATCCGACCAATCTCGACAGCGGCCAGTTGAAGCTCCTGCTCGATACCGTCATCGATGAATTGCACCGGAAGGCGGACGGCATGGGTGTGAAGCTGCAGTCAGATCCGAAATACGCGTTCACGTTCGGCGCGCAGCGCACACAGATGTACTTCGACCAGAAGGACATACTGCCGACCGCCCGCATGATGGTCGACATCAAGACGATCGCCACGATGCTCTTCGACGCCCGCGTCCTCGCTCTCGATGGGATTCGCCGTTGCACGGTCAGCAGCCTGGACACGCCCGGCGCGGAGTTCTGGAACAAGAAGCCGACCACCAACGACACGTACGGTGCAGTGCTGACCCCGTACGAGTTCACCTTCCATTGCTTCACTCCCGAGCTCAACCGCGTGGTCGAAAGCCTCTACCGCAGTCCACACGCCTTTCTGCTCAAGAGTGTCGTCGTGGACACCTCGCCCTCCCAATTGCTCGAGAGGCCGGCCGACGGCTCAGCCGAGCCGATGGGTCCCATGATGATGCCCGGCATGAACATGGCGCAACTGCAGATGATGTTGCGATACGGGGGGCGCGGCGCCATGCGCTATGCCACTCCGCCACCCCAGGAGGTGCCCCCGCCCACAGCCCGCGGCGGTCTGACTCCCCTGCTCGACGAGAAGCCGTTCCGCGCCGTGCTCTGGGTTGAGTCGGTTCGTCTTTTGGATCCCGAGGAAATCAAGGCAGCAAAGGCGGCCGCGCGCACGAGCCGGCCCGTCCGCGCCGTGACTCCCGAAGGGGGAGAGCCGGGCGCGGATCCGACCGCAACCGGGGGCGAGACCCCCGCCGAACCCGCTCCGGACGCTCCCCCCGTTCCCTAGCCGCATTCCGCCATGGAGTTTCTTAAGAAGCATTACGAGAAGCTGATTCTCAGCGTGGTGTTGCTGGGAATGGCCATCGCCGCCGCGCTCCTGCCTCTCAAGGTCAGCCAGGTCCGGCAAGAACTCCAGCAGGCGACCCTCAATATCGAACGCGCCCGCATCAAGCCCCTCCCGGAGTTGGACCTCTCGACGAACAACGCCCTGTTGCGACGGGTCCGGACCCCGGGCCGGCTGACCCTCGATGCCCCCGGCCACAACCTTTTCAACCCCATCCAGTGGAAGAAGAAGCCGGACGGCACCCCGGTGCCCAGCGAACAGTTCGGTTTGAGCGCCCTCGCGGTGACGAACATCACGCCGCTCTATCTGAGAATCCAGTTCCGGGGCGTGCGCGACTACGGCAGCGACGTTCGCTACGACTTCATGATCACACGCGAGGCCGCCACCAACAACGCGGCGCGCGGCCCATTGCCCAACACGCTGGCCGTGGGCGCCAGAACCGACCTCTTTACCGTCAAGGACGTGGATGGACCGAAGGAGAATCCGCAGGGGATCATTCTCGAACTGGCCGACTCGCGGCAGCCGGTGGTCGTGACGCGCGACAAACCATACACCGAGGTGCAGGGTCACACGGCCGATTTCTGGCACAAAACCGAGAATAAGGTCTTCCTCCGACAGCGCCAGGGACAGAAGATTTCCTTTGGCGGTGAAACCTACAATATTATTGCCATCAGCGAAAGCGACGTTACACTCCGAGACAGCCGGACTCAAAAGCAGACAACCATCAGTCTTACAGCGGCGCCGTAGGTAATGCGACTTTATGTTCCCTGTCCCAACTGAAGACAAATCCATGATCCGTTCAGCTTTTACCCTCCTCACCCTCGCGCTGCTGGTTGGCAGCGCGCATTCCGCGTTCGCTCAAGTCGCTCCGGCGGATCCCGTCACGGAGGAGGCGGTGCGAAGGCAGGAAATGAGCATCATTCTCCGCAAGACGCTGGCCGACGCCCAAGCCGAGCAGAAGCTCGGCGACTACGGAACCGCGGCCAAGCTTTATGAGGAGGCCTGGGGCTACGTCCGGAACATCGGCGAGACGGTTATCGAAAAGGAGTATCGGGAGACGGTCCAGGGTTTCAGCCACGTCTACCTCGAACTCGCGAAAAAATCCTATTCCCGCGGACAATACAACGAAGCCAAGAGCCAGGTCTCCCGCGTGCTGCGGGTCGATCCCAAGAACCGCGACGCCCTGAACCTCGCCGCGAGTGTTGACAAGGCCCTCAAGGCGCAGGAAGGGCGCGTCCCGAGCAAGGAGACGCAGGCGCTTTTGTCGGAAGTGCAGAGTGAAAAGACGACCGCCGCAACCCTGGTGCAGGACGGCAAGTTGCTCTATGAAATGGGGAGGCTTGAAGAGGCCGCGGACAAGTTGCGGGAGGCCGTCAAACTCGATCCGCAGAACCAGGGGGCGTTCTACTACGCGCGGCTGGTCGAGGAGGCCGTGTATTCAATCGAGGCGCGCAAGCGGGAGGCGATGGCGAAGTGGAAGATGGTCGAGGTCGAGCGCGCATGGAATCCGCCCTTGAAGTGGGGCAACATCACGAATACCACAAACCCCTTCGCCCGCACGAACACGATCTATACCGGGGCCGGTCGGCGCGTCATCTTCAATAAGCTCGAAAAGATCCGGTTCAATCAATACCCCGTCAGCGGCGATATGCCGGGCGTCCCGTTGAGCGTGGTGGTGAAGGACCTGGACGAGGAGGTGAAGCAGCGCGATCCCGACAAGAAAGGCCTCAACTTCATCCTGGCTCCATACGTGGACATTCAGACCGCTTCGGCCCTCCCGATGATGCCCGGCCAGATCGATCCCATGACCGGCCAGCCGATCGGCACGGCTCCCCAGCAGGAACAGTTCGACCTGGGTTCGGATGTGTTGATCAAGATCGAGCCTCCCTTGAAGGACGTCCGGTTGATGGACGTGCTCGATACGATCATCAAAGTGTCGAACAAGCAGATCAAGTACTCGGTTGAAGACTACGCCATCGTGTTCACGCGCAAGATTCCCGAGCAGGAACAGCTCTTCACCCGCCAGTTCCGCGTGAACCCCAACACGTTCGTGCAGGGCCTCGAAGGCGTGATCGGTGAGCAGTTCGTCGGGGCGTCCATCAGTTCCGATTCCAGCGGCACGGGAACAACCGGCGGCGGCGGAATGATGGGCGGCATGAGCGGTGGGATGAGCGGCGGCTACGGTGGTGGTGGCGGTTACATGATCCCGCGCGTCGACGTCACCGGCTATGGCGGTATGAGCGGCATGGGCGGCATGGGGGGCATGGGCGGCATGGGCGGCGGCATGATGGGCGGCAGTGGGGGCATGGGCGGCGGAATGATGGGGGGCATGGGCGGCGGAATGATGGGCGGCATGGGCGGCGGCTCGCCAATGGGCTATATGTCCACCGGCGGCTCGCTGATGGGTGTCAACCGCATGACCGACATGTCCGTGGTCAACCAGATGGTGGTCGCCTATTTCAGCGCCGCGGGCGTGAACCTCGGCGGCTCGAACCTGCTGGCTGGTGGCGGAATGATGGGCGGCATGGGCGGCGGGTTCACCGGAGGCGGCTTCCAGAACTCGGCGGGCAAGTCGGTCTTTTACAATGACCGCCTCGGGCTCCTGCTGGTGCGCGCCACGCTCCAGGATCTCGACATCATCGAGGCGGCTATCCAGGTCCTCAACCTCACGCCCGACCAGATCACGATCGAGGCGAAGTTTGTCGAGATTGGGCAAGACGATGCGAAGGCCCTCGGGTTTGATTGGCTGCTAGGTAATTTCTTGATGAGAGGAGGAGGCATTGGGCTTTCTGGCGGCACCTATCCCTCCGTCGCTGGCGAGCCGTCACAGGCCAACCCGTCCGGCGTCTTCCCAGGTGTTTTCGGAGTCCCATCGGCGCTCCCCAATTCAGGGACCGACCAGATTCTCACGCAGGGCCTGCGCAACAGTGATGCCGAAGGATCGCCCATACCGGCGATCGGCACCATCACAGGCATTCTGACCGATCCGCAATTCCGCGTCGTGATCCGGGCGCTCGAACAGCGCTCCGGCGTCGATATGTTGGCGTCGCCCAAGGTGACGACCGTCAGTGGACGACAGGCCCAGATCCAGAGCGTCGATATTCGCCAGATTGTCACCGGGCTCGACGTTGGAACCAGCGGCGCGGGTGGGGCGGTGAGCACATCAACCGGCACAACCGGCACGACCGGCACAGTTCAGTAGCTCGATCCACACGAATTCCTACACAGTTATGCATACAAGGCACATTCTCTTCGCCGCCGTGGCGGTCTGCGGTTTGGGAGGTCTGTTGGTCGGGCGCGCCCAGGTGGTCAATCAGGCGGCCGCAGTCTCCCAAGTCCAACCCACCACTGTTCCTGTTCCCCTCGGGCCTACCCTGGACGTGCTGCCCCACGTCTCCGCCGATGGATACACGATTCAGATGAATCTGATCCCCACCATGACGGAGTTTCTGGGCTACGAGGAAACCGCCTACACCGCCCAGGTCGGCGACATCAACACCCTCCCCTATCCGCTGCCGTCCTTCCGGGTCCGGCAGGTGACAACCACGGCGATTGTCTGGGACGGCCAGACCATCATGCTCGGCGGGCTGATCAGCGAGAAGGTGAACAAGGTCAAGGACAAGGTGCCGGTCCTGGGGGATCTCCCGTTGCTCGGACGTCTCTTCCGAAGCGAGAGTTCGTCCACGCAGAAGAAGAACCTGGTCATCTTCGTCACGCCGACGATCATCGATCCCGCCGGCAACCGAATTCACACCGAAGACAGCCTGCCGTACGATCCCAACAGGATCCCCGCCCAGGTGCCCTTCGCGCCGCAGTGACCGGCGTCTCGGCGCAGGGTGCGGATATCGAGTTTCAAATCCGGAACTTGCGATTTCGAACCTTGGGTCCTCGCTGGGGTGTGGTGCGAATCATGGCGACCGATTGCCTCCGATCCCGCATCTGCCAGGCGCTGCCAGGACTCAACGCCCGCTCGCCGCACTTTTTCGGATGACCGCGCCTGGCGCCCATGCCCCCCGGCTGTCACTGTTGCTCGTGGACGGACATGCGTATGCCTACCGCTCCTTTCACGCAATCCGCAACCTGTCATCTCCTTCGGGACAGCCCACCAACGCCATCTTCGGGTTCGTCAAGGCCCTGAAGACCCTCGGATCGAGCCTGGCGCCCACGCACCTGGCAGTCGTCTGGGACGGTGGGCTTGCAGCCGAGCGGCTTGCTTTGCTGCCCGAGTACAAGGCTCAACGCCCGCCCATGCCCGACGCCCTCGAAGCGCAACTCGACGGCATGGTGTTCTGGCTGGCGGCATCTGGAATCTTCTCGCTCTGCCGGGACGGTGTCGAGGCCGACGACGCAATCGCGTCCCTGGCCAGCCATGCCGCGGGTTCGGGCGTCGAGGTTGTGATCGCCAGCGCGGACAAGGACTTTCTGCAGTTGGTTTCGCCGCGCGTCGGCATACTCAATCCCAATGATAAGACCGGTCGCATCTGGTCGGCGGAGGATGTCGTCGCCAAGACCGGCGTGGAACCTGGGCAAATCGTCGATTGGCTCTGCCTTGTCGGCGACGCTGTGGACAACATCCCGGGCATTCCGGGTGTCGGAGCGAAAACAGCCGCCGAGCTGCTCCGCCAATTCGGCAGTTGCCGCCGCTTGCTCGAACAGGTCGAGACCATCGCGTCGGATCGGATCCGGACCAGCCTGGTCGAAGGGGCGCCCAACCTGCATCGAAATGAGGAGATCATTCGGTTGAAAGCCGATTTGGATTTGCAGGTGGCACTGGACCAATTGAAGGTGCGGCCGCCCGATCGGGGCCGCCTCGCCTCCCTGTATAGGCAGTGGGGTTTTCGCTCGTTGCTGGCCGAGATCGAGGCGGCGGATTCGACCCAGGGGACGTTGGATCTCTGAGAGCGACTGCCCGATTCGATCGTGTTGACCCGCGTATCCACATCCTGTCAGTGCCCAGGGCAGTCAGATGTTGCAGGATGTCTGCTACTCGGGTTGGAGAGTGCGAGGAAACTGGATGGCAACGGCAGGGCGGCTCAACTCTGGCAGGGGTTGTGCTGCCAGTTGGCCTGAAGTCAGTTTTTCGGAAGAAAGCGTGGACAAAGAAAGTATGCTTTGCTAGAAAGCCGTGACTTTATGTTTTCGTTGTTGCGTGCCAATCGGCGGCCCGTTTTGTGGTGTCTGGCTGCCTTCGTTCCCTGGGGCGTTCATGCCCGCTCCTCCCTTGTCGCGCTGGGTGAGGAATACGCCGTGGGTGGCTCCGTGCCGGGCGATCAGGTGTTCGCACGCGCGGCGGTCGGGCCCAACGGAGGCTATCTCGTCTGGCATGACAACGTGATGGACGGAGCCGGTTATGGGATCGGCGCCCGACGCCTGGATCAAAACTTCGTGGCTGGGCTCGGCGCCTTTCGCGTCAATAAGACGGGAGCTGGCGATCAGGAGCATCCGCAGGTCGCCATGTTTTCCGACGGCGCGGCCATCGTTGTCTGGCAGGGCGGCCCGGTCGGCTTCCCCGATGTCTTCGCGCGCTATCTGGCCGCGAACGGGACCTTTGCCACCGCCGATATCCGGGTGAATTCCTTCACGCGGGATCGCCAGGAGCGCCCCCAGGTGGCCGTTCTCAAAGGCGATACCGCGGTTGTTGTGTGGGCCAGCTACGGCCAGGACGGCAGCCACTACGGCGTGTACGGCCAGCGGCTCGACGCGCGAGGCAAGAAGATCGGCGGCGAGTTCCTCGTGAACGAGAGCGTTTCCCTCAGCCAGCGGAGTCCGTCTGTCGCAGCGATGCCGGACGGACGGTTCGTCGTTGTCTGGGTCTCCGAGAAGCAAAACGCGGCCGGGGAGCCGGTTGCCGGTCAGGAGGGGGTCGCCACCGTCGGCCCAGGCCGGGTCGTGCAGCCCTACGATGTCAGCCTTTTTGGCCGGATCTTTGACGCCTCCGGGCCGCTCGGCTCCGAGTTCAAAATCAATACCTCCGCCTATGTCTGCGCGAACCCTGTTGTCAGCGTCGATGCCCTCGGCGGTTTCCTGGCCGTCTGGAGTTCGCATGTCGGCCGAGTCGAAGTCGGTGGAGTCACCAGCGCGCGCGGTTGGGACATCCGGTCGCGGGCTTTCGCTTCGGACGGCGCCCCGTCCGGGGAGGAGACGGAGTTGAACGAGCGTTCTTACGGGGATCAGTTCCTGCCCAGCGCCGCCAGCGTGGGCAGCAATCATCTGGTAGCCTGGATCAGCCTCGGCCAGGATGGGTCCAGGGAGGGTGTCTACGGTCGGGTCGTTGCCGAGACTGGGACCCCGCACGATGCGGAGTTTCGGATCAACAGCTTCACTCCCGGAGCCCAGAAGCTCCCAGCGGTCGTCTCGAACGGCAAAGGACGGGCTTTCGTGGTCTGGTCCCGAGCGCGCGGGGGGCTGGCCAGCTTCGACTTGCACGCCCAGAGGTACGCCAGCGACGACGAGTTTGTTGCTCCCTCCAAACCGATGGTGCTTGCACTCAGCGCGTCCAAGCTCAGCGTGACCTGGCCCTCGCTCGAGGATTTGGGGGCGGTCTCCTACCTGGTGTATGCGAACGGATCGAGCACGCCTGTTTCGGTGACCGAGAACTTCTATGTCGCGTCGGCGCTTGCCGCGGGTAGCACGCATGAGTATCGCCTCGCCTATGTGAATGAGAACGGAGATCGCTCCCCGCTCTCCGACCCGGCCAGCGGCCAAACCTGGGGCGACGACGCCAACTTCGACGGGTTGCCCGACGATTGGCAGGCCGCGTTCTGGGGCGGCGCCTCGGCCGCGTGGCCCTCTCCCAATGCCGACAGCGACGGCGACGGCGCCAGCAACAGGCAGGAGTTTCTCGCCGGCACAGATCCGACAGATCCCCTCAAGGTGCTGCGGCTCAACTGGCGCGCCGACGGTGCGGGCACCAGCCTCGAATGGAATGCCGAGGCCGGTTGCATCTATCAGGTCCAGGTCTCCGAGGACCTCAACCAATGGGAGAACGTCGGATCGCCCCGGTTCGCAGCCGGGACAACCGATGCGATGCCTGTCGACCGCGCCGATCGCAAGGCGATGTACCGAGTGATCCGAGTGAGGTGATTTTATGATGCGTCTGCTTCGACTGCTTCTGGTTGGAGGGTGTCTCTATGGCGCGTGCATGCCGGGGCGCGCCTTCACGCTCCTCGGCCCTCCGGCCACTTGGATGACCCATCAATTGGGTTATGACGTGTCTGCACCGCTCGGCGATTACGGGCCGATGAACCTCGGCGAGGAATATCGCTGGAACGTCCCGACCCTCTACTACGCCTTCACCTCCGACTTTCTGAATTACTTCGGGGAATACGGGGCCGCTGAGATTGACAAGGCGATCGCGATGATCAACACCCTCCCGCCCGTCTCGTCGATGAACCTCGATGATTTCCCCGCCGGTTCGCTCCGAATCAATCACCGCGCCCAGGCTGCGGGCCTGACCGACTTGAAATCCTTCGCGCTCCGGGAAATGCTCTACCTGCTGGGCATTGGCGATCCGACCCGCTACGTCTTCTGCATTCGAAACCGCTGGACGCCCGGCTCCTGCCCCCCGATTCTCTATCACGTCATCCAGCGCAATTTCGATCCGGAGACCCTCAAACACAGCGCCTACATCAACGGCGATCTCTGGACCTACACGACCATCATTGACACCTGCACCCCTCCGCCCGACTACGCCTTCCTGGCGCCCGAACCGGTGGACCCGATGGCCCTGCTCGGCTACCGCCATCTGCCGGCCAGTTCGTACTTCGCGGCTGGCAGCCTCAACGGAGGTTTCGTGACCACGCTGACGCGCGATGATGTGGCCGCCCTCCAGTACATCTACCGCACCAACAACTACAACGTCGAGACCATCCCCGCGGGGGTGATTGGGGGAACCAACTACATCTTCGGCGCGACGAATTCCTCCCCATGGGGCGTTCCTCCCTCTCTCCTGACGAACGGGTATTCGACCAATCTTCCGTGGTATCCCGGCTATCCCTGGGACGCCCCTCCCAGCCTGACCAATATTTCAGGCACGAACGATCTGACGGGCACCAACACCTTCATCGAGCCCGCCCTGCGCAGCGGCATCGACAAGGTCCTCTGGCGAAGGCTCGAATACGACTCCGTGCTGGGCAACTTCTTCACCCCAACCACCAACATCTACACGGAGAGGGTCATCCTCAACGGACGACGGGTCTCGCAGACCATCGTGCGCGTGGTCGAAGTGCCGGACATCATCTTCGATGCGGCGGATCTTCAGGGCGGCGAGGCCACGGATACCATCTTCGTGACCGGACAGGTCATGACCGACTGGCAGAACAACGACGCCATCAACGGCCTGGCCAGCCAGATTGGCCCCGGAACCATGGTCCCGTCCGTAGGCACCACGCCGGCGTTCGTCCTGACCTTCAACTCGGTGGGACCGATCTGGTACAATCAATGGCCCAATTTCCTGAGCCAGGCGGATGCCATCGGGCCCAACCAGTTCCTCCTCTGGGGCTCGTTCGACGGAACCACCAATGATCCTGTGGTCTACCCCGTCGGCACGTCCATCGAGGCGATCGAAGCTCAAGTCTTGAGTGGCCGTTAGGCCGCGCGCACGGTCCATTGCGATATGAAGCATCTTACACTTTGGGCGCTGGTGGCAGGGATGGCCTGGACAACCCAAGTCGCCCGCGCCGCCGACATTTTCATTAACGAGGGCGAACTCAATTACGCCTATGGCGAGGCCCCGCAGATCGATGCCCTCGCGTTCTACAACTCGGGCACCTTCACGGTCTGGTCCGCGCCTCTCCCCTACGATTTCACCCGGGTGATGAACTATACGAACCGGGGGACCATGACCGGTGGCGTCGGCTTCACTTTTGACAATGTCACCCGAGAGGGCGTTCGTAGCCCCGCGGCCAGCTTTGTCAACCAGCGCGGCGGGGTCATCCAGACAGTCGAGCGCTTCGGCTTCGTGGCCTCGAACACCGTCTACTACCCCACCTACATCACTGTTTCCGCCGCCAAAATCGTCAACGAAGGGACGCTCTCGGTCGAAAACTCCGGGATCCTCCGTCTCGAAGGGAATCGGATCGACCTGACCCGGGGCGGTCTCTCGGTGGGCTCCGTTCAACCCGATTTCGGGGCGGGCTATATCCCCGGCGGCTACGATTTTCGCCCAGAGCCTGGGGTTTACGACCTGTGGTGGGGCGTCGGTTCCGGGCCCACCAACGCGAGCGGATGGCCCGGACAGGACAGTTCCTCGATTGCGCGGCCGCTGGGAGGCGGCACCTCATGGCAGGCGGTCTCGCCTTCGCACTTCGTGTCCGACAACAACGCATCGGGTTTCGTGCGCGTCGGCACAACGGCAACCTATTTCACCGGCCTGACGAACGTGACGGGTGGCATCGGCCTGACCATCACCAACGCCGATGGCACAACAACGAACATCTTTGCCCCGACCAACATCATCCGACAGGCGGTGTTTGTGGGTGTGAGCGACACGAACAACTTCGCCGCCCGCGCCCGGTTCGCCCCGAGCACCGTGCCGGATGTCGCCCATGCGACGGTGGCCATCGAGTTGCGGCTTTCGAACACGAACGTCGTGACGGCGACCGGCGAGACCAATGCGATCTACTTTGTCGACCGATTGGCCTCGGAAACCAACCTCGCGTTCGGCACGAATATTGACATTACCCCGGTGCCTACGCTCCGTCCGTACCCCTACGAGGTCTGGCGCTCCCCGCCGCAGGAGTTCCTGTTCGGCTTTAACGGCAACGCGTTGATTACGACGAACTTCGTCTACGACCGAGGATTCTCGAATCGTTTTGTGACCAATCTTTACGCCAGTTACTCGGCGTTCATCGACTACCTCACCGTGCGCCCGCCGATCGTGGCCGGCATGGGGCCCCTCGACCAACCCGGACGCATCGAGATCATCGGCGACGAGGTCGACCTCACCAAGGCGCGCTTCCGGGGGATGGGGGTCATCTCGATCGATGCCAAGAACCTCGTCAGCACCTCGAATACCGTCGTCGACGCGCCCAACCTCCTTTACAATCTCGGTTCGAGCAGCGGGCTCCTCACCGTCCAGAACCTCGCCCGGGCCGGTGTGATACGCATGTCCGGGAACATCGAGATGTGGAGCGGGCTCTGGACCAACCAGATGGCCACCATTTACACGAACTACTACATCGACGACACCACCAATTACTACAACCCCATCACCAACCCCGTCGATGTCGGTATCCACGTCGTGATCCTCAGCGCCGATTTTCTGGACTCGACCCAGAGGGTCGTGGTCCACGACTTCGTCGCGAAGAGCAAACAGATCGTCATCAACGACCCGATCACGGTCACGCGCAAACTGATCCTGGACGGCGAGGCCTTCACGCTGAACGGCACCCTCACTCTCACCAACCTCGACACCACCAATGGCCTCCCGAATTGGGTCCGGACCAACATGCCCGGCGTCAAGTTCTTCACGAACAACGGTACGCTGACCGTGCCGAATATGGGGTACTTCGGCTCCGACAGCGGCGGTGCCTTGCAGACTTTCGTCAACACGGGGACTCTCAACACCTTCAGCGCCAGCGTGGCCGCATCCTCCTATGCGAACAGCGGTACTCTCAACATCGACAATCGCCTCACCCTCGAGGTCGGCGCTGCCAGACTCGAAGGCGGGCGCGACGTGATCCGCGGCTCGCTCTACATCAAGGCGAATGACCTCAAGCTCAGAAATCACTCGGTCCGGGCGGATGAGGGGGTGTTCCTCGATGTCACAGACAACCTGAGCGACGCCGGCGTGGGCTCGGCAAATACAGTGAGCGTCTCGGATGGCTTCCACCTGCTCACTAAGCCCGCCACAGGCGATCTCCTGGGAACGACATTCCAAACCACGGCCGCCAAGTTCGCCAGCGTGCTGCACACCTGGGCCGGCAAGGACCTCGGCCCCAGCGCCGCCGGATTTAAGGATAATGCCGCCATCGGGCGCCTGGTGCTCGATGTCTACTCGGGCGGCGAATTGCGCTTCAGCGGGCCGGTCGACTGGCTTGGCAACCCCCGGTCCGGTGAGTACGGACTCTATGTCGATTACCTGCAGTTGCAGCCTGCTGTCGAGGCCGACCCCGAGTCCGTAATGCATGTCTATCCGGGCCTGACCATCTATTTCGGGGCCTCCAATGTCCCTGCCGAGGAACTCGATGGCAAGTTCGACGGACGCCTCCGCTGGGTGAAGTCATACTCCGGTCCGACAAGCGGCACGCCCGTCGCCTCGCGCCAAAACGGATACGAGGTCAAGACGATCGTTGTGAATGCCGCTCTGCTGGACAGCCCCACGATCGATTCCGATGGCGATGGTGTCGCCAATGCATACGACACGTGGCCTTTCGACGGTGTCACCTTGAGAACTGTTGAAGTCCTTGGCCAGCCGGCGAACCAAGTGCGGATTTCGTGGGATGCCGCGGCCGAAACTGTCTACCGCGTCGAGAAAACGGTGGGGCTCACACCCGCCAACTGGACGGCACATTCCGTCGTGACCAACTCCGCGGCATCAGTGCAGATTTTGACGATTACAGATGCCATCCCGGCTGGAAGCAACCAGAGAAGCTTCTACAGGGTCCGTTACGACCCGTGAACAACGGGCGCCGATCGGAAGCCGTTCGGCGGTCCGAACGGCACAGGAACCGGAATGGCAGGTTGATTCGGATCGGCGGGCGGCCGCGTGCGGTCGCCGCCTAGTTTGACTAAAGACTCATGAAGAGGGGTACTCTGATGGCACAGTGTCAAGGATGGGCTGCGATGCGCATCGCGGCGTTCAAAGCAGCCTTGATCCAAAGGCGATCCGCCAGTCCCGGGAATGACCTTCCCGCAACGACCTCGGCTTATGCGATGCCCTCCGGGCGCCGCCCAGCATCGCTCGAGTCGCTCGCGTTGACTGTCGGCTCTCTCCTGTGCGCGATCGCCCTCTCGGTTCGGGCCCAGGCCGAAACCCTCACGCTCGATTCTTACGAGGTCCATGCCACCCGCCTGATCGGCAAATTCAAGGCGGCTGTCGCCGATGGCATCGGCCCGGCATCCGTCAGCCAGTACGGATCCGCCATTGCGCGGCGTTATCAGTTGGTTCCCGGCCTGGTGCTCCTCGATGAAGCGGGCCAGGTGCGTCCGGCGGGGCTCCCCGCCGGCGATGAGTCCGCCTCACGCCAACGCCTCGTCGACCGGTTGCAGGCATTGAGGGACTCGGGCCTCTTCGAATACGTCGAGCCGGATCACATCATGCATCTGATGCTCACGCCCAATGACAGGGCGTTCGTGGATGGCTCGCTCTGGGGCCTGTGGAATTACGGGCAGTATAATGGAATGCCCGGCGCCGATATCGCCGCCGAGCGGGCTTGGGATCTGACCACCGGCTCGACCAACGTCATCGTGGCCGTCGTCGACACGGGCATCCGCTACACCCACCTCGATCTGGCCAGCCAGATGTGGGTCAACGTGAACGAGATTCCCGACAACTTCATCGATGACGACGGCAATGGCTTCATCGACGACATCTACGGGATCAATGCGCTGGCCGGCACGGGCGATCCAATGGACGATCACGGCCACGGCACCCATTGCAGCGGCACCATCGGCGCCGCGGCCAACGATGGCAATGCCCATGTCGGAGTTTCCTGGAAAGTCCGGTTGATGGGGTGCAAGGCATTCTCGGCCCAAGGAACGGCTTCGACCAGCGATGAAATCACCTCGATCGATTATGCCGTCAACATGGGAGCCCAGATCATCAGTGCCAGTTGGGGCGGATACGGTTTCTCGCAAGCCCTCTTCGATAGCATCGAGCGGGCAGGGGACCGTGGCGTGCTGTTTGTCGCCGCCGCTGGCAACGACGCCAACGACAACGATTTCTTCCCTGCGTATCCAGCGAGCTTCCAGCTCGAGAACGTGATCTCTGTCGCGGCTGTCGATCGCAGCGATTATCTTGCCGGCTTCTCAAACTACGGGGCCAGCACAGTCCACCTGGGTGCCCCGGGCGTCGAGATCTTCTCGTGCTGGGCGGGATTTGACGGGGACTACGAGACAATCGACGGAACGAGCATGGCTACGCCCCATGTCACCGGCGTCGCCGCCCTGATCCTCGGCCTCTACCCGGGCTCCGATCATATCGAAATGAAGGACCGCATCCTCTCCGGGGCTGTGCCGATCACCGCCCTGGCAGGCCGGACCACGACCGGCGGGCGGCTCAATGCCTACAACTCGCTGACCTTGACCGGGAGCGGCGTGATGCAGGTGAGCGTGGATCCGCCCTCGGGGTCGGTCCTGCTCGCCGGCTCCACCCAACCCTTGTACGTCAAGGTGCGAGACCGCTTCGGCATCCGGGACGCCACGGTCACCGGCGCCATCGTCGGCGGCGGCACGCTGGCATTCGGGAACGATGGCGTGGCCCCCGACCTCGTGGCTCAAGACCCCATCTATACGGCGAATCTTCAGGTGCCCGCGCTGGGTGAGTCGATTTCGATTGCCTTGACCGTCACCGCTCCCGGCAAGGGGACCCTGACGAATCTGCTCAACTACGCGATTATCCCGCCGCCGCCGAACGACCATTTCGAATTGGCGACCAAAGTGCCGCGCGGCGGCGCGTCGTACCTGGCGAACAACCTTTACGCGACGCTTCAACCCAACGAACCGCAGCACGGCGGCAACCCCACGGCGGCCGCCTCCTTGTGGTGGCGGTGGACCGGGGACTGGGAGACCAATATCCTCGTCGATGCGGCGGGAAGCGGTATCGGGACCATCCTGGCCGTTTACACCGGCAACGCTCTCACCAACCTGAAGTCCGTGGCCACGGCGGCCAACCTTCCGGGAACGCGGGGCACGAACCTGTTCTTCCAGGCCCAGAAGAGCATCTCCTACTCGATTGCTGTGGCCGGTCTGGCGACAAACAGCCTCGGATCCATCCGCTTGCGGATCATGCCGGGCGGCCAATTGCAGAAGCAACCCCCGCGCGTCTCGATTCAGGATCCGATCAGCGGTCTGGTCTTCACGACCAACAGCATTACCGTCACCGGCACGGCCGAGGATTTCGGCCCGCAAGCCTCAGGCATCGCCGAAGTTTTGGTCAGTGTCAACGGGGGACTGGCAGGTTCCGCGGTCGGCACGACCAATTGGATGAGACCCGCGTTGCTCCAGGTTGGCGCAAATCAGATCGTCGCACGCTCCGTCAACCTCGCCGGACTCATCTCCGACGAATACCGCGTCACGGTCCATTACCGGGTTCCGCCGCCGCCAAACGACAACTTCGACACGGCCACGCTCGTCACCGGCATCGAGGGGAGTGATGCGGCCGACACCAGCCTCGCCACCGTGCAGCCTGGCGAACCGATGCACGCCGGCAAGCCCGGCGGCCACTCCGTGTGGTGGAAATGGACGGCGCCTGCCGACGGAGCGCTGCTGCTCTCCACCGAGGGAAGCACATTCGACACCACCCTGGGCCTCTACACAGGTCCGCGAGTCAACGCCCTCCGCATGGTGGCGAGCAACGACGATGCCTTCGAGGGCTCGCTCTACAGCAAACTGCAGGAAGGTGTCCGGATGAACCAAACCTACCACTGGGCGGTCGACGGATTCAACGGGCTGACTGGCAGGGTCGAGTTGGCCTACCTCTTCACCCCCGGCGCGCTCTTCACCGTCAATCTCCAGCCCGCCACCGGCGGCAGTGTCGCCGAGCACGACTCCGGCGCGGTGGATGTCCTGGCTTACTCGAGTCAGACGCTGACAGCCGTGCCCGATAGCCAATACGAATTCGCCGGATGGGAGGGCGACATCGTCTCGACCGCCAATCCGGTGACGTTCCAGGTGAACTCGAATTTGACCGTGCGGCCAACTTTCCGCGCAATCGTTTACGCCGACGACTTCGAGACGGGCACGCTGTCGAAGCTCAAGTGGGTGGCCGGGGGGGCCAAACCCTGGACTGTGACGACTGCGAGCGTCGCCGCGGGCAAGTACGCGGCGCGTTCCGGAGTCATTCAGGACGGGCAAACCTCGACGCTGAGCCTGACGGAACGATTTTACGCAGGCGCTGTCTCGTTCGATCTGCGCATCAGCTCGGAGGCGAACTGGGACTATGCCGAGTTCCTGATCGACGGCATCCAGCAGATGAAATGGTCCGGGGACGTCGAGTGGACCCGTTACAGTTTCCCGATCACGACAGGACCGCACACCCTCGAATGGCGCTACGTCAAAGACAACGCGGTGTCGTCTGGGCTCGATGCGGTGTTTGTGGACAACGTTAATGCCATCATCGTCCCCCCCGTGAATGCATCCACTCCGGCGAGACTCGCCGTGCGATTGATGCCGCAGGGAGAATACCAGTTGCAGTTGACGGGCCAGGCCAACCAGGTCTACACGCTGCAAAGAGCGTTCGAGCTTTTGCCGGGCCTTGGGACCGCCTGGCAACCCTTTGCGACAAACGTGGCGGTGAACGGCCAAGTCCGAATCATGCTCGATGCCCAGACGCTGGGCCAGTCGAACACCTACTTCCGCGCTTTCGCCCAGTAGTTGTTCCCAATGCCGTGTCTCATCGGGCAGCAGGCTGTTCGAATCCCACTGCGGCGGCCCGTGCATCCGTGTCGCGCTGGCTCGCCGACTCCCCGGCTTTCGGTCAACCGCCCGAGTCTGAGCGGTTGCCCGTTCCCCTCGTCCGGAACGCACCAATAATCCCAGCCTCGAAAACCGTCGCAAAGTCCGAGGCGCATCCCGGGTCATTCACCGCATGAAGATTCTCGGACTGACCGGCGGAATCGGCATGGGCAAATCGACGGTGGCCCGGATGCTCTCCGATCAGGGGTGCGCGGTGATTGACACGGATTTGCTGGCGCGCCAACTCGTCGAGCCGGGCTCGCCGGCATTAGCCGAGGTCATCGAGGTTTTTGGACCCGACCTGTGTGACGGCACTGGCGGGTTGCGCCGCGCCGAAATGGCGCGCCTGGTCTTCTCCGATGTGGCGGCACGGCGCCGATTGGAAGGTATTCTGCATCCCCGCATCCGCCAGCTCTGGCAGCAGCAGGTCGCCGATTGGAGGATGGCCGGACGCGAGGCTGCCGTGGTCGTGATCCCGCTCCTGTTCGAGACAGGGGCGGCGGGGGAATTCGATGCGGTGGTTTGTGTCGCCTGCACCCTGGCATCCCAACGCCAGCGGTGTCTGGCCCGCGGTTGGACATCCGAGCAGATCGAGGCGCGTCTCGACGCCCAATGGCCGATCGCTCAGAAGATCGCCCGCTCCAACTATCTGGTCTGGTCCGAAGGATGTCTGGACACCACGCTCGAGCAGGTGCGCCGCATCCTGAGACAATTGAATTTACACTCTCTGTCGGCATCCGTTAGGATTGAAACGGAAAAACTGGTCTCATGAAAAAATCGATCTGGATTCTTGGCGGTTGCGCGTTGGTTCTCGCCCTGATTTCTTGGCCTCGAACCAGCTCGAGGCCCAACCCCGCCGCCCGAGGGCCGGAGACAGCCCGTCCCGCTGTCCAGTCGACCGCAACGGCCCCAACCGGCCTGCTGGCGGTGCAAGCCGTCGAGCGTGGAACGTTGAACCCCGCCCCGGACGCGCCGGGCGCACCGCGCGTTGAAGCCGCTCCGGTTCAGCCGGACGCCCAGCCCGAGACCGTCTTCGCCTCATTCGACACCTGGGCGAACACCTTTCTGACGCATCCATCCACAGGAACAAGCCAGATCGAGGAAGGCCGCCGATTGGCCGTCGCCCGGCGTGAAGCGCTGGCGCGCGAGATCAAAGTGAATCCAAGGCGCGCCCTCGAGCGCGCGGTGTCGTGGAGCTGGCGGCAGCGGCTGCCGGCCGAGATCGCCGCGTATCTGGAAGAAGTGGTCGTCGGGCGCGGCAAGATGCAGGTCTATTTCGCCTCGCCCCTGCCCGGGGCGGATTACCGGGAGTTTCCCGGAGGCAAGATGCGCTATGTGACGATGGTCGGCTCCGGCCGCACCTACAGCACGTACGTCTACGGGCGGCGTCTGCTGCAGATGAGCCAGGATGACATCGCCATCCACGGCATCGCCGTGGGCAACCTGCTTGCATTGCACGAGAATCCCGCGCGGCTCCTCGACGCCGATGAAGGAGCCGCTCGCCTGGCCGCTGACGGGATCCAAACCGCTTCGACATGCTCGATCTGCGGCGCCGCCCTGCACGGAGAGAGGCGCGTTCTGGACTACGGGGGGCAGCGCCTGGTCGTCTGCGGTGTGAGCCATGCTGTTGAATTGAATCGCATTCTCGCCGCCGCTGAAGTCGAGGCGCGTCGCGTGGCCCTGGCCTCCGGCGGCGGGGTGCCGGTGGGTGGCAATAGCGCCTGGACCAATCCGCCGCCCGAGAATCCGGTCGGGTCGTGGGGCAGTAAACGGGTTCTCTTCATGCGCCTGGTCTTTCGCGATGACACCGAGGTGCCGATTTCCGAGTCTGAGGCGGCCGAGGTAATGCATGAGGTCAACGATTTTTACGTGGAAGCCTCCTACAACAAGGCCAGCCTGGTCACGACCGTCACCCCTGTCCTCACGCTGCCGTTTCCCAAACTTGACTATTCGGCCGAAGGTCCCGGTCTAATCCTCGTCGACGCGATCGAGGAAGCCCGCAAGGCAGGATTCGCAGCCGACAATTATGACTTCATCGTGATGCGCCATCCCAACGTTCCCGGATTCACCTGGGGCGGGCTGGGAGGGGGAGGAGTCGCTTGGCTCCAGGGCAACGGGGCCGGCTTGATCATCCACGAACTCGGGCACGTCTTCGGCTTGGGCCACGCCAATTTCTACGATACGCAACGGCCGGCCCTGCCGAATAACCCCAACAACAATCCGTTCGACATGGACAGCCTGGTCGGCCACGACAGCGTCTTCGGCGTAGGCGACGATGTCGAGTATGGCGACGTTTTCGATGTGATGGGCAGCGGGGGCGGCGAGGGCCCCGCAGCCACCACCAACCAGCAGGTGTCCTCCTTCGCAGGCCATTTCAATGCCATCGGCAAGAACCTCCTGGGCTGGCTTCCCGACCCCTACATTGCCGAAGTGACGGAGGGGGGCACCAACCGGATTTACGTGCATGACACGCCGCGCCTGGTCCAAGGCCGCCTCTACGCCCTCAAAGTCCGCAAAGACGCGCAGCGGACCTACTGGGTCAGCGCGCGCGGAAAGGTCCAGACACCGTACACATCCAACGGCGTCGAACTCCACTTCAGCTCGTGGCAGCAGGCCTTGGGATACAGCCAGCTTCTCGATACAACTCCGGGCTCGATGCCGGGGCGCCAGGACGCTCCGATTGCCGTCGGACGGACCTACGCGGATGAGGAATCCAAGGTCTATATTACGCCCACAGCCAAAGGCGGCGCGGGCACCAACACCTGGTACGACCTTGTCGTCCACAAAGGACCCCACCCCGACAACGTCCTTCCCGCGATGGAATTGACTGTGTCCACAAACTTCGTCCGTCCCGGCGGGAGCGTGACGTTCACCGTCAGCGCCACCGATGATAACGGCGATGCGCTGGCCTATTATTGGGACATGAGTGACGGGGCCGTGGCGCCCAACAGCCCGAGTATGACCCGCCTGTTCGCCGAGGCCGGCCAGTACGTCGTCCGCGTCGAAGTCAGCGACATGAAAGGCGGCCTCGTCAGCAAACACGCGGTCATCAGCGTCGGCTCGCCGGGCACTTTCCGCATCAGCGGCCAGGTCATCAGCACCGACGGCCTGCCTCTGCAGCGGGTCCGCGTCTCGAATGGATCCCTGACCGAAGGTTCGTACAACTACGCCGACGACTATCAGTGGACGTACACCGATGCGGACGGGGCCTTCACACTCGTCAATCTGAGCAATCGGACCTACTCGATCGGCGCCCACGCCGAGGGCTACATCACGCGGCCGCTCAATTTCGACACCTCGATCACCATTGCGGATAAGGACGCCGAGGGCGTTTTGTTCATGGCGACGCGCAGACCCGTCGTGACGGCAAAGCGAGTCAACGACGCCGTGGTGGCCTCGGCAACGCCCGGTCTCTTCGAACTGACGCGAACGGGCGATACCAACACCGCGCTGCAAGCTGTCTTCCTTCTGGGCGGCTCGGCTGTCGCAGGGGCCGATTACGCCGATTGGACCAACATCGTCACGCAGACCAATGTCACTCCCAATCCCTTCGGCGATGTCGAGACCCCGCATGATTTCTATGCGATCGAGTTCCCGACAGGAGTCGTCAGCGCCCAGATCGAGATTATGCCGCTCGGCGACCCGGCCACGGCCGTCGACAAGGAAGTTGCTCTGACCCTGATGTACCCGCTCCAATTCATCCAACTCCTGATCACCAACGGCGTCCCCGAAGGAACTCTGGCCACCAACACCAATGTCTTCAACTACAGCGGATGGGAATTGCGCTCGGTCAACGGCGTCGATACCTGGTTCCAGACCTACTCCGAGTACCTGCCCGCCTGGCCCGGCGAAGCCCGCCTTGCTCTCAAGGGTGTCCTGCCCGCCCTTCCGACTGTGTCGGTTATCGCCCTCGTCCCAACCGCCACAGAGAACCTGAATGACGGCGCGATGTTCACCGTCGCGCGTTCAGGACCCACAACCCACCCGCTCTCCGTCACGCTCGAAGTCGGTGGGACGGCCACCCCGGTGTCCGACTACATCGATCTGTCCGCCGCGGTCGTCATCCCCGCCGGGTCTGCCTTCGTCAATCTACCGGTCGTCGCTCTCGAAGATCTCTACCTCGAGGGCAATGAAACGGTCACGCTCAAGGTGGTCGAAAGCTCGGGCTATACCGCCAGCCCCGATCCCGCGTCCGTCACCATCGTCGATAACGACATGCCCAGGGTCACCATCGTCGCCACGGACGCCGTGGCCTCGGAATCCGGACCCGATACGGGCATCATGATCATTACTCGCGAGGGGGATATGAACAGCGAACTGCTGGTGAGTTACCTCGTCGGGGGAACGGCGGTCAGCGGGCGCGATTACCGCGCCCTCTCCGGGACTGTGACAATACCGGCCGGACAACCGATGACGTCCATTGTCATCACGCCGCGCGACAATGGCGTCCGGGATGGAGGCAACACGGTCGAGGTCTATCTCGCTGACCGTCCGACCTACAATATCGGGACTCCCAACACCGCCAAGCTCTTCATCGCCGACCGCGCCTTGCCGGTGGTCACTGTGACCGCTTCTGACGAGACCGCGGCCGAGCCTTCGGACGCTGGCGAACTGACGTTCACCCGCACGGGTGATGTCAGCCGCGAGTTGGTGGTCGACCTCAAGTGGGGAGGCAACGCCAAGCCCGTTGCGGATTACACCCCGATTTCGCGGATTCGATTCCCGGCGGCCCAGAACCGGATGATTGTCTCGGTGTCCCCGGTGGATGACCGGTTGCGCGAGGATCCGGAGTACATCGTGGTGACAATCCTGCCTGGAGCCGAGTACAACGTGGGTGCCCAGGCTCAGGCCGTGATCGCTCTCAATGACGACGACGGCGGTTCAGCGCTCGCCGTCGGATTCGACTTCCTGACATCGAGTGCGTTCGAAAGCGCCGGCGAGGCCTATCTTGCAGTCACGGTTACCGGGAATCCCGCCCAGGATCAGGACGTGACGGTCCAGTATAAGGTCACCGGCGGCACCGCAATCCCCGACGTTGACTATCCGTTGCTGACCTCGACGGGCCTGGTGGTTTTCCCGCACAATCCCAGCGGCGCCGAGGACAGTCGATGGATCGAGCGGACCAAGCTGATCGCCCTGCCGATCAATGACAACCAGCTTCTCGAACCGGACCGGACGATTGTGGTCACGCTCCTCGAACCTCCGTCGTGGCTCAGCAACTGGCTGACGACCAACGATATCACAATCACCAACGAAGTCGGTGAGCCGGTCACCACCAATGAGGTCGTCACGAATTACATGTTCGTTCCGATCCCCCTCAACGCCCAGTTCGACGTCTATAAGGCGCATACTCTCACCATCCTCGATGACGATTCCGCAATCGTGACGGTCGAGGCGGGAGCGCCCCAGGTCGGCGAGGGGGATCCCGTGGGCACCTACTTCCGCGTCCGACGCGAGGGCCCTACGAACCGAGTTCAAAAAGTCCTCCTCCAAACCTCCGGGTTCGCCAGCAACGGCAGCGATTACCAGCCAATCCCCCCGGTGGTCGAGATTCCGATTGGCGAGGAATGGATCGATATTCCGCTCCTGACAGTGGACGACCCGGTTCAGGAGTTCATGGAAGACGTGACAGTGATGCTGCTCGATGTGCCCGGCGGCACAATTGGCGGGCAGAGCAGCGCCACGATCCAGATCGTCGATAACGATGGCACCGTCGAGTTCACTCAAACCGCCTACACCGCCTCCGAAAATGTCGGCACAGCCCGCATCCCGGTTCGGCGCACCGGTCATAACAACACTCCTCTGGTGGTCAATTACTCGGTCCTCGGAGTGACAGCGACGCCTGGAGCCGATTTCGCGGCGACCAACGGCACATTCACTTTCGCTCCGGGCGAGACCGTTTTCGACCTGCCTGTGATCATCGTAAACGACCCGGCGGTGGAACCCGCCGAAACGGTGCGGCTCATCCTCACCAGCCTGGGGAACGGCGCCCCCATCGGGGGGCAGACCTACGCCACGCTGACCATTCTCGATGACGACTCGTATGTCGAATTTGCGTCCGCCAATTATCGCGTCACCGAGAACGGGACGAACGCGGCCATCGCGCTGCGCCGGATCGGGGCGGTCGACAATCCGATCGAAGTCGACTTCGCCGCCACCAACGGGACGGCGACCGATGGCATCGAGTTCGTGGCCACGAATTACCCGGTCGCGTTCGCTCCGGGTGTCACCAACGCGACCGTCCTGGTGCGCATCCTCGACAACACGCTGATCGAGACAAACAAGACCGTTCAATTGTCGCTGGCAACCAACGCCGTCAGCGGCGGAATGGTCGGGCCTCAAGCCACCGCCTTGCTCGAAGTCGCAAACGAC
This sequence comes from Verrucomicrobiota bacterium, assembly GCA_022710935.1. Lineage (GTDB taxonomy): Bacteria > Verrucomicrobiota > Verrucomicrobiia > Limisphaerales > J093 > MWFF01. The sequence goes on from JAKLFY010000010.1 coordinate 101,931, forward strand.
GACTGCGCTCTCGAATTCGCCGCCAGCGAATACAGCGTGGATGAGTTCGCGCGCGTCGTGACGCTGGACGTGCGCCGCCTCGGAGGCGCGGTCAACGCCGTCTCGGTCGATTACACAACGACAAACGGGACCGCCCAGGCAACCAAGGATTACGTCGCCACCGCGGGCACGCTCCGATTCGCCGGCGAAACAAACGTCGTCGTCCAGGGCGGCTCGGGCGCCTTCGTCCTCGAACCCGGCGAAACGAACAGGCAGTTCCAGGTCCGAGTCATCGACAATTCCGCCGGGGAAGGCAACCGGAGTTTTGGGGTTCTCCTCAGCAATCCCCGCGGCCCGGCCGCCGGGGCGCTGCCTGGCTCGACGATCCTGGGCGAGCAAGTGAACACCGTCGTTACCATCATCGACGACGAGCTGCCGGGCAGCGTCGATTTCGCATTCAATCCGGGCTTGGGCGCGGACGGGCCCGTCAACGCCGTCGCTGTGCAACCGGATGGGAAGATCGTGCTGGCCGGCGCATTCGCCACGGTCGATGGCACAGTCATGCCGCGCGTGGCCCGCCTGCACGAAGATGGCTATCTCGACAGCTTCTTCAATCCGGGCGCGGGTCCGAATGACACCGTCCACGCCGTTGCCGTCCAACCGGATGGACGCATCCTGCTGGGCGGAGAATTCACTACCTACAGCGACGACAATGCGCCGCGCATCGCCCGTTTGACGGCCGACGGCCTCATCGATTCCGGCTTCAATCCGGGCGCGGGGGCGAACCGCACGGTCCGCGCACTGGCTGTGGGGGCCAACGGTGCCATTGTCCTCGGCGGCGATTTTCTCACGGTTGGCGGCGTCAGCCGGCCCGGGATCGCGCGTCTGATGGCCGACGGCTCACTCGATCAGACATTTAATCCGGGTGCGGGCGCGCCCGGAGGCGTATTCACGGTCGCCATCCAGTCGGACGGAAAGGTGTTGGCCGGTGGCGGGTTCTCGAGTGCCGGCGGGGCCAATTACCCCTTCCTCGCCCGTTTCAATGCGGACGGGACTGTTGACCGGTCCTTCAACACGGGGACCGGGCCCGACGGGGCTGTGCGATCCATCGCGGTGGGCGCGGATGGCAAGGTCATCATCGGAGGGGACTTTGTGAAGCTCAACAATGTGGACCGCGCGCGCATCGCCCGCCTCAACGCGGACGGATCTCTCGATGCCGGCTTCGATCCGGGCTCGGGCGCCAACCAGACCGTGTATGGCGTCGGAGTCCAGACCGACAGGAAGGTCGTGCTGGCCGGCAATTTCACCGAAGTGAGAGGCCAGCTCATGTCACGCTATGCCCGCCTCAACCCCAACGGCACCGTGGACGACGGATTCCTGATCTTCCAAGGGGCCGACGCGTTGATCCGGAGCCTCGCGCTTCAGTCCGACACGGCCCTCGTTGTCGGCGGCGATTTCACCACGCTCAACGGTTTGCCCCGACGGGGCATCGGACGCGTCCACGGTGACGAGAAGTTTATCCTCAGCAAGATCCAGTTCTCCTCCGCGGCCTATCGCTTGGTTGAAGACCAGGGGCCGGCCACCATCACGGTCGTCCGCAGCGGCGACCTCGCCGCGACGGCGCAGGTTGATTTCCTCACCTCCGGCGGCTCCGCCGTCCCGGACCTCAATTACCAGCCCACCAACGGCACGCTTCTGTTCCTGCCAGGTGAGACGGAGAAGACCTTCGAGGTCCAGGCCATGGACGACCATGCCGCGCGCGGCAATGTGACCGTCGGGCTTGTCTTGACCAATCTGCCGTCGGGCTACGCGCTCAATGCCCAATTGACGTCGGTCCTGACCATCGAGGACAAGGAGAGCGTCCTCGCCTTCAGCAGCGCCAATTACTCTGTCCTCAGATCCGAGAGCGAGGCCACCATCACCGTCGTCCGCACCGGCCCCAGCACGAACGCGACGAGCGTCGACTACGTGAGCCAGGACGACACCGCCCAGGCAGGCGTCGATTACCTGCCCGTCAGCGGCACATTGGTCTTCGACCCCGGCGTCGCGCTCCAGACCTTCACGGTGCCGATTCTCACCAACAGCATCGCCGACGAGCCCAGAACCCTCGTTGTGGCCCTCGCCAACGCCGGCAGCGGAGCCGTGCTCGGCGCCCTCAGTAACGCCGTCCTGTCGATCGTGAATGAGGTTGTCGAGTTCTATAGCCTCAACCTCACCCCGCCAGTCGGCGGCTCCGTGACTCCCGGATCGGATCAGTACCCTGCCGGCTCGTCCCAGATTCTCACCGCTGCGCCGGATGAGGACTACCGGTTCGACGGCTGGGAAGGGACGACCAACACGTCCGCGAATCCGCTCCAGATCGTGATGAACCGCAACTACACGCTCACCGCGCGGTTCGTTCCCACCAAGACCACCTACTCCTTCGAGCCTCCGTTCCAAGCGGCCGATCTCGCGGCGCCCCCCTGGGCGAACTCGACAACCGCCCCGTGGCAGTTGCAGTCCCTCTCGGCCGCCGGCGGGCGCTACGCCCTGCGTTCGGGTGTGATCGGCAACAGCCAGGAGACCCGTCTCGAGTTGACGGCCCGCACCCGCGCCGGCGCGGTGTCCTTCATGGTCCGCGTGAGTTCGGAAGCCAATTGGGATTTCTTCGAGGTCTACCTCAACGGCGTGCGTCTGCAACGCTGGTCCGGCGACCTGCCTTGGCAGCGCTACCAATTCAATGTGCCCGCCGGCGTCAACCGGTTCACCTGGCGTTACGTGAAGGACGCCAACTTCAACTTCGGACTGGATGCCGCGTTCATTGACGATGTCTACCTCCCGCTGGATATTCCGGACCCGACGCCCGTCGAGCCCGTGCTGTCCGTCGCAGGTTTCAACGACGGTGTGATCACGATCAAGCTCGAGGGCCGCCGGGGCGTCACGTACGTCCTTGAAGCGAGTGAGGACCTCGAAGTTTGGACGCCAATCGGCACCGAAACGTTGCAGGCCCCCAGCGCGCTGTTCTTCGACACAGTCGCCGGCAATCGCCCGGCACGCTTCTATCGCGCCCTGGCCCCCGACTGATCAACGTTCGTCCGGGGCCAGACAGGTGGCATCGGGCGCAGCGCGCGTGATGGCGCTCCGCCGGGGCGGTTGGCTGCCGTTTTTCAGTGCTTTTCCGTGCAGCCCTGTGGCAGATTGCACGCACGATGATACTCACGCCTGCCGAACTCGAGAGCCTGGTCAACGCCCGGCACCGGGCGCCTCACGATTTGCTCGGAATGCACCTGCTGGGGGACGGTTCGGGCGTTGTGGTGCGCGCCCTGCTCCAGGACGCTGCTCAGGTCGAGATCGTGCCCACGCTCGAGAAGGACAAGCCCTCCTTCACCCTCGCCAGGCTGCACGAAACCGGTTTGTTCGAGGGGACCTCCGAGAGCAGCAACGAGGTCTACGCCTACGACTTGGTCATCACGGATTTCGCCGGCCGCCGCCGCCAGATGCGCGATGCGTATTCGTTTCTCCCAACCTTGGAAGAGATCGACCTGTTCCTTTTCAACCAGGGAAACGAGCGGCGCCTGTATGACAAGCTCGGCGCCCAACAGCGCATCCTCGATGGCGTGCTGGGCGTCGGGTTCGCTGTCTGGGCTCCGAATGCGCAGGGGGTCAGCGTGGTGGGGGATTTCAACCACTGGGACGGACGCTACCATCCGATGCGTTTGTTGGGGGTGTCCGGCGTTTGGGAGCTTTTCATCCCGGGCCTGGACGAGGGCGCGCATTACAAGTTCGAGGTGCGAAATGCGCACGGACTGCCCGTGCTCAAGGCCGACCCGTTTGCCACGCGCTTCGAGGTGGCGCCCAAGAACGCCAGCCTCGTCTGGAACACGCGCAAGTTTGCCTGGACCGATGACGCCTGGATGGAGCGACGACGCCAGTGCAATCCGTTTCAGTCGCCCCTGTCCATCTACGAAGTCCACCTTGGATCATGGCGCAAGCAGGCGGTCGGCCAGTCACTCGGTTACCGCGACCTGGCCAGCCCGCTCGTTGACTACGTCCAGCGGATGGGGTTCACGCATGTCGAGTTCCTTCCCGTGGCGGAGCATGCCTACTACCCAAGCTGGGGATACCAGGTCACCGGTTTCTACGCACCAACCAGCCGCTACGGCGCCCCCGAGGACTTCCAATACCTCGTCAACGCCCTGCACGCGGCCGGCATCGGCGTGATCGTGGATTGGGTGCCAGCCCATTTCCCCCGCGATGACTGGGCCCTCGCCCGTTTCGACGGAACCGCCCTGTACGAGCACGAGGACCCGCGGCAGGGGACTCACCAGGACTGGGGCACCTACGTCTTTAACTTCGGTCGCCACGAAGTCCGGAATTTCCTCACGGCGAACGCGCTCTTCTGGTGCGAGCGATACCATGTCGATGGCCTGCGCGTCGATGCCGTGGCGTCCATGCTCTACCTCGATTACTCGCGCAAGGAAGGCGAGTGGATCCCCAACCGCTACGGCGGACGGGAAAACCTCGAAGCGATCGAGTTCCTCAGAGAGTTCAACCACATCATCCATACCGAGCACCCCGGCGTGTTGACCATTGCCGAGGAATCCACCGCCTGGCCCCAGGTGACCCGGCCTCCCTATCTCGGCGGCCTCGGCTTCAGCTTCAAGTGGAACATGGGCTGGATGCACGACACGCTCGGCTACTTCCGTCGGGATCCCGTCTTCCGCAAGTATCACCAGAACGATCTGACGTTCGCGATGCTCTACCACCACCACGAGAACTTCATCCTGCCCCTCTCCCACGACGAGGTTGTGCACGGCAAGGGCTCCCTCCGCGGACGCATGCCCGGCGACGATTGGCGGGGCTTCGCCAATCTCCGCGCACTCCTCGCTTACCAGTGGCTTTTCCCGGGCAAGAAACTCGTGTTCATGGGGGCGGACATCGGTCAGAAGAACGAGTGGGACGCCAATGGCCAGGTGGATTGGTGGTTGCTCGAAGCGGGCCCCTACCATGTCGGGGTGCAGCGTTTCCTCGGCGACCTCAACGGCCTGTACCGCAAGCACGCCGCCTTCTGGGAAGGCGACCACGATCCCCGCGGCTTCCAATGGATCGATTGCGCAGACCATGAGAATTCCGTCCTCTCCTTCCTGCGGCGCCCCCTTGGCTCGGGCCGCGAGTTCGTCGTCGTCCTGAACCTGACACCGGTCGTGCGCGGAAACTACCGCATCGGCCTTCCGCGGGGCGGGTTCTGGACCGAGGTGCTCAACAGCGACGCGACAGTTTACGGAGGCAGTAACCAGGGCAACGCCGGCGGCGTCCACGCGGAATCCGTCCCGGCCCATCAGCAGCAGTTCTCCGCCCGGTTGACCCTCCCGCCGCTCGGCGTGGTCGTGCTCGGCTCCGATGAGTCTTAGGTCCGTGCAGAAACAAATCCCGATTCTCCACAGTCCCTGGCATTTTGGGGTTCCCTTGCCTTTCCCCTTTCGATAGCGTCCCGACTTCATGGACCCCCTCGATGCCCAGCGGATTGCGCCTGATGTGCTCAAATTGCCCGCGCGGCAGACCACGGCGCCCCTCCCCCAGGCGCAGCTCTGCTTCCGCATTGCATTCGCCGCAGCCATTGTGAGCGGCATCGTCTGCTTGAGCGCAGTGCTCTCTGGACATGGCTCCGGCGGCGTCGGACGCTGGTCTGCCGGCGCCCTCTTCGTGTTCTCAAGCGTCGCGATCCTCAGTTGCCTGGGCCACCGCTTGCCCCCGCAAAACCTGTGTGCTGTCCTGCTCGTCTCCTGGGCCAGCGCCTCTCTCGGCCTCACGCTCGCCCTCAAGTCCCATGTCTTCCTGGACGCAGTGACCTATGCCGACGGATTCGGCCCACGAATGCTCGGCATCGTCCCGTGGCAGTTGCCCTTCCTCTGGCTTGCCCTGGTGCTCAGCAGCCGCGAGACCGCCCGTCTCATCCTCCGCCCCTATCGGCGCGACCCCCACTACGGCTACTGGTTGATCGGCCTCGCCGCCCTCCTGGTTCTGGGCGTGGATCTGGTCTTGCAGCCGTTTGCGGTGCGCGTGGCCGGATGGTGGCGATTCGAGACCTCACCCGCAGCCTCGAGTTGGCTGGGTGTCCCGTGGGTCGTGTTCCCCACCAATGTCGTTCTGACGCTCCTCGTGCTCCTCTTCGTCAGCCCCTGGCTCATCGCCAAACGCGCTATCCCGACCGCCCGCAACCTTTGCCCCCTCATGGTCTGGCTCCTCCTCAACCTCTGCCTTCTCATCGGAAGCACGGTGGCCGGACTCTGGCTCGCAATGGCCGCATCTCTGGCGGGAATGGCCGCCGCGGTCTTCTTCACACGGCGCGCCCGTGCGGCGTTTCCGGCGATGCCCGACGAGGCTGCGAGGATCTAGCCCTTCGACACATCAGTTCGCATACGAACCTATGGCTCAAGACTGGTGCTGAGCGAGCCACGGCTTGGTCGGTGTTGTTTTGCTTCCGAGTCGAGGCACCACTGCGATCCACCCCGCACCAATTTCGATCCTCAGCCCGGCCTCTCATCGCGTCGGAGTCCGCTTCGTCAACTGCAGCTTGCTCACGCGCGGGCCGTCGGTTTCCTCGACGCGCAGTTCGTAATGACCGAGCGTGAGAGTATCGCCCGGCTTTGGAAAGCCGCCCAACCGTTGTGTGACAAGACCGCTGGTGGTCGTAATCCCCTCTTCCCGCAGCGGCGCTCCAACCAGATCAGACAGCTCGTGCAAAGGCAGAATCCCATCCACATCCCAGGTCTGGTCGCTCGTCTGGATAAAAAGGGGCTTCTCCTGGTCGAACTCGTCCTGGATCTGCCCGACCAATTCCTCGAGCAAGTTCTCCAAAGTCACCATCCCCACGGTGCTCCCGTACTCGTCCACCACGATCGCCAGGTGCAGCCGCCGTTCGAGAAACAACCCCAACACACGCTCGAGCCGCGCCGTCTCCGGCACGTAGATCAGCTTGCGCGCCACCGGTCGCAATTCGCCTCCTGTGCGCGCCTTGTGCCGGGATGCGTAAAGATCCTTGATGTGCACAACACCCACTGTCCGGTCCAAATCTCCATCCTCGCAGAGCGGGAACCTCGAGTACCGGCTCCGCTCGGCGATCTCGATGCATTCCGTCACACTGCCGCGCGTGTCGAGGGCTGTGATCTCGCGCCTCGGTCTCATGACCTCGCGCACAATGCGCTGGCGAATATCGAGCGCATTGAGCACCAGGTTCCTGCTCAAAGCCGTCTCCCCGCTCCGGCACGTCGCCGTGGAAATGAGCAGCCGCAACTCCTCCTCGGAATGGCCGTGCTCCGATTCGCTCGACGGCGCGATCCCAAGCTTGCCCAGGATCCAGCCCCGCGACCGGTTCAGTATCCAGATGAACGGCCATGTCAGGTAGTAGAACATCTCCAGCCAGCGCGCCGTCCAGAGTGAGACCGCCAGAGTCTTGCGAATCGCCAGGGACTTGGGCACCAGTTCGCCCACCACAATCAGCAGAAACGTGCTGACCAAAAAGCCGACTGAAAACTCAACCGTCGTTCGAACCGCCGGCGACTCGACCGCCAGCATCTGAAACACCGGACGCAGCAGTGCCTCGAACACCGGCTTCACCAGCGCTCCAGTCGCAATCCCGCACAGCGTGATGCCGATCTGAACGGTGCTGATGCAGGATTCCAGATTCGTCGCCAAACGCCGGGCGATCCGGGCTCGCCGATGCCCCTTCGCGACCAGCGCATCCAACTGTGTCCCCCGCAGCCTCACGAACGCAAACTCGGCGGCGACGAAGAAGCCGTTCAGAAAAACCAAGCCCAGGACAGCCAGAAGCTTGAGCAACGTCAGACTGTATCCCTCGCCGTTCATCTCACCAACTCACCTCCCCGAAGATGTGGCGAAGGATGTCGTGCAACGTCACAATCCCGGCTTCGTTCCGGTTCCGATCCAGCACGATGGCGATGCGCTGGCCCGACTGCCGCAAGCGCTGGAGAGCCACCTCGAGCCGCACCGACTCCTCGAGGTAAAGCGCTGGTTGCAGAAATGCTCCAACCGGCTTGCTTTCGTCCAAATCATTCTGGTAAAGAGAGTTGCGCAAAGTCGCGATCCCGACAACCCGACCGCTGGCCGGATCCTTCACCGGCATCCGATTCAAGCCCGTCTCGCGGCACACCTTGAAAACCTCGGTGATCGGTGTCGCCGTCGTCACCGTGACCACCTTGCTCAGCGGAGTCCCCACGGCCCCAACCGTCAGATTCTGAAGATCCAACACGCGATTGACCATCGTGCGCTCTTCCTTGGTCAGGGCATGCGAACTCTCTTGCATCAAATACCGCAGCTCCTCCCGGTTGGCAAAAAGCCGTCCTGTGAACTTGTGGCCGCCGGTTGACTTCAAAAGGACCTCCGCCAGCCAGGCGACCATCGCGACCAGCGGCGCCAAAGTGAGATGAATGACGCGGAAGAGCCGAGCCAGACCCAGACAAAGCCGGTTCGAGTACTGACGAAACAGCATCTTGGGCAACAGATCCGCCAGGGCGTAAATGAGAAACACGGCGGCCGCCAGCGTCAGCCAGAGCCATACCCCTCCCGCCAGCCAGCGATGCAGATACAGAAACGTCAGGCCCACAAGCAGGAATTCCGCCAGCGTGCTGCCAACCAGAATCGTCCACAGAAACTGCTCCGGTTGCTCGAGAAACTGATGCAAAATGCGCGCCGAGGTGCTGCCGGCGCGCATCTGTTGCCGGATGCGCAGCCGGCTCAGGGCGAATACACCCGCTTCCATCCCCGAAAACAGAGACAGCAGGGCCGCCACCAGCACCAGCAACAGCATGGTCCAGACGTGCCCCATCAAATCGCTGCCCCTCCTGTCTTCCTGTAATCCTCGACGACCAACTCCCGCACACGTCGGTCGTCCACTTGCGTCGCCCGCAACCGGAGATTCCCGAATCGCACCGCATGCCCGGCAGGCGGCACAACCTCGGCCACCGCCACAAGCAGCCCGCCCATCGTGTCGACGTCCGGCACCTGCCCTAAGTCCGGGTACTCCCGGCGGAAATCCTCGAGGCGCATGGTGCCGCTTACCCGCCACTGGCCCGCCCCCAGCCGTTCCACGACAAAACCCTCCGCCTCGCCCTCGCCCTGGATGCGCCCTACCATCGACCCGAGAATGTCCTCCGTCGTCACCAGCCCCGATGTGCTCCCGTATTCGTCCACGACGATGGCCACACCGCGCCTCTGCCGTTGCAGGCTCTGCAACAGCCGCAGCAGGTTCGTGGTCTCAGGCACGAAAGACGGAAGGTCAACGATCTCGGAAAGATCCTGCTCCGGATTCAGCAGCAGCTCCCTGGTGTTGAGAATCCCGACAATCGTGTCAGGGGTCTCGTCGTAAAGCGGCAGCCGCCGGTGCTTGTAGCGCCGTGCGGCTGCGATCATCTCAGAAACCGGCAAGTCGTCCGGCAGCGCGTGCATCTGCGCTCGGGGACGCATGACGTCTTTCGCCGTGTGGCGATCCAGATTGATGATCTGCAGGATGATCTCCTTCTCCGACTGCGCCAATGCACCCTGCTGGAAACCGAGTTCGAGCAACTCGGCGTACTCCTCGTCCCCCCCTGTCACAGGCAACCGCATCGACTCCGGCACGGCCCATCGCAACACCTGAGTGTTGAATTGACGGGCCAGCCAATGCAGAGGACGCGTCAGTGTCTGCAACAGCGCCATCGGACGCGCCACCCGCAACGCCCAAAACTGAGGCGATCGCACCGCCAGCGTCTTCGGAATCACCTCGCCTCCAACCAGGATCAAAACCAGAACGCCAAACGACGTCGCCAAAGGCGGCCATTCCTCGTTGAGCACCACCCACAGCCCCAAACTCACCAGCCCGGCGCTCGCAAATGTGTTTCCCAGAACGATCGTGGCCAGCAAATCCTGCGGCGTCGCCAACAGGCGCGCCACCACCCGCCCGCGGTCCCCCTCTCGCTCGGCCAGTTGCTCGGTCTGCCACTTCCCAAGGGTGAATAGAGCGGTCTCCGCCAGTGCGAACGCAAAACTCGCACCGGCAAAAAGCAGAAAGCCCGCAATCACCAGAATGGGCAGCGCGAACATCGCCCCGAGTATGCCGGCGTGAACCGCCGCCCACAAGCCCCAGTAACCGGCCTTCTGTTCCAACCTCCCTGACACATCAAGTCCCGACCGCGGCGAATCCGAAGACTCCACGATGTGGACGAATGCGTGCTGGACGAACTGGGCCTCGCCTTAGGGACAATCCACTACCAGCCACGTCTGGGGCCAGTCGCCTGTTTCCTGATGCAAATCGCTGACCACGTACATGATTTTATTAAGTGACAGGTTCGTCATTATTGACATGTCATTGGTGTTGGCGTACCTGTGTGTGCGGCAAGGGTGGAGGTGATGGAGTGAGTGTAATGAGTGGAATGGAGTGAGTTGAAAGAGAGGGTATTGTATGCGGATGGCACGGATCAAGATCAGGGGGCGAGGGGCGGTGTATCACTGCATCTCGCGCGTGGTGGGCGGGCAGAGGCTATTGGGGTCCTTGGAGAAGGAGAAGCTGCGGGAGATGCTCTGGC
>JAKLFY010000100.1 GCA_022710935.1 Verrucomicrobiota bacterium
AGCCGGTGGCGGCACACAGACGTTCGGCGGCGCGATCCCGTGGCTCGTCCTCCACACCTTCTGCAGGAACCGAATGATGACCGATTTATCCGAAGTCCCGGACGCCGCGCTGGTCTGCGAGATTTACCGCCGCATCCGGGGCGAATCCGAGCTCCACTATCATCGCAACTACCTGTTTCGTGCCGCCCTGCGCCCGATCTACGCCTTTTTCGACGAGCAGGACATCGATGAGGCCAACCTTCGGATGCGAAAAATCCCGAACTGGGACCAACTCGAAGCCGCCCGGGATGCGGTTTTGCCCGACTTTCCGGCTGGGTGATCCAAGCGACGAGGGGTCGTTCTCGCAACCCCGCCGATTGACCCTCACTTGAACCAGGACCGGATCGCAGCAGCGGTCCACCAGCGGTGCGCAGAGCACCCCATCGGTGAAAAAACGACTCCATCTCTCATGCCCCAATCCGGATTGAAACCCGCCGCCCGGCTGGCCGTCTTGCTGCAACGGTTCGCGCGCAGCGTGCTGCTGGGCGCGGCGCTGATCGCCGTCTCGCTGCTAGCCGGCATGGCGGGTTACCATTACTTGGAAGGGCTGCCTTGGCTGGATGCCTTCAGCAACGCCGCCATGATCCTGTCCGGCATGGGACCGCTGGCGCAACCGCAGACGCCCGGCGGCAAGGTGTTCGCCGGGCTGTACGCGCTCTACAGCGGGCGGGCGGTGGTGCTGATCACCGGCATCACCTTCGCGCCCCTGATCCATGCCTTTCTGTATCGCCTGCATCTGGAAACGAAGGACGATGAGCCGGAGGCGTGAGGATCGGAGCCAAGCCACCCCTGGTCAGGCAGGCGCGGAGGACGGCCAAGTTGAAGCTGCGGTGCGCCGGGCAACGGGCCATCGCCCGACGGCGATCACCGCCCAGCCCGCGAACCTCGATTGCGCGGTGGGGCAAGTTACCGAGATGACCAGCACCCTATTCGAGACCCCACCCCCGGTCGAGCCCTGGTCCGAGCGGCTGGGACCGGGCGCGGCGCGGCTGCACGGCTTCGCCCTCCCAGAGGCCCCGGCGCTGATCGCCGAGGTGGCGCGCCTCATCGAACAAGCGCCATTTCGCCACAGGCTCACCCCGAGCGGTCACCGGATGTCGGTGGCGATGACCAACTGCGGCGCGCGGGGGTGGGTGTCGGATCGGGCCGGTTACCGCTATGCGCCTCTGGACCCCGAGACCGGTCGGCCCTGGCCACCCATGCCAGCCCGCTTTTTCGAGCTCGCGCACGCCGCTGCCGCTCAGGCCGGGTTTGCCGGCTTTCTCCCGGATGCGTGCCTGATCAACCGCTACCTCCCGGCCGCACGGATGTCACTGCACCAGGATCGGGACGAGCGCGACCTGACCGCGCCCCTCGTGTCGGTCTCTCTGGGCCTGCCGGCGGTGTTTCTGTAGGGCGGTCTGAAGCGCAGGGACCCGCCGCCTCCCGCTGGGGCACGGCGATGTCCTGGTGTGGGGCGATCCTGACTGGTTGCGGTATCATGGCGTGCGGCCGCTCCAAGCCGGCCAGCACCCGCTGCTGGGCGAGCAGCGGATCAATCTGACGTTCCGTCAGGCCGGGTGAGGAGAGACGGCGAACGGAATCCTGCCCAGCAGGCGGCAGGACCCGCGCCGAGGTGAGTATCTATTCGCACGCACGCTTGGCCAGAAGGCGGTCTCGTCGCAAGCGGCCCGTGCTTACCTGCGGGGGATGTTGGAGAAAGCGGGGATCGAGAAGAAGATTTCACCCCACAAATTGCGCCATTATTCCGCATGCCGGATTATGCCGAACGGTAAGTTTGCCCTTCCCCGAAATCCGCCGTAGCTGTGATTTGCGCGACAAGCTGGGGTTGGCACATTCGGCATAATCAGGTTGTCTGCTTGCACGGGCCATGTGGCCCGTATCGCAAGGAGACAAGTCATGAGAAAGCCGCGTGCTTCCGGGTTCGAGGGGCCATTGGCCCCCTACGCCGACGCCTTTGCCGAGCAATTGGACGAAGAGGGGTATGCACCTTGGACCGTTCAAGACAAGCTTCATGTCGTAGCGAAGTTGAGCCAGTGGCTCGATGAGCATCAACTCCCTGTAGAAGTGCTCGATGAACGACGGGTCTGCGCCTTTCTTCTGGAGTTTCAGGGGGAGGAGCGTCGCGCCTGTCATGGTGACCTGACGACGCTGCATGGGCTGCTCAAGAAGCTGTCCGATGACGGCGTCATTCCTGCCTCAAGCGCTGCGCCAGACGCAGGCGCGCAAGCCGAGATTGGCCAGGAATTCAGTCGCTATCTGACTCAGGAACGCGGTCTGTCGGCCGCGACGGTGGACAACTACATCACCGTTGTTGGCCGTTTTCTTGCCCATCGTTTTGGCGCCGGCCCCCTGGACCTGGCCGCGTTGCAGGTGTGCGACCTCACGGGTTTCATACTCGCGCAGGCACACCGTCTCTCGCCCAAGACGGTTCAGAAGATGGTCTCGGGGCTGCGCAGTTTCCTGCGTTTTCTCTACCAGCGTGGCCACATCGCGGTCGATCTGGGGGCCGGCGTGCCGACGGTGGCCGATTGGCGCCTGGCCAGGGTGCCCAAATATCTCCCGCCCGAGCAAGTCGAGCGGCTCCTGGAAAGTTGTGAGCAGGGCACCGTCGTTGGCCGGCGCGATTACAGTATCTTGCTCTTGCTTGCCCGCCTGGGGCTGCGTGCGGGCGAGGTTGTTCACCTGCGCCTTGAGGATCTCAATTGGACCGAGGGGTTGCTCGTGGTGTGCGGCAAGGGGGGCTATTGGCGCCAGCTGCCGTTACCCGTCGATGTGGGCGATGCCATGGCCCGGTATCTGCGCTGGGGGCGGCCACCCTGTACGACGCGGCGGGTATTCGTGCGCGGGCGGGCGCCCCGCGTCGGCTTCGCCAGCTCAGTGGCCATCGACGGTATCGTCGCCCGGGCCTTGGCACGGGCCGGTCTCAGCCCCCCGTCGCGAGGCGCGCACTTGCTCCGCCATTCGCTGGTCACGGGGATGCTCCGCAGCGGGGCCTCATTGGCAGAGATTGGCCAACTGTTGGGACATCGCTCGCCCCAGAGCACGGAGATCTACGCCAAAGTCGACGAGCGCGCCCTCGCGGACCTCGCGCAGCCATGGCCGGGAGGTGCGCCATGAGCGTTTTGTCCTGCGCCGTGGGCGAGTACCTGGCCCTGCGGAGAACGCTGGGCTTCAAGTTAACTGGCGTCGGCCGGGTTCTCCAGCAGTTCGTTCGCTTTGCCGAGTCCGAAGGCGCTGAGTGGGTCACGACCGATGTGGCGCTGCGCTGGGCCACCCAACCGACCAAGGCCTCGCCGGCACATTGGGCCAGGCGGTTGGGGATCGTTCGCCAGTTTGCCCAGTATTTCAGCGCCGCGGATCCCCGCACCGAGGTTCCGCCGCCGCTACTGCCTCATCACTACGTGCGTCAACCGCCCTATCTTTACCGGGACGAAGAAGTCACCGCACTGATTGAGGCGGCCGCGTGCCTGCCCTCGCCAACCGGGCTGCGGGCGGCGACCTACGCCACCTTGCTCGGCCTGTTGGCCGTCACCGGGATGCGCATCAGCGAACCAGTCGGGTTGGATCGCGCCGATGTGGATCTGAGCCAAGGCAGTCTGAGCATTCGGGGTGCGAAGTTCGGAAAATCACGCTGGCTTCCGCTGCATCCGACCACAACCGCCAGGCTTGCCCGCTATGCCGAGCGGCGCGACGGTCTCTATCCCACACCGCCGACACCGAGCTTCTTTCTCTCCGAGCAGGGGACGCGGCTCACGACGTGGAGCGTGCGCCGCACCTTCATCATCTTGTCCCACCAGATCGGCTTGCGGGCGCCGCAAGATCATCACGGCCCACGGCCGCATGATCTGCGCCACCGCTTCGCCATCCGGACCCTGCTCCATTGGTACCGCTGCGGCGACAACGTCGAGCAACGCCTGCCAGAGCTGGCCGCCTATCTCGGTCATGCACACGTTAGCGATACCTATTGGTACCTGTCCGCGACACCCGAGCTCCTCGCCCTGGCGGCACAGCGGGTCGAACCGGACCACGTCAGGGAGGTGCAACGATGAAAGCCGAGGCCAATTTACCGCGTCTGCTCGAGGGGTTCTTCAGCGAGCGGCTCATGCACCAGCGCCAGGCCAGTCCTCATACCATCGCCAGCTATCGCGATACCTTCTCCCTGTTGCTGCGTTTCCTCCAAGAGCGGACCAACAAGCTGCCTTCGACCCTGTCATTACAGGATCTGGATGCCCCCGTGGTTGGTGCCTTCTTGGAGCACATCGAGAAGGGGCGCGGCAATAGTCCCCGCACACGCAATACCCGCCTGGCGGCGGTGCACGCCTTCTTCGGCTATGCCGCCCTCTACGAACCGGGCGTGAGTGCCCTGGTCCAGCGCGTCCTGGCGATACCGAGTAAGCGGTTCGAGCACAAACCCATCGCGTTCCTGACCCAGGAGGAGATTCAAGCGCTCGTTGCAGCACCGGACGCGACGACCTGGCTTGGCCGTCGCGATCGCACGCTGCTGCTTCTCACGGCACAAACCGGACTGCGGGTTTCGGAACTGATCGGGCTGTGCTGCCAGGACGTGGTGCTTGGGCGTGGCGCCCATGTCCGTTGCCTCGGCAAAGGGCGCAAGGCACGCTGTACCCCTCTGCGAGAAGACGCGGTGACGGCACTCAGTGCCTGGCTTGACGAACGCCGCGGCCAACCCGCGGACCCCTTGTTTCCCAACCGGGGTGGCGGCCCGCTCAGCTGCGACAGCATCGAGCACCTGGTCGGCAAGTACGCCACCAGCGCGCGTCAATGCTGCCCCTCGCTCGAGAAGAAGCACATTACCCCGCATGTCCTGCGCCACAGCGCGGCCATGGCGCTTCTGCAGCACGGCATCGACCGTGCTGTCATTGCCCTGTGGTTGGGTCATGAATCGGTCGAGACCACCCAGATCTATCTCCATGCCGACATGACGATGAAAGCGCGCGCGCTTGCCAAGACCTCCAACGTCAACGTTCCACCCGGACGTTATCACCCCGACGACGAGCTCCTCGCCTTTCTGAAGAGCCTGTGATTATGCCGAATGCTGCGCCCTACCAAGCCAGAGCGTCACCGGCCTGCACACCGAGATTCGGCATAATCCGGCATACGGAATAATGGCGCAATTTATGTGGGGAAATCTTCTTCTCGATCCCCGCCTTCTGGAGCATCCCTCGCAGGTAGGCCCGCGCCGCCTGGGGGGAGATGGGCTTGCCGTCCGCCTTGGCAAAAACGGCCTCCGCTCGATTTCGATCCTTCAACCAGAACCCAAACACCGCGCCAAAGGCCCCTGGGAGGGGCACCAGTCGCTCCTTGTCGCCCTTCCCGACACCCGTACCGATTTGGCCGTGCCTGCCACCAAACGCACGTCAGAGGCTTTCAGGCCGAGGGCCTCACGGGTCCACAGCCCGTTGTTGGGGTCTGAGGCGCAGTGGATACTGCCGGCGAATTTGATACAGGAGTCCATCCCGATGTCCGACAAACTCCTAGCGGCGCTTCTTCTTTCGCTTCGCCGGCGGCGGAGGCGCCGGCGCGCCGGTCCAAAGACCGAGGATGTCCCTCGTGGTATTCGTCATCGCGGCTGCCGCCTGGCGCTTGGCTTGCGCAGCTTGGCTTGCGCTGCGGCGTGGCCGCGCATCGAGCCGGCAACCCTATTCGCCCCGCTCAACCAGAGGCTCATGAACGGGTTCTTCTTCAGCCAGGGATTGGTCATCTCGGTTCTCCTTCGACCACCGAGGTGGTCAGCCGTCGTTGAATGCCACCGTCCTGCAATGTCGGCCGCTTCTCGGGGATTCAGGCCGTCCGAGTGTCGCGACTGCTTCATAACGGCGCGAATGAGGATGGCGTTGCCAGACCCCGAACACCTGACCGAAGGCTTCCGGCAGCGGTGCCCGTCGCTCCTGGTTGCCTTGGCCGATCACCCGCACCGATTTAGCCGCCTCATCCACCCGCCGGACATCCGCCACCTTCAGGCCGAAGGTTTGATGGGTCCACAGTCCATTGTCGGGTTGCAAACCGAACGGTAGATCACGAGGCGGGGAGAGGCCACCCGCGCGCGTGCGTGGCGCCGTCCACGCAGGCGCACGCGCGCGGGGTTTTAATAAAGGTTTTAAAAACGGTTTTAAATCCACGCGACCCGGAAAAAGTCATTAAAAATCAAAAAATTATCCTGTGGATAAGTCGGGCACCCTACCCGCTATCCCGTAGCACCCTACCCGCTATCCCGTAGCACCCTACCCGCTATCCCGTAGCACCCTACCCGCTATCCCGTGGAGTTTTCGCCTTCGATAAGGTGTCGCTTCCGGGTCGGCCGCACCACTTCCAGAGCATCGCCGGGGGTGATGCGCCAAGCCACCACTACGCCAGCAGCTTGCAGCTCTTGCATCGCATCCCGGACTTGCTGCCGGAATTTCCACAGCTCGTCGGTTTCCGACCCGCACAGTTCTCGCAGCCGTTCCAGACCGAGCCGATGGGGGTTGCGGGGCGTGGCCTGATGGCTGGCGATGTAGCCGTGCAGCCATTTCGCCAGGTCCATGCCCAGACTCCGGCGAATCTCCCACTCAATCCGGGTGTAGTTGTCGTCCTCAAACAACTCGGCCAGCCAGGGGCTGAGGTACAAGACGTGCTCGCCGGTTTCCTCGTCGCGCTCGAAGCCCTCGATCAGCGACCCGCCAAGAGTTTTGTGGTCAGCGGTGATTTCCACCGCGCAGGCGGTCAGCCGGGCCACGGCGCCCTTGAACCATTCGTGGTCGTGCTTCCCCGTGCAACGTCCGATAGTTCTGAGCATGGCGTTGACGGTCACCGGGACGCGCACGCCCAGATGGTGTTCCCGCGCCAGATGCAGCGCTGCCAACCAGACGTCCAGGTCGGCCTGGTCGAGCCGCCAACCGGTGTAGCGGATGGTGACGCCTTCCCACGTCGCCAGAATCGCGCGCTCCAAAGCCTTCCGCCGCCCGCGCTGCACCACGCCGAACAAGGCGGAGCGCAGCACGCAGGAGGGGCAGGCGCGCAGCTCCGCCGGCCACAGCGGCAAGCGCACCACGCGGGCGGGTTTCGGGGTCGGTTCCGGCGCTGGCGCGCGCGGGCGTAGCTGGGCACGCTCGGCGATTTGCCGGATGCGCGCCGTCAGGTCGTCGGCTGGATTCATGGGGAAATCCGCTCAGGCCACGCCCAACCAGACGGTCAGGGCGCGATTGACCCGCAGCATCGTTTCATCATCCAGGCGCCCGAAGGCTTCCCCGATCTTCTCGCGCTTCAGCGATACGATTTTGTCCACCATGATTTGCGACACCTTGCGCAAGCCGTTAGCCGCCGAGGGTTCGAGGGTAATGCGAAACACCGGGGCGCCGATGATCGCGCTGGTGATCGGCAACACCGAGACCGTGGCGTGGTCGGCGTTGAACAAGTCGGACTGCACCACCAGCGCCGGGCGCGGCTTGCCGAAATCACCTTGCAAGGTGATCGTCACCAGGTCCCCACGCCTCATGGTTCCCAGCCCTCGAGGTCGCTGGCCGCCGCTTCCAGCCAATCCATCACGTCGGCGGCGGGGTCGTGCCGAGCGGCCAGTTGTGACTGGCGCCGGCATTCCGCGGCGAACCGGGGCGAGCGGGTGTCGGGCACCCAGAGATTCAGTTGCCGGAACCCTTGGGCCTTCATGCGCTCCCGATAGCGCCGGACGTGCTCCAGCGCGGCAAGGGGTGTCGTGGGCATGGGATCACCTATAACAAGTTAGCAATGTAGACATTTAACTATTATAGATGATTGGAGGGACCAATCCCACTCCGCAGCCGGTCACGGGCCAGTTCCCGGTCATCGGGGTGTGGCAGAACGGGCTGATCGTGGAGCGGGACGGCGAATTGCGGGCGGTCGGTCCCAGTCCGACCCACCACAACCTCTATCCGCTCAAAGCCCGCCTGATCCAGGGCGAGCCGCTCCACGTCGTGGCGGAACGGGTCGAGCTGCGGGGCCACACCTTACGCTGGCTCCTCAGCCGCATTGACCAGAGCCGACCGTACTACCTGCTGGGGGAGGTGGAGATGCCCGATGGCCGGGGGCCGGCCATCACCGGGCGGCTCGATAGCGTGGACAGCTACAACCCCGCCAGCTACCGGGGCGGCGTCTTGCAACTGCACTACGCCCGCGCTCGGGAACTGGAGCCGTGGCTGGATCGGGTGGCCGTCCGGGGCGAGGTGGTGGTGCAGTTTTGGCTTAAACCCGGCGAGGCGGCGGTCACGCTGGGGACGGGAGCAACTGTGTTGAAGAGACTCAGGACCTGCACTCCGCCGGTGGTTGCCACGGGGTCTTGGCCTTGAGCATCGCGTTCAAGATCGTCAACAATTTGCGCATGCAGGCGGTTAGGGCGACCTTGGCCGGTTTGCCGGCTTGCCGCAAGCGCTGGTAAAACGCTTTGATGACCGGATTACAGCGGCTGGCCGTGACCGTGGCCATGTACAGCACCGCTCGAACCCCGGCCCGGCCGCCGAAGATCATCCGGCGGCCCCGGCTCTGGCCGGAATCGCGGTTGAACGGGCAGACGCCGACGAGCGCGCTGATTTGGCGCCGGTCCAGGGTGCCCAGTTCGGGCAAGGCGGCCAGGAGGGTCGCGGCGGTCACCGGGCCGATGCCCGGTACGCCGCGCAGGAGGTCGTCCCGTTCGCGCCAGACCGGACTGGCCCGCAGCCGTTGCTGGAGGTCGCGGTCGTGATCCTTGAGGCGTTGTTCCAGCCAGGCGATGGTCGCTTCGAGATCGGGTTTGACGTGGGGATGAGCGCTGGCCAGGCGGTTCTTCTCGGCGGTAAGCATCTCCACCACCTGCCGGCGGCGCTGGATCACGGCGGTCAGGGCCTGCGCTTCGGCATCCTTCCACGGGCGCGGTTCGGGGCGAATCGCGTGGCCGAAGTGGGCCAGGACCGCGGCATCGAGCGCGTCGGTTTTGGCCAACCGCCCAGTAGCCTTGGCAAAATCCCGGGCCTGGCGCGGGTTGATCACCGCCACCGGCCAGCCGGCTTCCACCAGCGCCGTCACCACCGGCACCTCCAAACCGCCAGTCGCTTCCAACACGATCAGCCGCGGGGCGCGGGCGCGCAGCCACGCGGTCAAGGCCACCAACCCCGCGTCGTCGCGGGTGACCCGCAGCCGTTCGCTCTCCGGCCACGTCGCCCCATCCAGATGGGCCTTGGCCACGTCGATCCCGACCCAGCACTCGGCAGGGAGCGGGACCGCCTCGGTGGTCGGCTCCTGGCGGGGGCGGGGTTCCTCCGCCCATGCGGCTGGAGGATGATCCAAGATCACCGGGCGTTCGGCGTTGAGCGCGGCGTGGACCGCCGCAGCGACAGAGTTCTTCATCATGATGTGTTCCTTATCCCGACCTTGCACGATGCGGGTTCTGGCCCCGGCAACTGTCCGGGCTTCCGGTCCACCCAACCTATCGGCCAAACGTGGCGCTTCAGGCTCTCCCACGGGCTCTTGGCTTCCCAGAGGGGTATCGCGCTACCACGTCCACCGAAACTCTACCAAACTTCAAACATACAAGGAGCGGGAGGTGGAGAAGATACCGGAGCAGTTGAGGAGGTTTTTGTAAGTAGATGTGGTAGTGGCTGAAAAAAAAATTTCAATTTATGACTAATTCACTTGTATATCTGCTTCGTGGTGCTACGTTTAAATTATGTTGTAGTACCCAAAGCCAAACCTCTCGCGAGGGAGGGGCGGAAAGTCGCGGATCCTGAGCGGATTCGTTCCAGGAAAGCCGGACTGCCGAGAGCGACCGTCGTCAAGGTCGCGCGAGGTAGTGCGGCTTTTTTATCGGGCCGTGACAGGTGTGATGTATACACTGCTTGAAGGATGACAAAAAAGAAAGTTTAAGCCCTAGTGCCGACATTCCGCACCCCCTTCGCAATTTTTTGATTTTCCGAATTATTTTTCACGACCAATTTTATGTAAAAATTAATTCTGAATTATCAATGTGTTATACACAGGGTGCAGAATGTCGGTTATGAGCGAACGGTGAGAAATAATTCGGAAATTAACAGCTTAGGAACACCTTGAAAGGGCTGGTTTTACAAAAAAGTTCAGCCAGGCCGGGTCTAAGTAAGTAGACATAAACCTGTCTACAGCGGCAAATACAATGGAGGTTTCATGGCCCCATCTCTGCAAGAACAGCTCGGCGTGGCGAGCAACGCCATCTACTGGGACGTAGGGCGCTTCCGCCTCTGGCAAAGCACCGTCCCAGAAGTCATTTTGTACGTGGCTCGGGATATGGGACTCGCAAAGGAGGATAGCGGGCGTTACCGCGCAGCCTTTACCGAGGTCCGGCGATGGAGCGGTGGATCGTACGAGGTTATGGGCGGATCGGCAATCTTGGGTGTATTCGGCGACTTGTCTATCGAAGAAGAGGGTACGCGAGAACTCGAGGAGCAGTGGGCACGCGTCGTGCTCAACATGGGTTACAAAGGGGCGATGCGGCCCCGGTTCCTCCCCCTGCCGGTACGCGACGTCCGCTTGATGGCTATAATCGACGCTTCGCAAGTTTGCGTGGCGGAGCCTCCAGGAAGCGCGGGGGAATCGAGAACTCTGATGTTCGACCTGTCAACCGCTGCTGCGCGGGCGTGGGAGCGAGCTATTCTGGAGAAATCGACTGTTCCTGGTGGCGTTCGTCTCTTCTATGTCTACCCGCAGATGATGCCGCAAGCGACGGCCACGGTGACGATACACGGGCTGCGTGTCTATGCCAGCCTCACCGCGATGCTGAACAAAGCGGATGACGGGACTCTCTATGGAAGCTCCGACGACATCCGCTCCGCTTGGTCGTCCCTGGTGCGTGGAGGGGCCATCGAGATCTCGCTGACGGGTTCCCCACCGGTGGACTCGACAAACTCACGCGCCGACCTGCTCGACCGCCTGTCCGAGCAGGCTCGTGAACAACTCTTCGACCTGCTGTTTACCCCTTACGTCTCCAAGACTTCCGGCGCCGGTTCATTCTACGCGCTGCGATGGCGAACCCTAGTCGATGTGACCGACCTCGGCATGACAATCACGGTCGAGGGCTGGACTTGGCTGAGCGCTAGCCTCGATGCTGAGATCTCGGCCCTGCTCGGTGCCCTAGACGAGAGCTATGTCCACACGTCGTATGAATCGGTCTCGGTGCCCGTCGCGCTGGTGGTAGACCCATCACAGATGGTCACGAACGTGGCGGCGTCTCTAGACTTCGGCGATGTGCATTCGCCCGAGGCGCCGGTTTTCGACGCGACAGGGGGGACGCGTCAATTTCTCATCTCCACGGGACGCCCCGAGACGGTGAGCGTCTCCTACCGAACGAAGGTCAATTTTAAGCCATCGAACTGGCCAGTCGTCGAGATCTCCGGGACGGCTACTCTCACAGCCGACGGCTACAGAATCGTGGTGCGGCCCGAATCGTGGATTCGCCGTCACACCTTGTACATGTATGTTCGGCGCGGCAGCCGGATCATCCCGCAGGTGGAGGCTGACCCAGCCGACTACCTAACGGTAACGGCAACCTACGTGGCTTCATATCTCGCCTTGCCGATCCGGGCCGCGTCGCGAATTACGCCACAGGGGCCGGTCCAGTTCAGCTACCCGATCCCCCCGGAGGCCCAGGCTGGCCGAGCCACCCTTAGCGTAATCGGAATGGTCGGAGGGCAACTCGTGCGTGCCTCGGAGTTGGAGGTTCAGGAGAAGGAGGACGCAGTCTACCTCCTGGTCGACGGCAGCCGGATTCAGCTCGTGGGGCGCAACGCGGTGATCAGTGAGTCTGACCCGCTGGCAGATCGCCTGCGTTCGGCCAACGCCCGCCCCGTGGTTTCCCATGGCATTGCGCCGTCCGCCGAGGAAACCCGGGACTTAGATGTTAACGCAGACGTGGCCCTGATCCCACAGCCGACGGACGTCTCGTGCTGGGCGGCCTCGCTGGCAATGGTCGTCAGCGCTCGAGACAGTGCTTCGACCCCTCCCCAGACCGTTGCTTCACGGGCCGGGATGGACGTGGACACGGGTTACGGCTGGACAGACATTCAACGCGCCGTGGTCGCTTGGAATTTAGTCGAGGAGGGTCCGCGAAGCGCAATGCCTGAGGAGTGGGCAAGGCTATTGGAGCTTTGGGGGCCGATCTGGGTAGTCGAAGTGGGCGCACCGTATCACGCAGTTGTACTTGGTGGTGTTCGCGGCGATGGAACGCCAGATGGAACCTATGTGACCGTCTATAACCCATGGCCTCCCGGGGTGGGGGTGGTCGACACGAAGACTTTCCTAGATTTCGACCAGGAGTTTGGTCTCGGTGCCGGGGCAGGGGCGGCTATGGTCCATGCAATTCGGTGATTTTTAATGAATGGCTCTCGGGCTTGCTACGAGTTTTGGAGGGGTCATAGCTCACAGTATTTTCAGAGTTTGGTGTAAATAAACAACGCTAAGGAGCAAGAAATGGCAACTTTTCTTACTGAAAGTGTACCCGTCAGTCTGTCAGGTGCTTTGGGAGATGTGGGCAATTTCAGACTATATGCCTGCGATCAGCCAAACGTCATACTCTATGTTGCGAAGCAGCCCGCACTGATGCTTGATCGTCAGAATAAGCCTGGCGTGGCCGTGACCACCTATACGGCCCAACAGCCCGATCACAGTGTCAAGATCATCGGCGGGGCGGCGACGATCGGCCTGAACACAGCTCCCCAACTCGACAAGGCGTCGATCGATCAGGCGAAGTCACTGGTCGCCTCGCTAGGGGCAGGCGACCCAAACAAACTGCGCTTTCTGCCACTTACGACACAGAAGGGGAAGGCGCTACTGAACCTGCCAACTTCTGCGGGCGAGGCAGACAAGAAACACAACGAACGCGATGTCGGCACGCCGGGAGGTTCGCTTTCGTTCCTCGCCAACTTAACGGAGATAGGTGCTCTTGAGTGGTCGAACGCGATCAAGACCAAGAGCCGGATCAACGGCGACATCACAATCCAGTATGAATACTTGCGGCGGGTTCCGGACGTAGGAGCCGAAGTGCATGTACACGGCACACGCGTTTTTGAGCACCTTTCCGCTGCCCTCGATGTGAGCTACAACGGGTTCTTTTATGGCGGCAGCGCGAAACTCGAAGCCGCGTGGGACGCGTTGTCGCGAAACGGAGGCATTGAAGTCGTCTTTCTAGGACAAGGACTCCCGCCTGATCTCGAGAAATATCGCCAGGAGATGGTTTCCACGTTCACCAAACAAGGGATGCAAATTCTTTTCGATCAGATATTTGCCCCGATGCCTCAGGTCGCGCCCGCCCAGGCCGCGCACGGCGGCGGGGTGTTCGGTGGGGCCAATTTCGCCATGAAGTGGCAAAAGAAGACCGATGCCATCGAAATGACGCAGCGGATTGAATTCCGGGGAACGACCTGGCTGACCGAAACGATGGACATCAGTCTTGCCGCACTGTTTGCCGATCTCGATCCGAGTTGCCTGACCGAAGTGCCCGCGCAGCAAGCATTCGACTCCGTGATCCTGGTTGATGCTGATCCGATGCTGTCTAACGCTTCGGTCTCACTGTCCTACAGCGAGGGGCATTCCCCAGAGGCTCCAGTCTTTACCAAGGACGGTGGTAACCAACGCTATACTGTGATCAGCACGAATCCCAACAAGGTCATGGTCAACTGCGGTGCCCAGATCAACTACTCGCCTCCACGTTGGCCAGTGATCCCGTACAAGATCGCCAAGACCGTGGGCGATGGCGGCAATCAGATGGTGATCAAGACATCACAGTGGGTTGGGCGCCAAACGATATTCATGTTTGTGCGCGAGGGCAATCGCATCATCCCACCCCAGGAGTTGACATTTGACGATTACCTAGTCCTCAACGTCTCCTATGCTGGGCCGCATCTGCCCGCACCGGTGCGCGACTCTTCGCATATCGATGCCCTAACGCCAATCGATTTCTCCTATCCGCTGGATCCTCAGGGCCGACCTGGCGTTGCCAAATTCAGTGCGTTCGGGATCATCGGCGGACAGCTCGTACGCGCCCAGGAACAAGTTATTCCGCAGGACGACACAGCGGTTTTCATCCTGGCAACCCGCGGCGGTAAGATCGAACTGGTCACCAGCCAGAGCGCGCTAGGAGAAGCTGACATCCTCGCACAGAATCTGAAACAAGGACAGGGGCGTCCGCTTCTCTCTGGCACTGTCGATAAGTCGTCGGAGACGACAAGAAAAGGCTCGGGCGCAGGAAGCGGCAATATCGTGACCGGTAGGACAGCCGGTGTCGAATACGGATCGCAGGGCACATCATTGTGGCTACGATTGTCCGACGGGACCTCCAAGCGTATCCGCCTTCACAGTATCCAGGAGTCGACTCCCTTCGAGAAGGAAAGCAAGCTTGTCAAGGTCCAGCTCGACAATTCGGGTGAGTACGCCGAGAACATCTTTGTAGACCTTGTCGGCGCATAGGCCTTCGCTTCTTGTCACGACGATCCTAGTGGATCGTCGTGGCATTGCGCTCGCCTTATCGTCTATATTTACGGAGATATAGTTAAAATGCCGCGCACGATCCTTGTAACTCAGAATTCGCCCATTTTACACCATACAAGTACTCGGGTATTGAACCAGTATCCTAACGGAACGGCGCTCGTCGTGACTGACGCTCCGGTCCCCGAGACCGGTGATCCTGGAGAGATTCAAATCCCTCCAGGCCTGAATCTCGAGACTACCACCGAAGCGGTTAATAAGGCGCGGCAGCGTTTTCAGCCGACTAGGGCTATGGGTGCGAAAAGAAAGGAACCATCTGCCGAGACCGAAGAGTCGGTCTCGGCATATGTCGAGTTTATCGGTCAGACTGATAGTCGCTGGCTCGATAAGCTCCGCGAGTTGGGCATCAGCGTGCTCACTTACCAACCCGAGAACAGTTACCTATGCTATGGCTCAATAAATGCTTTCCGTGAAGCGCAGAAGCAAGTCAAAACGACTGAAGGCGAAAGCGCAATCCAGAGCGTGACCGAGTTCTCCTCCGATCTCAAGAAAAAGTTGCCGAGCGTCGGCGAGGGGGGAGAAACAGTTGTCATCGTCGTGGTCATCACACCTGACGAGAGGGACAGCATCATCAACAAGCTGAAAGCAGTCCCCGATGTCGAGATCATCGAAGGGGCTGGCAATGATATTCTGGACGCCAATCGGCTCCGGCTGCGAGCACGGATACGTGGCGAGGGGCACGCTAACCTTCTGGAACTCCCCCGCGTGCTCTCGATTGAGGCTTATCACACCCCGATCCCTGAAGACGAAGTTGCTGGCCTGGTGATTGCCGGACTTTACGACGCGACTAATCGTCCGACAGGCTCATACATCAGATGGCTTCAAGACCAAGGTATCGATGGCCGGGGTGTGACCATCGGAATCGTCGACGGGGGCGTGGATATCTCGCATCCAGCGTTTTCCGGCCGAGCCCGAGATTTGGCCGGCGGGCAAAAGGACTGGCACGCCACAATGGTCGCAGGACACGCCGTCGGCAAATACCTAACCGAGAGTGATGCTAATCGATTCATTTACGGGCTGGGAACCGCCCCGGCCGCCGGGA
Source organism: Verrucomicrobiota bacterium (assembly GCA_022710935.1). Classification (GTDB taxonomy): domain Bacteria; phylum Verrucomicrobiota; class Verrucomicrobiia; order Limisphaerales; family J093; genus MWFF01. The sequence continues at coordinate 15,599 of JAKLFY010000100.1, forward strand.
TTCTCTCGCAAGACAAGATGCAGGCAACGACGTTCCTCTGCCGACAGACGGTTATTGAGGCTGGTTCCGGAGGTGCGATCCAAAACAACTCCTGGGGCAAGGAGACTCGCAACCCCATGGACTATGGCTCAGACGAGGCCCTTTACGACTCACTTGTGCGGAATGCCGACCCTCAAGGCCCCCAGTCGTTTCCGTTGACGATCTGCTTTTCTTCTGGCAACTCCGGGCTGCAAGGCCTGACTCGCCCCAAAGCCGCTAAGAACATTATCGTCACGGGTAACTCCAAAAATTTTCGACCCGACATTGGCCACGGCGACAGCGACAACATCACCGATGTCTACAGCGGTGCACACGGCTCCAGCTATGGTAATTGCGGCGATGGCCGCATCCGCCCTCATGTCGTTGCCCCTGGCGAGTGGACTGCGTCGGCTAACTACGACTGCCATGCTGGCGAGGACGAGTTCATCAGCCCGATGCTAACCTGGGGCGGAGGATCGTCAGCCGCAAGCCCGAAGACTGCCGGCGCGTGCGCCTTACTGATCGATTGGTGGCGCCGAAACAACAGCGACAAGCCCCCCTCACCGGCAATGCTACGCGCCCTAATTGTTAACGGAGCCGAACCGATCCTCACCGGGGGGGCGATCCCGAATAACCGCCAGGGATGGGGTCGGCTGAACATTCAGAACATCTTGGATTCGTCCGTCTCGCGCATCCTGGTGGACCAGACGACCTTTCTATCCCAGCCCACCGAGGCTCGCGAGTGGCGCGTTCGTGCAGCCGACCCTGCCAAGCCCGTGAAGATAACCCTCGCCTGGACCGACCCTCCTGGCGCCATCGGCAGTGGCAATAACCCGAGCCTTTCCCCTGTGGTGAATAAACTCGCACTCCGCGCCGAGATCGGACCGCACGTTTTCCGCGGTGTTCATGACAGGTTCCGTAACGGCTTCTCTGCCGCTGACGACGAGATCGCAAGGCAAGGGGCGGAAGCAACTCTTACGGAGGGATCTGACAACCTCCAGAACATTTTCCTCTCGCCCGTCTCCGTGACAGGTTCTATCCGTGTGTCGGTCACCGCCCTGAACGTGACGACGAACTGCCTGAACGGGATGTTTGATATGCCCAAGCAGGACTTCGCCCTAGTCATAACCAACGGTCAACTCGAAGCGGGTGCGTCGCCTTCTAGCATCGTCGTGGCCGTCGATCTTGGAGCTAACGGATCGACCCCGGCGAGCAACTCAAACGGCTACTGGTCCGACGCGCCCGATAACGGCGACAGCCACCTCATCGGCGGGTCTCCGGCTGCGGGTACAGCTCCCATCCCGGTGAGCGATGGTACGTCAAGCACTTCCTCGAACGGGAATTCATCAACATCGACGCAGGACGACGACGCGTGGTGGGCTGACAGCGACCTGCTGGCGGAATCTCGGCCCGAGACGAATCGTCGAGTCTCGGCTCCTCCGCTGACCGATGACGTGGAATTCGCCCTGAATCTAGATGCCGGATTCAACCTCTTGGGCGCGACTGGTCATCGGCCCGATACTGTCCACGTACTGGGTGATGGGGAGTCACCCTCTAAGCGGGCCGCCATCGACTTGAGCGACGCGATCACTAAGCTGAAGGACCGACTCGATCGCCAGGCCCTTGATCCCGCAGCGCTGCCCTTCTGCGCCGTGCTCGTAATCGGGGCCGGCACCCGCGTGACCGTCGCTGACGTTCTCGGGCTCCGCGCCCTAGGTTTCGCCAACAGGCTATTCCTCCTGTCCGACAACCCGGAGGTTATCGCCTTCCTTGCCCAGAGGATTGGAAATCAATCGAACATCCGGTACCGCTTGGCCAAGGAACCCAAGGAACTCCACGATCTAATCCTCGACACTCTAGCTGAGGCAGGGGGATTACAACCTGTAGTGATCGATGGTCCAGTAACGTCGACGACCCCAGCGGCGGTTGTCTGGACATACCGGTTCGGGGTAGTCCCTGATGACCGGGAGATCGTCGTTCACGTCCGATCCCAGGCCTTGATCCACCAAGAGGTAAGGCTTATGCGTCCAGGTGCGCCGGATGTATTGTGGAGTCCGGAAGGATCCGGGCCCGAGGTCAGCCTAGATTTCTCGTTTAGCTTTCAGGACGGCCTACTTCATATCCGCGACGCCGGGTCGAACCGACTGGCCGGCACTTGGACGGTGGAGGTAACTGGGGAGAGCGCCAATCAGCCCTCGTCCCTAAAGGTCTGGGCATTAGGTGGGCCATGGATCTCCGTCAGTAAAGGGGTGGTCTCCCCCGCTGAAGAATCGGGGCGGGGGAGCGAACAACATATGCTGAAACTCTCCGGTGAGTCAGGCGTCAACTTCCTCCAAGCGGTCATCCCTCCCCCCCGTGTCGCCGCTCCCCCCGGCACGATTTCGGGCGAGGCTACCCGTGACCTTGTGGTCCAAGTGCGGCGATCACGGCTCGACAGCCAGGGAGACCGGGTGGCGGAGGATGATCGGCGGTCGATCCCCGTGCCGGTGCTTAGTCAGATTGTGAAGGTGCCGCCACCCTCGACGGTTGCCTCAGTGCTCGATCTGCCCATTAACGTCCTGGGCGTCGATGCCAAGGGAAACCATTTCGCCCGCCGTGTCCGCACCAACCTTGTCCGGCTCCGCGCCCTGTCGGAGTGGTGGGCCGAGACGGCGGCAGCCGTACCAAAGGTGTTCTACACTCGTGGCCAAATCGCCGAGGTGAAGTTCCAGAAAGGGCTAGTCGTCGCACTCCGCCTGTTTCGTGGATCCTATTCCCGCGTGGTGAACGTGACCTCACCTATTTTGGGCGAGCAACTGGCTGCCCTCGATTCCGAGGATTTGCGGGGCCAGACGTTCACCTTCGGCGTGCAGGGTAATGAACTTCGTACGATTTTCAGCCACCTTGAGGTCAAACCGGTCTCGTCGATCCCCGGTGACCGCGGCATCGAGGGACCGACCCAGGATGTCACGCGGCCTAGATCCGAATCGGACAACACTGACTATCCCGACGCAACTCGTTTCGTCCCAGCCGCCTCGTTCCGCGCTGGCAGAGACAACCGAGTGATCGCCCGCGTGGTGATCCACATCACCGACGGGGGGGCGAGCATCGAGGGGCCGATCAGTTGGTTCCAGAACCCGGCTAGTGGCGTTAGCGCGCATTACATTGTTGGCCAAAACGGCGAGGTGGTGCAGATGGTCCGCGACCGTGATATCGCCTGGCACGCTAATAACGCCAACGGCGATAGCATCGGCATTGAACATTGTGCTCGCGCACCGGGGGCGCTGGGTCCGAGCGACCCCGGGCTCATGCCGACGCCTCTCCAGTACGCGGCCTCAGGGGCGCTGGTCCGATGGCTCTGCGAGCAGTATGGCATCTCAATGGACCGCGACCATATCCTCGGCCACTCCGAGGCGGACACCAGAACCACGCACAGCGGGTGCCCCAACGCCGTTTGGGACTGGGATTACTATATGGATATGCTGACCACCGGCACAAGTTTGCCACCCCCTGGGGATGAGACGACCCGAGGGCGCAGGAACCGGCTTCACCTCGCGGGAGGTTCCCATGCCTGAGGAGTCCAGGATCCTTTGGGAGCGGGCGATCTCCGACAGCATCATGGGCCGGGGCGAAACTGGGCCTGAAGCCGAGGCTAACCGATTCATCCAGATCCAGCCGTTCGCCCGAACGGAGGTGATGACGAACACCCGCACTTCCATCAACCGGATCAACCTAGACGCAGTGGCGATCACCCGTCCGCCTTGGAGCCGCGACCGCTTGCCGGTGCAGACGATGCAGGCGCTGATGCCGATCCCGGTGGTTACACCCATCCCCGTCGACTGGTTCATCCTTCTGCCCTACCCGAACGAGAACACCGCGTATGTCGCCCCGTCCGAGGCGTCGCTCCTAGACTTCTCGCTGACTCTGCGCCGGAGTGCCCTGCCCGACCGAGGGTTGGCGATCACCGGCGGGTCGGCGTTCTTCTCGATTAGCACCTATGCGCCGCATAGCATGGAGTCCATCTCGCTGCTCCGCAAGGACTGGAATGTCGCGCTGAAACAGAACAACCTCGGCGACCGCGAGTGGTCGTACCGGCCCGAGCAAAGGCGGGGGCTCTCGGTTTCGCTCGAACTGCCGCCCGGGGTGGCGGCATCCGCGCCTTTGATCTTCACTTCGCCGATTGCGGGCGTCGCCACCATCACCGTCGAGCTGACGGAGAGCGGGGCCTTAATGTGGAAAGCGGCGCTGGAGCAGGGAGTCGGGTCGACCATCGCCGGAATCTTTCGCGTGAGTTCCAGTTCGCTGGGCATCAGCGGCGTGGCTATGAGGCTCGACCGCCGATCACTTGACACCACCGTCGGCAAGCTCCTCGCCGGCCGTGGCACTGCGGACATCCGCTACATCGACCCACAACAGACGATCCAGGGCAAGCTTATCGTTGTCACAAACGACCTTGTCGAGCAGATGACAGTGGCCATGCGGCCCAGCCAAGGGCAGGCCCCGACAAGCCAGACCTTTGGTCCAGAGGGAGGCCAAATAGAAGTTTCCGTCAGCACGCAGGACGTTGCCTCCGTGGCCATCGACTGGTCCGCACAGGTGGCGTTCACCCCACTGGGATGGCCGCCCGTCCCCACGTCAGGCCGCCTCACCTCCGCCAATATCTGGACTGACATGGTCAAGCCCGACTCCTGGATCGCCAACTACACTCTGATGGCCATCCCCGTCGACGACCGCGGCCAGGCCAAGACGACGGACGCCGCAGGGGCGACTCCGCTGACCCAAGGGGTTCTGAACTTCACGGCCCCCTACGTCGCCAACGGCCTCCTCAACAGCTCCTTCCAGGCCGAATACTTCCGACCCATCAACATCGCCCTGCCGCGCTTCCCCGGCCAACCGTTTGGCAACCTCGTCCTGTCGATCTTCGCCACGAGGAACGGCGTCGGCGGCACGCGATCCCGGAAGCTCACTCCCGACGAACTAAACATTGTCGTACTGATCTATCCCGACGCCCGCGTCGAAATCCAAACTAGTTTGGATGCTCTCGCCGAGTTATCCTCCGCATCGGAGCTGCTCCGGTTGATGGAGTTTCTATGAACTTTTGGTGTTGGTTTTATTCAGGGGATCTAAGCCCAAACCGCCGAAAATTCTGTCGAGCCTGGCTGACCTGCGAATGGTTCCCCCTTCCCTGTTATTCCTAGGACTTTCGCTCGGAAGGGTCTTAACCACCATATGTAGTAGCTAACTTGGCAACCCTACCACTATGTGTCCGCCGCTGGACATCCTGGTGGTTCCCGGCGGTTGGGGGACGCGTGCCGCGATGCACGATCCGGCGCTGCAGGCGTTCGTGACCGCCCGAGCCCGGCAGGTGGAAATCCTGGCCTCGGTCTGCACCGGCGCCTTGATTCTCGGCCAGGCCGGCCTGCTGGAGGGTCGCCGTGCTACCACCCACTGGTTGGCGCTCGATTTGTTGCGCGAGTCGTTTCCCCGAGTCCACGTCGACCGGGCGTCGCACGTCGTGGAAGACGGTGCGGTGCTGACCTCCGCCCGTATTGCGGCGGGCATCGACCTGGCCCTGAAGGTGGTCGCCCGCTGTTACGGCGAAGCCGTCGCCCACGCCACCGCCCGCTACATGGAATACCCCTTTCCGGATTCCAACGCGCGGCGGGTCGCGTTGGAAACCCGGTGATCGGTCGGCAGCCCCCGGAAGAGTTCTCGAGCATAACGCCAAGTGGCCACGGCCAAAAGCCGTTATGCTCAATTTTACATATTACGTAAACGTAAAATAAGGACTGCTGGCCTCTCCGACCGGTCGCCTCTTCACCCCCGATAACCCCGCCTTAGCGGGAGCTGGAAAATCCGCTCCACTGCGGTCAACTATGGCTACTCCACCGGATGGGTGAGTCGCTTTCCCCCTCAACCAGCGGGGCAGGCGGACGTGGAGGAGGTCGGGATCGTCGGGATCACGCTCGACGGCGAAACCGAGCACCCGATTGAGAGGGGAAGACACGAAACGGAATTTAACGCACCCTAAGCCGTCATGGCGAAGTCCGTGGTCCGCAAAGGCCTGAACGAGTCTGGCCCCATCGAGGACTCAACTTCCCAGTAGTTGTAGCCGCTCGCAATCATCGGCGGGTTTGCGCGCAATCATCGGCCTTTTCCTGCTCAAATTAACTGATTCTATCGGGGAGGCCGTGCTCACATTCTCTGCAACTGTGCTTGCAATCATCGCCCGGTGCGCGCAAACATCGGTTCCTCTGCTCACATTCCCTGCAACGGAGCAGGCAAGAAAACGGTGGTTTTCTTAACCACCGCCGGTATGCCCACAAGGCCGCTGAAAATCTCGGTTTTCTGGGCAATCAACCCGGTAAAAAATTCAAAGTCAGCTTTGATGACCGCCACACGAGTTTCTTAACCGGTTAGCATAAATGCCATCCATCTCAAGCGGTTGGCTATCCCATCCCCGGTTGCAATTAATGTGAGCAGACCACCGGATGATTGCAAGCAAGGCTTCATGATTGCGCGCATAGTTGCAAACAATGTGAGCAGCGATGGCCGGATAGAATCAGTTAATTTGAGCAGGAAAAGGCCGATGATTGCGCGCAAACCCGCCGATGATTGCGAGCGGCTACACGTAGCGGCCCTCTCCGGGCCGTTAATGGCCATTTATCCGCTATACGGTTGGGCGGTGGTCGGCGGCTATTGGTCGCACCTCTGGATCGACATGCTGAATATCCGGGGCATCGATCTGTTCTGGCCCTCCCCGCTGCGGGTGGTGACGCCGGGCAACCGGAACTGGCGGCTGGAAGTGGGCAGCAAGGGCGAGATGATCCTGCTGTCCGGGTTGCTGGTCGCGGCGGCGGCGCTCTATCCGTTGAGCCACATCGGCTTTCGCGACGGCCTGCAAGCCCTGCTCAAGAACTTCGACATCGCCCGCGAGCAGTACCAGCGGGTGGCCGGGACGCACTGGTACGCGCTGGAACTGACCGCCACCGACCACCTGACCCTGCAACCGGTCACGGGCCGCTTCCCAGTGGTCGGGGTCTGGCAGAACGGCCTGATCGTGGAACGGGACGGGACGCTGCGGGCGGTGGGGCCGAGCCCGGCTCACCACAACCTCTATCCGCTGAAAGCCCGCCTGATCCAGGGCGAGCCGCTGCGGGTGGTGGCGGAACGGGTCGAGCTGCGGGGCCACACCTTGCGCTGGTTGGTCAGCCGGATTGACCAGAGCCGGCCGTACTACCTGCTGGGCGAGGTGGAGATGCCCGATGGCCGGGGGCCGGCGCTGACCGGGCGGCTCGATACCGTGGACACCTACAACCCGGCCAGTTACCGGGGCGGGATTCTCCGGCTGCACTACGCCCGCGCCCAAGAACTGGAACCGTGGCTCGACCGCGTCGCCGTCCGGGGCGAGGTGGTGGTGCAGTTCTGGTTGAAACCGGGCGAGGCGGCGGTGACGCTGGGGGCGGGGGAGGAGCGGGAGGTGGAGAAGATACCGGTGCAGCTCCAGAAATTCCTCTAACCCTCGGTTGGAGAGACAAAGGAAAATTCCGACTAAATTACTTGTATTTTATATTTTTCAATCTACCTTTTTAGGTAGGGGTTCATTTAGAGTTGGCGAAGAATCCAACGATCCGTCATCTACTTTCTTATCATCAACGGCTTGAAGCGGGTATCCAGCGGTACAGCGTCGGAATCGACACCCCCAGGTTCCGGGCGACTTCTCGGGGAGGCACACCGCTCAGGAGCAGTTGTCGGGCCGATTGCACCTTGCTGGGCGTCATGCGCCGCTTTCGTCCGACGGGGCGCCCCCGCTGGCGCGCGGCGGCCAAGCCCGCTTGGGTGCGCTCGACGATCAACTCGCGCTCCATTTGGGCCAAGGACGCCATGATGTGAAAGAAAAACCGGCCCGTGGGGGTCGAGGTGTCGATCCCGTCGGTGAGACTGCGGAAGTGAATGCGTCGATCCGCCAAGTCCCCCACGAAATCCACCAAACTCTTCACGGTACGCCCCAGCCGATCGAGCTTCCAAATGATCAAGACGTCATCGGGACGCAGGTGGGACAGTGCCGCAGTCAAGCCGGGGCGGTTCGGTTTCGACCCTGAGGCGCAGTCCGAATAAATTTGCTCGCAGCCGGCTTGGTGGAGCGCGTCGAGCTGTAAATCCAACGACTGCTCTGCGGTCGAGACGCGCGCGTAGCCGATGTGCATACGGTCGATTCCTCGTTCGGCTCTTCTCGAAATTCATCTTGATCATAAAATTTCGAGCGCACAAAATCGAGAATAGTTTTTGAGAACGCGAACCGCTGGAATAGCCGTCCCGCCGATCCTGGCGCCGCGCCCTTCTCGAAACCGCTCGGTTCTGAGAACGAGACCTCCCACCCCCACGCGATCGTCCGTCGATGTCTACCGGCTTTTTGAGCGAGACCGAGCGCGCCCGGCTCGACCGGTTTCCCGCAGACCTTTCCTCAGCCGACCTGATCCAATATTTCACCCTGACCCCGGAAGATCGCGACGCCATTCCGGTGTGGAGCGCGGAGTCCAATCGGCTGGGCTTCGCCTTGCAACTCGGGGCCTTGCGGCTGTTGGGTTAT
>JAKLFY010000101.1 GCA_022710935.1 Verrucomicrobiota bacterium
ATCACTTTCTCTTCTCCAATTGGATCAGCAGCGATGGAGCAGACGACAACAACAGTCATCTCGGCGACCCCGGAAAGCCTAACTTAATTTCGCGGTTCCGTGGTCCAACACTTGGGGTCCACCTCACCGTTCACAATATGCTCACTTGCAATGCTATCGTTGCGAATACTCGGCAAGTCACCTGACTCCCTAGCGATCTGCTGTTTGGCAGCACTAAGCGACACCACCTCATTCGATAAGCGCTGATATTCGTTCCGCAGTTTTGCCAACGCGGCTTGCATCCCGTGCCAGTCCAATGCCTTCAGAGGTGAAACGTCTTCCTGAAGACGGCCGACTTCCTCTGTCAGCGTACCAAATGCGCGATTCAGCGCGTCGGCTGTCAGAACATCACTTGGCTTAAACAGGTCGGCGCCAACGAGAACGCCGGCAGCCGATATTGCGACTACAGTGTGTGCATATTTTAAGTATCTCATAGGATTGTCCTTGTGTGACTGCGTTTACCTTAGTTGAGCAGTGGAATCGTTGAGGCGTGTCTCGTTTAGCCGGAAGGCATGCACATTTGTATAGCTTATGGCACTCATGTTCGACGCTCCAACATTCGACACCACGTTGCTATGGGCGCTCACCGACGGGTCCGTTTTGCCGGGGCGGAAGACCTTGGGGTACTGAAGCCCTAAAGAAGCAAGGACACAGGCCGCACCAAACATAGCTGAGGCTTTACGGTTCACGTTGCGGGTCCCGACCTTGTGCGTGATATTGCCCCCGAATGCCAGGAACAGGAACAAACAACCCACAATGAGTAGTAGGACAGGGTAGGGTGTGTTTGCGATGTCGCCTACTGTGGAAGCAGTCATAGTGGCTAAGACGTGGTGAGTGGTTGTCCGGAACATTGCCAGCGTCCAGAGGATCTGCGGCAATGGCAAGCCGCCTCAATGTAATGCAGCGTATTCACACTGTGCCTACTTGGTGTGTGTCTGTGGTACCAGCGTCGCAGGCTGGGCACGGCGTGAGCATCTCGTGTATACCTTGTCGCCAGGAGCGTTGTCCCTCAATGCTCATCAAGAGTTTTCCGGTGGAAGACCTGTGGCAAGTCGGCTATTCAGCCGTCGGCTGTATGGCCGACATTCGGGCAATCGCGGAGAAACTCCTCCGTGATCCGCAAGACCAACTGAACGCGAGTGGCTACAGACAGCTTGTGGTGAAGGCGTTCACAGTGCGTGTGCACTGTATGTGGTGAAATCCCCAGTTGGTCAGCGATGGCGACTTCTGTAAGGTCGTCAAACACACCGCGAACAAGCTGCAGCTCGCGCTCAGAGAGCGCAAGCGTGCCCCCGATTCGGCACCATTCCTTCTCAGGGATCAGTGCCGCACCGAGAAGGCTGCGCCGGGGAACCGCTGATAACAGAAGCATACACTTAGCCTTTCGTAGCAAGAATATCCGCCGGACATGCCCGTTCAGTTTCGGAACACCGTCCAGCCCGCGGCTGGCTTCGGTTTCCACAGGCCACCACTGACTGCATGACGGCGCGACTGGCGGAGGAAGGGTAGATCACGGAGGGCCTCTTCGCTCAGGGCCTGAGCTGCATTGTGCGGAAGAACGTTGGCAGAGGATCGTACCCGGGCTGATACGAGTATCCGGGAAACCACTGCCCGGCGATGGGCTCCCAATCGACCAGGTTCGTCGATTTCTGGATTTGAAACGTGGCGTCTGCCGGGCCCCGAATTTCGAAGGCATGCCGGTAGATCTGGCCCTCCTGAATCACGATGTGGGGGAGCCAGTCGAAGCGCGCCTTGATGCGCATGTCGCCGTGCAGTTCCACGATAAGAGGGTTGGAGACGCCCTCGACGTCGCCGACCCATTGCAGGAAGCTGGCGTAGGGGTCAGGCGTGGCGATCAGCGTGACCGTGTCCCCTCTCAGGTAGAAAGGCTTTGCGGGGATCACGGTGAGGGCGCCGGGGCCGTCGTGGCTGGTGTGCAGGTAGCAGGGGTCCTGGCCGCTGGGGAGGAACAGGGCGCTGATGATCGGTGCTGCTTGGGTCACACAGAGGCTCATCCTGGGTTCTCTGCCGCTGACGGCCCCACTCCAGAGAACGAACTGGCTGCCGTCACTCGGGCGGGCTTCAAGCTGAACAACCGATCCGTACTCGTAGGGGCCTTGGGGTGGGTCGACAATCACCTCCCCGGCGCCCAGGGCCACGAACTCGATATTCGCTCCAAACACGGCTTTCGCTGATTTGTCGCGGTCCATGCTCAAGCTCACATCCTGCTCCATGCCCGCGAAGTCGCCTTCCCAGCGGAGGAAGGACCAGCCTGCGAGCGGCACAGGGGAGATCGAGACAAGCGCGCCTTCGAGCTGCGTTTGGGCGCGAGGGAAGGTGATGAAGGCGCCGCCGCCATCGGTTGAGAGATTCAGTGCCCACTCGTCGACGAAATCGATCGTGGCTGGCCGGCTTTCCGCGCGCTGACTGAATCGGCCGTCGTAAGCCACGGCTCGGACAATCGCAGAGGAGTCGAGGCTGATGGGACCGCGGTAAATCGCCGCGTCGAGATCCGGGGGACTGCCGTCGAGCGTATAGAGGATGGTTGAGTGATCCAGAGTCGTTTCGATGGTTACCGTTGCGGTTTGGGTCGGTGCGATTCTGGTCATTGCGTGTACCTGTTCGTTGACGCGCACCACGGTTGTGTCGTGGGTCAGGCGCAGCAGGGTCCATCCGGAACCTGGCTGCACGGTTCGTCCGTCGAGCCATGTCGCGTCGATCCAATCGAATGGGGAGAGCAGGACATAGTCGTCGCGTTCGACGAGGCACGCCAACGGGGCCTGCATGAAGCCCAAAGGCCCGACTTGGCTTGCGAAGCCCAGGGGTGGGTACCGCGTCAGGTTGCCCGCGGCGTCGATTTGGCTCAGGCGGGTCGCCCCAAACTGGACCACAACCAGGCCTCCCTGCGGGCCGGCAATGTGGAAATCATGAATCTCAGGCCGGCGCCACCGGAGGGTGCCGTCCGGAGCCACCTTAGCGAGGACGGCGCCATATGGGTCGGCTGCGGCCTGATCCGGTGCGACGAAGATCCGCCCTTCGACGAACATATCGCCGTCCGTGGCTGGAATCAGGGTGGCGCGAGGCATGGTGGCGACGGGGCCTGTGTGCTCTCCGAGAATGTGCCAGAGCGCCCTCCCGTCTGAGTCGAAACGGGCGCAAAAGGGGAATCCGGATGCCCAGTCCCCCAAATCGGGTTGACCCTCATTCCAATAGGCTCCTGCGACCCACAGCGCCCCCGCGATGTCGTGCGCGGCGCCCGAGATGCGCCGCTCCCCGTCTGACTCGGGCACATCTGGCCAATCGATCGCAAGGGGGAGGAAACTGCCTTCCCGAGTCAGCTTGAACAGGGTGCCAGCCGCAGGATCGCCGCTGATCACAGAACACTCGGCCGCCGGTGACATCCAGATGCTGCCGATTCCCGACGGCACTCGCTTCACCCAGCAAAGCCGTCCGGCAACGCTGTACTTCGCGACGTATGATCCGGCCTGTTCAATGACGATCGGTTGACCGCCCGGGGCTTGCTCGAACTCCCAGCGGACGCCATCCACGCCTGCCCACAGCCACACCTGGAAGTACCCGTCGCCCGCCGCGTCCCGCACGCACGTTCTCCCGTGCACACTCGCGTCCAGCAGAGGAACCGGCGTGACGTGTCGACGCCAAACCTCCCGTGCGTCCCGATCCATAACCGCGATGACCGCCTTATGCGGGTCGGAGTAGTAGTCCGGACGCAAAATCTCCCCCGCTATCATCACGGTCCCGTCTTGGTGGGGCACGGCGCAGTAGATTTGCACGGGATGAGCCTGGACGTCCGAGAATTCCCCCACGGCCAACACATGCAGTGGGTCTTGCGGAAGTCCCCGAGGCGCCAATCCCAGAGCGGCCAACCAAGCCGCAACGCCGATGCGGCCGATCTGACCGTAAGCAAACAGACTTCTCATTGTATTCATGGTGATCTGATTCGAAGAATTTGAGTCGGCTCTCTGCCTGCCCCACATCGCTCGATCAGCAGGCAGGGTCGGTTTTCGGCTTACGCCGACACCCAACGCATAAGGCATGCCACTTTCGAGAGTCCGAGCGTGTGGCGAACACTTGGACGGCGCCCTGGCGAGCGGAAGGAGACTTCGGCACGGAGCGCGAGCAAGGGCCTGCCCTGGCGTCAAGAGGCTGCGGCGAAACGGTTTGCAGCCGCCGTCCGGAGTGGTCTTCAACCGAGTCCAAGCGCGTTTCTCTGACTAATCTGCATCAGAATACTTCGCGGTGAATGGGTGCGGCTGGACAGTCCTATGCTGAATCTATGCTGAATCTATGCTGAATCTATGCTGACTATGCTGAATCTATGCTGACTCGTGTTGAGCTGTGGCGGTGGCGAACGAGCCAAAGATCAGCACTGGGCTTCAGCAATTCTCGGTTTGAGAATGCTCAGAGCGCCGGGTGGGGCCACCCGGCCTGCAAACGCTGCGTTCTTCTATGCTGATCGGGCCGGGTGCCCTCACCCGGCGTCAAGGCCCTGCACGCAAAGTGAGAACTGCTGACTGGGCTTCACTGCCCCCTCTTTGAGCCTTTCATCCCCCTTGCCCTAATTGGTGACATGCTCCCTCGGTCTGCGGCGGAGCCTCGCTAACCCTCATCGGCCCCAGACCTGGCGGTCGAGGCTGCGAAGCTGGATGGCCTCGGCCAGATGGTCGGCGACGATCCGGTCGAATCCGGCAAGATCGGCGATGGTCCGGCTCACCTTCAGAATACGGTCGTAGGCGCGCGCGCTCAGATCGAGGTCCGTCATGGCCACCTTGAGCATTTCGAGCGTCATTTCATCGAGGGCGCACCACCGCTTGAGATCGCGACTGGTCATGCGGGCGTTGCAGGTGACGCGCGAGCGTCCGGCAAACCGCTCCTGCTGCCGTTTTCGGGCGGCGATGACCCTTTCCCGAACGCTGGCCGACGGCTCCCCCATGCGTTCGGCCGTCATATCGCGGAACTTCACGGGCGGCACCTCGACATGGAGGTCGATGCGATCGAGCAGCGGCCCGGAGATCCGGCCCAGGTAGTTCTGGATCTCCCGCGGCGAACAGCGCGATTCGCCCGGCATCTTGCCGTCGGGGGTTGGGTTCATCGCGGCAACGAGCATGAACGCCGCCGGGAATGTCATTGTGCCGGCGGCGCGCGAGATGGTCACACGGCCCTCTTCGAGCGGTTGGCGCATCGTCTCGAGCACGCTGCGCTTGAACTCGGGCAGCTCATCGAGGAACAGAACTCCGTTGTGCGCCAGCGAGATCTCGCCGGGCGTGGGCACGATGTTGCCGCCCAGCAGGCCGGCGTCGCTGGCCGTGTGATGCGGCGTCCGGAAGGGACGGCGCGTGACCAGGGCCTGGCCGTTGAGTTGGCCGACGATGCTGTGGATCTTTGTTGTCTCGAGCGCTTCTTCGAGTGTCAGGGGCGGCAGAATCGTCGGAAGCCGCTTGGCCAGCATCGATTTGCCCGTGCCCGGCGGCCCGATGAGCAGGACGTTGTGTCCGCCCGCGGCTGCAATCTCGAGCGCGCGCTTCACCGATTCCTGCCCTTTCACATCGGCGAAATCCAGCTCGTCCTCGATCGGCTGGGCGAAGAGCCGGGCCATGTCGAGGCGGACGGGGGCGAGCGTGATATCGCCCTCGAGAAACGCGACCGCCTCGCGCAGGTTCTGGACGGGAATGACGTTGAGGCCAGCGACGACGGCGGCCTCGGCGGCGTTCTCCGGAGGCACAAGCAGCCCGGTCCTCCCATCGGCCTTGGCGCGCAGTGCGATCGGCAGGACGCCCTTGACCGGACGGACGGCGCCGGTGAGCGCCAGTTCGCCGACGATGAGGAAGTTCTCCAACTGCTCGAGGAGCATCTGCTCGCTCGCGGCGATCATGCCGACAGCGATTGGGAGATCGAAGCTGGGGCCTTCCTTTTTGACATCCGCCGGCGCGAGGTTAATCGTCATGCGGCCCAGCGGGAATCGGAAACCGGAGTTGCTCAGGGCGGTGGTGACGCGATCGCGCGACTCTTTGACGGCGGCGTCGGGCAGGCCGACGATGACAATGGTCGTGTCGCCCCAGCCGGAATTCACCTCGACTTCGACGGCATAGGCCTCGATTCCATTGACGGCTGCGGAACCCACCTTGGCCAACATGGCACTACTAGTGGCCCAGCGAACGGCGGTTCGCAACCGGTTTTTGCGAGGCGCGCATGAGGATCGGAAGGCCCCGATGAAAAGCGCAAAGCGCGGCCGGTCCGGCCGCGCTTGGGCGAACGAATGACGAAGATCGAGTCAGCCCGCTATTTCGCGGCGGCGTCGGTCTTCTGCAAGCCGAGGAGCCAGTCGAACTTGATCGTGACTTCGTCGCCGGTCTTGATCGGGCTCATGCCGAGGATGTTGGGGGCCGGGGGCGGCACTTTGTAATCCGTCATCTTGAGGACCTTCGATCCGGAGAATTTGATTCTGTCGTCGGCGACGCGGGTCATGGTGACCTCGATGTCAACCGTGTTGGTGACGCCGGAGATTGTCAGTTCGCCTTTGGTGTCGAACTTGACCGGGCTGCCTGAGGCCGGCACGTCGCCTTTCACGATCATTTCCTTCAGCGCGTAGAGGATGTCCGGGTTGTCCTTCATGCGCATGGCTTCCTGCATGACTTCATCCATCTTCGATGCGCCGAGCAGGACCTGGCTCTTGAGCGACTTGACGGGGATTTTGACCTGGACCTTGGGATTGGCCTCTTTGGTCGTGAGGCTCTTGACCGACTTGAGCGTCTTGTCGGTGAGGAACTCGGGCTCGACCTCGAACGAACCGCCGATGATCGCGCCTTTGGTGGTCCAATCGTGAATGGTCGATGTGCCGTCGATGGTCACGAGGCAGCCGGGTCTGGCCGCGTATTTGATCCAGCCGTCGGCGGCCTGGGCGAGCGCGGCGCAAGCCAGGGCGGCGGCGAGTGTCAGGGTCGATTTCAGGAGGTGCATTTTCATATTTGTTTTGGTCTTAGATGGGAGATGACGTGAAAAAATTCAGATTCGCTGTGTTTCTAACCCGCATAGCGGTTCTCTTGCGGAGTCTGACTGCCATTGAGCACGGACGGGGTGTAAAGATGCGGGTTAGGCCAATTCGTACCACTCGGGTTTGAAGACGATGCGTTCGGCCTTGAGTACGGCCTGGTTGGCGGTCGCGACCGTGACGGTCGAGTCGAGGCCGTCGCGCCAGGTGGCGGCCGGCAGCCAGCTCTTTTCCTTTTGCAGTTCCCCGACGTACTCCTTCAGGGCCGCCGTGTCGTCGGCATCGAAGTTCTCCTTGAAGTCGGCCACGCCCGAGCCGAGCGTGTCGCTGTTCTTCAGGAAGGCGCCCAGCGCGTATTGCAGCGGCGATTTCTCGTCCACGACAACTTCCGCGGGCTCGTCGTCCTTGGTTTTCTGGGCTTCCTGTTTGGTGTTGCCGGCGCCCAGCGCGATGCCGCTTTCGTTGTAGAAGGCGTCCTTGCGGGCGTAGACCTCCCAGCCCAGGAGCGGGGCGTCCGCTTCCTTGAACATCCAGGCGCGGCGGTCGCGCATCATGACCGCGCAGTCGGTGCCATAGAACAGGCTCAGCTCCGACTCGAACGAATTGCCGATGGTCGCCTCGAATTGCAGGAAGACGCCGCCCGGATACTCGAGCACCACAAACACGTTGTCGGGCACATCGCGTCCGTCCTTCCACTGCACCAGCGAGCCGAAGCCGGTGGCCGAGAGCGGTTGCGCGTTCAGGTACCAACTGCCGATGTCGATCTGGTGCACGCCCAGCTCGCCGACCAGTCCGAGCGAGAGGGCCCGGTCCAGGCGCCAGTTGATTTCCTTTTCGCGCTCCGGGTTGGGCGAGGGCAGGCGCCAGCTTTGCTTCTTGTGGAACTGCTTGCGGGCCTTGAGCGGTTTGCCCAGAACGCCCGAGCGGATGAAATTAGCGAGGTAGTAGATCTGCCGGTCGGCACGGCTCTGCAGGCCAACCTGGAAATTGAGTTGGAAGGCGTCCCGGGCAGCCTTCGCGATTGCGCGGGCATCCTCGATGCTGCTGGCCATCGGCGCCTCGCAGTAGACGTGCTTGCCGGCCTTGAGGGCATCGGTGACGATGTCCTTGTGCAGGTGCGTCGGCGTGGCAACCACCACCGCCTGGACATTCTTGTCGGCCAGCAGTTGCTTGTAGTCCTCGTACTTCTGCGCGTTGGGCGCCAGGGTGCCGGCGCGCCGCAGCATGGCGGCGTAACTGTCGCAAAGGGCGACGACCGGCCCGTTGGGAAGAGTGGACAGGGCCTTGAGCAGTTCGCGCGCCCACGGACCGCAGCCGATCACGCCGACATTCACCGGCGTGGCTTCGCCCGTGTAGCTGGTCGCCCCCTCCGCGGCGGCATCCGCCGCGTTGAGCGGGATGCCGCCCATCATCATCATCATGGTCGCGAACGACCCGCCTTTGAGGAATTGCCTACGATTCAGATCGGACATTCTGTCGCTTTTCATGGTTTACAGACCGATTAACATTCTTGGCCAGAGCCATCACACAGAATCTATTCGATGGCCGCCTACAGCATGCGTTCAGTTTCTCCCGCCGCCGCCCCGGTTGGCAAACGGAATCTTCAGCCCGATCCCCATCCTGATGCATCTGGTTGTTGTCGGTGTTCTGCCACCCGGTGAGGGCACCGGGCCTGCAACGGATGGAGATTGCCGCTGTAGGCCGCGTGGCCCCACGCGGCGCATACTCGACTCCCACCGACAACCTCCAGATGCACTGTCCCCATCCTCGGCATCGCATCCCCCATCAAGGAAGCGGTTTCACCCGGATGTTGCGGAACGTGACCGCCCCATGGTCTCCCTGAAGGAAGATCGGGCCGGGCTGATCGAGGTTGCGATCGAGCTCGCCGCCGGTCGGACGGTCCACAACGACGTTGTCGATGATCTTCTGCCCGTTCAGGATGACCGTGATTCGGTTGTCGATGATCGTCGCCTCGACCGTCTGCCATTCGCCGGCCTTCTTCGACGCCATCTTCGTGGGCGCCACCAGGCTGTAGAGCGAGCCGTTGCTGCTGTTCGATGGCCGGGTCGCGTTCCCGTCGTCGAGGATCTGGATTTCGTAGCGTCCGCGCAGATAGAACCCGCTGTTGGCGCCGGGCGGGATCTTGTACTCGTACCGGACGGTGAAGTCCTTGAACTTCTCATCCGTAATCAAATCGGTCCCGTGCCCGTCGGGCGGCAGGGTGTTCACCAGCAGACCATTCTGGGCGCTCCAGCTCTTGGGGCCGTTGGGGTTGCGATAGTGCCAGCCTTTCAGGTCGACCCCGTTGAAAACGGGGCGGAACCCCTGGCTCACTTCCTCAGCCGAAAGCTTGACCGCCCCGCTCTGCGAGGTGGCCTCGCCGGCCGCAAGTGAGAGAGGCAGGGCGACCAGCGCCACGCACGCTATACTCCGGGTAAAAATCCGCATCAGATTGTCCTTCATGTGTTTCTGGATTGAGTGTTGCCGTGAATGCACGCGATATGGACGTTGCGTCGCCCCCGTGCATTCATGCGCGGCCTGGAAGTGGCCCGAAAGAACCTCGCATTCCAGGCCGCCTTGCACGATGATGCTCGCTGTGTGCGCGCAAGGGACAACGCTGCCGCTGAAAGACTCGTTCTGGCGCCGGAACCGTTTCCTGCTGGGGCTGGGGCTGATTCTCACCCTGACAGCCGCAGTCACCCTGACCTCGGCGTGGCGAGGCCGGCAACCCGTCCACGACGGACGGCCCCTGATGGATTGGGCCGCCGACCTGACCGCCAACGCCCCTGAGCGGGCCTCGGCTGCGCGAGAGGCCGTCCTGTCGCTCGGACCGCGCGCGGTGCCGACGTTGATCCGCGCAATCCGCCGACCCGATCCTGTTCTGGCCTGGCCTCTGCTCGAAGCGAGCGCCCGCTGGGCCCCTGCCACTTACGGAACGCTGCTCCGCTGGCTGGGTATCGACTCGATCCGCGCCGCGCGGGGTCATGCCCTGGTGGCCCTTGCGATTCTCGGGCCCACGGCCGAGCCGGCCGTGCCTGCATTGGCGCGCATGATCCGCAGGCCGCCTTCGACTCGAAACGCGGGGGAGTGGATGCAGGCGGCTTACGCGCTTGGGCGGATTGGCCCGGCAGCCGCCCAACCGCTGGCCGCGGTGTTTTCCGAAGCTCCTGTTTCACTGCACGCGCATCTGTTGAACGCCCTCGCAGACCTGGGGCCCCAGGCCGTCGATGCCATCCCGACCGTCCTGTCGTCGTTCGAAAAAAAACCGGATTCGCCATGGGCCGCCCTGGCCCAGTTCCTCCGGTCGGCAGGCGGCGACAAGGCCCTCGCGCATCTCTATCCGCTGCTCGCGGACGACGACGTCCTGCTGCGAATGCGAGTCGGCGAGGTCCTGTCTCAAATCGCCGAAACGAACCGCGAGGCCCGGACCAGTCTGATCGAAGCCAGCACGACCGAATCGGCGCCTGTGCGGCTCGAGTTGCTCAGGCTGCTGGGGCGGCTCGAACGTCTCGACACCGCGGTTGCCCACCGCATGCTGCGCGCGCTCGAGGATCCGGACCAGGCGATGCGCGACGAAGGGGCGCGCTGGCTGGGTCGCCGCCTTTCGCCGGCCAACCTCGATCGCCTCCTGGCGCTCGAACCGGCCGATGTCCAGGCCCGGGCGCGGCAAAGACTCGGCGCCGGATCCGGACTGGATGCGCCTCCCGACGCCGACCGCCGATAAGGGGCAGCGCACGGCAGCGCGGCGGAACCAAAGCCACGGCTCGGATGCCAACATCGAATCCAGTGCATCTGGAGGTTATCGGTGGAAATCGAGTATGCGCCGCGTGGGGGCACGCGGCCTACACCGGCAATCTCCATCCGTTGTAGGCCCGGTGCCCTCACCGGGCGACAGAACACCGACAACAACCAGATGCACCGCATCGCGCCAGCGCCGAATCGTGTGCCGAATCGTGTTGCCGAAACGCGAGGCAGGCTGTTCACTGGCTCCCATGTCCGCCACGTCTTCGAACAACCCTCGACTCGCCCTGCACGGCGGAGAACCCGCCGTTCGGGATCCGCTCCCGCCCTGGCCGTCTTTTGACGAGAACGCGATCCGGTCGGTCGAGCAGACTCTGCGCTCCGGCAAAGTGAACTACTGGACGGGGCGCAAGGGGATGGAGTTCGAGAAGCGTTTTGCGGCCTGGCAGGGCAGCGCCTGCGGGATCAGCGTGGCCACTGGCACCGCCGCGCTGCACGTCGGCCTCACGGCCCTCGGGATTGGGCCGGGCGACGAGGTGATTGTGCCGAGCTACACCTTCATCGCATCGAGTTTCTCGATCGTCCAGGCCGGCGCCATTCCGCGGTTCGCCGATGTGAACCTCGATGACCATTGTCTGAGCGTCGAATCGGCCCGGCGGCTGGTCAACGAACGGACGAAGGCGGTGATGCCGGTGCATCTCTACGGCAACGTGTGCGACATGGACCGAATCCACGCCTTCGCCAAGGCGCATCGCCTCTTCGTCATCGAGGACAACGCCGAGGCGTTCGGCGGCGTCTACAAGGGGAAGAAGACCGGCACGCTCGGGGACATCGCCGGCTGCAGTTTCTGCCAGAACAAAACGTTCACCACCGGCGGCGAGGGCGGCATGGTCACCACCGACAACGAAGACCTGGCCTGGGCCGCCCGGAGTATTCGCGACCACGGCTACGACGTCAAAGACCGGCTCAACCTTCTCGAAATGGAGCAGAGGCTCTCCTATATCCACAACAGGGTCGGCTGGAACTACCGCATGACCGAGATGCAGTCCGCAATCGGCCTGGCCGAACTCGATCGCATGGATACCTGGAACATGCCCCGCCGCCGCCGCAACGCCCGGATCATCATCGACGCCCTGGCCGACGAACCGCTGATCAGGCATCGCCCCATCGACACCCCCGAGCGGCAGAACGGCTGGTACGTCATGGCCTTCTCGCTCGATATCGAGGCGATGCGATGCGACATCGCGGAGTTCGTCAAGGCGGTCGGGGCCGAAGGAGCGCCCTGTTGGAAGGTCTTCTGGCCGCAGTGCCACACCGAACGCGCTTTTCGGGACGGCAATGCCTTCGGCCGCTCGGGCTTCCCGTTCAAATCCAGCGAGTACACCGATCCGGCCAGCGTGGACTACACACAGGTCGAGGTGCCCAATGCCGTCTGGCATCAGAGCCATACCTTCACCTGCTTCGCTTTCCCGACCTACGAGCCGCACCACTGCGAGCAGATCGGCGCGGCCATCAAGAAGGTCCTCCGCGCCTATGCGAAGTGACTCGATCCGATCGAGGGCAATCCAATGACCCGCACAATCCGCTGGGGCGTCATCGGCGCGACGGGCATTGCCCGGCGACGCACCATCCCCGAAGGTCTTGCGACCGCGCGCAACGCCCAACTCGTGGCGGTCTACAGTCGCCAGGCCGAAGCCAACGCCGAGGTGGCGGCCCAGTTCGGCGCGCACGCCGCCCGCGGCGTGGACGATCTCCTGCGGCAGGATCTCGATGCCGTCTACATCGCATCGCCGCCGCGCGTTCACCTCGAACAGGCGCTCGCCTGCGCCCGGGCCGGCAAGCATGTCCTCTGTGAGAAGCCGCTCGGCCTGACCGTCGCCGAAGCCGAGACCGTGGTCGCGTCGTGCCGCCAGGCACAGGTTCGACTCGGCACGGCTTTCATGATGCGTTTTCTCGCCCAGCACCAGGCGGCCCTCGAACTCATCCGCTCAGGCCAAATCGGCCAACCCGTCTTCGCCCGCGCCCAGCTCTCGTGCTGGTATCCGCCCATCCCCGGCGCGTGGCGCCAGGATCCCGCCCTGGGCGGCGGAGGATCGCTCATGGACATGGGCGGACACTGCATCGACCTGCTCGAGATGCTGCTCGGACCCGTCCGCGCCGCGAGCTGTTTCGTCGGCCGCGCCGTTCACGGGTACGCGTCCGAAGACAGCGCCGTCGCCTCGCTCCAATTCGCGTGCGGAGCGCTGGGCGTGGTGGACACATTCTTCTGCATGCCGGACGAGGCCAGCCAAAACCGCCTCGAGGTGTATGGCTCGCGCGGGAGCATTCTCGCCACCGGCACCATCGGCCAGGGCGACCGCGGGGAAATGGCGGTCTGCTTGCAGCCAGGCGCGGCCGCCTACGACGCGCAGCAAACGCGCGCGGGCAACCAGGCCACACCGATCTGTCCGGCACCCGTCAACACCTACCGCGCCGAAATCGAAGAGTTCAGCCAGGCGGTTCTCGAAGGGCGCGACCCGGCCAACAGCGGCGCGCTTGGCCTGCGCAGCCAACGAGTAATCGCCGCCTGTTACGAGTCCGCCCGCGCCGGGCGTGTCGTCGAGATTCCCGCGGACGATCCGTAGGTCACTGCCCCCACCGCTGCATCAGCCCGCCGTAGGCATCGATGCGCCGGTCGCGCAGAAAAGGCCAATGCGTGCGGGTCACCTCCGCCGCCGCAAGATCGACGGTCACCAGGAGATTCTCCTCTTTGTCCGCGCTCGCCTTGGCCAGGACCTCGCCTGAAGTCCCCGCCACGAAACTCTGCCCCCAGAACTCGATTCCATCACCGCTCTCGGCCTTTTCGAACCCGATGCGATTGACCGCGGCCACCGGGCAGCCGTTGGCCACCGCGTGGGCGCGCTGGATGGTCTCCCAGGCCCCATGTTGCGTGGCCCCGAGTGCGGCTTTCTCGGCCGGATGCCAGCCAATGGCCGTGGGGTAGAACAACAACTCCGCCCCCTGCAGCGCCGTGAGCCGGGCGGCTTCGGGATACCACTGGTCCCAACAGATGAGAACTCCGATGCGGCCATAGCGCGTGGACCAGGCCTGGAAACCGAGGTCGCCGGGCGTGAAATAGAACTTCTCGTAGTAAAGCGGGTCGTCCGGGATGTGCATCTTGCGGTACCGCCCCAGCAGAGTGCCGTCCGCGTCGATCACAACCGCGGTGTTGTGATGCAAGCCCGGGGCGCGCTTCTCGAACAGCGAGGCAACCACCACCACGCGATGGCGCCGCGCGACTTTCTGGAAAGCCTCCGTCGAGGGACCGGGGATCGGCTCGGCCAGTGCGAAGTGGGCGTAGTCCTCGCTCTGACAGAAATAGCGCGAGCGGAACAACTCCTGCGTGCAAAGGATCTGCGCGCCGTCGCGCGCCGCCCGGGTCGCGGCCTCGACCGTGCGTTGCAGGTTCTCGTCCGGCTTCGCCGAACACGCGGTCTGAAGCAGCCCCAAAACCACCGACGCCGAGCGCCTGGAACGTTTCATGGATTCGAGTGTATTGCGTCGGACGGCAAAGTCCAACTTCCCTGTGGGGGAGTCGATTCTCCGCGGTGCATCGGGTTGTTGTCAGCCTTCCGTCGCCCGGTCAGGGCACCGGGCCTGCAACGGATCGAGACTCCCGCTGCGGGCCGCGTGCCCCCACGCGGCGCCAGGCCAGTTCGCCAAGGATCGCGTTAATTCGTAATTCGTCCCGCGACCCATTTGGCCTTGAAGTGAGAATCGAGGTCGGGCACGCTCCCGGCGTCTTTTGCCGTGCGCCACAGGCCATGTCGCAGATAAACGCAGACCAACACGATTTGGAGCGAACGCCGCCACGGGGTCGAGCGCAGCGATCCCTGCGGACCCACGGCGGCGTCCCAACCGTCCAACCGAGGGCTTGACCGCGTGCTGACTCCTGAACAATCCGTTGTCACTTCGATTCTGCTCTGCATCGCGGGGGCGGTGCTGACGCTGCTGGTGTCGCGCAACAAGACTGCGGCGGGCTGGTTGTCCTTTGCGATTACGGCCGTCACGGGCGGGCTGATCGTCTGGGCTGCCATGCGCGTGCTCATCCACGGGCCGGGCCATCCCACCCTGTTCCTCCACATGCCGGCGTTCGGCTTCGCGTTGCGGATTTACGTGGACGGATTGAGCGCGGTGTTTCTGCTGCTGGCGGTGGCGGTGGCGGTGCCCGCCGCCCTGTACTCGATTCCGTACATGAAGCATTACGAGGAGTACGGGGTGGGGCGCTATTACCCGCATTTCCTCCTGTTCCTGGCGGCGATGTACGGACTGCTGAGCACCACGGACATGATGTGGTTCTTCTTCATTTTCTGGCAGTTGATGACCCTGCCGGGCTACGCGCTCATCCGCTACGAAAACAAGCAGCCGCAGAACATCCGGGCGGCCAATAAATACCTCGTCATGATGCAAATCGCCTGCGCCGCGACGATGGTGGGCGCATGGTTCCTCGCGGTGATGGGCGCGTTGACCAGCGGCAGCGCGAGCCTCAAGTACGACTTCGACACCGTCAGCGCGAACCTGCCCGCGATGCTCCAGGCCAAGCCGTTCGACACGGGCGTGGCGTTCTTCCTGTTTCTGGTCGGCTTCGGAATCAAGATGGGCATGTGGCCCTTTGGCCAGGTCTGGCTGCCGGACGCCCATCCGGCGGCGCCCTCGCCGGTGAGCGCGATGCTCTCCGGGGTGATGATCAAGACCGGCGTGTACGGCCTGATGCGCTATTTCCTCTGGCTCGTGCCGCCCGAGGCGCACGCCCAATACCCGCTGGCCCGCTGGGGTTGGGTGGTGGCAATCCTGGGCACGATCACGCTGTTCACTGGCACGATGCAGGCCCTGAAACAGGAGCAATCGAAACGGTTGCTCGCCTTCCACAGCATCGGCCAGATCGGCTACATCCTCCTCGGAACCGGCGCATGCATGGCCCTGCTGCCCGCGTCCGATCCCCGAGCCGCGGCGCTCGCGGCGGTCGCGTTCCTCGGCGCGCTTTTCCACGTGATCAATCACGGACTGTTCAAAGGCCTGCTCTTCCTCAATGCCGGATCGCTGCGTCACGTGACCGGGACCCAGGACCTCAACCAGATGGGCGGCCTGATGAAGTTCATGCCCCTCACGGCGGCGACGGCGCTGGTGGCCTCCCTGGCGATTTCGGGCGTGCCGCTCCTCAACGGTTTCGCCAGCAAATGGACCATCTACGTGGCGACTATCCAGGGTTCGGCCGCCGCCAAGTACCTCCCGGTGTGCGGGGTCCTGGCCATCCTCACCAGCGCGCTCACCCTCGCCTCGTTCATGAAGTTCTTCGGCGTCAGTTTCCTCGGCCGGACCAGCGCCCTGGTCAAGGCCCGCGTTGCCGCGCAGAGCAAACTCGAGGTGTGCGGGCTGATGCAGGGGCCGCAGGTGTTCCTGGCCCTGCTGTGCGTGGCGCTGGGCGTCGTGCCCGCGCTCGCCTTCCATCTCATGACCGCCGCACTCGAAGCCGCCCAGCAAGGCTTCGGCACAGCCCTCGCCGCGGCGGCCCCGATGACGATCGGGCTGTTGAGCGGGATCGAGACAGTGAATCGCACGGCCCTCTTCGCCCCCGTGGTCCTGGCGTGCGTGCTGGGCGTGATGCTCCTGCTGGTTCGCATCCTCTCGAAACTGGGCGGGGCCAAACGCCGTGCCGCCGCTCCCTGGCTCTGCGGCTACGCGGCGGAATCCGAGGCCAACCGCTATGCCGCGCACGGCTTCTACGGCGAGGTCAAACGCCACTTCCACTGGCTGGGCGGCGCCCCGCGACCGACCGATCGCGACCGACCGTCCTCCTCGACGACACCTGCTCGCCAGCCCTAACCCGCATATTGCGCGGCGCGGCCGCGTAGCGCTGGGCGGCTTCAGAGAATGAACACGGTACCGGCCTGGCGCTACTTGAAACCCATGACCCGGTAAAAACGGGGCGTGTCAGCCGAGACGCCCGTGAACTCGATGGGCGAGCCGTCTCCGTGGACTAGCGCGCCGACAAAACGCCAGGCCGCGAAATCCGTCGACTCGAGCACGCGATAGCGGAACAAGCTCTCGCCCGGCCAGAGCAGGCGCGGCGCTCCGGACGCCAGGATCGGGCTGGCCCTGATCTCGCTGGTGGGCAGATGGTCGAGCAACCGCGGCTGGAATACGGAGATCGCCTGGATCGAGGTGGACCGGTCCAGATAGTTCAACGGATCTCCCGGATCGATCACGCAGATCAGAGGCAACGTGAACCCTCCCAGCCCGCCCCTGTAGGCCTCCCATTCGCTCGAGTAATCGATCGGGCAATACCAGCAGACATAGTTGCCGTCGATGAGCGCGCGCACCGCCGGCGACTCGCACACCGTGGTCTTCATGTACGTGCAATTGCCGCAGGTGTCCCGCCCCGCGAGCAACAGGATCAGCTTGGCCGAATTGCGCGCCGCCGTCACCGCCTCGGCGCGCGACGCATGCCAGGTGAGGCCGGCCGCCCGGCCTTGTTCAATGAGGGGGAAACCGAGGACAAGCAGCACCCAGGCGCAAAGCGTAAGAGTCTTCATCGATTTGTCGAACGTCCGCATCCCGCCACCGAAACCGTAACCCGCGATGTCATCGCGACGATCGGATCGCCGATCGCCCTGACCCGCATAGTTCACACCCCGTCAGTGCACAGGGCAATCAGATTCCGCATAATGTCTGCTCCGCGGGTTAGCCCGGTTACGGTTTCTCGCAAAGCGCTGCGAAATAACCGGGCTAAATAACGCCCGGAACGGTCGGACCGGGCACGAACCGCAATTCGTGTATCACGTTCCTGCCCCCGCCGTCCAATCCCGCTTTGAGGCTCTGCTCGATTCGGTCCAGTGGCTCGCGCGCCTCAGCCGGGAGCTTCTGCCGGTCCTCGTCCGAGTTCACAGGGCCGTCGAACACGACCTTTCCATCGGCGTCTTTGACCGTGACATGGCGATGCCCGTCCTTCTCCTCGAGAACCGTGCTGATGCCCCCGTCGGTCTTCATCACGATCACCTTCTGCTCGACGGAGACCTGGCTGGCCGTCGAATGCCCCGGCGTGACAATGGTGCTTTCGGCGGTCGCCCCGGCGTTTGCGGGGCCGACAATGACACGGCGTTCGACGTGAGACGCGTCGCCTTCGCCCTCGGAATCCAGGCGGACCACAATCTCGTTCCGATCCGGCCCGGTGCGTAGCGTCCGGATGCGAGGCACGATCCTGTATTCCTGCAGGAGTTTCTGGAGCCTGGCCGGATCGTCCGCCGCCTTCTCCGAAAGAGTCGCCTCGATTTCGATCGGCTTGCCCCCGCGAATGACGGTGAGAGTGACTTTGTCTCCTTTCTTCTGTTTGCCGATGCGGACGCTGAGGTCGGCTGAATCCCGAACGGTCTTGCCATCGAGTTTGGCAATGATGTCGTGCTGTTTGAGCCCGGCCCTGGCGGCAGGACTGTCATCAACCACCATGTTCACCAGCGCGCCGCCCGCGTCCTCCAAACCGAGCTGTGTCGCCAGAGCGGGCTCCACCGGGCCGAGTTCCACACCCAAGTAGGCCGAGGGCTTGCCCGGGGCTTGGAAGACCAGGTCGGGAATCAAGGCCTTGTCGAGGGGGGCGCCGAGCAGTCCCTCGATGCCGCCTGGCATTTTCGCCCCATCCCAGACATCAAACAGCAATTTGCCGGCCTGGGCGATCTCGGTCTCGCCCAGCGTCACATCGAGCGTCTGCCGATCCCCTTGGCGGATGAACGCCAGCGTCACCTTGTCCCCGGGCGCAAAGCTGCGCACCAACGCCGCCAGTTGCTGCGCGTTGAACAGGATCTGCTCGTTGAGCCTCTCGAGAATGTCGTGGGCCTTCAACCCGGCCTTGTCCGCCGGACTGTCGGACACGACTGTCTCGACCCGGACACCAACTCCCCTGCCGAGTTTGAGCTGTTCGCGCAGGGTGTCATCGACATCGCCAATCGCGACGCCGAGGTAGGTTGCCTTTTCCTTTTCCGCAGCCAATAGGGCCCGGGCCGGCGGCGTCAGGGTCAGGGCCGCACCCAGGGCAGCCAGCAGGGTATACGACATTGCTTTTGTCTTCATGGCATTCGTGAATTTGAAACGGAGTGGATCTCGGGCTCTAATGAATGTTGACGGGCAAAAGAACGACTTCCTCGCGCGGGATCAGGACCTGGAATGTCGTGTTCTCCTGGTCATTGCGCCATTCGCATGCCGAGAGATACCGCCATCGAACCTTCCGCCACGGCGCCGTCTCCGAGGCGTACACCAGGCCATTCTCCTCGGCGGCCAGGAGGTAGTTGGCGAGGTCGACGCATCGGAAAGCCTGTGCGGACGCCGTCTGCCCGGGCGCCGGTTCGGCGCCGTTATGTTCGAGGAGACTCGATGCGGCGCCCGCAACGGGGCGCCGCAGTCTCGCCTGCCAGGTGACAGTGCCGATCGCGAGGAACGCCAGACTGGCAGCCACGGCCACAGGAACCCAGCGAAAGCGGACGCGACGTACGACGCGCTCGGTGACTGATGGGGGCATTGACCCGAGCTCCTGTTCCAACCGGCGGGTCAAGCGGTCGCTGGCCTGAAGGGGGCGCAGGCGCCCGAGCTCGGCGGCAACATCTTCAATCGGATCGTTCATGGAGAGCATTGACATTCAACAGTTTAATGCGCACGGGGACCATGAACCGACCTGTAGCCGCCGACGTGAGTCGGCGCTGATCCCCGTCTTCGACGGAGCGAGATGGCGCGGACTTATCCCGCGACGGCGGGACGGCTACGGAACCACGGTTCATGGGAGAATCATAGCGATGGTGTGCACGTGCCTATTGCCTTTCACTCGCCGCGCACGCCGGTGTTTGGCCCGCCCGGCTCGAAGCGGGGCTGAGGTATGGGGCGAGGGAGGAGGACTCGCCGAGGGCAGTGCTCTGTTTGCCAGACAACATTTGTTTCAATCGGCTCAGGCCGTAGCGATAGCGCGAGGCGGCGGTGTTCGGTGAAATCTCGAGTGCCTCGCCGATCCGTTCGAATGTCAGTTCACCCCAGATCTTGAGCACCAGGACCTCGCGCTGTTCGGCCGGCAATGACCGCAGCGCCTTCTCGATTTCCTCCTTCCGCTCCCGTTCCTCGACGGGATCATCGAACCAGCTCTCGCTCGGGCCGGACAGCGCGCCAGCCTCGGACTCCCGGACGGAGCGCCCGTGGCTCTTGCGCGCATAGTCGATGGCGATTCTTCGGACCATGTTGAATAGCAGACTGGGTGAGAGAGACGGATCGGCCTGCTGCGCCCGCCAGTACCGCACGAAGGCGTCCTGGACAATGTCCTCGGCGTCGCTCAGGCGAGGCGTCTGCTGGCGCGCGAAGAGCAGGAGCCGGGGGGCGTACTGCGCCCACAATTCCCGCCACTCTCCGTTCATCTCGCGCGGCTGCATCGTGAGTTCTCTCACCTTCACCCTTTATAGCGCACGTCGCCAAGAGAATTGTCTGGCCCGCTGCGTTCCCTTGACATTTCCCTTCGTTTCGAGTGTAACCGCAGGAACGAGAAAAGGTCTATTATGGGCATGTTATCCTGGATCGTCTTGGGTTTGATCATCGGGGCGCTCGCCAAGCTCATCATGCCAGGCAAGGATCCCGGCGGTGTGATCGTCACAATCCTGCTCGGCATTGCCGGCGGGTTCCTCGGCGGGTATCTGGGCTCCCTGGCGGGCCTGGGCACGGTGACCGGATTCGATATCCGCAGTCTCTTGCTGGCACTCGGCGGATCGATCGTGTTGCTGATCCTCTATCGCGTCTTCAAGAAGAAGGCATAGCAGGGTTCGCTTTGGACGGGCGGGCGGTCAACAAGAGCCGTCCTCCAGAGTGAAGCCCCTCTTTGTCGGCGATCGAACCGGCCTGCAGGCAGGCAGACAGACACATCGGTTCGCCTCATGACCTGGCCCCGCAGCTGGCGAGGCGCGCCTCCGACCAAATCCTGGCGTGGTGTCTCCAGTTTCCCGCTCGACGCACCCCGGCGGTTTGCGATTGCATGGAGCCCATGGCGACGACTTCCTATCACATGGCGCCCGACTCCTTCCGCCGGCACGGTCGTGCGGTTGTGGACTGGATCGCGGACTACCTCGAACGCGTCGAGTCCTACCCCGTGCTTGCCCAGGTCGCGCCCGGGCAGATCCGCGCCAGCCTGCCGCCCGCGCCTCCGGCCCAGGGTGAACCATTCGAGGCGATGCTGGCGGACGTCGGAAAGTTGATTCTGCCCGGCATCACGCATTGGCAATCGCCGAATTTCTTCGCCTTCTTCCCCGGGAACAGCTCGGGGCCGTCGATCCTGGGCGACCTGTTATGCTCAGGCCTGGGTGTGCAGGGAATGCTCTGGGCGACCAGCCCGGCCTGCACCGAACTCGAAACCCACGTGCTCGATTGGGTGGTCGATCTGCTGGGTCTGCCCGCCCATTTCAAGTCCAATGCCGCCGGCGGCGGGGTGATCCAGGACTCCGCATCGAGCGCGGCCGTCTGCGCCCTGCTGGCCGCCCGCGAGCGCGCGACCCGGGGCGAGAGCAACCGCCGCGGGTGCGACGGGCGACTCGTCGCCTACGGCTCGACCCAGACGCATTCCTCGATCGAGAAAGCGGTGGGCGTCGTGGGGATGGGACGCGACAATCTGCGCCTGATCGACGTGGACGATTCCTTCGCCATGTGTCCCGATCTGCTGTCCGCGCAGATCCGACGCGACCGTGCGGCGGGCCTGGCGCCGTGTTTTGTCTGCGCCACGGTGGGCACCACGTCCTCGAACGCAATCGATCCGCTGCCTGCCATCGGACGCATCTGCCGGGAAGAACAGCTCTGGATGCACGTGGATGCCGCGATGGCCGGGACGGCCGCGGTCTGTCCCGAGTACCGTTTTCTTCAGGACGGTCTCGATGCGGCCGACAGCTACTGCTTCAATCCGCACAAGTGGATGTTCACCAACTTCGATTGCGACTGCTTCTTCGTCGCCGACCGCGCGGCGCTGATCCGCGCGCTGACGATCCTTCCCGAGTACTTGCGCAACCAAGCCACCCAGAGCGGCGCGGTGATCGATTACCGGGACTGGCACGTGCCGCTCGGACGGCGCTTCCGGGCGCTCAAGCTGTGGTTCGTGATCCGCCATTACGGGGTCGAGGGCCTGCGCCACCATGTGCGCCGCCACATCGAGTTGGCGCAGACGTTCGCCCGTTGGGTCCGGGCCGACGACCGCTTCGAGTTGGCCGTTCCGCCCCCTCTGAACCTGGTCTGTTTCCGGCATCGCGGAGGCGACGATGTCAATCAGCGACTCATGGACCGTTTGAACGCGACAGGCCGGCTCTATCTGACGCACACGAGACTGGGCGGGCGCCTGACTCTCCGGCTTTGCGTGGGCCAGACCCACACCGAGGAACACCACGTCCGCGCCGCATGGGACCTTATCAGGCAAAGCGTTGAACGTTGAACGTTGAACGTTGAACGCCTGGTTCTGAGTCGATGCGCTCACGTGTTGACGCACAGCCAGGTCCGTCAGAAATGCCACGATCTCCGGTTCTCGCATTTCGCGCGGATGCCGCTTCTGATGGGAGAAGATGAAGCGTTTGATCCACCCGACGTAGGTCTGCTCCGTCCGTAGCGAGTAATGCTCGAGCCGGAGCACCTCTCGGACCTGATCGAGCAGCCTGGCCTTGGGGTTGGGGAGAATATGCTCGCCGCGGAATACTGAAGTATTTGCTGGTTCCAGCGTTTCCTCCTTGGCCAGACAAATGGCTCTTGCCAAGCCATTTGGCAAGCGTAACGTCACACCGTGACGCAGAAGATTACGTTACTTCGGATGTCGATTACTTGTTCTGCGCATAGAGGCCGCGCCGTGCACTCGACGAGCCACCTGAGCATTGGGATCGTTCCGAGGGCAGCCTGTACGCCCCGCAACCTTTTGTTGCACCTGCAACAAAAGGTTCGAGCCGTTACGCCGCGAGCCGGGGCGGGTTGCGGAGGCGAGGACGCTGCGCCCAGGAGCCAGGCGGTGGGGCGGTGCGAGCGAGGCGTTCCTGACGGCGCAGAACAAGTCGCTGCACCCAACAGCCGCCTGCCCTCTCGGTTGCGGCAGGTACCGGAGACTCGGACGCCTGATTCGCTGCGGGCGTCTTTCTCCGGCGGCTGTGGGTGAGCTTGGCGTTGGCCATTTCAAGGTCTGGCATCGTGACCGAGTCCGATTACATTGAGAAAATCCAGGAGCTTTGGCCTGCAAAGGACGCAGAAGCCCTCGAACCACTGCACCTCGTCGAGGAGGCCATCGTGGCATTTCCACATTCGCCTAAGCTACTTTGCATGAAGGGGGACTTAATCCAGCTCTCTGATGGAACTGGCTACAATCCTTCCGATGCCGTTGCGTGTTATGAGCGAGCCTCGTCCCTCGACCCATCCTGTGCCGAGGCATTTGAGTCTCTCGGCTATTATTATGATGTGATCTCGGTGGACCTGGAGAGGGCCGAATCGGCATTCCGGGCTGCGACCGCATTAGGCGGCGGGCCGGATGCATACGCAGGCTTGGGCCGAGTGCTTGCAGAGCGTGGCCGTAACACGACCGAGATTCTGGCGTTTCTCGACGGCTGCGTGCATGCTGCTGCGCCAGAGGTTCAGGAAATGCGTGCGGAAATTGAGAGAGGTGCATGGAGCCCCATGTGAAAAGAACGGCCAACCAAAGCGTGGAGCCAACCGGAGGCAGCCGATTCTGTCAGCGTGTATTCGTGAGCCAGTGGCGGCTGCCTCCGGTGGCTCACGCTCATCGTTCGCCGGGGTTGGTCGCCACGACGCCAGTGATGAGGACACGACCACGGCAGAACGGTGAGCCGAGCACAAGGACCGGCGTGCGCGTTGCCCTTGATTCGTGTCATTCGTGTCATTCGTGGTCGACACTCAGCGGGAAGAGGAGAACCACGAATCACACGAACCACACGAATGGCCGAGGCGGATCCTGGCAGACGGGTGACGGGAATTCGGCGAACCAGACGGTTGAGGCAACGGCGACCGGTTCACCGGTCTTGACGGCTGGACCC
>JAKLFY010000102.1 GCA_022710935.1 Verrucomicrobiota bacterium
AGGCCGGTGAACAGGTCCAGTGGCAGTTACTCGGCCGCTCCGACTTGCGCCTGCACCGCTTGGCCGCCCCCGCCGCCAAGCCCAAGCCTAGAAAACCGTGAGGAGCTTTTTCAGCGGAATCAACTCTTTAGATGCGACCCCATGGAAGTTCACTTGGCGAGCGCGACGACGTAGCGTTGGAGGCGGGAGGCGTCCGCGCGCAAGCCGAGGTGCGCGTAGACCTGGTGGAGATTCGAGCACATGCGGAGCAGGGCGCGGCCCGGGCTGGCCGGCGCCAGGAACGATTCCTGGAAGCCGTGGCCCGAGGCGTGGAGATACTTGATGCAGTCGGCACGCGTGAGCAATTTGCCCTGATTGAAGGCGTCGATGTAGAACGCCGCTTTCGAGGACTGGTAGCGGCAGAGGAAATGGCCGGGCATGCCGATGCCGACGATCGGGAGGCGGAGCCGCCGGCCCAGGAACCAGTAGACCGCGCAGAGGCTGATGGGGTTTCCCGTGCGGCGGTCCACGACCCTGCTGAGGTAGCTGTTATCCGGGTCGTAGTAGTTTTCCTGGTTGCCGTGGAAACCGAGTTCGCCGAAGAGGTACTGGTTGATGCCGGCGAGGATGCCGACGGGGGTGTTCTGATCGGCGATCTGATCGCGCAGTTCGGCGGCGAAGGTATCGAGCAGGGCCTGATAGGCGGCCGGGTTGATCGACGGGTACTGAGTCTGGGCCAGGAGCCAGGAACCGCGTTCGAGGTCGAGGTCCTCGCCGTGCGTGAGGCAGAAGGCGAGGAATCGGTTGTCGGCGTCCTGCTGCTGGAAATGATGGACGATTTCGGTTGCGCGGCGTCGCAGCAGGGGTTCACGGCTCAAGGTGTGGGGCTGCAGCCAGGCCACGGCGTCGCGGCCGGCGGCGAGGATTCGGCGTTTGACGGCCCCGTAGACCGCGGCGTCCTCGTCTCCCAGCAGCGTCAGAAGGGCTGCC
Source organism: Verrucomicrobiota bacterium (assembly GCA_022710935.1). Classification (GTDB taxonomy): domain Bacteria; phylum Verrucomicrobiota; class Verrucomicrobiia; order Limisphaerales; family J093; genus MWFF01. The sequence continues at coordinate 970 of JAKLFY010000102.1, forward strand.
CTCTCCTTTTCAGAGAGCTCCTGGCTGGCGGGGGCTTTGACGGGCGGATTCATCGGGTGACGCGGGCCCATAGACAACACAGCGGCGGGACGAAAGCAACCGGGAAAAAAACCTTGTGCCTTGGGATGGGCTTGGGCAACGTATCCGCCGCTTCCGTCCGGACGCTGTCTGGGGCAGGGACGCCGATTTGTTCCCCGGGAGCGCCAAAGAAGAAGACCTTCGCGATGACGCGCGGATGGAAACATATTTTGACGGCCGGCGCGGCTCTGGCAGGGCCGTGGGCGGCGGGGTTGGCGGCTGAGGCGGCCGAGCACGCGGGGATGCCGCAGAACGCCGTGCCCCTCTCCGGCGAGCACGGTTTTCTCACCAACTCGATGCTGGTGACGTGGGGGGTGGCGCTGGCCATGATTGGCTTTGCCCGCATCGCCACCCGGCGGATGCAGGCCGTGCCGGAAGGGGCGCAGAATTTCTGGGAGTGGATGGTGGAGAGCCTCTACGAATTCCTCGAAGGGATTATCGGGTCCGATCTCGTCAAGCGCACGTTCTGGTTTTTCGCGACGATTTTTGTTTTCATTCTGGCTTCCAACTGGATTGGCCTGATTCCCGGCGTGGGGACCATCGGCTGGAAATCCCCGGGGGCTCATCACATCGACACGCCGTTGCTGCGCGGGGTCAACGCGGATCTGAACATGACCTTTGCGATGGCCATGATTTTCTTCGCCCTCTGGTTTTACTGGGCTTTGCGGGCCAACGGCCCTGGCGGGTTTGTCCTGCACATCTTTGGGCCCAAGGGCGAGACGAGCGGGGCGCTCAAGATCGTCATGGTCGTCATCTTTGCCCTGGTCGGTGTGATCGAGGTCGTCACGATCGCCTTCCGCCCCGTCACGCTGAGCTTCCGTCTTTTCGGCAATGTCTTTGCGGGCGAGAACATGCTCGAGGCCATGGCGCGGCTGGTGCAGGAACCGGTCTGGCTGGGGGCGCTGACGAGCGTTCTGGTGCCGATTCCGTTTTATTTTCTGGAGGTCTTGGTGGGTCTTGTGCAGGCGCTGGTGTTCATGTTGTTGACGGCGGTGTTTACGCTGTTGATCTGCGCGCACGAGGAAGGGCCCGAGGGGGCTCATCACTGAGCCTGCGGCGCCGGGGAATCGAGATCCCGGCGAGCGCTTTCGACTGTCGGACCGTGTTCAATCGCGGGGGCGGTCGAGGAAAACGAAAGGTACACGTATGCTGATGCCACTGTTGGCGGAAATGACGGGGAACATCCATATCAGCCTCGCCTGTCTGGGCGCGGCGCTGGGTGTGGGGATGATTGGCATGAAGGCCTCGGAAGCCGTCGGTCGGAATCCCGGCGCGTCGACGAAGATTCTTGTGCAGGCGATCTTGAGCACGGCGTTTGCCGAGGGGATTGTCTTCTTCGCGATCTTCCTGACCCGGGGTCAATAGCCGGTGTGGGCCTGGGCGCGCGGCCTCGGCCATGCGCCCGGGAGCACCCGCATGGTCATCCGGAGTTCAATTCCCATGTTTGCCAGCATCATCAGCGATACCGCACGGCAGTTTGGCGTCGATTGGCCGCACTTCCTGGCGCAGTGCATCAGCTTCTCGATTGTCCTGTTTCTCCTGCACCGCTTTGCCTACAAGCCGATCCTCCAGATTCTCGAGGAACGCCGCCAGCGCATCAAGGAAGGCCTCGAGAACGCGGAGAGAATCAAGGCGGAGCTGGCCAAGACCGAGGCCGCCCGCCAGGAGGCTTTGAACCAGGCGAATCAGCAGGCCAATCGCCTCATCGAGGAGGCGCGCGTCGCGGCGTCCAAAGTGCTCGAACAGGAGACCCAGAAGGCGATCGCGACAGCCAACCAGATCGTCGCCAAGGCGCGCGAGGCCAGCGAAGCCGAGCTGGCTCGAATGAAGGCGGAACTGCGCAAGGAGATTGGCCGGCTGGTGGTTGAGACCACCGCGAAAGTCACCGGCAAAGTGCTGACGGTCGAGGATCATCAGCGGCTGGCTGAGGAGACCAAGCGTCAGCTCGCGGCATGAGGACCTCGAAGCAAGCCCGGCGGGACGCGAAGCACCTCTTCCGGGGATGCTGTGTTGACGGCCTGCTCGACGAGGGGCGGGCGCGGGAGGTGGTTCGGCGCCTTCTCGAGGAGAAGCCGCGGGGTTACCTGGCGGTCCTAGGCCATTTTCATCGGCTGGTGAAGCTCGATATCGAGCGCCGGACCGCGACGGTCGAGAGCGCCGTGCCCCTGCCGTCCGGTCTGCGCGAGGATCTGAAAGCGAGTCTCGATCGGGTGGGAGGGCGGGGTCTGAAGATCGGGTTTGCCGAGAATCCGTCTTTGATTGGCGGGCTGCGCATCAAGGTGGGTTGTGACGTGTACGACGGCAGCATTCGGACGCGCCTGACGCGGCTGGCGGAGAGTTTCTGAGTTATTTGCATGGAATTGGTATGAGCACCCTACTGCAAGAGATCGAGGCCCAGATCGCCGGAGTGAAAGCCGGGGTCGCAAGGCAGAACGTCGGCGTGGTTCGCGAGATCGGGGACGGCGTGGCCCGGATCGAAGGTTTGACCGACGCGATGCTCAACGAGATGCTCGACTTCGGCAACGGCGTGGTCGGCCTGGCCCTGAACCTCGAAGAGACCGAGGTGGGCGCGATCATCCTCGGCGATTACACCTCGATCAAGGAAGGCACGGAGGTCCGCACCACGGGCCGGTTGCTCGAGGTCCCGGCAGGCAAGGCGATGCTCGGGCGGGTGGTCGACGCCCTGGGGCGGCCCCTGGACGGGCGGGGCCCGATCCAGGCGGAGGCGTTCTACCCCGTCGAGAAGATCGCGCCGGGCATCATCAGACGCCGGTCGGTGAGTCAGCCGGTGCAGACGGGCATCATGGCGGTCGACGCGATGATACCGATCGGACGCGGCCAGCGGGAGTTGATCATTGGCGATCGGTCGACCGGGAAGACCACGATCGGCATCGACACGATCATCAACAACGCGCGGCTGAACAAGCTGGCGGAGGCGGCGGGCGACAAGGAGCACCGCCCCCTCTACTCGATCTACGTGGCCATCGGACAGAAGCAATCGAATGTGGCCCAGGTGATCAATGTGCTCGAAAAGCACGAGGCGATGCCTTACACCATCGTCGTGGTGGCCGCCGCCTCGGATTCCGCGTCCAATCAGTACCTCGCCCCCTTTGCCGGTTGCGCCATGGGCGAGTGGTTCATGGACAACGGCATGGACGCGCTGATCATCTACGATGATTTGTCGAAGCATGCCGTGGCCTACCGGCAGGTCTCGCTGGTGCTCAAGCGTCCGTCCGGGCGGGAGGCCTATCCGGGCGACGTGTTTTATCTGCACAGCCGGCTCCTCGAGCGGTCGGCGCGCGTCAGCGAGCAGCATGGCAACGGGTCGCTGACCGGGCTGCCGATCATCGAGACCCAGGCGGGCGACGTCTCGGCGTACATCCCGACCAACGTGATCTCGATCACCGACGGCCAGATCTTCCTGGAAACCGACTTGTTCTATCAGGGCGTGCGTCCGGCCATCTCGGTCGGGATCTCGGTTTCGCGCGTCGGCTCGGCCGCCCAGGTGAAGGCCATGAAACAGGTCGCAGGCCGCGTGAAGCTCGAACTGGCCCAGTTCCGCGAGCTGGCGGCGTTTGCCCAGTTCGGATCGGATCTCGATGCGAAGACGCAGGCTCAACTCGAGCGGGGCAAACGGATTGTCGATGTGTTCAAGCAGCCCCAGTACAGCCCGATCCCGGTCGAGGTGCAGGTGGCGGTTCTTTGGGCGGTGCAGAATGGGCTGATGGATGATGTGCCGGTCGAGAAGATCAAGGATTTCCAAGGCAAGCTGACGGACTATTTGACGAGCCGGAAGGCGGATCTGCTGGCGAAGATCGCCAGGGAGAAGGCGCTCAGCGACCCGTTGAGCGCCGAGATCAAGGCGGCCATCACCGAGTTCAAACAGACCTACAGCTAAGGGAACAGAAGCCCCATGCCGAGCACGCGCGACATTCGCCGCCGCATCCGGTCGGTCAAGAGCACGGCCCAGATCACGAAGGCCATGCAGATGGTGGCCTCGTCCAAGATGCGCAAGGCGCAGGAGGCCGCCCAGACGGGCCGGCCATACGCGCGGCTCATGGCCAAGGTCCTGGGCGAAGTCACGCGCCACGCGGGCGAGTTCACACACCCGCTCATGGAAAAGCGCCCCGTCGCCAAACGCGCCGTCATCATCGTGAGCACGGACAAGGGCCTCTGCGGCGCGCTCAACGGCAACCTGCTTCGCGAGGCGGCCCGGTACGACCGTCAGACCACCACGTTCGTCGTGGCGGGGCGCAAGGCGGCGCAGTTCGTCGCCCGAACCCGGCGGCAGCTCGCGGCGGAGTTCAGCTATCGGGACACGCCCAGTTTCGCCGAGGCGCGGGCGGTTGCGCGGTTCGTGCGGGATCTCTTTCTCAAGGAGGAGGTGGATGCGGTCGAGGTGGTGTTCACCCGTTTCATTTCCACGCTCAACCAGAAGCCGGAGAGCTTCACCTTCCTGCCCATCGGCGAGATCAAGGGCCTTCAGACCGATTCGGCCGGCGGCGGCGCGGAGGACGACCTGGCCAAAGGCGCCACGGAGTTCCTCTTCGAGCCCAGTGCGGACTCGGTTCTCGGCGCCCTGCTGCCGCATTACCTGAGTCTTGTCCTCTTCCAGGTGTTGCTCGAGGCCAAGGCGAGCGAGCACAGCGCGCGCATGGTGGCGATGAAGAATGCCACCGACAACGCCAACCAACTCGTCCGCGAGCTGACTCTCGAATACAACAAGCTGCGGCAGGCCAACATCACCAAGGAACTGCTCGAGATCTCGAGCGCCGCCATGGCGCTCGAGTAACCGTCGTTGGGCAGCCGCGGGGGGGGCGGCGACCGAAGCGGCTGGTGTCACCAGTTCTGGTGACTGGCCGCCACGCACGCGAACGGTACGATGTGCCCCGTTGTTCGGACGCAAAATGCGGTTTTCCGTGTGTGCAGTCAGGCGTGAGTCCGCAGCGCCGCGTCGGAGTCGAGACAAGCTTTAGTTCTCAGGACGGGCCGGATGCAAATCCGGCCTTCGTTCTTTTATAGGCAGTCCTCCCAATTGCGTTTCGAGGGGCCGCTCCGCAAATGGGGCGCTGCAGGTCCGCTACCGTGTGCCGTTTGGAGGCGCGTTCGTGGTCTGGGGCGCGTCCGGGGAGGAAAACACGCCGCGGATCGTCTGCACGGGCCGGAGGATTGGCTGGAGGAATCGCGGGACCAGGAGGGGTTCGAGCTCCGGTTCGCCGAGCGTGCCGCCGATGCGGAAGATGAGGGCTTTGGACACGGGGGCGAAGATGATGTTGAGGAGCGGGCCGATCAGAGGGGCGCCCGGAATGACCTCCGCCTCGACGCGGGCGCGGATGTTCCAGTTGAAGTCCAGCGTGCCGCGGTAGGCGAGTCGGACGGGTTGGGCCACGATTTCGAGGTCGTCCGTGTGGATCACGCTGTTGGTGATGATGAAGGAGCCGGTCGCGGCTCGCGCCCGGTTGTTTCCCAGCCCGGGGACCATGGCGTTGAGCACCGGCGACAGCACGCTGAGGATCGGCAGATTCCAGAGCAGGCCGTCGCGCATCGAAACGCGCCCGGCGCCGTTCCAGCTCCCCCAGTCCGCGCTGTTGGCGTGCGTCAACTCGAAGTCGCCCTGGGCGATCCCCTCGATGCGATTGGTGGTGTTGATGGTGTCCAACACCAGCGGCTGGAGGTTCAGATTGGTGACTGCGGCGCGGAACGCGAGATCGGCGCTTCCGTCGGGTCGGATATCGGCCTGGAGCTGGCCATCGAGGCGGCCCTCGTAAAAGTCGCACACGACATTGGTGAGCGTCACGCGCTCGCCTTCCCAGTGCACCCGGCCGTCCACGTCCGGAATGTTGAAGCGCCAGAAGTGGAATGGCCCGCCTGCGACGGAAAACCGCATGTCGGCGTCGTCCATCGCGCCGCGGATGGGCACGCGCCCGTCGGCGTGAATCCGCGGCGGGCGGTCGAAGCGATAGGGGCGCAGGGTTTTGACCAGGTTCGAGCCGATGACGCGGGCGAATCGCATCGGATCGAGCTCGGCCTCGGCGTTGGTCACATAGGCGCGGGATTCGACGAAATCGACGCCCACGCCCGGCGCGCGAATCCACTCCGCGCCCGTGCGGAGCGCGATATCGCTCGCCGACAGAAACCGGTGCGCCATTCGAACATTCGCGCGCAATTCATCGACCGACTCGCCGCGAAAGGTGAAATTGGTGAGGATCCCGCCGAGGGCAAAGCTGACTTCCTTGCCGGGCCCCCAGCGGCCCCAGACCTCGCCGGACACGGCCGCGGGCCCGGTGAAATCGAACACCGAGAGCAGGCGCGGGGCGTCACGATTGATGGCAGCGCCGGTGCCTTTCGGATCGAGGTTCGCGCGCAGGCGCCAGCGAAACTCCTGGGTGAGCGTGTGCAGGTCGTAGGCAAGATCCGCGTCGCCCTCGGGCCGCACGACATGAAAATCGCGCAGGCGCAGGATCTGATTGGACAGACTCAGGGAAAGCGCCCCCCGGTCAATGAGCACACCCCGGTACGACGTGTTCTCGCCCTCGATGCGCCCCTCGGCCGTCACGTGGGGAAGTGCCCGGCGGGCCCAGTCCGGATCTCGATCGCCCGATGCGGGCAGCAGGGCGTGCACGCGCGCATTGACGCGCGGGGGGCGGTCCCACTGGAACTGGTCAAGCCACTTGGACGGGCGCTCACCCGCCAGCGCCGCCACGGGATGCGGATCGAAGTCGGAGATGAGCTGCGCATCGACTTCCCCAGTCGCCACGTCCAGGCGCGCCGCGGACACTTCGAGTGATCCGCCATAGAGCCCGGCCTGCAAGCTCGCGACGCGCAGACACGGCGCTTTCCAATCGCCCGCCCCGGTCGCGTCTTCGATGGTCAGTGGCTGAGCCAGGCGCTGGGATTGCAGGTTGGTCGCCGCGAATTGCCAGGCGCCTTCGATCCGGTTCAGAATCTCCCAACCGCGCCGTGAGCCTCTTGCCGTGGCGCGCGGGCTGGCGCCCGGAACCGGCTCTGGAACAGACCGCAAACGGGCCTCGAGATGCGCCACCCCGATCTTGACCGGCGGGGTATCGATGGCCTCGACGCTCGCCTCGAGGTCGACCGGGGCTGGCAGCAGGCCAGCCAGCGAGTGTTCGAGTGTGGCGGCGCCTCGGCTCGTGCGCGTGCCGCCCCACGGGGCCGTGCAAGCCTCGGCGTCCAGCGTGAGGCTCGTCCGCCACTCCCGAGCGTTCGCGCCAAGGCGCTCGGAATGGCCCGCCAGGCGAACGCGTTCGAAGGAGGCCCAGGGCGCCTGGGCCTCGCGCGCGACGGCCTCCCAATCGACCCGGGCGGGGATGGGGTTGGTGGGCTGAAGATCCATGCGCGCGCCAAACTCGACGTGTCGCAGACTCCCCCAGGACCCGCCGGCGGCGGCGGCTTCGGTGCGCGCGACCAGCCGCCAGGCGCGGGCCAACGGTTGGGACTGGTTGGTGCCCAGCTCGATGCTGCAGCGCAGATCCTGAACTTTGAATTGCGGCGACTCGGCGCCGTCGGCTTTCCCCTTGAACTCGCCAGCGAACGATTCCGGGTGCCGGGCGTCGCCGCGAAACCGCAGCCTGAACTCCGGCACCCCGGCCAGGCGCAGGCCCTTCCGGAATTCAACCACGCGCCGCAGCGGCGCGCGCCAGGGCGGAGTCGGGTCCGGTCGCTCCTGTTTGTCGACGGAGCGGAGCCACGCGATGAGGTCGTGAGCGTTGGTGATGACGCCGCTGACCTGCAAGGTTGCCCCCAGGAATGAGGCCTCGAGGTTCTCGATCTCACAGGTATCGCCCGGCAGGAACCGGATGGCGGCGCCCACTCCCTCGATCGAGAAGTTGTCGGGTGTCTGGCCGGGTTCCTGCAAGGAGGCAGAGAGATGACCGTCGAGGATGCGCAGGGATTCCAACTCGACCTGGCGCGAGCGCATCAGGCGGCCCCAATGCGGGTCGAGAACGACCTCGGCGGCCCGGGCGCGGAGTCCGCCGGGATCGGCGAGCGGGCGCAGGGCGGCGTTCTGGGCGACCAGGCCGCGGTGCCAGTGCCAGGCGAGCCGCTGGTACTCGAACTCGATCCCGCGGCGGCGCAGTTCGGAGAGCAACGGACCTTTGCAGAAGCCGGGCAGGCCGACGCGCGTCACGTACAGCAGGGCCAGCAGCAGGGCGAGGACGAGGAAGAACAGCCCGAAGCGACACCACCGAAGGGCGCGCCGGAGAAAACGCCATCTGCTCGTCCGCGGGGGCGTGGGCATACTAACCGGAGCCGTCCGGGAGTGTCGGCACCAAGGTCAGGTTGCCGAGGACAAACTCGTAGATCGAGCGGGGGCACTCGAAGATCACAGGGCCTTCCACGCCCTCGATGGAGGCGGCGGCATAGGCGGATTGGTTCGACAGGGTACGCCGTCCGAAGCGCACTTCGAGGGTGCGGATGCGTCCATCCTCGTTGACCTCGATGGCCAGGCGATGATCGGTGGTGCCAAAGCCGAAGCGGGCGAGCTGATCTTCGCCGCGGGCCACCCAGCGGTCGGCCCGCAAGTGGCCGAGTCGATACGCCGCCTCTTCGAGACTGACCGGATTGAGCGGGGCGGTGTCGCCCGGCGCGGCCGTCCACTGCATCGGTCCGGTGCGCATGAGCTTTCGGGTTTCGCCCAACTGGTGCACGGTGATGCTGACCATCTGGTTGGTGCTCAGGTTCCAGATCCGGCGGTCGCGCAGCTCGAACGCGGCGCGGGGCAGGCGGTTGTTGTCGATGATCGTGACGACCGCGCTGTCGAGCGCGCGCCGCGCGTAGTGCTTGAATCCGGTCGGATTTCCAAAGGCGACCTGGGCCAGCACCTGATTGGTGGGCGGGGCCCCGGCACCCGCCACGGTGGTTTGGAGGACGTACTGGCGGCGCGGCGGGGCGAGGCCGTACGGGACGAAATCGGTCGTCACCTCGCGTTCGAATTCGAGAAACTCGAGTTCGGCCAGGTTTTGGAGCATCTCGAGCACAAGCACCGAGTCCGCCGAGGCGGGGAACGGCGCGACGATCTGCCAGGTGCCGTTGGTATGGCGTTCGAGGGCGAACGGGCCATCCGCGATCCCCTCGATGCGCGTCACGGCATCCGGATCGAACACCATCATGCGCCGGTCGCAAAACTCGCGGAAACTGGCCAGCCACGGCGCCAGACTCGATCGAGCCACGGCGACCACGTTGGAATGCTCCATTCGCCGGACGAAGAGTTGGTCGGGCGCATTGGCCGGACTCCTGCCGATTTGCAGCGCCAGAATGTCATTGGTCCCCTGACTGAAGACCAACTCGCGGTCTGGGGGTTGAAGCCCGTAGGGCTCGACGTCCGCCCGCGGGTCGTCGGTGACGAATTGGATCACCCGGGCCAGTTCGAGTTGGTCGAGCAGGAGATCCAGACGCGCGTTGTTCGCCCGCGTCGAGAGGGGGCGCACCATCTGCCAGACACGATTCGAGGGGCTCCGCACCACCTCGAACCCGTTGGTGATCGGACGCACCTGGAGGCGGTCGAACGTGCGCCTGGCCAGCCGCACCAAGGCCGTGTCCCGCCATTCGTCCACCCCGCCGGGGAGGGTCTTGAGCACCGCGCCATCGACGGTGTAGAGCCCGCCGCGTCCGGCCACTTGCGCGTAAATCTGGCCGCCCAGGGCCGTGGGCGCGCCAAGCCGCAGCTCGATGCGGCGGTCGCCTTGCTGGATGGCGATGCCAACGGACGGAGGGGCGAAGCCGAACGCGGCCAGGCCGTTGGTGTGCGCCAGGAGTTCCTGCGCCGTGACATGCCCCTGCCACCGCAGATCCCGCAAGCCCGTCAGCAACCGATCCACCCCGGCCGGTTGCGCCGGGTAGCGGAGCGGGCTGCGGAATTCCCAGCCGTCCTGCACCCGTTCGAGGCGGATGGCCGGATTCGTCGCCCCGGTCAAGGTCAACGCCGTCACCTCCGCCGTCACGAGCTCGGGCAGCAGCCGCACGGCCCGTTCGGTCCGACGCGCGGTATCGTCCGTGCGGCGCTCGAACAGGACGATGAAGGCGGCGAGGGCGACGGCCAGAAACAGCAGCCAGCGTGTGGTCTTGGCACTCATGCGAGCTAGCGACGCCGACGCCACCAGACCAGCAGGCCGATCAGCAGCGGGGTCCCGGGAAGGACGGCCAGAAGAATCCAGCGCAACTGGACCACTTGGGACTGCGACAGGAGAACGCTGTGCTCCTTGATCGGGCGCGGGGCGAGACCGGACAGGTGTTGGGGGCGGTCCAGCAGCCAATTCACCGCCAGACTCGCAAACTCGATATTGGCGGCCGATTTCACGATCGTTTCGTTGGCCAGAAAGATCGACTCTCCCACCACGACGAGCCGCGTCGAGTTGCGATCCGCCGCCACGCCCTGGATGCTCCCTTTCTCGACCGCGACCGCCAGCGGGATCACCCCGCGCCGGTCGCGCGCCGGGTTGAACTCCGGCAGACCGCTCGACAGCCCCTCGCTCTCCGTGCGGCCTCCCACGCTGGTGCTCACCAGCGGCTCGACCTTGGGGGCGTCTCCGGCCGCACCTCCAACGCGCAGCGGCGCCACGGAGCGCGGGACGAGGAGATAGACCGTGTGACCCCGCATCGGACGCACGATGGGATGGCTCGAGAAATTGGTCGCAAGAATGCCGCCTCCGCGCACCGCGTTGCTGGGATCCAGAGCCAGGTTGTCCCCGACCGCCACGCCCCAGGCGGCCAGGAACCGCTCCAAACCGGTCTGGGCATACCCGGACTGATAGAAACTGAGCAGTGCCAACATCCGCCCCCCGGTGTCGAGATAGCGTCCGATCTTCTCGAGCGCGGTCGGGTCGATGCGACTGCGCGGCCCGGCCAGCACGAGCAGCTCGCAGTCCTCCGGCACCTCGGCGTCGCCGACCAGCCGCAGCGTCGCCGTGGCAATGTTTTTCTGCTGGAGCAGGCGGGTGAACTGCGAGTAGCCGAACCGGGTCTCGAGACTGGTCGGATCGTGCTCCCCGTGGCCCTGGAGAAAGTAGACCTTGGGGCTCCTCCCCTCGATCAGGCTGGCCAGGGCGTCGGTGAAGAGCGATTCGCCCTTGAAGCCGACGCGGCGAACCTCCTTGCCGCCCGCCAGGAGGCCGCTGATGTCGTACTCGGACAGCTCGACGGCCCGCACGATGCGTGTGCGGCCCTCGCGTTCGAAGACGACCAGATCCGAGTCCTCGGGCGACAACTGGAGGCGCGCGGCGGTCGTTTGCGCCAACTGCACGTCGCGGTCGTAGTCGATGGTTTCGATCCTCAGGCGCGGACACGCGTAGCCGTATTCCTTGAGCAGGCCCGTCACCGGCGAATGCAAGGTGTTGTCCCGACTGAAGAGAATCGTCACCTTGACCTCGTTGGTGATCGCAGCCAACACCTGCCGGGTGGGGAGGGAGAGCTGATACCGCTCATCCTCGGCCCAAAGGAAACGGTGGAAATGACGCGCGGCGAGATAATTGGCCATCCCGAGCAAGGCGGCGAGAGCCAGGAGGGCCAGGGCCACGTTCAACGCGATCCGGAAGCGGCTGGCGGACGAGAAGCTCTCGGTTGGATCGGAGGGGTGCGGCATCTTATTTCCAACGGCGGCTCTCGACGACCTTGACATTCAGAAACAACACAAACCCCACCAGGCTCAGGTGGAAGACCAGCGGACGCGTGTCGACCACGCCGCGCACGAAATCCTCCATGTGTCCGAACAAGGAGGCGTGATTCACCACCTTGGCCAGGCAGCCGGGCTGCGTGCCGATGCTGAATTGGAGGAAGCTGAAGAGAAACAGGGCCAGCCCTGCGCCAAAGCTCATCGTGGCCGCAACGATCTGGCTGCGGGTCAGGGCGGAGGCCAGGCAGCCCATGGCCAGGTAGCTGCTGCCGATCAGGAGGATGCCCCCGAACGTGCTGGCGGTCGTCCACCACTCGAACCGTTCGCCGGGCGAGGCGTAGTGATGCACCAGTTGCAGCACGCCCAGCAACGGCGCGATCGCCACGGCAAAGAACATCCAGGCCGCGGCGAATTTGGCCAGAACCACCTGGACATCGCCCACCGGGGTCGTCATGAGCGTCTCATACGTGCCCGCGAACTTCTCGAGGGCAAACAACCGCATCGTGATCACCGGCGTCGGCACCACGAGCAGAATCAGCCAGAAGAACGGCGATCCGAAAAACAACTCCGTCAGCGGCATGTGGATGGTGTCGTTGTTGACCGCCTCGATGATGTCGACAAAGCTGACGCCGGTCAGGAAGAGCATGGCCGCAATAATCAGATAGCCTCCCAGCCCGCTGAAGAAGCTGCCCAGTTCCCGCCGGATCAGGGTGATCAGGACGCGCATCAGAGGCCCTCCTCCTCTTCCTCTTCTTCCTCCCGGTCGGCGCGGGTGACATGGACGAAGATGTCTTCGAGCGAGTGCCGGCTGTGCGTCAGCTCCCGCAGGCGCCATCCCCGTGCCAACACCGTCTCGAAAACCCGCACGCGCAAATCCACTCCGTGCTGGGGCGTCAGGGCGCAACGACAATACAGACCGTCGGCAGGCGTCACGTCGAAGTGCTCGACGCCCTCCATTCCGTCCCAGCAGGCGGCCAGTTCCCGCGGGTTGGCCGCAATCTCGGCCACCACCTGCCCGGAGTCGCTCATCCGGCGCTGCAGGTTCTCCGTCGTGTCCGCGGCCAGGACCCGCCCGCCGTGCAGAATGAGGACCCGGTGACAGGTCATCTCGACCTCGGGGAGGATGTGCGACGAGAGCAGAACCGTCCGGTGCCGTCCCAGCTCCTTGATCAACTGCCGCACAGCGCGGATCTGGTGCGGGTCGAGCCCGATGGTGGGTTCGTCGAGAATGATGAGATCGGGCTCATGGACCAGGGCATCGGCGAGCCCCACCCGCTGCCGGTAACCCTTGGACAACGTGCCGATGATCTTCCATCCCACTTCGGACAATCCGCATTGGTCCATCACGACGCTGACCCGATCCCGGCTCTCGGCGATGGCCAGTCCCTTGAGCCGCGCCCGGAACTTGAGGTACTCGCGCACGCGCATGTCCAGGTGCAGCGGGTTGTTCTCGGGCATGTACCCAATGCGCCGACGCACGCTGTCGGCCTCGCGAAACACGTCGAGACCGGCGATCCGGGCCGTGCCGGAGGTCGCCGGCATGAAGCAGGCCAGGATGCGCATGATCGTGCTTTTGCCCGCGCCGTTCGGACCCAGCAGACCCACGATCTCGCCCCGGCTGACGCTGAACGAGATCCGATCGATCGCGGCATGTCGTCCATACCGCTTCGTCAGATCTTCCACTTCAATCATCGGTTCCTGGCTGCTCATCGACTGTTCAGTCGCTCGAACCCGGGCCCGGAGCGGCCCCGCAAACCCTGCTATTGAACCTGCAACGCAATCTCGACGCTCTCCCACATCGCCACCATGCCCCGGCGGCGCTGCACCAGAATGTCAAGCGCAACGGTCTCGCCTTTCTTCTTGCCGTACAAGTATTTTGCTGACTCGACGACGCCTTCCGGGGCCCGGCCATCCAAGGCGACGATAATGGCCCCGCGCGAAAGCCGGGCCTCGGATGGCGGTCCCGTGCGATCCACATCGGCGATCACCAAGCCCGCATTGGTGGCCAGCCCCAGCCGCCCCGACAGCTCCGGTGTGATCTCCTGGACGGTCAGCCCCAGTTTCCGGCGGATCAGAGCCGCGTTGAACACGGCGCTGGCCCGCACCATCCGCAGCGTCACCGAGTGACGGTCCGAACCGCGCCTGAGGGTCAGCGCAATGTCCCGCCCATCCCCGGCGGCGCTGAGTTCTTTGATCAAATCGAGAAAACCGCGCGGCGCCCGTCCGTTGATTCCCACAATCATGTCGTCGGGCTTCAGACCGGCCGCCTCCGCGGGGCTCCCTTCCTCGAGCGAAGAGACCACCAGCGTCGATCCGCCCGGCCGCACCCGGGCGCCAAACCAGTACTGCCGGAGTTCGGGCGACGCGATTTCGAGCAGGGCCTCGGTGATCCGCCTGACCGGAATGGCGAACCCGATGCCCTGGCCCTCGCGATAGACCGCAATGCTCAGGCCGATCAGTTCCCCGCGCAGGTTGATCAGGGGTCCGCCGCTGTTGCCCGGGTTGATCGCGGCGTCGGTCTGCAGCCAATCCTCGAGCCCCATCGGGGTGTTTTCGAGGGCGGGGCGCCGGCTCTTCGAGCTCAAGATCCCGCGGCTGACCGAGCCCCCGAGGCCGAACGGATTCCCCAGGGCCAGCACGGTCTCGCCCAAGAGCAAGTCGTCGTCCGCCGCGAATCGCACCGCCCGGAATCTCTCGCCCGGCCTTGCCTCGATCTTGAGCATGGCGATGTCGCTGCGGCTGCTCTCCCCGACGAGCTTCGCCTCGTATTCTCGAGAGCCCGCCTCGTCGCCGATCCGGACTCGAATCCGCGTGGCCCGGCGCACAACGTGGTCGTTGGTTATCAAATACCCGGCCTCGTCGATGATCACCCCCGAGCCCAGGCTGTATTGCGTCGTGGTGAACGGGCGCCGCCTGTGGTAAGGGGCCCAGAATTCCTGCAACAGATCCTCGAAAGGGTCGCGCACGGCGACGATGGTCTCCGTGCTGATGTTGACCACCGCCGGCATGACCTGGGCGACCGCCTCGACCGCAGAATCCCGGCGCAGGTCGAACTCGGCGCCAAACGCGCCCGGCGACCAGACGACCGGGGCGCCTGCCAGAATGGCCAGCACCATTCCCGCGCCGCCCGCGCACGCCCGAACCGCGGATCGAACTGAACTCATGAAACAAACGACGTTCCGCATCGCAGGATGTTCAATCGCTGGCGGAGTCGGCAGCGCGATTGCGCCGCGCCGTGGCTTCTGGCAGACTGTGCCTCCACGTGCTGACCCCGTCCCAGAAGACTGCGCGCGAAATCGAGTTCCTGATCCGGGCCCGTTACCCCATCCTCTACCTGGTTTCGAGCGAGGAGGCCCGCGTCGAGTCGGTGATCTGCGGGATTGCCCGGCGCTGGGAGAAACAGGTGTACCAATGGAGCTGCACGTCGGGTCTGGTCCCGGCCGGCGTGTCGGTGCAATCGCAAAAACAGCGCCATTCCGCCACGAAAGACCCGCTGGCGGCGCTCGATCAGGTGGTCGATCAGGTCGAGCCCGCTCTGTTCCTCTTCAAGGATCTCCACCCGTTCCTCGCCCGGTCCAACTACGCCGTGATCCGCCGGCTCAAGGAGATTGCGCTTCACCTCAAGAACAGTCTCAAGACCATTATTCTCATCTCGCCGGTCCTCGAAGTGCCGATCGAGATCGACAAGGAAATCACGGTGCTCCCCTTCCCGTTGCCGGGCTGCGACGAATTCGGCGGGTTGCTCGACCAGGTCATGGCCGAGGTGGCCCCGACCGGTCGGGTCGCGATCGACCTGGATGGGGCGGGACGCGAGCGGCTGCTGCGGGCGACTCTGGGGCTGACCCTGAGCGAGGGCGAGAACGTGTTTGCGAAGATCCTGGTCAAACACGAGCGGCTCGGCGAGGACCTTGTGGCCGAGGTGCTCGAAGAGAAGCAGCAGATCATCCGCAAGAGCGGCTTGCTCGAGTACTACGCCACCGAGGAGACGTTCGACACGGTCGGCGGTCTCGCCCAGGTCAAAAGCTGGCTCGCCAAACGGGCGAGCGCCCTCTCCGACGCCGCCCGCGACTTTGGCCTGCCCGCCCCCAAGGGCATGCTCCTGCTCGGCGTCCAGGGCTGCGGCAAGAGCCTGTGCGCCAAGGCCGTCTCCAACGCCTGGCAGGTCCCCCTCCTGCGGTTCGATATCGGACGCGTGTTCGGCAGCCTGGTCGGATCCTCCGAGGAAAACGTCCGGCGCGCCATCGCGGTCGCCGAATCGGTCGCGCCCGCCGTTCTCTGGGTCGACGAGATCGACAAGGCCTTTGCCGGCTCGCAGGGGTCCGCCCTGGCGGATGGCGGCACGACCGCGCGCGTGTTCGGCACGTTCCTCACCTGGCTCTCCGAGAAGACCTCCCCGGTCTTCGTCCTGGCCACCGCCAACGATATTTCGCAACTCCCGCCCGAGCTGCTGCGCAAGGGCCGCCTCGATGAGATCTTCTTTGTCGATCTTCCCGATGCAGCCGAGCGGTTCGAGATCCTCTCGATTCACCTGCGCAAGCGGAGTCGAGACCTGGCCGGGTTCGACCTCGACGCCCTGACGCGCGCCTCGGACGGCTATAGCGGGGCCGAGATCGAGGAGGCGGTCGTCAGCGCGCTCTTCGACGCGTTCCATGCCCGACAACAGCTCGAGACCGGCCACATCCTGGCCGCCCTCGAACAGAGCGTGCCTCTTGCCCGCACGATGTCCGAGCAGATGGACCGGTTGCGCCAGTGGGCGGTGGGTCGGGCCCGGAACGCGCGCTAGCCAAGCAATACCGCGCCCGAGTGGAGGGATGGAACCGGGCAACAGAGTGTCGCTGCACCCGCGAGATTTCGAAAACGCTCCGAATCTCGTCGTTCCCTGTGCGGGCGCGGTTTTGCCACAGCCCGGATATCACAAGCCCACGAAGCGTTGTGAAGCGCCCGGGATCGGGTTCAGAATCGCTGGTCGCTGTCTCAGACGACCGAGCATGTAACGGTTGCGGTCCCTTGCCCGGTTGTTAGAATGCGCGACCGGCAGGCGTGGGGGGCACGGATGGCGGGGTGCCCCCGCCGGGCCTCGGAGTCGGAACAATCTGTCGGATCGATTGCATGAGATGCAGGTGATTTCCTCAGTCAACCAATGCCGGTTGTGCCGGCCCGATACGCTGTGAAGGCCGTGCTTCAAACGAGCGTGCTCGTGGCCGGCCTGAGCGCTTTGCCGCTTCTCGGCGGCGCCGACCAGCCGCGTCCGCTCCGCCTGGGGCATTTCCCGAACCTCACTCACGCCCAGGCGGTCTATGCGCGTGCCGGAGGGCAGTTCGATCGCAAGATCGGCCGGGCGGTTGACTGGACTTCGTTCAACGCCGGGCCCACGGCGATCGAAGCGCTGTTCACGGACGCGATTGATGTCGCGTTTGTCGGCCCGAACCCGACCATCAACGGGTTCCTTCGCACCCGGGGCGAGAAGTTCGTGGTGATCGCCGGCGGGGCCAGCGGGGGAACCGGCCTGGTGGTGCGTTCGGGCGCGGGCATCCGGAGCGCGGCGGACTTCGACGGCAAGATCATTGCCACGCCGCAACTGGGCAACACCCAGGATGTGGCGGCGCGGCTCTGGTTTGCTGAGCACGGGTACAAGCTCAAGGAAAAAGGCGGCAGCCTGACCCTCGTGGCGCTGTCGAATCCGGATCAGCTCACGCTGTTCAGGAAAGGCGAGATCCACGGGGCCTGGACGGTGGAGCCGTGGGTGGCGCGGCTCGAGCTCGAGGGCGGCGGCGAGCTGTTTCTGGATGAACGGACTCTCTGGCCCGAGGGGCGGTACGTGACGACGCATCTGGTGGCCAATCGGGTTTTTCTTCGAGAGCATCCCGAGTTGATTCGGGATTTGCTGGCCGCATTGATCGAGGTGACGCAGGAAATCAACGGGGACAAGAGGGCGGCGGCCCGCATCCTGAACGCCGAGTTGAAACGGGAGACCGGGAAGGCGCTCCCCGAGGCGGTCGTCAAACGCGCCTTGCAGCGGATCGAGTTCACCTGGGACCCCATCAGCGCCTCCCTGCGCAAGTGCAGCGACGCCGCCTACCGCGTCGGCTTTCTCAGAGGCCAGCCGCATCTGGCCGGCCTCTACTCGCTCGATGCCTTGAACGACGTGCTTCGGACCAAGGGTCTCCCGCCCGTTGCCGATTAGTCATGCAGCCACCAGCCGCTCCCGAGCACCCGCCTTCCGCCGAGCCGGCGCCCGAGCCGACCGGGGTGAAGCTGCGGCTCGCCAACGTCAGCAAGGTCTTTCGTAACAACGAGCAGACGATCGAGGCGCTCGCACCCGTCAGCCTCGAGATCCGCGAGGGCGAGTTCGTGGTGCTCTTCGGCCCGTCGGGCTGCGGGAAGTCCACACTGCTCAATCTTATCGCGGGGTTCGACGCGCCGACCACGGGCGAGATCACGCTCGAAGGCCAGCGTGTCCGGCGCCCCGGCAACGACCGCCTGATGATGTTTCAGGAACACGCCCTGTTCCCCTGGCTCAACGTCATCGACAACGTCACCTACGGGCTGCGCTGGCTGCCGAATTTCCGGTTTCGCCCTCTGCGGCGGCGGCGCCGGGCCATGGAGTTGCTCAAGCTGGTGCACCTCGAGGAGTTCGCCCATGCCTCGATCCACGAGCTGTCCGGCGGCATGAAGCAGCGCGCCGCCCTGGCGCGGGCGCTGGCCCCCGACCCCAAACTTCTGTTGATCGACGAACCTTTTCCGGCGCTGGACGCCCTCGTGCGCGCCAAGTTGTACGGCGAGTTGCAGGACATCCTCGTCCGCACTCGCAAGACGATCGTGTCCGTCACCCACGATTCGCGCGAGGCCGCCTGCCTGGGCGACCGCGTGGTCGTGTTCACCAAGCGTCCCGGACGCATCAAGGCGGAGATCAAGGTGGACATGCCGCGTCCGCGCGACATCAACGACCCCGCCGTCACCGCCTACGCCGCCCAGATCGCCGCCCAACTCGAGGAGGAACCGCGTGAGACCCACGACGGAAAGAGGGACTAAGCGCTACGTCGCGGGGTTCTACCTGCTCCTGCTGGGTGGCTGGCAGACGCTCTTCAGCCTCCAACTGATTCCCGACTACCTGTTCCCATCGCCTCTTCAGGTCGGGGAACGCCTCTGGGAGCTGGCCCGCGACGGTCTGCTCTGGCCCAGCGTGTCGGCCACGCTGATGCGCATGACCATCGGCTTCTCCGCCGCCGCGGGTCTGGGCCTGATTGTCGGCGTCGTCATGGGCATGAACCGCGTCGTGAACCAGTGCTTGCGGTCGCTCTTTCTCGGGCTGCAGACGCTTCCCACGGCCGCCTGGGTCCCGATTTCCCTCCTGCTCTTCGGCCTGAGCGATCGCGGCATCTACTTCGTCATCATCATGAGTTCGGTCGCCGCGGTCGCCATCGCGACCTCGGACGGCATCCTGCACATCCCGCCCCTGCACCTGCGGGCGGCCCGCACCCTGGGCACCCCCGGTTACGCCATGCCGCTGCGCGTGATTCTGCCCGCCGCGCTCCCCGGGATTGTCACCGGCGTGAAGCTGGGGTGGACCCTTGGCTGGCACGGGGCCGTCTCGGCGGAGCTGATCAAGTCGAGTGTCGGCCTGGGTTACCTGCTGTACATGGGACGGGAACTCAACGACGCCGCCCAGGTCCTGGGCATCATGATGCTCACCATCCTGTTCGGCCTGCTGCTCGACCGCTTTCTCTTCGGCCAGATCGAACGCCGCATCCGCAAGCGCTGGGGTCTCACCAGCCAGGGTTGATTCGGCCGGCGCGACGCGCGACGCGCGAATCGGGTGCGAATCGGGTGTTGACGGCCCAAGCCGCCTCGGGTCAGGCTTCCCCTCACCTGAAGCTCAAACGCACCCGCTCGATCCGCGCGCTATGGCAGCGAACATCCAACCCCCCGCATCGACTCCCCCAGGCGCCGCCCCGGGGCACCTGACGTCCTATCTCCTCGGCAGCGCCGTGGTTGCCGCCCTGGGCGGCCTGCTCTTCGGGTTCGAGACGGCTGTCATCTCGGGCACAACCGAGTGGCTCCAGAGGCACTTCGAGCTCACCGATTTCATGCTCGGGTTCACTGTCTCGAGCGCGCTGATCGGCACCATCGTCGGCGCCATCACCGTCGGGCGCCCGGCCGACGCCTGGGGGCGCCGCGGCGTCCTCTTCATTCTGGCAATCCTGTTTCTCCTGGCGGCCCTGGGCTGCGCCTTCGCGTGGAACTGGCACGCGTTCATGTTCTTCCGGTTCCTTGGCGGATTGGGCGTGGGCGGGGCGTCGGTCGTTTCGCCGATGTACATCGCCGAGATCTCGCCGGCATCCTATCGCGGACGGCTGGTGGCGGTGACTCAGTTCAACATCGTGTTGGGGATTCTGCTGGCCTATCTGTCCAATTACATCATCGGGAGCCTGGGTCTGGGCGATGTGCAAAGCCGCTGGATGTTTGGCGTCATGGCCCTGCCCGCAATCGTTTTCCTGCTGCTCCTGGCCTTCACACCCCAGAGCCCGCGCTGGCTGGTCGCCCAGGGACGCGTGGCCGAGGCCCGCCAGGTGCTCGAGAAGTGCGGGACGGACTCGAGCGCGCTCGACTTCGAGATGAGCGAAATCCAGGCGTCTCTCGACCTCGCGCATCACGGTCTCGAGGAGCCGTTCTTCTGCCGCCGCTACCTCAAGCCGATCCTCCTGGCGGTGGCGATCGCCATGTTCAACCAGCTCTCGGGGATCAATGCCCTCATCTACTATACCGCCCATATCTTCAAGATGGCCGGCGCCGACCAGGCGTCGGCCTTGCTCCAATCGGTCATCATCGGCTTCACCAACCTGGTCTTCACCCTGGCAGCCCTGACCGTGATCGATCACTTCGGCAGGCGCAGGCTCATGCTGGTGGGCTCGATCGGGTACATCGTGAGCCTGAGCGCCGCCGCCTACGCCTTCTACACCCACTCCGGCGGCTGGTTGCTGCTGGGCAGCCTGCTCG
The DNA here is from genome assembly GCA_022710935.1 of Verrucomicrobiota bacterium. Classification (GTDB taxonomy): domain Bacteria; phylum Verrucomicrobiota; class Verrucomicrobiia; order Limisphaerales; family J093; genus MWFF01. The sequence goes on from JAKLFY010000102.1 coordinate 21,674, forward strand.
TCTTCATCGCATCCCACGCCTTCGGCCAGGGCGCCGTCATCTGGGTGTTCATCAGCGAGATCTTCCCCAATCGCGTCCGCGCCCGCGGGCAGGCGCTTGGCAGCTTCACCCACTGGATCATGGCCGCCGCCATTTCCTGGACCTTCCCCATGATCGCCGCCAAGTCGGGCGGACACGTGTTCGCCTTCTACGCGCTCTGCATGGTGGGCCAGTTGGTCTGGGTCATCCGTGTCATGCCCGAGACGAAAGGAATCTCGCTCGAACAAATCCAGAAGCGGCTGGGAATCGAGTGACGCCGCCCCTCCAGCCGCCGTTCCACACACGCCAACGCATCTCTCATGAAAACTCAAACCCGCCTCCCGGCGCTGGTCGCACTGCTGCTGTCGAGTCTCTCCTGCGCCGCGGCCGACCTCTGGAATGTCCGCGATTTCGGCGCCAAAGGCGACGGATCGACCGACGACACGGCCGCGTTCCAACAGGCGCTCGATGCGGCCGCAAAGGCCGGCGGCGGCACGGTGAGCGCGCCCCGCGGCAATTACCTTTTCGCCGGGCACTTGAACGTGCCGCCGGCGGTGACGCTCAGGGGCATCTGGGAATCTGTCCCGGCCCATAATGGGCTGCGCGACCGCGGGCTGCCCAAACCGACCGATGACGGCACCACTTTCCTGGTCACGGAAAGTGCCGGCAAGGAAGACGGGCCGCCTTTCATCACGCTCAACCACAACAGCACGCTCAAAGGCGTCGTCCTCTACTACCCGAACCAGAACCCGGATGATGTGCCCGTGCCTTACCCGTGGGCCGTCGCCCTCCGTGGCAAGAACCCGGCCGTGCTGGCGGTCGAACTCCTCAACCCGTACAACGGCATCGACGCCACCCAGAACGAGAGGCACCTCATCCGCGACGTGCACGGCCAGCCCCTGCGCCGCGGGATTCTCGTCGACCGGATCTACGACATCGGCCGCATCGAGAACGTCCATTTCAACCCGTGGTGGAGCATGAGACCGAAGCTCTTCCAGTGGCAGATGGAGAACGGCGAGGCGTTCATTTTCGGGCGAAGCGACTGGCAGTACGTCCTCAATACATTCTGCTTCGGCTACAATGTCGGCTACCGGTTCATCAAGTCCGAAGGCGGCGTCTGCAACGGCAACTTCCTCGGCCTGGGCGCCGACGACTGCCACACCTCCCTTGTGGTGGATGAATCGGCGCCGTTCGGCCTCCTGATCACCAACGGCGAGTTCGTCTCGTTTCATGGTCCCGATCCGACGATGGTCGAGGTCAAGGGCACCCATACGGGCGCCGTGCGCTTCGTCAATTGCGCCTTCTGGGGCCCGTGCCATCAGATCGCCAAGATCGACGGGCGCGGCACGGTGGGCTTCAGCGATTGCACCTTCGTCCAATGGGATTCCAAGAAGGAAGGGCGCCACGCCATCCGGGCGAACGGCGGCACGCTCCTGGTGCGCGGATGCGAGTTCCGCGAAGCCAAACCCCAGGTTCACCTGGCCGAAGGGGTCCGTCGCGCGGTGATCACCGACAACGTCTTCAACGGCGCCGCGCAAATCGCCAACCTCAGCGCGGGGTCCGTCCAGATCGCCAACAACGCCGCCGGCAAAGGGCACTAGCCCCTTTGGGGTCACATCTTCATATTTGACAATTTGTCGCGCGTCGCGTCAATCCAGCCCCGGCGGGCTTTGCCCCGAGAAACCACTGGGCGAGGCGGCCTGGCGGTGCGCACCGCTCTGGGCATGATTGTCAAATATGGATTCTGGTGAAGGGCGTAGGGTTTTTCAGCAGGGATTGTGAAGGGAACGCGGGTTTCATCGCCTCTTGGTTACGGTAACGTCTAACGGGGGCGTTGTCAGGATGACTTCGGTTGGTTTTCGAAGAA
>JAKLFY010000103.1 GCA_022710935.1 Verrucomicrobiota bacterium
CCGTCGCTGCGCCTCCAGGAAAGTCCTGGCCGCCTCCTGGTTCATGTAGAAACGGTCGTTCCCGGCCCGGACGAACACGCCGCGCGAGACCATCTGGTCGAAGATCCACGAGCGGCGCATGTCCACATCCTCGAAGGGAATGGCCCTGTCGGGGCAGGTTGCGCCTTGTTCCGCGAACCTGCGGATGAACTTCTTGCGGCGGAGGATGATGACGGCAGCGGCGCTCATGATCAGAATCCTTGAATGGTGAAACGCGTCGTGGAGATGTCAGGCGTTCTGCCGGGCTGTCCCATTCAAGGATTCTGAGCCAGCCCGGCATTGATCAGGGCCAACGTGAACCAGCCCACGGCATACTCGGTTGTGCCGGCCCCCATTTGGATTGCAGCCAGTGTCATCATACTCAATTCATCTACCTGTTCGCGGCGTCGCAGGGTCTGGCGGCGTGGTTCCACAACTGCAATCGGGAGGCGGCAGCCACAGACTTCAAGCTGCGGTCTGAGCAACGGGTGCTCTATGCCCAGACCGTCGGATATCCGGCCTGATCGGGCGTCAATCACTCGTAGGCTTCCAACTCCGCCACGGCCATTTGCGCGCCTTTCTGGTCCGGCCCGTCCGGCTTGACGGCGCTCACGCGGACGAATTGCGCCTGCACAGACCTGGTCAATTCGCACACGTATGGCTTGCCATCGAGGAACACATCAATCGACACCACCCCGCCGGCCCGATTCACCTCGGCGATGTACTCCGTCAAATCGGCCTTTGAGTAGCGCACACCGGGTTGGCCCCAACCGGCGCCCAGGTAGTTGCCCAGCCGGTCGTGGCCAAGATACGACAGGATGTGCCATTGCTCGCCACCGGTCCAGCGGGCGACCGGTTGGTCGAGGAACCGGTTCTGTTCTCCGCACGTGTAGTCTTCGTGCCGCGAGTAGGGCCGCACCCGGTCCTGCACGCCGGGGTTGAAGGCGATGATGCGGTTCGCGTTTCCCGCCTTGAGCGCGCGGGCGAGGATGCCCAACCTCTCGTCGTCGTAGCCGATGAACGGATAGCTGCCATCCACCCACCAGCCGGCCACCTTCTCGCGATAACGCTCGCCGTACTCCTGCACGACGGAAGCCCACTTCTCCACGTAACTGGTCGGGACCGGGTCCTTCCAGGCCAACGCGGCGGCGGCTCTGGCGTCGGTGCGCGGGCCATCGCCCGTCCAGTAGAGCATCAGCGGGATGTTCTTGGCGTGGAGCGCCTGGTAGAGGTCCTCGACCAGGTCGCGCGTGGAACAGGCTTCGCCGGGCCGGTAGCCGGTCAGGCGGTCAAAGGTGGCGTTGGGTGCGATCAGGAAGCGCGTCCGTTGGTGCATGGTGAAGATGACGTAGCCCGCCCCGGCTTCAGCCATGGCGTCGGCGAAACGACGGGCGTCGAACTCGCGCACGCACTCGTCCCATGAGGTCTCTCGGCCGAGGCTATGGACCTGCTGCGGGTCGTTTTGCAGGTCTTCGAGGTAATGAACGAAGACGCCATAGCCAGCGCGCTGGAACCAGTCGGTGCTGGAATTGTTGGTAGCAGCCTCTAAAACGAACCCGCAGGCGAACAAGGGCAGGAAGATGAGCCAGTGTCGCACGCGGCCGAGCCGCTCAAATTGCGCCGACTTCATCCCCGGAGTCTGAAGGCTCAATTCCTTCCCGCCAGCGCAAAATCGCCCTGCCTGGCTGGGGCGCCGCGCCCCTTCGGCTTTCGGCTTTCCCCGACAGGCGGACCGGGGTTAGCTTCGCCGCATCATGCGACCAGACCCGGCCCGTGGTGGAACCGAGAGCCCTGCATCAGGATGAAATCGCTTTCAACCTGCTTGTGCATCCTCCCCGGACTGTTCCGCCTTACGCGTGCGGATCAGACCTGGCTCCTCACGTTGGCGGTGTGGGCCGGGCTTTCGGTCGGGCTGAATGGCCTGCCGGCGCGGGCGACAGGTCTGCGGGCCGGCGTCGCGCGGATCGACATTACCCCGAGCCAACCTGTGATGCTGGCCGGTTACGCGAGTCGGAAGGACCTCTCCCGGGGCGTGCACGATCCGCTGTCGGCGCGCGCCCTGGCATTCGAGCAGGGCGGCCAGCGACTCGTGCTCGTCTCGATCGACAACCTCGGGTTGTACAACCGCACCGCCGAGCCTTTGCGCACGGCCATCCTGGAGGCGTCTGAACTCAAACCTTCCGAGCTGTTTCTGTGTGCCATTCACACCCACAGCGCGCCGACGCTGACGCTGGATGTGGAGAAAGGTCACTCGAACAACGTCGCCTACACGCACGCGCTTCAGGCCAAACTGGTTGAAGTGGTGCGCCAGGCCCTCGATCAACTGGCCGCAGTCGAAATCAGCGCGGGCTCGGGCTCATCTCCGGTAGGTGTCAACCGCCGGGAAGTCGTCCAGGACGATGCGGGCAAACCGAAGATCGTGCTGGGGCGTAATCCGTCGTTGCCCACCGACCGCGAGGTGCAGGTGCTCAGGCTGGCGCGGCCGCCCGACCGTGAGTTGGTCGCTGTGCTTTTCGCCTACGCAACCCATAGCACTTCGCTGGGGCCGAAGAACTACCTGGTCAGCGGCGACATCCATGGCCTGGCCGAGCAGTTCCTCGAACGCTATCTGGGGAGTGCGGTGGTGGCACCTGGCTTCTCGGGTGCCTCCGACGACATCGATCCGTGGGTGCGCGTCCTGCCTGAATTCCGGACCGACAAGGGATGGATTCCGGAACCCATTCTGATGGGGACGATGCTGGGTGAGGAGGTCGCCCGAGTGATCGAGGGCATGAAGGGCTCGACCACCAATGGACCGATCAAGACCTTGTTTAAGACCGTCGAACTGCCCTGCAAACCGGGCGCAGCGGCGTCGGCTCCCGCCGAGGCCACACGCCCGTTGAACCTGAGCCTCGGGCGGGTCGGTGAGGTTGCCTTCGTGGGTTTTGGCGGGGAGGTGTTCAACGGGATCGGCCAGGCAATCAAAAACGCATCGCCGTTCCGGAGCACATTCATCTTCACCCACTGCAACGGTGCCGCCGGCTACGTGCCCACGCGGGCAAGCTACGCCGAGGGCGGCTACGAGGTGCAAAGCAGCCCCTTTGCGCCGGGTGCGGGCGAGCAGTTGATCGAAGCGGCGCTCCAAGGGCTGAGGGACCTGCAGTGAGCCGTTGAGCCATGAGAACAATCCTCAGCGCAACTTCCGGCGCGTTCCGAGCCGGAGTCCTCGCGATTCTCGTGAGCCTTCCTTGCGTTGCCGAGAACTGGCCTGGTTTCCGCGGGCCTGGGGGTCAGGGGGTTTCCGCGGAGGAGAATCTCCCGTTGACGTGGAGCCTCACCACGAACCTGGCCTGGCGGGTTCAGGTGCCGGGGACGGGCTGGTCGTCGCCCATTGTCTGGGACGATCGCGTTCTCGTGAGCGCGGCCTCGCCGGATGGGACCTCGTGCCATCTGGTGTGCGTGGATGCCGACACCGGGGACATTGTCTGGAACAGGCAGGTCTTCAGCCAGGATCCGCCGCGCAAGTTGGCCGAGAATTCCCATGCCACGCCCACGCCGGTGACTGATGGGACGTTGGTTTACGCGGCGTTCAACGGGGGGCGTATCGTGGCCGTGGATTGGAAAGGCAACGTCCTGTGGAGCTGGCGCGATCGCCAGTTCGTCAGCAAGCATGGGCTGTCGGCATCGCCGGTTCTCTACGATGACCTGCTGATCATGCCCTTCGACGGCAACGGGCCAACCGACGTCAACAACATCGGCTATCTCACCGCCTGGGACGGGGCGTTCATCGCGGCGTTGGACAAGCGCACGGGGCAGGAGAAGTGGCGAGGCAAACGGGGTCTGTCGCGACAGGCCCACGTGACGCCGATGCTCAGTGAGGTCAACGGCAAGGCGCAATTGATCAGCGGCGCCGGCGATGTCGTGCAGGGCTTTGATCCTCAATCCGGAAAGCTGCTTTGGAGTGTGCAAAGTCGCGGAGAAGGCGTGGTGCCTGCGATTGTCTGCGGGCAGGGCCTCGTGTTCACGTCGTCGGGCTATGGGACACCCACTTTACGCGCGATTCGTCCTGACGGCCAGGGTGAGGTCACGGCGACCCACATCGCCTGGGAGTCGCGAGTCAACGTGCCCCTCATGCCGTCCTTCGTGTATGCGGGTGGCCTCTTGTTTTGCCTCAAGGAATCCGGCATCGCCTCCTGCCTCGAAGCCGAAACCGGCCAGGTGGTCTGGGTGGAGCGGTTGGGCGGCGCTTATGGAGCATCACCGGTCCTGGCGGAAGGCCGGCTCTACTGCCTGGCCGAGGACGGTTCGACCGTTGTGATCGGGGCCGATCGAACGTTCAAGATCCTGGCCCGAAATCCGCTGGAAGGCTTGTGCAAGGCATCCCCCGCGATTGCCAGGGGCCGAATCTTCATCCGTTCCGAGAACACGCTCTTCTGCATTCGAGACTCCCTGCGCAAATGAAGCCCATTCGACTGATCCTGGCGACGATCCCGGCACTGTTTCTGGCGGCCGTGACAACTCCGGTGCGTTCGGCCAGTCCCGAGTTCTACGTGGCGCCGCATGGCGCCGATACCTGGTCCGGCACCCGGCCCGAACCGAACGCGGACAAGACCGACGGCCCGTTCGCGACACTCGCCCGCGCGCGCGACGCGGTGCGCCGCGTGAACGGTTCGGGCACCAATACCCATCCGATCACGGTGCTCATCCGCGGCGGCGAATACCGGTTGTCCGAACCGCTGGTGTTCAATGCCGTCGATTCCGGCGCGCCCGAACGCCCGGTGATTTATGCGGCCTACCCGGGCGAGCGTCCGGTGTTCAGCGGCGGACGGCGGATCGGCGGATGGCGGCGGGGCGCGGACGGCCTCTGGTCGGTCGAAATACCCGAAGCCAAATCCGGACGCACCGTCTTTCGGCAACTGTTCGTCAACGGTCAGCGGCGCGAGCGGGCGCGCTGGCCACAGGAGAAATGGTTCACCGTGGCCGGGGCGGCGAATGCCAAGGAAGCCGGCTGGGCCGGCAGCCTGAGCGGGGTAAAAGACGACGAGCTGGCACGGTGCTCCTTCCGGTTCCGACCGGGCGACCTGCGCCCGGACTGGGCCAACCTGGAAGACGCCGAGGTGGTGGTGCTGCAGTTCTGGATGGCCTCGCGGCTGCGGATCCAGGCGCTCGATGAGCGCCAGAACTCGGTGCTGTTCACGGGCGGAAGCTGGCGACCATTAACCTGGTCGTTCGGCTACTACGTGGACAACGTTGCGGCGGGGTTGTCCGTGCCGGGCTGCTGGTACCTGAACCGCAAGACAGGGATTCTCCAATACCACGCTCTGCCCGGCGAGGACCTCACCCAGGCCGAGGTCATCGCTCCTGAGACGCTGCAACTGCTGCGGGTGGCGGGCGATGCCGACCGGGGGGAGTACGTGCACGACATCGTGTGGCGCGGACTAGCCTTTCGGCATACGGCGTGGGATTTGCCGGCGTCAGGGTACCATTACACCCAGGCCGAGCTGCCGGTGCCGGCCGCGATCCAGGTCACTGGCGCGCGCCGGTGTGTGTTCGAAGCCTGCGAGCTTTCACACCTGGGCGGCTGGGCGATCGAACTCGGACGGGGGTGCCAGGACAATCGGGTCATCGGTTGTGTCCTGGAAGACTTGGGTGCGGGTGGACTGAAGATAGGCGAACCGGCCGATCCCGGCAGCGACGCAGCGGAGGCGTGCCGGAACGAGGTGTCTGACTGCCGGTTTCGTCACGGATGCAAGGTCTACCTGGGTGCGCCTGCGGTGTGGGTGGGCCAGTCAGGTGGCAATCGGATTCGGCACAACGAATTCACCGGCCAGTTCATGTGGGCGGTGTCGCTGGGCTGGAACTGGTCTTACTTCCCGCTCAACCGTTCGCGGGACAATGTGGTGGAAAAGAACCATGTCTATGACCTGGGTACCGGCGTGTTGGGCACGCACGGCGCGCTCTACTGTCTGGGGGTGTCGCCGGGGACCGTTCTGCGCCACAATTACATTCACCACGTGCACGCGGCTGAGGCGTGGGGCGCGGGCGAAGGCATCATTCTCGACAACGGCTGCATCGGGATCGTGGTCGAGAACAATGTGGTGCATGACGCGGTGGCCGGCGGCTGGGGCTGTAACTTCAACTGCCTGGGGAACATCATCCAGAACAACGTGTTCGTGAACGGGCGCACCTATCAGCTCACGCGCTACGGCGACGCGCCCGAGGGCCCCCCGCCACCCAACGGTGAGGTGTTCACGCGCAATCTGGTGGTGTGGCGGGAAGGGCCGCTGATCAAGGAACGGGACTGGTGGTCGTTCGCGACCTTGTGGGACTACAATCTGTACTGGCAGTCGCGGGGCGAGCCGATCCGTTTCATGCGCTACACGTTCGACGAATGGAAAGTCAAAGGCCTGGACGTCCATTCTGTGATCGCGGATCCGCTCTTCGTCGATCTGGAGAAGAACGATTTCCGGCTGCGGCCTGAATCGCCCGCCTTCAAGCTGGGCTTCCGTCCGATCGACTTGTCGGACGTCGGACCACGCCAGGCCCGTTGATGGGGACGAGCGCTTCCTCGACCTGCTTGTCGCCCTCGGCCGCGTCGTCGTAGATCGCGGGTCGTGTGGTTTGGGCAGGAGCATCCGCCGGCAGGCCGGCCGAAAGCCCCCGCTTCTTCTTGTACACCTTCACGTAATCCACGACGAACACATCGGGGAACACGGTGTCCTTGATTTCCTCGGGCTTGGAAGGAATCTCCATGCTCAGAATCATGTACTCCTCGATGTGGGAGAGGCCGGCCCTGACCTCGTAGAAGCGGTATCCGTCCACGAAGAACGCGTACTTCTCCGGGGTCCATTCGAGGGCGAACGTATGAAAGCCCTCGCCGACACCCTTGAGGTAGCTCTGCATCCCGCGCGTGGTCTGCTGGCGCGGACCGTACGCCCAATGAACGTTGTGCGATACGATGTCGGTGCCCAGTTTCTTGAAGAACTCCATGATGTCGATCTCGGCGCCGTAAATTGCCGGATCTTCCCCCTTCGCGATCTCGGTCGATTGAATCCAGAACGCAGCCCAAATGCCCGGGGATTTCTGGAGCTGTGCCCGGCATTCGAAGTAGCCGTACCGGGTCATGAAGCGATCCTGTGTCCCCACCGCGCCGAGCAGAATCCGGTCGTTCTTCTTGAGGGCGTGCAGCTTGAGGTAACCGTCTCCGACCGTCACCGCCTCGGGCGACACATACCCCAGCGCTCGTGGTCCGACGCCGCGCACGGCCCACTTCTGGGGATCGAGCGCGTTTCCGTTGAAATCGTCCTCCCACACCAGTTCATAGCCCAGGGCCTCGGGAGTCTGGCGTACCGCAGAGATCGGTCCTTGAGCCGGTCGTTGCGCCAGGCCGACGAGGTTGCAGCCGAGCCCGACAAGGGCACAGAACCAGATCGTGGTCTGGCGGGACCGCCGTGGGTGTGGGTCAAGATGGGCTTTCATAGGGCTCAGTCGACGTCTACGTCCAGGGTTCACCATCTCCGGACGAAGGCCTTCGTGTTCACGGGCGATTGGGATCGTACACGTTGCGCAGGTCCGAGTCGAACGGCGCGTCGCGGAGTCTGGTTTCGGCGTTCACGGCGCCAGAATTCAACCGCCACCGAACCAGCCCGACGTCCCGGGGCGCTGGTTGCCCCTTCACGATGTCTTGGCACCGGTAGCCCGTCCCGAAGGCCGTGAGCATCGACCCGTCCGGCAAGAGGACGGTCGAGGTCGCCTGGCTGCTCGGATACCACGACGTTGGCCCCTCTTTGATGTGGCCGACCCAGTGGCGCAGGAGGTACTTGTGGTCCAAGTCCCAGGTCTGGCCGTGATCGCGGCTCACCACCGCCTCGATGCCAAACTGCGGAAAGCCATCCGGCGTGTTGACGTACCCCTTGCGCACGACGTACGTCATCACGATGTCTCCGCTCGGCAACAAGACCAGTGACGGGTGATGCCGGCCCCAGTCGTAGAGCTTACGCACGCTGGACCAGCTTCGGCCATCATCGGTCGAGATCGAGATGCCGAGTCCCTCGGTGTGGTCGATGACCTCCGGCTGCATCCGAGCCGGGGTATCGGTCCGGCACGCGGCAACGAGGTGACCGTTGGCCGCACGGAGCAGGGCCACCTCGCTGACCGCCTCCCAGTGGGGCACCTTGGCCGATTGGCTCCAACGCTTGCCCCCGTCCGTGCTGAAACGCAGGTACGCTTGCTGGTGCGCGGTCTTCACCTCGGGCGGCTTGAACCAGGTGTAGCCCGCTTCCACGAGTCGAGTGATCTGGCCAGTCTTGGCATCGCGCTCAACCAACGGCGGGTCCCACGTGTACCACGGCTTGCCGTCCGCAAGGGCTTCGATCGGCACGGATTCCTTCCAGGTTAGGCCGTAGTCCCGGCTGAACCACCGCGCCGTGCTGTAAAACAGCACGGTGCCTTCGCCCAGGTAACACAGGGACGTGCCCAGGCCTGCCACCGGCTTGCCGTCGGCCCCCGTCAACGCAGGTCTGGGTGAACTCCACGATGCCCCGCGGTCGTCACTGAACAGGATTTCGGCATGATGCGGGTAGTCGCAACTCACGAGCATCAGGAGGCGGTCCTTCTCAGGGATGTAGGCGAGATAAGGCACAGCCACCACCCGATTCCAGCTTTCCGTTACAATCTGGAACTGCGCGGGCAGGCGAACCTCACCCGCCGTCCCGTTGATCTGCCGAACCTCGTGAGATTGCCACGCCCCCGCGCCGGTCGCGGTGCGCGACAGAGCCAGCACCAGCGACAGGGCCAACCAATGGAGAGTTCTGCTTCTTTGCATGATGGTGTTCACCCATTTTCAGTGCCGAACCGTGACTCGGACGGGCGAGCCACCCTCCGTCGGCAATTCCCAGACCTCGACCGTGCCCCGCGGCTTGGCCGCAAGGGGACGAACGTCCACGCCCACCGCGTGGTAGCCGTTGGTCGGTGGACTCGCGGAACCGGGGGCTTCTCCGGCACGCTCTCGCCCTTCCCGTTTCCAAGGTTCGGTCTTGGACCAAGCAATAAGAAACGACAGGCCTTGGCCCTCCCCGTCACGGACCGTCAGTGTCTTCTGAATCTCCGGTTCCTTTTGGGCCGCAAAGTACGCGCCGTCCACGTACTCCAGGTGAACCCGCTCTGGCCGTTCGGCTCCGCCCTTCGCCGTCACCGCCAGTGTCCCACCTTCCTCGACTTTCAGGCGGTACACACTCTCCCCAGCGCCAGTTCGTCCGGGAAACGAGAACTGGACCGCTTCCGGGCGATCATCGGCTGGCCCGTCCTTGCGTTTCCAGGTGCGGATGTAGTCGATGCTGAACGTGGCCGGCAGCGCGTCGTCCTTGGGCAGGCCAAACCAACCGGCGAACGTTTCGCTATCGAAGCAGAGCGCCAGCGGTTGGTGCCAATGGGTGTTGCGCTCCTCACGGACGACCGCGCCATCGACCGTGAACCGCAAGACCTCCGGGTCCCATTCGAGGCCGTACACATGGAATTCCCGGGCCAGGTTGTAGGGCGCCTTCCAGATGCGGCTCTTGTGCCAGTGCACCGTCTCGACCAGCGTGTGGAACAGGTGCGTGTTCATGTAGTAGTTGGTCGGCTGTGGCCGGGCGCCAATCTCGAACACGTCGATTTCAGACCAAATCTCCGGGGTGATGTCGTAGAACCAGAACGCGCTCGATGCCTGCGAGTCCATCGCCCGGGCCCGAATCTCGAAGTAGCCGTAGCGGACCTTGGTTTTGCCCTTCACGAAAGCGGTCGTGTACGTGTGATACCCGGCGGGAAGATTCGGGAGCGATTCCTTCTTGGCGTCAAGATGGAGCATCCCGTTGGCGATGCGAACGTTCTTCGGGTTGAAGTAACCGGGTTGGCGGCCCATCCAAGTGGGGTTGTTCGGGAACCACTTCGACGCGTCCAGTGTCCCGTTATCGAACTCGTCGGTGAGGGCCGGGAACGGTTCCCACTGGCCGTGTTTGAGGGGGCACCCAACCTCGGACGCGGCAGCGGACACGAGCGTGGCGCACGCTACGCAAATGCGAGTGAGGCCAAGTCGGCCCGTTCGTTGAAATAGCGTGGGCGTTTTCATACTGCGGTTGGCAATGTCATTCCCCATCGAACATGGGCTTGGCCGTAACCGGAGCGATTCGCTCCAGTTGCTCAACGACGAAATCCCGGTAGCTCTTGGAGAACGCCATGCCGCCGTGCGAGATTGCGCCATGGGCTCGATCCGCGCAATCCTCCGGGCGATGATTAGCGAGGCTCCGCCCCAGACCAACCAGGCAGGCCATGGGTTCCTCTGCCATGGGCCTCGTCCACGGTTTGGGGTGTTGGACGCCGGGGCGACGCCGCTGCGCTGGGCGCCACCAGGACCCCATCCGAGAGCAGGGAGGAAGACCGTGCTGTCGTCTGGAAGGACCGCGCGCTGACGGCAGGCCTCCAGATCGAGGACCGCGATGAATGCCGAAATCGAACGTAACCTGGGTGAACAGCCGATCGCCCGCATCATGCGGGAGCACAACCTCAAACCGCACGACCTCGTGACGGCCTCGCCCGTGGAAATGACGCACAAAATGGTCTCGCGGGCGTGTAAAGGTAGGCGGCGTACGGCGAACACGCAGTGGAAAGTCCTCCAGGCACTGAACCGCGCCAGCGGAAAGAACTACTCCCTCACCGATCTGTTCAATTACTGAACCCACACATCAGAGCTGCGAACGCTCATGAGGCACCTGGATTCCTACTCCCGGGCGTCCAGTCGCACGACACGGCGGTAACCGCGGACCGCCGCTTGAAGGGCGAGCGCGGCGCCCAGCATCACGAGAGCGGCAGCATGGAGGATCGCTTTCACGCCGTGGAGCATTGCACCACCAGCAAGAGGCTTTCAATCGGACGCAACCTCCCGGGGGCGGCCCGTCCCAGTGGCGTCCTCAAACATAGGAAATACAGGAAGTCCCGCCCGCGGTGAGACGTCCTTCCCTGTAATCAGGTGGGGTCTCCCGCAGGGCCGATTGTATACTGCCATTGTATACTGTTTGCCCAAAATTGGGCCTCCGAGGGTCCATGTGGTTCAGCGGCTGCGTGCCAGCAAGACGCTCGGAATGAACGATTTGTCCTTGTCGGTGTCGGTCGGTCCAAATGGGTGGAAAGCCCCATGAAAGAACTTCGGATCAGAAGGTTGCAGGTTCGAGTCCTGCCGGACGCGCCAATTGATAGGCAAGGAGTTACAGAGAATTCACAAGGCCATTTCAAAAGCCAGCTTTTGCATTCCTTTTGCACTTTTGCAGACTCTCGCGCTCGAAACCGTCCATGTTCGCGCCTCGGCGGCGGGGGTTTTGCGGCGTCAGTTCCAGACCGCCGGCGGGCAAGAATTGCGGCGGGCCGGTCGGGGCGCGGGGGCGCGGCGTCCGGCCAGGGCGTTTTTTCAGGTGCGGTTTTGCTGCACGTGGTAGGCCTCGCCGGTCGGGGTCCGGGGCCTCGGGGTCCGGCCACAACCAATGGCGCCGCGCGTTTTCGTTGCGGACCGTCTTCCCGCCGGCCAGGGCCTCGGGCCAGGGTCGGGCCTCGCGCGGATCGCCTCGCTGGTCGGGCCAGGGCCTCGAAGCGTCAAGGCGGCGCCGGTCGGGGGCCTCGGGGCCTCGGGGCCTCGGGTTCGGCCACCCGGTCCCCTCGGGCGCCGACCTCGGGTCCGAGCGCGCCGCCGACACCCCCCCGACGCGACCGGGGGGAGGGGGGTCCGCGCGCGGCGGGGGGGGCCACGGGGATGGATTGATTGGGCGTGCCGAAAATTCTCCACCGTACGATCCGCCCCATCCACCCCGTCACTCTCCACAATGCGCCGCCAGCTTCCCAGGCTGCCCTTGGGCGCGTTTTGATGGTGGGCAAAGTGTCCGTGACATGGCGCGACGATGCGGACGCGCCCACGTGCAAAGGGGGTGGGGGCCTCGGGAACAAAAGGGTGGTAGTGGGCATCCAACGCGCTCGGGCGCAACGCCGGGCAAGCCCTGCCTGCGGCTGGACCCAAAAACCCTGGACCCCAAAACCCTTGACGTCTTGATGTGGTCCGCCGAAGACTCACCCCGATGAAAGCGGGCCAGCTTCTTGTCCTGGGCCTTCTGTCCGGCTGTGTGGCCGGGTGCTCCACACCCCGCAGCGGGTTGAAACCTTCCTCTGCGGCCGCCCCGATCACGACGTACAAGCAGGGCGAGGCCATTCTGTGCCTGACCAAGACCAACAGCGTACTAATCGCGCTGTCACAGCCAGAATTTGGCGCAGGGCAACCGCCTGCCGTGTTCGTGCTGGTCGCGAACACCAGCCCCCGACCATTCGTCCTCGGGCCGGCGTCGGTGCGCGTGCTGGGGGATGGGAAGCCCGTGAGGATCTACACCTATGAGGACTTGAAGCGTGGCATTGAAAAGGAGGCCAGCCGGGAGGCGTTCCGGGCGGTCATGGCGGCAGTCGGGGATTCCATGTCCGCTTCGTCGCCAACAGTCAGCACCACGAGCGGGAACTACAGCATGTACGGGTCAAGCGGGTGGACTGCGCACGGGAACTTCTCAGCCAATACGCACACCTATGACCCGGCGGCGCAGGCCGCCGCCCGCGCTGCTATCGACCAGCGCACCGACAACTGGCTGGCGCGGATCGCAGCCAACAAGGCGACTCAAGTGAACAGTCTTGATTGGATTCTGCGCGAGAACACGCTTCAACCGGGGACCTACGCGGGCGGCTTAGTGAAACTGCACCCAGAGGATTTGAAGAACGTGCGTGTGGTGCTGTTCACGGTGCAGGCTGGGGAGGAAGCGCACGAGTTCCCACTGGAAGTCTCAAAGTGAGCCTGGCCCTTCACGCTTAGGCTGCACGATCGGCACTCGGCTACAGCATTTCATCCGTGCACTTTTCTCGCATCGTGTGCGGCTTGTTCTCTTGCGTTGCGTTCGCTTCCTCGGCGGCGAGCTTGGGGATGACGGAGAGATAGACGCGCTCGCGGAGGCGCTGGGCCAGTTCGACGGCGAACCGGGCGGATTCGCCGAGCAGGGCGTCGAGCATGCCGCCGGGCTCGGGGCAGCACCGCCACCAGCACCAAGGCCCCTCCACAGTGCGGACAGCGCCCATCCCCCTCCTGCCCCCGCCCTTTCCCGCGTTCGGTTCCGGCTCCGCTGCAACTCGCCCTCGCGGGCGTGGGTGATCTCTCGCCGGCCCACGCCTTGGAGATGCTCGGCTTTCGCTGGGTAACATCACGCGACGCCGGTCACAGCAATTCACCGTCCTGTTTCCCGCGGGAGGCGCGGGGCTTCTTTGTCTTGGTGGCGGCTTCTTCTTCCGCGGCGCGTTCGAGGTTCAGGGCCAAAAGGCGTTCGAGGATTTGCTCCTCCGACACGTCGGCGGGCCAGCCGTAGGCGGCGGCAACGGCGGCGTCAAGTTTCTGGTGGGCGAGGGCGAGCCAGGCGGGCCGCTCGTTGTAGAGGTTTGTCAACGTCCGCTTCTTCAGCTTGGCGGCGCAGTCGGCGTCCCTCGGTTCAAGGCGAGGATAGCGGATGGTTCCGACTTGGAAGACTGTCTGCCCCCACGCCTCCCGGCACCCGGCACTGTCGGGTTTGGACGGCGCAGGTCACGCGCTTCCGAACGCCTGACCGCCACCCACCGTCGGCTCGATGCGGCGACCGAGGCGCACCAAAGGACCAGAGATGGCGGGCGCGGTCGAGCGCACCGAGAGGGGGGAGCCGACTGCACCATTGCCTGGACGTCACGCTGCGGGAAGATCAAAGCCGCGTGCGCACTCCCGCTGCCGCACGGGTCTTGGGGACGATTCGACGCGTGGTGGTCAGCTTGGCCAACGCGGCGGTGAATCGAGCGCGCCAGAAGAATCCCAAAACCAAGTGCAACACACGCAGTTTTCAAAAACGCTTCCGTTCAGCCCGCGGTGGGCGTGAGCGACTCCACGCTCTGGTTTTCGCCAAATCACCCTCCCTTCTCGACTTACATGACTGAAAAGACGCGTCCTGGTTGGCGGCGTGATTCGAGGAATATCGCTGGCCTTGGATGACGAGAAGGTGTATCAGCGTGCCCCGCGACGGGGTCCCAGGCGCACGCTCCGGGCCGCGACCGAGGTGCGCTGCGCTCCGGCCCTGCGCGGCGCTACCCCTCGTCGCGGAGCACGCCCATCGGTGCGTTTTGGGATGCGGGTTGTTTGTGCGCACAACCCCCGAAAGCCGTGAACCTGCATTTCGAACCTCTCTGCAGCGGATGTCGGCGCTGCCCGGTCGGACCGCTGAGGCCTTGGCGACGCGCCTCGGCTTCCGCTTCCGACTTGCTGGTAGCTTCCACGATCCCCAAGCAGGGGTCGCCCATTTCACGGGCATACTCCCGATCCTGGTGATAGATGCCCCAATGCGCCCAGGGCTTCCTGTGCTCGTCGGCCGTCTTCATGCTCATGCGATGACCGCGACGCTCTCTGGCAACGCCAACGGCTTCCCGTCGGCCAATTCCTCCGCGAGGCTCCAGAGTCGCCTGTTGACGGTGACCCTGGAGTCGATGCCTCGCAGCGCGCGGACCGAGCGCAGTTCCCCGCGCCGATCACGGTGGCCGTCGGATAGGAACCTGACGCGGAGCGGGAAACTCGCCTCCAGCGATGCGACTGGCCTTGACGGCGGCGGCATTTTCGGAGTGGTTGTGGGGGAACCCGTTCGCCGGCGAGGTGTCCGGTGTCCCGCCTCGAGGCGGCTCCCGGTCAACCTGTGAACGGCGATCGAACGATCGGAGACCCTTGTCATGAAACATGGTGAAGTCCTCAAACAGTGGCTGCGGCTCGCGCTGGGCGTCGTCGGGATCGGCGCCGCCGCGGCGGTCATGCCGGGCCGCTCTGCAGAGCCAGTCTCGCTGCTCGTCTATCGCAAGGAGCAATGGTACGGCTCGACCTTCTGGACGGGACCGGATTGGACGCGGGTGGGCAAGGACTGGCACCACCCCGGCCAGAACAACCCAAGTGTGCGCCGCTTCACGGCTCCTCGCGACGGTCAAGTGACGGTGGTTGGGCGCGTGTTCAAAGTGCACCTCGATGGCGATGGCATCCGCGCCAGCATCCGCCACAACGACCGCGAGCTGTGGCAGGCGGAAATCGACGGCTCCGACCGCCAAGGCGTCGAGCCCAAGCTGACGCTGGACGTCAAGCGCGGAGACGCCCTGCGGTTCGTGGTCGACAAACGCGGCGCCATCTTCTGCGACACGACCGGTTGGGACCCGGTCGTTACCTATGCCGATGGCGAGCGGTTCCAGGCGTCGGAGGGTTTCGCGGCCCAGGAACAGGGCGCCGGCGGTTGGTTCTACGAGATGTTCGGCCCCGGTGAAGTGCCGCAGCCGGAGCACCCCGTCTTCCCCGTTTCCCTCGAACTCAAACAGGAACTCGCCCGGCTCGCCCCGTCACTCGCACCCCAGACCGATCGCGACCTCCTTGAGTTGGCCCTCGAGGAATGGTGGCGCGAGGACCGGTTGACGGATACTGCCGCCCGCTACGCTGCCGCCATCCACGACCACACGCGCCGGGCGCGCCAGCTTATCACGGAGCTCCGCGACGGCTCGCCGGTAGCGGAACTGGCGACGGCAGCCGCGCACCTCGCTGAGGTCACGGAGGCGGTCGCGTCTGTGAGTGGGAGCGGATGCGCCGATGACCCCACCCGCACCGCGCGCCTGCGTCGGCTCTATCTGCGGACGCGGCTGCTCAAGCGCGCCCTCCTGCTCTCTCATCCGCTGTTGGACTTCGACAAGCTGCTGTTCTGCCGGCGCGCCCAGCCCAGCTACAGCCATCTAGTGGGGCAGTACTTCGGGTGGCGGCAACGGCCAGGTGGCGGCTTGTGTGTCCTGGAACGACCGGGTCGTTCCCTGGCCGTGCGCGACCTGGTTGGTCCGCAACTCCCGGCGGGCAGCTTCCTGGAACCGTGCTTGGCCTACGACGGTCAACGCGTGGCCTTCTCATTCGTCGCGTGTCCGCCGCAGACGCCCGACTCGACCGCGCTGCCGGTCAACGAGGAGGGCGATGACCGCGCCTACTTCCACCTCTATGAGATCGGTGTCGACGGCCAGGGTCTGCGCCAGCTCACCCGCGGGCCGTACGACGATATGATGCCCTGTTACCTGCCCGACGGCGGCCTCGCGTTCGTGTCGACGCGGCGCCGCGGCTACTCGCGGTGTTTCGGGCCGAACTTCAGCCGGCGCTGGCACGGTTACACCCTCCATCGAATGAACGCCGACCGCACCGGTGTGCGCGTCCTCTCGGTGAACGATGTCAACGAGTGGTTCCCGTCCGTGGCGAACACCGGCGAAATCCTCTTCGCGCGCTGGGACTACATCGATCGCGACGCCGTTACGCACCAGAACCTGTGGGCCACCCGTCCGGATGGAACCAATCCCACCACCGTCTGGGGCAACGCGACGCCGGTGCCGCATTGCAGCTTCCAGGCGAAAGCGATCCCCGGCAGCCGGAAGATCGTGTTCGTCGCGTCTGCTCATCATGCCGTCACCGCCGGACCCCTCTGCCTGCTCGACCGCGCCGTGGACCCGAACAGCCAGGCCGCCATCACCCGCCTGACGCCCGGGCCGTATCCGGAAGCCGAATCGAACGACATCCCGGAGTACTACAATGCGCCGTGGCCGCTGTCGGAGAAGCTGTTCCTCGTGGCCTACAGCCGCGACCGCCTGATCTTCGAAGGCGAACAACTGACCAACCCGAATCCGGATCACGCCCTCGGCCTGTACGTGCTCGACGCCGCCGGCAACCGCGAACTGCTCTATCGCGATCCGAAGCTCGGCTGCACCAGCCCCATCCCGCTCCGGCCCCGGCCCACTCCGCCCGTGCTCCCCAGCACGTTGCGACCGGACGCGCCACCGACCGGCGAGATGTTCGTCGCGGACGTTTATCAGGGACTCGGCGATGTCCCGCGCGGCTCGATCAAGGCCCTGCGCGTCGTGCAAATCTTCCCCAAGACCACCTGGATCGCCAACGCCCCGCAGATCGGAGCTGCGGGAGAGGAGAACACGCGCGCCATCCTTGGCACCGTGCCGGTCGAGGCCGACGGCTCCGCGCGATTCCTGGTGCCGGCGCACAAGCCGGTTCTGTTCCAGGCGCTCGACCAGGGTGGTTTCGCGTACCAGACCATGCGCTCGACAACCTACGTCCAGCCCGGTGAGACCATTTCGTGTGTCGGCTGCCACGAGCACCGCCTTTCGGCGCCCGTCCCGAAGCGGGCCATTCCCCTGGCCTTGCGGCGTCCGCCATCGCGCCTCGAACCGGGCGAACTCGGCGGACGCCCCTTCGCTTACGCTGAAGTCGTGCAACCCGTGCTCGACCTGCACTGCGTCCGCTGCCACAGCGGACCCGAGGCCAAGAAAGGCATCCTCCTGACAGGCGAGCCGTTCGCCGCCTTCACGCGATCCTACGTCTCCCTGACGAGCGAGCCGCCACCGCAGCAGGCGGGGCAGCCGCCCGTCGAACCGCTGGTGCCGCGCTTTGCCATGCGCAATCAGATTCAGGTGACGCCCGTGGGCGGCCAATACGGGGCCCGTGGCAGCCGGCTGCTACGGATGCTGCACGCCGGTCACCAGGACGTGCAACTTGCGGACAACGAACTGCGCCGCCTGGCCGCCTGGATCGACTGCAACGCCGTCTTCTACGGCTCCTACAACCCCGCCGACCAACCCAAACAACTCGCCGGCCATCCGCTCCCGATGCCAGACCGCGAGTGATCGGCGGCAACCCCGTCACGAGCCAGGGCAACGGCGACGAGGCCCTCGGCAGCACTGACTGGATCACCAAGCCGTCACACCCACACTTCGACACGCCCAAGACGAGCAAATGTTCCCGCCCGATCGTGCCCGTATGTAGGACCCCCTGGGATTCTCGGGAAGCTCGACTCGCAGCTTGCGTGGCATGCGCTCACTTGGGGCGTCGTCACCCCTCAGTCCAGACAATGTCATGGTTTGACCCCTGTTCATGGAAAGATTGCTTTATCGCCCTACCTCACTCGATCCTGGCGACGCCCTGGAACATGGGGTAGTGGGCCTTGATGGGGAGCTTATCCATCCAAGCTCGGACCTCCAGGGTTCGCCAGGTACCGGAGTTCTTACCACCACCGGAGTCGTTGTTCCAGAGCCATTCGGGCGTGGGCCAGAGGCAATAGGTTGGGTTGACCCGTTGGTAGAAGGCTTCGCTCACGCCGTTCTGGCCGTGGTGGGCCATCTGGACGTAGTCGGATGGGAGGCGATCGGCCAGAGGGCTCTCGAGGAGCTTCTGGCCCCCTTCCACCCCGAGGTCCCCCGGGAATAGAACGGACTTGGCAGCGTCGGACATCCGCAGCACCAGGCTGGAATTGTTGACGGCGTTGCGGGTGATCTCGGGATTCTCCACGCCCAGGACTTCGATGCGGATGCCGTCGATCTCCAGTTTCTGGCCAAGGTCCAGAGCGGTGATCGTGCGGCCGGCCTGGGCGAGGGCCTTGTGGAACCTGGCAAACGACGCCCGTTCGCCTTCGGTGCCGACCTGGTCGATCCAGGCCTGGGTGGGCAGGGACGCATAGAGGGTGTTGATCTTGAGGGAGCCGGGGTCTTTGAGGATCTCGCCCAGTGCGTCGAAGTGGTCGTCGTGAGCATGTGTGATGAACCATGCGTCGACCGTGTCCCCCTGGCCCTTGAGGAAGTCGGCGAGGTAGGCGGCGTCGCCGACATTGCCTCCGTCGATAACGACCACTTTCCCGGCAGGGCTTCGAAGCACGTAGGACATCATTTGCGTGCGGGTCTGGTTGGGAAGCTGCCAGAGGGAGAAGGACCGGCTGCTATCTGGCGTTCGGCTCGCGCTACCAGAATCCGCAGCCGGAGTGAGGAGACAGAGCCGGACCTCGCCGAGGGGGACCGAGAGGTCGAGCTTGACCTCGCCTTGTGATTGGCTGGCGAAGGTGACCGGCTGGCCGGAACCGAGGTCGGTGATCGCACCGATCGGGAACGGAAGGTCGGCCAAACGGACGGTGGTTTTAGGGGATTGGGCTTCGTGATTGATGATGAACAGAAAGCCTTCTTTCTGGTTGATGCGGACGGCGGCTTCGATGTCGGCGTTGGAGGAGGCCACGTGGGGACGGATGCCGGCCGCCCGGGTCATGGCCTCCACAAGAGCGCCGAGTTGGGCACGACTGGCGGTGGAGTCGTCTTCCCAGGTCTTGAAGTAGGTGTCCTGGAGGCAGAAACCGAGCAGGAAGACCTGCCCGTGGCCCACGCCGCGGTGGACAACGGCGGGCTGACCGGAGGCCGTGGATGCCAGCACCTGACCGGTCGTGACCGTCGAAGGACGCGGGCTGACGAGCGTCAGATCGAGGGCGGTATTGAACGCTTCGGCCTTGAGCGAGTCCGTTGTGTAGACGGTCTCGTCGGGGGCATCGGCGGGACGGTTGGCCCAAATGGGAGGCTGTTTCTTGTAGGGAACCCAATGGCCGGCGCGGCGGATCCGGCCGGTGGCGGCGTCTTTGACGCCGAAGAGTTTCTCCATGGTCGACATGGGCTGTCGATCAGCGTCGAGTCGCGGCACGCAATCGGCGATCACGGCACCGCCGTTCTCGACGAAACGGGCGATATGTTCCGCCACTCTTTCAGGGAGGAGTTCCACATCGAAGAGCACGAGGAGCTCGTAGCCTTGGAGCGAGTCGTCAGTAACCTGGTCCTCGTGGAGTATATCGAGTTCGCCAAAGGCGCGGAGGAACAGCTCGAACGAGAGGCCGACATTGAAATATTCGTGCTGCAGTTGGATGTACTGTGTTCTGGGGAAGAGCATGCACGCTTTGGCTTTGATTTTGGGGGCGTCGAGCAATCGAGGACCGGCCTGCTGGAGGAGGCGGAGGCCATCGCCGAAGGCTTCCCAATGGCCGGCGTCGGCGGGAATCCTGTAGCCGGTCAAGAGGAAGTCGGCGCCTTGGGCCACGGCGGTGATGCTCATCTCGCGTTCGGACCACGACATGGCTTCCAGTTCGGGACAGAAGTAATCTCCAAACCATGCGGGGTTGTAGGTGCCGACCCAGAACCCCAGCTCCTTGCCATAGGTCCGCGTGAGGTTGCGCATCTGGGCGAAGGAGTAGTGGGTCTGGCTGATTCGCGGTTTTGGGAGCTGGGCGGGGCGGCCGAAGCGGAAGTCGAACATCATGTAGGGATAGATGTCGAAGACGAACATATCGGAGAAATCGCCGCCCCAGTGAAAGACATCGTCGATGGCGATTTCGGAATGGGAACTGTACCCAGCGCCGAAGGTGTTGTGGCTGTCGTGGGTGAGAACGGTCTTGAAGTTCGGGTTGATTTCCTTGGTGATCGCATAGACCTGCCGCCATCCGTCGGGAAAGTAGCTGGATCGGAAATCGATCACATCATTCCACTTGCGAGGATCGTCGCGAACGCTCTCGAGGTCCGGCGGGAGCTCGTAGCCGTAGCGTTTGAGGAACTCGGCCTTCACCTCGCTGTTGTAGCCGAACGACTTGGGGCCCCAATGGAACGGTTCATCCTGGTAGATGAAGGCGTTGTACAGGCGGGGGATGTTCTTGAGCGCAGCCAACTGCTTCTGGGCATTGGCACGAACGGCTCGGGCATATTGGGGGGAGTAGACGCACGTTTCGGGCGGGTCAGTACGTCCGAAGAGTTCCAGGGCACCGACGTGACAGGTGACGAGCATGCCCTTGGATTGGGCGTACTCGAGGATGAAGGCCTCTTCCTCGGCGGGACGGTGGGTCGGGGCTTCGATGCCGGTAAAGCCGTGGTCGCGAATGTTGTCGATCGTGTCGCGAAGGATCTCGTGGCTGAGCGGTCCTTCCTCGCCTTTCCATCCTTTGCCGGACGGCACGGGCGAGAATTGCGTGACCGCGGGGAAGCAATCGGGCCGGGCAATCTGGCAAACGGCTTCGCGCCCGACGAGGAGAAGGATCGGCAAGAGGCAACAGGTCCGGAGGTGGGTCATGGGGCACGTTCTTTCAAGTCGCGGGGGGCTTTTGGGGAGTGACTCATCACAACGCGGCATGGATCGGAGGAAGGCTGGTGCTGGCATCGCAGAGGAACTTGATGCCGAAGCCGATCAGCATCACGGCGCACAGGAGCGACACAAGTTGCAGTTCATTGAAACTGGAAACTACTGATAGGCATTTGCTCTTTCGACGTGGCTGGAGTGTGCCTGGCTGGGGGCGCCATTCAAGGCGAAACGCGGCAGAATTGTCCCCTGCCGAGCCCCTGGTCGGCCTTTCGCGGCTGGTGGGTGGCCGCCCGCCAGCCCCGAAAGGCGGCCGCACCCTCCAGCAAGGCCGCTCTCAATGCGTGCGAGGCAGTGCACAGGGACGAAGGGGCAATCCTCTCCCCCGAATCTCGATGAAGGCCCCGGAGATTCGTTGCCTACACTTGACGACACCAGAGACCACCCAAGGCTGCCGCAACGGGCATGAAGCCGAAAGCGGGAAGCACGCGTTCTAAGCCTGTAAACATTGGCGTCTGTTGCGTTTTGCCTGCCGGTCGAGATCGGTGAGGATTGTGTGTTTGCAACAACTCGTCACACTCATTCTGCTCGTATCGAGCTGCTCCCAACAGGAACGTCCTGCAGACGGCAAGTGAGGCTGGCCATTGTCTGTCCATTGTTCTGTCGCACCAGGCCCCAACCGCCCGCCCTCGCGGTGCAGGGCGGCACGGCACAGACTTGGCCCGACCCGCCCGCACCCCTCGCAGCAGCGGTGCGCCGGCGTCCTTGGCGGTTCGGCCCAAGACTGCACCGTGCCGCTCGCCATTACGGTCGCCCCGTCCTTGCCTCAGCGTGGCCTGCTCGACATGATCCGTCGATGAAGACCGGAGCGACAGCGGCGCGAGCGGCGTTGGCTCGTAAGAGGTATCCGCCCTTTCGATGGGCTGCTGGACTGCTGCACGTGCATCTCAATGCTCGAACGACAGAATCATGAAACAACGAAGACTCGGAAAAGATGGTCCGCTGACGGTCGAATTGACGGCTGCCGATCTGGCGCAGCTCGATCAGGCCATCCCGCCCGGAGCAGCCGCCGGGATGCGCTATCCCGAGGGGAGCATGAAAGCCGTGAACCAGTGATGAGAACGCCAATTCACTCGGTTTGGTCCACTGGACGAAGAAAGGCGCCGTGTTTGAACTGGGCTGGGAAGGCGCGGACGATTCGGCGTCCGCTTCCTACGGCGTGACGTTCTTCGACGCCAAAGGGTGGCACATGTTGAGCGACATCATCGGCCTGCCGTCGGTTGTGCAGGTGGGGCGGCGGTTGGCAATCTTCTACGACGGCAATGTGGCGGAGCAGATGCCCACCGGCGTCAAGAATCACATGAGTCGCGGCGCGGGCCTGGCCTGGCTGGACCTGCCTTTGGTGGCGCCGACAGCTCAATGACCCGGCCTACAGCAAGATCAACTGCTGTGCCGTTGGCTCGCGCAGGTTGCTGACTCCAAGACCGAGGAGTCGCAAGGGACGTGACACAAGCTTCTTCCGCCCCAGGAGATGACATGCAAGCCGATACATGTCCTCGGCTTCGGTGAGCGGTTCCTCGACCGTGAGTTGGCGTGTCAGGGTCGTGAAGTCGCCGTACCGCACCTTCACCTGGATCGTATGCGCCGCCAGGTGACGCCGCTTGAGCTTGGCCGCGATCTCCGCCGCTTGCCCCCGCAGACACGCCCGCAGCACGCCCCGGTCTTCGGTGTCGCGCAGGAATGTCTCCTCGCCGCTGATGCTCTTGAAAGGAACGATGGACATCGGCTCTATGACGGCGCCCGTTTCGGCCATGATCTTCAGAATGAAGTCCGACTCCTCCTTGTAGCGGTTCATGCGCGGGCGCACGAAGACGCCCTTGGGGCAGAGGCGCCCGGCGGTGGCACTGGGCATGGCGGAGCGGACCCCGAACTTCCGCGCCTCGTAGCTGGCGGCGCAGACCACGCCGCGTTGGGTGGGGGGCGCACCGACGATGACCGGCTTACCGCGCAACGCCGGATTGTCACGCTGTTCGACTGAGGCGAAGAACGCGTCCATGTCCAGGTGGGCGATCACGCGATGCATCTCGAAGCCAGGATGCCATTTCCGGGACGATGAACCAAGGCCCTGGACTCGGGCGCGAGATGCGGCCCCTGCAAGATGCTAGCTGGGGAACAGAAGACGCGCAGAAACGTTGTACGAGCAACGCTCAAATGACCCGGCGGCAGGCCGGCCAAATGTTCTGCCGCCGTCGGCGGAAGCGACAGCCTTTATCACCGCCCAAGCCCGAGCAGAACGACGACGACGATCACGAACG
>JAKLFY010000104.1 GCA_022710935.1 Verrucomicrobiota bacterium
GCTCGGGGTTCGCCTGCTCGTTGGCCGCTTTGATGTAATCGACGAACTTCTTCCCCCGCTCGCCCTGATGCGGGGCGACTTCGGTCAGCCAAATGGCGGTTTCCACCGCCTCGATCTGGCAGAAGAAGGGCCGGATGCCCGCGAACGGATAATGGCGCCAGTGTTGCAGCAGGCGCGCCGTCTCCGGCGTGACCTGCCACTGATCCGGGTTTGGCAGCCGACGCCACTGGTCCACGTAGCCGCGGATCTCGTTGATGATGGTGTTCGGGTCGTACTGCTGCTTGACCGTAGAGATGCCTTCCTCGTCCTGGAAAAGCAGTTCGCGCTGCTGGGCAGCGGCGCGCCGACGTTTCTTGGGCTTCGGGACCGGAGTGATGAAGGCCGACCGACGCCGCGCCTCGACAATGTTGTTTGTTGGCTGACCATCGGCGTCGAGTTCCCAATGCCGGCCTGGGTAATCGTACGGCGAATTCAGAATCGGCTGGTCGAAGAAGCGCGTTGCCATGGCAGTTCAACGCGTACACGGAAGCTTCTGTGACGACTTGACGCTGGCTCCGAAATGTTCGCCACGACCGACTCCCCTTCCCCCGCCCTCCGCGCACGCTTTGAAACCCGTCGGCACCTTCGCAGAACTCGCAGTGGACTTCATTCGCCCCTGAGAATGCCCGTCCAGCCGAAATGTTCGAGTCAAACTTTGCACTGCATCCGACGCTCCAATCACGATCTCAAACCGGGACCTGCTCCACCGCTTGTGCCGTTTCCCTCCTTCCATGGACAGGCCTTTACCCTCCGGTCGGTCTGCGCGGCCCTCCGGCCAGGAAGGCCGCCAGTCGGGCGGCCACACCTCCGCTTCCTCGGGCCAAAGGACCATTGGGATCGGACCCAGGTGCTGCCGGGGTTGGTCAGCAACGAGGACGGCTACAGCGACGGGAAGCCATCCGACTATCTTTCGAATTGCTCCCCGAACTGCTCAGCGGGCACTTCGGGGGGCTGGGGGCGGCGGGTCAAACAGCTTGATCCGGAGATTGCGGAACTGGACCTTCATGGGGGGGCCCGGATGCATCTGGAGGGCGATAACGCCTTCTTTCGCGGCAAGGCCTGTCTGGCTGTCGATGGCCCGGCACATCACTGTGCCGTTGATTTCGAGCACGATTTGATCGCCGAGCGCGATGATGCGGTAGCAATTCCAATCCTGTTTCCTGACGCGTTTGAGAAGCTCCGCAGGATCGCCGATCGGTGTGACGTGGCGGGTGCCGTCCAGGTCGATCACCACCTTCTCGCCGCGCATCGAGACGCCCCCGCGCGTGTGCTCGAAAAGACACCCGGTCCATTGGCCGCCATCTTCCATGTCCGCCTGATAACCGGACGTGTCCCATTCGGGGAGTTCCTTGCTGCGGAATTGGACGCCCGAGTTGCCGCCAACCAGCCGGTATTCGAGGCGCAGCTCGAAGTCGCCCGGCTTGCCGCCGCGCCACATGAGGTAGTGCGCTGTGGGACAAGGCTTTTCGGGGGTGCTTTCGGACGTGATGCAGCCATTCTCGACCCGCCACCACCCGGGCTTGCCCTCCCAGCCGGCGAGGTCTTTGCCGTTGAACATCGGGGTGAAACCCTCCTCGATGTCAGCGGCTGAGGCCGTCCATGCGCAGAGGGTGAGAATGGCGAGGGTGGACGCGAACATTCGAGGAACGAGTTGAAGATTCATGGGGAGCGAAGATCTGTTTTCAGAACGCTTTGGGTGCGTGTAGCCGCCGACATGAGTCGGCGCCGATTGCTGCCTTTGCGGAGCGAGATGGCGCGGACTCATCCCGCGCTGCGGGACGGCCACGGAACCACGGTTGATTGAGAGAGCCGCGGACAAACACGGATTGAACACGGAAAGAACCGCATTCGAACAGGCGGTGCGGGCCGATCGTCCGGTCGCCGCGAACGGCGCTCGACCCACTGTCTGATCGGCGATTCATCCGTGTCTGATCCGTGTCTATCCGTGGCCGCTTACTCCGCGAGGCTCAGTATTCGCGGGTGCGTTTGCGTCCGGGCTCGGGGACGGGGTAACGGCCATCGGGACCGGCCTTCAGAGGGGCCTCCGAGCTTTCGGTGAGCTGATCGAGGCCGGGGGCCATTTCGTGGTCGCCGTTGAGGATTTCCTCGTAGGTGATTTCCTGTCCGGTATGGGCGGCCATGCGGCCCATCGAGGTGACGAGGCTGGCCTCGACGCCGTGTTTGACTTCGTTGTAAGGCTTGTCGTTGCGGATGGCCTGGATGAGGTCGTTCCATTCGTTCTGGTAGGGATCCTCTTCGCCCGGGGTGACCTTGGACTCCCAGAGCATGTCGGAGCGCCTTGGCGTCTGGCCCTTGAAGATGGTCGAGGGGCCTCCGCAATCGCCGTTCTTCGAGGCGATGGCGCTGCCCTTGCTGCCGTGCACATAGCTGAAGTACTGGTCCATGCAGCCCGTCATGCAGCGGCCGTCGAAGTCGAACTTGGTGCCGTCGGCATACGTGTACTCGACCGCATAGGTGTCGAAGTTCTGGTCGACGTAGGTGACGCCCTCGGGGCTCTGTCGATAGTGGCGTCCGCCGAGCGCCTGGGCCTTGACCGGCCAGGCGTTCTTCATCCAGCCGAGATGATCGATGATGTGGATGTAGAAGTCGCTGTAGTTGCCGCCGCTGGCCCAGATGAAACTGTGGAAACGCTGGACCTGGTACATCAAGTCGCTCACGCCGGCCGGCTTGGGCAACGACGCGAAGAACCCGACCGGCCCGTGCATGCGGTATCCGCGCTGCAGGATGATGTCGCCGATCTCGCCGTTGTGGACGCGTTCGGCCAGTTGAGCGAGGTGGCGGCTGTGACGGGACATGAGGCCGATGCCGACCTTGAGGTTCTTCTTGGTCGCGGCTTCGCCCAACTCGAACATGCGTCTCGAAGTCGGGCCGTCGACGGTGACGGGCTTTTCCATGAAGGCGTGCAGGCCCTTCTGGATCGCGTAGGTGAAGTGGACCCAGCGGAAGGCTGGCGGCGTGGCGGCAACCATGATGTCGCCCGGCTTGAGGCAATCCATCGCCTTCTTGTAGGCGTCGAATCCAACGAACCGCCGCTCGGGCGGCACGTCCATCTGGGCGGCATGGTTCCGGCTCAGGTTGCGATAGCTCTCGTCGAGGCGTTCCTTGAAGACATCGGCCATGGCCACCAGTTTGATGGGGCCTTGATTGCGCGTGGCTAAGGCGTTGACGATGGCGCCCGTGCCGCGTCCGCCGCAGCCGATCAGCGCCAACTGCAATGTGCTGTCGTCGGCCGCGTGAACATGCGGCAGGGCAATGCCGGCCAACGCCGAGGCGGCGGCGACGCGGCTGGTGGATTTCAAGAACTCGCGACGTGATGTCAGATGATCCAGGGTGTCATTCATGGGCGAGATTCTTCGTGCGAGCGCCCCCGGGAGTCAACTCCCGAGATGGGAGATCGGAGATGGCAGATCGGAGATCGGAGATGGGGGGGCGGACAGGCGGTGTGCCGAACCTGTCTGCCCCTCGATCGACGACGGTGCAGCCGGATGCTCCGACCGATGCCGCGCCTATACAGAGAACGGCCCGCCGAATCGAGCAGAGCGTTCTATGGCAGCAACACGAGGCGATAGAAGCCCTGCCTTCGCTGCGGATCGATCGGATCGACAAACTCGAGGACCGGCTCCGTGGCCATTGCGGGTCCGCCGACGGCCTGCCAAGCCGAGTCGACAGGGTCGTCCGTGAACTCGACTCGGTAGGTCTGGCCGGGCTCGACCGCCCAGCGAACGGCAATCCCCGCGCCACTGAACTCGATGCTGATGGCCCGCGGGGCCGAAGGGCCGGGCGCAACATTCGGTCCGCCCGGGGTTGGCGATGTCATGGCGATGAACGGTTGCGGCGCACCATCGGGGTACCGGCCCTCGCTCACATCGTCCTCCTGAGGCCCGAACGTGACCGCATCGACCTGGGTCCCGTCGGGGGCGAACAGCCCAAGGGATTCGCCCTCCTGGCTGAGGCGGAAGTTGGCGTGAAGGCCGAGGCCGAGTGCGTTCTGCTCGGTCTCGTCATCCGCCCAAATCAGCAGGTGGCCGCGGGCAGGGATGATTGTCCCTGACGGCAGCACCCATCGGCGCGGCTCTCCCAAGTCGTCGGTGACCGAATAGCCCGAGAGATCGACCGCGACGTCGCTCGGGTTGTAAAGTTCGAACCAATCGTCGGTGTCCTGGTCGGCCGGATCCGCCACAGTCGTTCTGTTGGCGGCCATCCACTCGTTCACGTAGATGACGACCGGTTCCGATGAAGGGTCGTTGGATGCGCCGGGCGTGGGGTAATGGAGCACCTGCCGCGAATCGGGATCGCCCTCGGGCCACGATCCCCAGGAACGATCGGGGAACACGTCGGCGTAGCGCAGGGAATCGACAACGCGGATGGCAGCCCCGTCCTCGATCGACAGCGCGATCGCGCCGGCGATCGGATCGAGGCGGAAGTTCGCGTGGAGCTCTTCGGCGCCGCTTTCGCCAGGCTCGCCGTCGGCCCACACCACCAGGCGCTGGCCCGGCTCGATCGTGAGTCCGGTCGGGAACGGCCATTCGAGGAGGCCGGGGCCGTTATGCGCAAGGAACAGGCCATCGAGGGAGACGGGGTCGCCGCCGGCGTTGAACAGCTCGATCCAGGGATCAGGGTCGCCGAAGCGATCGCGCGGGCCGCTGAGGTTGTTCGGCATGACCTCGTTGATCCAGAGCGGCGGAAGCGAGGTGAAGACGCCCGGCAGGACGTTGGGGGCGCCGGGCGTGGCGAGCGGCAGCGGCAATTCGCCCGGCACGAGGCTGACGGTCAATTCCAGCGCGCTGCCCAGCAGGCCGGCGGTCAGGCCTCCGCCGGTCGGGGTCGGGTGATACCAAAAGCTGAGCGTGTAGAGCTCGCCCGGGCGGACCGCCAGGTTGGCTTGTCCCAGGGAAGGGAGGAGTGTGTTGCCGCCCGTTTCCGAGATCAGCCGCATCGAGGCGGCGCCCGAATGGCTCAGGGTCGATTCAATTCGGCTGTCGGGGTCGGTGTCGGATACGGTCCACGACCCGGCGAGGGGTTGTTCGAATCCGGCATTCTTCACCAGGTTGGTCCCGGTCTCCGCCAGCGGTCCGGCGGCCAGCCAGACATCGTCGAGGAAGACCTCGCCCGACGACTCGAGGTAGATATAGAGAGAACCGCCGCTGGCGATGCCGGTAATCTGGGCGAGCTTCCAGCCGGTTGTGGACGGATCGTTCGTGACGGCCACCCAGGCGCCCGGGCGGCGGTTGTCTTCGGTAGGATCCACCAATTGGAGCGAGGAACCCTCGCCATCCGCCGCGGCGGGCCAGGGCCAGGCGTCGTCGTAGGTGACACGGTCGATGAGCACATCTTGCTCGGGTGTCGCCCCGGGCCGGACGAGGCTGAGCGTCTCACCGTCATTCCGCAAACGGCCGGGCAGCACGCCGGCAACGCGCGCCTGGTATCCGTACTCCGCGCCGAAGGCGGACCGGTCGGTGACGACCACCAGGTAGGCGCCTGGCTCGATGACGGTGCCTTCGGCGAACGCGAAGCCCGCGCCCCGAAGCTCGAATCCGGTCAGATCGAACGCGTGCGTGGCGGACATGTTGTGGATCTCGACGAAGCCGGTGTCCGGCGCGTTCGGGTGGTAATGGACTTCGCTGATGGCCAGCCAATCCTGTGGGTTCTGGTCGGGCCCGGCGTAATCGATGCGGAGGGTTGCGGCCGCTCCGGGAATCAGAACTCCGGTCGAGCCATATCCCTCGAACTCGAGGACATTGGATCCGCTCCGCAAAGGGAGATTCACTCGCCACCCCGTAACGCTGGTCCATGTCACCGGATAGGCGCGTCCGTTCACCCGAAGTGTCTGCATCTGCACCGGGGCAGTGCCTTCGAGTTGGACGAGGTTTTTGCCTTGGACCGTGAAGTCGAGGCCGCCGTTGCTGGTGACGGCAAAGGGGGCGGCGTTGGTGGCGAGCATCTCGATGATGTGGAGGCGCCGGTTGCGGATCCACGTCAGGATGGTGTCGGGGCTGGTGGCGGCCAGGGCATTGTCCGCGAGGGCGGTATAGGTCGATCCCAGCCACTGGCGCGCCCAGGTTTCTTCGAGCGGGCCATGGGCGATGTCGTAGAGGGCGCGGAGGTAGGCGCGGCGGAAGGGGGGATGGTTGTACATGCGCTCGGTGACGGCGTCGATGCTGCCGTCCGAGTGTTGAGCGTCGAACAGGTCATGGGTTGTGCCGTCCCCCAGACCGAAGGCGAAGGCGACGTCCCAGTCCAGGAGCTGCCACCGCCCGTGGACGGGGCGATAGGCATACATGTTCTTTCCGCGGCGATAGCCGTAGGAATCCCAATCGCCCACGACGTGGCGCAGGGCGAACGTGCGCATCCAGCCGTCGACGTCGACGAGGCTCTCGACGCGCGCGGTGTATTCCGAGGGACTCGAGTTGAGGGCGTCCACCAACTCGAAGAGCCGCGCGTAGTCGTGCGCCGAGTCGCGCACCGCACGCTTGCGCCAGTTCCATCGGTAGCGGGCCAGCTTGTAGTCGCCGTCGGCTGTGATGAACCTGTCGAGGGTCGCGTCGACGTTCTGGAAGCTGAGGATCGTGTCGTCGTAGTCGAACCAATCCTCGATCTTGAACAACTCGCCCTCGGCATCGTCCGGGAACCATTGCTCGACGTAGTCGCGGTTGGGCTGTTGGGCGTCTTCGAAGATGGGGCCTCGGACCAGGCCGTTGACGATCAGGTGACAGAAGCGGCGGCAGGCGTGGGGGCGCCCGATCGCGCGCGCCATGGCGAAGAAGAACTGCTCGCGCTGGGCGCTGCGATCGCTGCCCAGATTGGCCGGCAGGTTGAGGACGAAATCGGTCGCCCCGAGGAAGCGGTCGTCTTTGGGAAACAGCAGGACATAGTTGCAGTTGAGCCCCATCGGCGAGTCGTAGCCGCCCCAGTGGAACGGGCTGCCGCTGTAGAGCGCGCTGGCGCCATACACAACGCGTTCATGGCCGTGCACAAACGTGACGGGCAACGGATCGTTGCTGCTGGGTTCGCGCGTCTCCCATTGCGACAAGGTGGCGCGCGTCATCCAGATGCGGTACGTGCCCAGGTTCCCCAGGGTCGTCTGTTCGCCCCAGCGCACCAGGCACTCGCGTTCGGGCGATTCCGCCGGGTACCTGCTGGTGGCCCGCGTGGTGGCCGCATCGGATGCCTCGACGGTGAAGGCGACGAGGTTGGTGGTGTTCTGC
Organism: Verrucomicrobiota bacterium; assembly: GCA_022710935.1. Taxonomy (GTDB): domain Bacteria; phylum Verrucomicrobiota; class Verrucomicrobiia; order Limisphaerales; family J093; genus MWFF01. The sequence goes on from JAKLFY010000104.1 coordinate 7,266, forward strand.
GGCGGCAACACCGCCGAGTACAAGCCGTCCCCGCCCAACACGTCGCCGCCGGTCCCATCGTCGCGCATCGGAAGCCGTGCTGTTTGCGACGAGGGGTCGATGCGGTAGAGGCACTCGACCGCCATCAAACCGTCCGGATCGTGCACGCGGGCCGTCACGAGCACGGATTGCCCGATGGCGGGCAGGATCGGGCTGTGCTTGACATCCCAGAGGGCCGGGCCGGTGTTCGCCCGAGCGGTGCTGTTGCGAGCCCCGGGCGTGCCGGCGGCGAGCGGGACAGGCAGCCGCCCGGCGGCTTCGAGGTGATTGCCGCGCAGGCGGAGCAGGAGCTCGGGGTTGCCGCGACACCACCGCGCCCTTGCCCGAAGCGTCGCGTAGGTTCCGGGCGTCAACGACCCGGTCAGATCGATGAAGACGTGATTGGCGTCCGTCGAGCCGCGCCCGCTGGCGCGGAGCCGGAAGCTCTTGCCGCTGCGGTAGCCTTCGGTGGTTTCGAGGCTTGAGCGGGCATGCGTGCCGCGCGCGCGCCAACCTTGCGCGTCCTGCTCGAAGGTCGAGTTGGGGACGAGGTTGTTGCCGTTGGGCCCGATCACCTGGACATCGTCGATCAGACATTCGCCTTCGCCCATCAGGAGGATCTGCAGTCGATCCACGCCGTACACGTCCGTGCCAAGGTCCAGCACGCCGGTGTGCTCGACGGCAACCCACGCGCTCTTGGCCGTCTCATCGCTCACGGCCCAGTTGGCCGGAAGACGGTTGTCGCCGCGCGCGTCCACAAGCTCGAGACTGCTTCCGTCGCCGTCGGCCCATCGTCCCCATCGCCCGCCATCACCGTACGCCACTTCATCCACGACGATCAGATCCGCCAAGGGGCTCGACGGATCACTCGGGCGGGCCAGAGCCACGCGTTCCCCGCCGTTGGCGAGCTGGCCCTGGTAGTCGCCCACGACTGCGCCCGCACCGAGCGCGGGATGGTTGGACCGCAAACGCGCGGCGTCCTTCGCCACGACGATGTAGCCGCCGCCCGGAATCGACGCGCCGGGCGGAAATGCGAAGTCGATGCCGTCGACGAATCGCCAATGTGAGAGATCGACGGGCTGGAGGCCGCGATTGTGAAGCTCGACGTATTCGTCGGCATCGTCGCCGCCGGCCGGGTGGAACATGATCTCGTTGATGACAATCTCGTTGATGCGCAGACCGTCGTTGCGCCGGCCGGGCGTGGGCGTCCGCAACTCGTGGACGCCGGGCGCGCCGTCGGGGGATCGGCCGCTGGCGACTCCGTTGGCCTGGGGGCCGAAGCGCACCGCGTCGATCACCTGGGTCTGGTCGGGGTTGACGAGGCAGATGGTCTCACCGGAGGAGCTGAGGGCGAATCCCAGATCGTTCTGGGTGAACTGGATGAAGCCGCCGGGCGGCAGGAGTGTGCCGTTCGGGATGCGGAACCTGTCGGCATCGGGCGAGTCGCTCAGGAAGGCGCCGCCCAAATCCACCGTGCGCGCGCCGGCGTTGTAGAGTTCGATAAAATCCAGCGCCGGATCGTCCGTGTGAGCCAGGAACTCGTTGATCTTGATCGACGCCCACGCGTCCAGGCGGATCGGTTCCATCGCGCCGGGCGAACCGCCGCGCATCAGGCTGGCAGACCAGGCGGCGGACCGCCCTTCTCCAAGGCTGGGTCGAGCCAGAACGAGCGAGTGCCCCGCGCCGTCCGCCGAGGCCGGCCACGGGGGCTGATCCGAATACTCGACGTCGATGAGGACGGCGCCCAGTTCGCTGTGGAGAGTGACGCGCCCGCCGTCGCCGGGCAGGTTGTTCTCATAGGGGCCGTAGACTGTCGGAAGCCCGCTCGCCGCCTTGAGGGCCGACGGTTCCTTGGCCACGACCACGAAGCCGCCGCCCTCGATCCGGGTGTTCGGCGGGAAGGTGTAATCGATCGATCCCGACAAGCGGAAACCGCCGATCGGCTCGGCAACGGGCTGGCTGTTGAACAGCTCGACATATTCGAGGTTCGAGCCGCCCGCCCTCGCGATCGGGTTGTACATGATTTCCGAGATGACGAGCGGCGTGCGACGGCTCGACGGGCCGAGAGACTCGACGTCGGGGAGCCGCTCGGCTTCCGTCGCGCTTACGACGTCGCTGAACTCGCGGAACCGGGCAAGCAGGGTGCGATTGGTCTGCTGGCTGCTCACCGAAAGCCCCAGATAGACCAGCGCCGGCATGGGGTTGGTCACGCTCCGCAGCGTTCGCCAGGCCTCGCCGTCGTAGCTCGAATAGCCGGTGAACAGATCCCCGTTCCTCCGCAGGCGCAGCCATGTGTACGGGTAATTAACCGGCAACGAGGGCGAGATCGACAGCGGATTGGTCGCTCCGCGCGAGGCGAAGAAGACGCCGCTGATTGAGGGCGTGGCAAAGACGCCGGCCATGGGGCCATTGGTGCTGCGAAGGGCGCGCGCCATCAAACCGGCGGTCGCCCAGACATCCGTCAACTCCACGGCCGCCACCCGGACCCGCACGTCGAAATCGCCGGTCCGCTCCTGGTAGCTGAAGTGCAAGCGGTCCGTCCAATCGCCCAGACCGGTTCCCATCGCCGTGATGTCGAACCCTCCCGGCACGGAGACCGCGGTGCCGGGCTCCGGGAACTCGCCCAGGTCCGACGCCGTGAGGATGCTGGCGACAAAGCCAATTCGTGAATTGGGCGCCAGGAGATTGCCCGCCACGCTCCGATCCTTGAGATTGTTCACGGTCAGCAGGTAGGATCGCCCGAACTCGAGCGCGTCCACTTGCAGCGAGACAAGACGGGCGTCGGACTGCGGTTGCGCGCTCAGAACCCGGCCTTGATCGAGCTGGTAATTGCCCGCGACCGCCGCGGACGCATAATCGACCGGCTCGGAGAAGGTGACCACAACAGTGCGCGCCCCGACATTGTGCGCCCGCCTCAAGAGCGGGGGGGCGATGTCGGGCTGGACGCTGAGCGCGGCCGCGGCGCTCAGGGCGGACCCCAGTGAATTGGTGATGGTGCAGCGGAAGCTGGCGCCGTGATCGGCCAACCGCGCGCTCGGCAGGGTGTAGCTGGCGGAGGTCGCGCCGGGAATGGCGACTCCGCCCCGCTGCCACTGGTACTGGACGGGGTCGGGGTTGTTGACACTCACGCTGAAGACCGCCGGCTGTCCCTCGATCACCGCCTGGTTGGCCGGTTGCGTCCGGATGACAGGCGGGGTCAGAACAGTCCCGAAAGGCACCAGGCGCGCCTCGGGAATCGGCTCCTCGATCGCGCCTCCCGGGAGCTGCCAGCGCACGGCCAGATTATCTCCGCCCCCCCCTTCCTTCATCAGGGCCTCGACGTAATACATCCGCGAGGCGTCCAGCCAGATCACACCCGACTGCTGGCTCGGGTACTTGGTCCATTCCCGGGACGACGTCCAGTCGGGCACGGCGGCAATGTCGACGGCATCGGCGGGCGAGGTCGTGCTGCTCAGGTAGAGCACGCTCTCGTCGTCCCCGGCGATCCAGAAGACATAATCGCCCGTCACGGGCGGGACGAGGAAGCCGCGCAACCGCTGACCGTAGTCGTCCATGACATCGGTCGGCGCCTCGAACTCGAGCAGGATCTCCGTGAGGTCCGGTCGGTCCGGGTACTTGGCGCTGTTGAACAAGTCGTCCAGGCGCGCGCCGGGAATGTCGGTGTAGACCTCGCGCAAGAGACCGCCGGCGTGGGCGGCGGTGCCGAACGCCCCCGTCACGAGCCACGCAAGCAGCAGGCTCGACCGCCCCAGGCCGGCCATCCCCCGCGCAACCCGGCGCATATTCAAGGGTCCCAAGTGCCTCATGTAAGCCCCCTTTCTCCCGGTCCTTGTCGGTCAGCGAGCCACAGCGCGGTAAAAGCGGGCCGCGCGGCTCAGGGTGTCCGGATCGAGCCACTGGAAGGCGGCGCTCACCGGCCGATTGGTCGAGACTGCCGTCCATGTCTTCAGATTCGGCGATGCCTCGATGACATAGGAAACATTGGGCAGACAGACCACCGTCAGTTGCACCGCGCCGTTGGCCAGTCGGACGACGTCGATCGACGGACGGATGTTGGGCGGCTCGGGCTGCTGCAAGGGCAGGTAGACATTGTCAATAAAGGCCCGGTCCAGCCCTTCGCTGTAATTGGCGTCTTTCGCGTACCGCCACTCGAGCACTCTGCGCCCTTCGTTGATCGGGAACATGAAGGTCTGCCAGAGCACATCGCCGCTCCATCGCCCCAGGCGCCGGCCGTCGACGTAGAATTCGAGCGCGTCCCACCCTTCTTCGGAGCTGACGCTCAAATCGAACGCCCCCGTCCCGTCGTAGAGATAGCTGATCAGGATCAGCGAGCTGGTCTGCCCATTCCCGATCGAGCCGCTTTGCGCCACGTATTGGCCCTCGACCATCGCCACCGACCATCCCTTGGCGCCGCTCCCCGTCCAGGGCAGCCGGCTCAGATCGCCGCTGCCGAACGTGTCGCTGTAGCTCTTCAAACCAAACCTCGCGATCAGACTGCGGTTTCGGTCCATCACAAGGCGCAGCGGGTTCTGGGTCGACACCACCTGGCCCCCGCTGTCCTCCCAATGCACGAATAGATAGTCGGTGGCCGGTATCGCGTTCACGAACACTTCACTGCCCTCCGGGTAAAGCCCGCTCGGGGGCGACACGGTCCCGCCCAGGGGGGCCGTGAGGTCGAGACTGTAGAGCGTCTCGGTGATGCTGAACACGTAGGTCAGGATGACGTTGCCCGCCGACCCGCCGTAGCCGTCCACGGCGATGTAATAGAGCTGGTTGCCAACGACTTTCTGACGCAACTGGCTGTGGCCGGAACCGGGAAACGCCTCGTCGTTGCTGGCCACCTCGAGCAGGTTGGTCAGGGCCGTCCCGATGTAGAGCCCCAGCAGCGTGTCGAAGTCCGAGCCTTCCGTGCTCAACATCAGCTCGCCCGAATACGGCGCCCGCCAGGCATACCAAACCGAGTGCCCCCCCTCGTTCATGGCATGCAACGGTTCCCCCGGCTCAATCGTCGCGTCGACGCTGCCCGCCGACTCGACCCCGCCGTCTTCTCCGAGCAGGATGGCATTGGCGAACATGTCATGGATCGGATTGACGTAGCGGACCACCACAGCGGCCGGCGGGCCGGCGTTGCCGTTGTAATCGTAGCCCACCGCGCGGACCAGGTTCGTGCCGACCGGCAGGGTCAGCACCGCGTTCCACGCCTCGGTTCCACCCGCAACGACCTGGTTGGTGTCGTTGTTCACCTGGAGCACCACGCGCTCAACGCCCGACTCGTTGGCTGTCCGCTCCTTGGCCGAGCCCTGGAACGCCACGTTGGGCGCGGCGAACACCGATTGGCTGGCCGGGCTGGCGATCGTCACCACCGGCCCGTCGGCGTCCGGTTGCGCCCCCGCGGCCACACGCAGTCGGACCTGGCCCATCGCTTCGCTATCGTAGCCCGAAACCGCGATCCGATAGGTCGAGCCGGCGCGCGCGTTGAAATTGACGTGCGCGCGCAGGTTGTTCACGACGTCGTTGGTCCCCGATTTCACCTCGACCAGATTCGAGATGGTCGTTCCGGTGTAGACAGCCAGCACGGCGTCGAAATCGCTTCCGCCAAGGTCCACCAGCACATTGGTCGTGAAGTTCGGCGACCAGTTCCACCAGACCGACGAAGCCACGCTGGCGACCTGTGCATGCCGAGGCTCGCCCGGCTCGAGCGATGCGAACGAATTCGAGGAAACCACCACTCCCCCGCCGGTTGCGATGCGGAACGCGTTGGTGAACTTGTCGTTCATCGGGCGCGGCAGGATCGTGTACTCGAACTCGTTGGTCTGCACCATCGGTTCGATCGGCGGGTCCGGCGGCCGCTCGGTCGGCGGCGCCTCGCCGGAACTGACCAGCCGCAGGATCTGAACGGTCGGCGTGACAACGTAGGGCGTGATCAGGTAAGCGCTGAACACGGCGTTGGTCGCCTCGGCGTCCGGAGGTTGCCCGTCGTCCAGGAACGCGATGTTGGTCTGCGCGCCGAACTCGCCGGCAATCACAATGTTCGTGAACGCATCGGCATTGCTGACGGTCACAAACACCGCGTTCGTCGACTCGCTGATCATGAAGCTCCCGTTGGTGGGAAGCACATCGAGTTCGAAGGCGGGCAGATTGGTTTGAGCGCGACCTTCGAGCACGGCGACGAGACCAATTGCCCAACAGGCCTGCAGTAGGTGCAATTTCGACATAGTCAGTCTTTCCCTTCGTTTGTCGCCAGCCCCGCCGCCGCACCCTCCGGACAATCTGGCCCAATGCGACCCTGAGCCGGTGTATGCGCGGCATTCTGCATGGCGGTCACCCCCAAAAGCAAGCAGTTGTCGCGCCGTTTTCGCGGCCCGACCTTCGAACCTCGCAGTTGACGCTTGGCGCGCGGCGGTTACCTTAGGCCGAAAACTTGAAAGGAGTTCGCCGCTTATGCCGCCCAAGACCACCGAGAAAACTGCCGACAGACCCTTGCCTGACGCCGCAAAGGCCGTCGCCACCCGACAGCGGGATCTGGATGCCGCCATTTCCACCATCACAAAAGCCTACGGCGAAGGCAGCATCATGCGCCTGGGCGACGCGCGCGCACAGGTGAAGATCGACGTGATCCCGACCGGCGCGCTGGCGCTGGACCTCGCCCTCGGGGTGGGGGGCATTCCCCGAGGCCGAGTGGTCGAGATTTTCGGGCCGGAATCCTCAGGCAAGACGACGCTCATGCTGCATGTCGTCGCCAACGCGCAGCGGATGGGCGGCCTGGCGGCATTCATCGATGCCGAGCATGCGCTCGATCCCGGCTATGCCAAACGGCTCGGGGTGAATCTCAACGACCTGCTGGTGTCGCAGCCCGACAGTGGTGAGGAAGCGCTCTCGATCTGCGAGACCCTCGCCCGATCCAACGCCCTCGACGTGATCGTGATCGATTCGGTCGCCGCCCTGGTTCCCAAGGCGGAGCTCGAAGGCGAGATGGGAATGGCCACCATGGGGATGCAGGCGCGCCTGATGAGTCAGGCGCTGCGCAAGCTCACCGCCCTCCTGTCCAAGGCCAGAACCACCTGCATCTTCACCAATCAGATCCGCGAAAAGGTCGGCATCATGTTCGGCAACCCCGAGACCACGCCGGGAGGCAAAGCCCTCAAGTTCTACGCCAGCGTGCGGCTCGATATCCGCCGCAAGGAGGCCATCAAAGACACCGCCGGCGCCGTCATCGGCAGCCATGTCAAGGTCAAGGTGGTGAAGAACAAGGTCGCCCCGCCGTTCGTCGAGGCCGAGTTCGACATCCTCTTCAATCACGGCATCAACAAGGAAGGCAGCCTCCTCGATGTCGGCCTCGACGCAGGCGTGGTCGAGAAGAAAGGCGCCTGGCTGCAGTTCAACGGCGAGTTGGTCGGCCAGGGCAGGGACGCCGCACAAAAAGCCCTCATCGAGAAACCCGATTTGGGTCAGAAGATCCTCGAAGCCATCCTCGCCAAACGCGCCGCCGCGGCCGAGCAGACGGCCTAGCCCTTCGGTTCCCATCCCTCCCGATACTCGCGCTGCCAGAGCGCCATCGAGCGATCGTCACCCGCGATCCGCCCGGTCTTGGGATCGCACTCGATCGTGCGACCCGTCCGCCATGCAATGTTCCCCAGGTGGCAGAGCAGAGTGCTCCGATGCCCTTCCTCGATGTCCGCCGCCGGACGCCGCCCCGTCCGGATGCAATCGAGGAAATTCTGGAGATGCGGCGCGTCGCCACCCGTGCCGGCCACTTGCTCGATCTCCTTGGCGTTGGCGTCGAAGAGCCGATAGCCGGTCCCGTCTGTGATCAATGTCCCCTTGTCGCCATAGAAACCCGCCCCGAACCCCGACCCTTCCAACCCGAACCGATGGCAACTCCGCCCCTCCCACGCAATCGCTTTGTCACCGAAATCGAACGTGGCCGTCTGGGTGTCGGGCGACTCCTGGTCGTCGTCGAAATGATAGCGCCCCCCCGCGGACGTGACCCGTTTGGGGAAGTCGACCCCGAGTCCCCACCGGCACATGTCCAGCGCGTGAATTCCATTGTTGCCGAGCTCACCCGTCCCCCAGTGCCAGAACCAATGCCAGTGATAGTGAACGCAGTTGTCTCGAAACGGACGCTCGGGCGCGGGCCCTTGCCACAGCGCCCAGTCCAGCCAGGCCGGGACCGGTATCTCGCTTCCGCGCCCGATCGAACCGCGGCTGTTGTTGTACCAGGCGCGGGCGAACCGCACCGGGCCGAGCGCGCCGCCGTGGACCAGTTCCATGGCCTGGGTCACCTGGGGAAAGGAGCGTCGCTGCGTGCCCACCTGCACGACGCGGTTGTGCCGGCGCGCCGCGGCAATCGCCAGCTCGCCCTCGCGCGCATTGTGGGTCGCCGGCTTCTCGACGTAAACGTGCTTGCCCGCCGCGCACGCCAGGATCGTGGCCGGCCCGTGCCAATGGTCCGGCGCCGCAATCACAAGGGCGTCCACCTCCGGATCCTCGACTACGCGGCGCACATCCCTTTCGCCCCGCGGAGCGCGGCCCTGCTCGCGGCTTGCCGCCTGGATGCCCTTGGCGATGGCTCGCTCGTCCACGTCGCACACCACGGCAGTCTCGACCCCCGGCAGCTTCGCGAAGCTGCGCGCCAGATCGCTGCCCCGCCCGTTGGTTCCCATGAAAGCGAGCACGATGCGGTCGTTCGCCCCGGGAACCCCGGCCCCCAGGCCGCCCCAGCATGTCAGCCCGGCGGTTGCAATGGCGGAATGGCGGAGAAACCCGCGGCGAGACAATGAAGTGTTCATAGGGCGATGCATAGGCCGATATCCAAGGTCAATATTGCTGGCAGTTTGCAGGCGTGCGCGCCATCACACTTCTGAATTGTGACCAGGCGCGGTTCATGGGCTCTCGAATCGAGTGCAAGACTCTACTTGAGCGCGGCGTAGACCCGATGGACATCGTCGTGATCGTCCAGGGCGTTCAGGAAGTCGACAACCTGCTGGCGCTGATCGGAAGGCAGATCGATCAGGTTCTTTGCCACAAAGGCCATCTCGGAGGTCACCACGGTCCATTGCGCGGCCGTCAGACCCCGAGCCACTCCGACGAGATCATTGCGCTCGCACGTGAACCGCGCCCCCAACCGGCCTTCGGGCACATCCGAATCCGCCCACGGTTCCACACTCTGAGCGCCGGCCTCGATCGCCACAGTCTCCAGATCGAGCGAGGAACCGCCGTGGTGCGCCTCGATCAGTCCGACATGATCGAACATCCACGCGACACTCCCGGGAGTCCCCAGGCTCCCCGCCTGAAACAAATGCCGGATCTCGGGCGCGGTCCGATTCCGGTTGTCGGTCAGGCACTCGACAATGACAGGGACCTTGTTCGGCGCGAACCCCTCGTAAATCACCGACTCGATCGCGGCCGAATCCGCCCCCTGTCCCGTGCCCTTCTTGATGGCGCGTTCGATGGTGTCGCGCGTCACCGAACTCTTCCGCGCCTTCTCGACCGCCGCCGCCAGGCGGGGATTCAGATGCGGATCGCCGCCGCCCATCTTCGCCGCGACAATCAACTCGCGCACCAGTTTGTTGACAAGCTGGCCCTTCTTCTGCGCCGCGGCCTCGCGTCCGGCCTGCTTCCATTGTGCTCCCATAAAACGCCGTCTGCCTTGTGTTGCGGACAAGGTTAGCCGAAAGACCGGACGACCGGAAGCAATTCCTGATCCGGCCGCGCAATGCATTGTGGTCTCGGGAATACCGGCGTATACTCGCTCCCCAGCAATCGACATCCACCCCTTCACGATATGAAAACCCATGGCTCAATCGCCCTGATGTTGGCCGCCTGGCTGCTGGCCGCGCTGGCGTCGCCCCGAATCCAGTCCGCCCCCCTTGCCGATCCCCCGGCCCAGACGCCCTCCAGCACGCCCCCGGGCACTGGACTTGTCGGACACTGGCAGGGATCGCTCAAGCCCGCGCCGATGCTCGAGTTGCGGCTGGCTCTCGAACTGACCAAAGGACCCGCGGGCGATCTGGCGGGTGTCATGGTGAGCCTCGATCAGGGCGGGGTGCGGATTCCTCTCACCCACGTCAGCGAGCACGACGGCGCGGTGCGCATCGAGGCCAAGAGCATCGGCGGCGAGTTCGAAGGCACATTGAACAGCGACCGATCGGAACTGGCTGGGCAATGGCGGCAGGCCGGCCAATCCGTGCCGTTGACCTGGACGCGGGTGTCTGGCCCGCCAAAGCTCAGCCGCCCCCAGGAACCGAAGAAACCGTATCCCTACACCGAGGAAGAGGCCCGGATCGAAAGCGGAACACCCACCGTGACCTTGGCCGGCACCTTGACACTCCCTCAGGGCTCGGGGCCGCATCCCGCTGTCGTCCTCATCACCGGATCGGGCGCCCAGGACCGCGATGAGGCGGTCATGGGACACCGGCCATTTCTCGTGCTGGCCGATTCCCTGACCCGACGCGGAATCGCCGTCCTCCGCTGCGACGACCGCGGTGTCGGCAAGTCCACAGGCGACTTCGCGCGCGCGACGGCCTCGGATTTCATCCAGGACACGCTCGCGCAGGTGACTTGGCTGGCCCGCCGCCCGGAGATCAATCCCCGCACCGTCGGTCTGCTCGGCCACAGCGAAGGAGGCATCATCGCGCCCCGGGCAGCCGTCCAGTCCACCAACGTCGCGTTCATCGTGTTGCTCGCAGGTGTGGGTGTCCCGATGGAGGATCTGCTGATTCGGCAAGGACAGGACATTGGCCGGGTGATGGGCGCGGACGAGGCGACTCTGGCGAGGAACACGGCGCTCCAGCACGCGATCTTCCGTGTCGTCAGGGAGGAGAAGGACGCGGCGGCGATGGAAACGCGGATCCGGCAACTCATCAACGAGCAGATCGCCTCACAGACCGAGGCGCAGCGGAACGCCGTCGGGCTCACCGATGCCATGATCGAGGGGCAAATCCGGATGGCTTCATCCCCGTGGTTCCGCGACCTGCTCACGTATGACCCGCACCCCACACTCAGAGCCGTGAAATGCCCGGTCCTGGCTGTAAACGGCGAGAAGGATCTGCAAGTGTCGGCCCGAGACAATCTGGCGGCGATCCGGAAAGCCCTGGCGGACGGCGGCAACTACAACGTTAAGACGATCGAATTTCCCAGCCTGAACCACCTGTTTCAGACTTGCAAGACCGGGGCAATCTCCGAGTACGGCCAGATCGAAGAGACATGCCACCCGGCTGTCTTGAAGGAGGTCTCGACATGGATCCTCTCGACCACCGCGCGCATTGCCGCGCGGAACTGAGGGGCGGATTCCAACCGCGATGCGTGCTGTGGCGGGAGGGCATGTGGCCTCGACGTGCCGCGCGCCGTTCTCAGTTTTCCCCTTGTCCCTCCCGCGGGCTTTCTCCATGCTCGCGCGCACGATGGCCGATCGGCTCATTTCAGGGGCTTTAAGCAAACCGGACGCCGCGCTCGAGATGACGCTGCGGCCCTCGCTGTTTTCCGAGTTCGCCGGCCAGATCAAGGTGCGCGAACGCATCGAGATCGCCGTGCAGGCGGCCCGCCAGCGCAAGGAACCGCTCGACCACATCCTTCTCAACGGCCCGCCCGGCCTGGGCAAGACAACCCTGGCGCACATCATCGCCAAAGCCATGAACGCCGGCCTCAAGTGCACCAGCGGCCCGACGATCGAGAAGGCGGGCGATTTGGCCGGCCTCCTCACCAACCTCGAGGAAGGCGACGTGCTGTTCATCGATGAGATTCACCGGCTGCAGAAGACGATCGAGGAGTACCTCTACCCCGCCATGGAGGACTTCAAACTCGATATCATCATCGACCAGGGCCCCAACGCCCGCAGCGTCCGCCTCAACCTGCCCCGCTTCACGCTCATCGGCGCCACCACACGCAGCGGACTGCTGACCGCGCCGTTGCTCACCCGGTTCGCCGTGCGCGAACGGCTCGATTACTACAGCGCCGAACAACTCCAGACCATCGTCCTCCGCTCCGCCCGCCTCCTGTCGATCGACACGGATCCGGACGGGGCGACCGAGATCGCCCGGCGCAGCCGCGGCACGCCGCGCATCGCAAATAACCTGCTTCGACGCGTCCGCGATTATGCCCAGGTCAAGGGCGACGGCCGAATCACGTCCGCCATCGCCGACAAGGCGCTGGCCATGCTCGAGATCGACGAGAACGGCCTCGACGAAATGGACAAGCGCATCCTCGAATCGATCATCGTCAAGTTCGGCGGCGGACCCGTCGGCGTCAGTTCGCTCGCCGTGGCCGTTGGCGAGGAACCCGATACCCTCGAAGAGGTGTACGAGCCTTACCTGATCATGGAAGGTTACCTCAAACGCACTCCCCAGGGGCGCGTCGCCACAGAGTTGAGTTACCGCAAACTGGGTCTCAAAAGCCCCGGCGCCCAACCCGCCCTGTTCTAGCCCCTTTCTGGGCAGCACCAATCTCCGCTCCCGCGGAGGCGGAGATGGGTGCTGGCCAGCCGATTTCCTTTGCCGTTGCGGGGCGGTCTCTGCGAAGTTGTGCCCCGGAATGAAAACGCCCAATTGCCTTCTCCCCGTGGGCCGACTCGGACGGCAGAGACCACCTGCCCACAGAGCGGCACGGACAGCAGGGCTGCTCCTGGCCGCCGCGCTTGCCCTGGCCGCCGGGGATCTCGTGGCCCAAAACACCCCAGCCGTCGGCACAGACTCGGGACTTAAACCGATTCCCGATGCCGATCTGCAAAAGATTCGGTCAGCCCTCCCTGCCCAGGCAATCGTCCCGCCCCGGAAACCGCGCAAGCTCCTGCTCTTCGTCCGCAACGTCGGGTACGGTGGGCATCCCTCGGCCGAATACGCCAACCACGCCTTCACGCTCATGGGCGAGAAGACGGGCGCGTTCCAAGCCGTCGTGAGCCGCGACCCGGAGGTATTCCGGCGCGACAGCCTCGAGCAGTTCGACGCGGTCTTCTTCAACAACAACGTCGGCAACCTGTTCACCGATCCCGAGCTCCGACGCAGCCTGGTCGAGTTCGTGACCGGCGGCGGCGGCATGCTCGGCCTGCATGGCACAACCGTCGCCTTCACGCAATGGCCGGGCGCGACCGAGGACTGGCCCGAGTTTGGCCAGATGATCGGCGCGCGCGGGGCAAACCATCGCGAGGCCACCGAACACGTGTTCATTAAGCTCGACGACCCGCCTCATCCGTTGAACGCCGTCTTCGGCGGTCAGGGCTGGGAGTTTCGGGACGAGTTCTTTCGTGTCCACGACCCTTACGGACGCCATCGCGTGCGCGTGCTGTTCAGCATCGATACCGAGAAGACCGACCTGGCCAAGGGCCGCGGCGCAGCCCCACTCGAGCGCGCGGACAACGATTTTGCCCTGGCCTGGATTCGCAACTACGGGCGGGGCCGGACGTTCTACTGCACCATCGCCCACAACCCGTACGTGTTCTGGGATCCCAAAATGCTCCAGTTCTACCTCGGCGCGATCCAGTTCGCCCTGGGCGATTTGCCGGCCCCCACCACCCCGAGCGCATGGCTCACGCCTGCCGTCCGCGCCCAGGAAAAGCTCGGCTGGCGCCTCGGCCTCGAGGCCTACACCTTCCACAGGGTCACTTTCTTCGAAACAATCGAGCGGACGGCGAGGCTCGGGTTGCCGTACGTCGGCGGGTTGAGCTTCCAGAAAGTCAGCGCCGATATTCCCAAGAACTTCGAGCCCGGCCTCAGCGATGACGAATTGCGTGCGGTCCGGCTCAAGCTGGCCGACGCAGGGTTGCGGATGCTCACGTTCTACATCCAGGAGATCCCGGGGGACGAAGACGGGTGTCGCAAGGTGTTCGAGTTCGGACGCAAGCTCGGCCTCGAGACATTCATGACCGAACCGAAAGTCGAGTCGCTCGACACCATCGAGCGGTTCGCGAACGAGTACGGCATCAACGTGGCGCTGCACAACCACGACCAGAAAGCTTCACCCCATTACTTCAGTCCCGACGCCATCCTCAAGGTCTGCGCCGGACGCGGACCGCGGATCGGCGCCGCCGCTGACGTCGGCTACTGGATGCGGGGCGGAATCGATCCGGTCGCCGGCATTCGCCAACTCGGCCCGCGGTTGTTGACCCTCCAAATGCACGATCTCAACGAACTCACACCCCAAGGCGCCGACGTGCCCTGGGGCGCCGGCCAGGGGCGATCCGGACAGATCTTTCGCGAAATCCTGCGCCTGGGATTGAAACCGACGATGATCGGACTCGAATACTCGAAGGACTTCGACGATAACCTGTCCGCCGTGGCCCAGTGCGCCGAATTCTTCAACCAACTGACCCTGCAACTGACCCGATGAGCACTTCAACCCCCACCCGCGTCGCCGTCGCCGCGCTCCAGCAAGCCTTCGACACCCTGGCCCGATACAACCGCGGTTCCGGACGCGACACGCTCAAACCGATCGACGACGCCGCTATGGCGGCCGCGGCCGATGCCGGCCTCCGCGCCGACATCCAAGCGCGGCTGGTCGCAACGCTCCGCAGCCCGGCGTCCGCCGTCGCCAAGGAGTACGCCTGCGGACGACTCGCTCTCATCGGCGGTCCAGAAGCTGTTCCCGCTCTGGCCGACTTGCTGCCGAACACCGACCTCGCGCACCCCGCCACTGATGCCCTCCAGCGGATGACCTGTGACGAAGCGGTGAGGGCTCTGCGCGAGAACTTGCCCAAGCTCGCCGGGCTCCCGCTGACTGGCGTCATCACCGCCCTGGGCGCGCGCCGCGATTTGGCCAGCGTGGGCGCATTGACCGCCCTGCTTTCAAACACCGACGCGGCCGTGGCATCCGCCGCGGCCGCCGCCCTGGGTGAGATCGGATCTCCAGCGGCCGCGACGGCGCTCAGGGAGCTCCTGACCAAAGCGCCTCCCGCATGGAACGGGGTACTTGCTGACGCTTGCCTGCTCTGCGCCAGGAGACTCGATGCCTCTGGCAACCCCGCGGAGGCGCGTGCGATCGCCGACGCCTTGCTGAGCGCCGGTCTGGCGTCGTACGTGCGCGACGCGATCAAAGGGCTTGATCTGCAATAGATACTGGACGGCCGCTCGCTCTTCCTCCAGCACCCCGGCCTGCCGATCCCGGCTCAGACCGAGCAGAGCTGCGCGCGTCTCGCGACCCGAGTTCGCGCGCTTCATTCACAACACAAGAGCGCGACGTCGGTCAGACGTCCCGCAAGGCAGGAACCGCCAGGGAGAGAGACTGCGTCGCAGGGCACTCAATTCATCCATTCAAGGCCCTCCACAAAACACACAAAACACATATATAGTGACAGGTTCTTAATTATTGACATGTCTTTGGTGTTGGCGTACCTGTGCGTGCAGCAATGTCGAGGTGATGGAGTGAGTGTCATGAGTGTCATGAGTGTAATGGAGTGAATTGAAAGGAAGGCACTGTATGCGGATGGCACGGATCAAGATCAGGGGGCGAGGGGCGGTGTATCACTGCATCTCGCGCGTGGTGGGCGGGCAGAGGCTGTTGGGGTCCTTGGAGAAGGAGAAGCTGCGGGAGATGCTCTGGCAGCAGGCGGCCTTCAGCGGTGTGGAGGTGATCACCTACTGCCTGATGGCCAACCATATCCACCTGGTGGTGCGCATTGGTGGGGAGGTCAGTGCGACTGACGCGCAACTGGTGGAGCGAGCGCTCAAGTTCTACGGCAAGAAGAGCCTCTACGTGCAGACGCTG
>JAKLFY010000105.1 GCA_022710935.1 Verrucomicrobiota bacterium
GACCGTCGGCCACCCGCCGCACCGAGACCAGCGTGCCATCGACGACGGCGATCCGGACCCACTGGGTAAACTCGGGCACACAGAAACAGACCCAGCGGAACTCGAACTCATAGGTGCGCAGGCCGGCGGCCTTCCAGCGGCTCCATTGCTCGTCGAGAAGGCTCTCCCGCGCCGCGCCGTCGGCCGGCACTGCCCGGAAGAAGGACCGCGGCCCTGCTTCGAGAAATGGCAGGTCCAGGAGCGGATTGCGCCGCCGCATGACCGTCACCGGGTCGCCCATGGCTTCCCAATGTGCCAAG
The DNA here is from genome assembly GCA_022710935.1 of Verrucomicrobiota bacterium. Taxonomy (GTDB): domain Bacteria; phylum Verrucomicrobiota; class Verrucomicrobiia; order Limisphaerales; family J093; genus MWFF01. The sequence goes on from JAKLFY010000105.1 coordinate 300, forward strand.
TCAGAAGATTGTTGGACGATCCAACCCAGCTCGGGACTCTCAGGCAGACGCCATCGCAGGTCACCGTCTGTCAAGCTCACGACCGGCGGGGCCGAGGGCGGAGGTGAGGCGACGCTTGCGGGTGGAAGCAAACCGAGCGTGATCAGCACGGCGCCCAGCACCCAGCCGCAAGCCCGGATGGGTCCACATTCGCCAGTCATCGGTTTCGCAGGGGTCACAACTCGATACAACCTGCGGGCGAAGCGCTTGCAGCACTGTTCCCTCTTGTAAAGTCGGTGCATGTGACTCGACCACTATAGCCGAAAGGCGGTATGATGACAAACGACACCAACGGCTGGCTGCAAATGCCGGGCAGCCGCACGCTCCACGCGCCCGTCAACGGCCAATGGTGGTACTGGGCGAATACGCGCAGCGCCGCTACGCCGGACGGCTTCAACCAGGAGGAAACCATCAAAGCCATCCGGGCCGGCGACGCCGCCAAACGACCGGACTGAAGTCGCCGGCGCTCCGCGCCGAAGCGATGAGAACTGCCGCGCCGGTTCCGACCGCGCCGGTTTCACGGGGCAAGCTCGACGATCGTGATGCCGGGATTGGCGCGGTTAAAGTCCCGATCCGAGTGCAGCGCGGGGTGGCGGCGCACAAGTTCCCGGCCCTCGGCAGTGTCCGAAGAGAACCGCTCACCGGGCACGACAGCCACCGCCCGGCCTTCCTTGACCCGGAGCCGGAGGGACCTGCGGATGGCCGGCCCCAGCGCGCCGCCCTCGCCGCTCGAACCCCATCCGTGGATCACCTTGAGCACGCGGACACGGCTTTTGCGGGCCGCGTCGATGGCCGCAAGCAACAGCCGCCGCGCATCGTCCACCCTGGGCCGCCCCGCTTCGAGATTTACCGAGCGCATCGTCGAGTTTGTTGCATGCCGCTGGTCAGAGCTCAGCCGGGATGTTTCATAAAGCTTCGCGGAGTCTCACAACCGGGCTCCGGAGATGACCTTCGCTCCCTTCGATTCCAAGACGCGCGCGATCTCGAGGGCGTCAGAAACGCGCAACCGCGACGTAACGTCGCCGGTGGCCCTCGGAATGAGCCCATCCGCGTTGAAACTCATCGAGAGACGCCTGCCATCAGCCGCAAACGTGATTCGACCCAGGCGCGGATCATCATAAGAGAGATTGAGCCACGCTTTGTTGAAGCAGCTTGCGCTGGCGACAAGCCGGCTCTGGGACGCCGCGAAGAAGCCAATGAAGGACATCTGCCTCAGTCCGCAGAAGATTCCGGGAGCCCTGAAGTCCTTCAGGCGGACACTGATGGGAATCCCTTCGTGACAGAAGAGAAGCTCACCGTCGGATTGGAGTTGGCGGCGGATTGCTTGCGGGATTTGCCCGACGCGGAGAGTCCGCGCAATCCTCTGGATCACGGTGTTCATGACATGCTCGTGTTTCCTGACGTCTGGTGTTTCCTGACGCCGCGTGTTTGCATCTGCCCGGATCATCCGTGCGATCCCACGGTTCTGCGACTACAAAGCGACGCGAGTTTTCAATCTGCAGACGGCGGCCCACTTTCGTCGAACTGTTCTGCATCGAACTGTTCTTGCCTTCGCCGGGGCCTCCCGGATAATCCCGCGCCCGAATGAAACATATCGTCGCCTCCACCACCGTCTCGGGGCTCCTCGCCGCTCTCGTTGTGACTTCAGCCTGCGCCGAACCCTGGCCCGGCTGGCGCGGTCCGCGTGGCGACGGCACGTCGCTCGAACAGAACGTTCCCGCCAATTGGGATCCAACGAATGCCGTCTGGCAGACCGAAATACCCGGCGTTGGCCACGCCTCCCCGATCGTCTGGGGCGGGCGCGTATTCACCGTGACCGCCCTGACTGAGACCACGGAGCGCATTTGCCTGTGTCTCGACCGGGCCACGGGCAAAATGCTCTGGCAGCAGACGGTCGTAAAGGGGCCGCTCGAAAAGCTGCACAAGGAAAACAGCTATGCCTCGGGCACGCCGGCCACGGACGGCGAGCGCGTCTATGCCGTCTTCCGCGTGGGCGATGAAATCGTTGCCGCCGCGCACGATGTCGCCACCGGCCAGCAACTCTGGCTCGTCCGGCCCGGCACGCACGAGGGGGGCTGGGGCTTCAGCAACGAACCGGTGCTCTACCGGGACAAGGTCATTGTGAATGGCGACAGCAAGGGTGACTCGTTCCTGGTGGCATTGGACCGGAAGGATGGCAACGAACTGTGGCGCGTCAACCGGACCCGCAAAGGCATCAGCTACAGCGCGCCGCTGATCCGTGAACTCGCCGGGCGCACCCAGATGATCCAGTGTGGCGACCGTTGTGTGACCGGTTTCGACCCGGACACCGGCGAATCGCTCTGGACCGTCGATGGCCCGTCGGAGGAATTCGTCGCCACGCCTGTTTGCAGCGAGCGGGCAGGCTTGGTCTACATCAGCAGCAGTTGGCCCAGGCAAGTCCTCCTGGCCATTCGGCCCGACGGCCGCGGCGACGTCACCCAAACCCACGTCGTCTGGCGCGATACCAAGGGCGCGCCTTATGTCCCTTCCATGATCGTCGCCGAGGACTACCTGCTGAGCGTCAACAACGTGGGCGTCGCTTTCTGCTACGAGGCGGCCTCGGGCACCGTGCTCTGGCAGGAGCGATTCGGCAGGACGCACGCCTCGCCAGTCCTGGCGGGTGGACTCGTCTACTTCATCAACGACGATGGCCAAGTGAACGTGATCAAACCCGGCCCGCAATTCGAGCGCGTGGCCCAGTACGAATTGGGCGAGAAATGCTACGCCTCGCCCGCCATCAGCGACGGCCATGTCTTCCTGCGCGACTTCAAACGCATCCTCTGTTTGGCGAGGCGCTGACTCAGAAAGGCAATGGGGGCGCATCTGAATAGTTGACAAATGGAGGCGCGCGGAGCGGACACATCCTTGGATTTCCTTCCGGTGCGATCTCGGCAGGGCCGGAGCCGGGTCTTGACTCTCGCTGAGGGGCCGACGCTCACTTCAAGGCCGACATCACGGCATCGAACGCGGGCTTCGGGCGGCCCGTCCGGTCGAACAGGAGGGGGTGGTTCGCGCGCTCCCACGGGAAGTGATTCAGCCAACTCTGCCCGTCGTGGAGGTTCCAGAACGACACGCGCGCAATGACATCGGCATACTTGCGAAACAGCCGGAACAACCGTCCGTATTGCTCGGCTTGCCTTTCGAGAATCTCCGGCGGGCAGCCGTGCCGATACGGATCGAAACGGGCCAGTTCCTCGCGCCGCTTGCCGCCGTCCGCCCACCATTGCCACCGCTGCACGACGTCGATGTCCAATTCCGACACCACGACCTTGAGTCCCAATCCGCGCGCGGCGCGGAGCATCTCCTCGATGTCCTCGAATGGGATGCGATCCAGCTCGTAGTGGCCCTGCAGGCCGACGGCATGGACCGGGACCCGGCGTTCCCGCAGGGCCTGCAACAGCCGCATCTGCTTCTCGCGCTTGCCGGGCAGTTCGTTGTTGTAGTCGTTGTAGACGAGCAGGGCGCCGGGATCGGCTGCGTGCGCCCATTCGAACGCCCGGCTGATGAACTCCTCGCCGCATGCCGCGCTCCAACCCGAGGCCCGCAGAAAATTCGTGCCGTCGTCGAGCGCCTCGTTCACCACGTCCCACATCGCCATCCGCCCGCGGTAGCGCCCCGCCACGGTGTCGATGTGCGTCTTCATGCGGGCCAGAAGCAGTTCGCGGCTGGCGGCGTTCGTCCCGTCACGAAAGAACCAGGGCGGGGTGCGGTCATCCTTGGCCCAGACCAGGCAATGACCCACGACATCGAGTCGATTCGAGGCGGCGAACCCCACAAACGCGTCGGCCAGAGTGAAGTTGAAGCGTCCCTCCGCGATCTGGACCGGATTGGGCTTCAGGCAGTTCTCGGGCGTGACCGCACTGAAGTGCCTGGTGAGCAGGGGCCAATCCGCCGGGTGTTGCGGAATCCGGTCGCTGATGCCGACGCCGACCGTGAACAGGCCCGCCGCGGCTTCGCGCAACGAGGCGGCGGTGTTCGGCGCCGCGCCGCTTGGAGGCGAGTCGCCCGCCAAGAGGGTCACGACGAACGGCACGAGCACTGGCAATAGGCTTTTCACGCCGCAATCAAAGCACACCGCATTGACGACTGAAAGCGCGTGTTTGAGGAACCACAGGGAAACGACAGGAAGTTGACGGATCGATCCGGCATCTCAGGTTCCAGGACGCGGCGCGCACCAGGCAGGCGAAGGTCTTTTGTTTTATTCTTTAGAGTGACTTGACAACACCATGACAACCCCTCATTTTAACAGTCGTTAGGTTTATGATAATAATCAGATGATAGAATGGTCATGCGGCGGGATCGGGATTGGGTTCGGCGGTTCGGGCCCGGGTCTGGCGGCCGTGACCGATCACAGGACAAGTCAATCAATCAGCAATCTGGAAAGGAATCCTATGAACAAAATGATGAAGTTTGTGGCGGTGTTGGGCGTTGCGGCGGCGGTTCCGATGGCCGTGATCGCGGGCGAGTGTAAGACGGAATGCGCCCAGGCCTGTGCGAAGGTCTGTCCGGCCAGTTGCGCCGAGGCGTGTCCGTCCCCGGTGAGCAGCGCCGTCAAGGCGTCGTGCGCCGACTCGAAATGCGACAAGCTGACCAAGGTCGAGTACAAGCTGACCGGCCTGACGTGTGCGGACCAGGCGGCCAGGGTGACGAAGGCCGTTGCCGGTTTGGATGGCGTGGTCGAGCCGAAGGTGTGCGCGAAGTCGGGCAAGGCCGTGATGGCGATTGACGCGAAGCGGGTCAAGGACGCTCAACTGGTGGCGGCGATCGAGCAAACGGGGCTGAAGGTACAGAAAGAGGTTCTGACCGTGAAGGTCAGCGGGCTGAAGTGCGAGGATTGTTCGGCGAAGGTGACCCAGGCTGTTGCCGGGGTGAAGGGCGCGAAGGCGGAGGGCGTCTGTCACCAGAGCGGCCAGGCGGTTGTCTCGTTCGATCCGAAGAAGGTCTCGCGCGACCAGGTGCTCGCGGCCATCAACCGGACCGGATTCAGCGTTGTTCCATAGATCAGCCAACTCCGGTTGGCAATCGAATCGAGCCGGCGTCCGCGAGGGCGTCCGGCTCGTGCTTTGGCGAAACGTTCCCGTCGGGCAGGCTCGTCATCGAGTCCGCGTGCAACCTGACTTACAACGCCGCCTGGCGCTCGGGGTTCGGCGGGCGGCGGAGAACATCCTCGCGATCGAGAAAGCTGACGGCTTCGGCCAAGACGGCGTTGACGGTCGGGAGGTCCAAGTCGCGCGTCTTGCCCAGGTGATCCCCGTCGTACCATCGGATGGTTTTGGGTTCGCGAGCCGCTTCCTGGAGTGCGCGGGCGCACGCGGGCGGAATCACCGTGTCCGCTCTACCGTTCTGGATCAGGACCGGTCTGGGGGCGATGGCGCCGGCATATCTGACCGGATCCCAGACGCTGGTGAAGTACCAGGCTGGCAGCCAGAGCAGATGGCGCCACTTCCCCGCGGCCTCGATCACGGTGGGCGAGGATAACAGGCAGAGGATGCGTCCGCCCCCATAGACCAGCACGGCGGCGCGGATGCGCTCGTCCAAGGCGGTGGCGGTGCTACCCGTCATGGCGCCGTAGCTTGCCCCACAGAGGTAGATGCGGTTGGTCGCGATGTCGGGTCGGGTGACCAGGTAATCGATCAGGCGCCGGGTGTCGTTGACGGTTCTCGAAGCCCGGACGCGAAAGGCCTCGAGCCCCGCGAGTCCGCCCTTCACTTTCCGTTCGCCCCGCATCAACTGGTCGAAACAGACGAATGCGAATCCGGCTTGGACGAATGGTTCATCGAGTTTGTGCCGCGCCATGAACTCCTTGTCGTTCCCGATCCCGTGCAGGAACACCACGCAGGGGAGAGGACCAGCGGCGTTCTTTGGCGTCGCCATCACAGCAGGGACGCGGTCACCCCGTGCGCCTGCATAGTAGAATTTCGTCCAGGTGTAAGCCTGTCTTTCCTCGACCAGGGCCAACTCGAAGTTCAAGGGTGCGTTTGGGTCGTAGCCGTCGAAGTAAGAAGCATCCAGCCACACTTTGCATGCGGCGAGGCCGACCACGCACACCAGCGCGGCAATCGCGAGGAACCTGGCGAGCCGCTTGGTCCTTTTGTTCCACATAACTCACATCGCGTTGCGGCGCCTGCGGGACGTGTCGACGGGCCCGCACCGGCCAAGCCGGGAAATCGCATGCCGAGACGAGGGCACGGACTTCCGGGGCGCCATGCCCAGCACCCGGCAGCATGGGCCGTCGGCTCGGCCCGGTTCAACTCTTTCTCGCGGGCGGTGCGTCGGGTTGTTGTCAGTGTTCTATCGCCCGGTGAGGGCACCGGGCCTCCAACGAATGGAGACTCCCTGTGTAGGCCGCGTGCCCCCACGCGGCGCAAGGACAGACATCGGTGCAGACGCCGGGTCAGGGGACCCGGCCTACAAGGGACAGACACCGATGTTGTAGGCCGCGTGCCCCCACGCGGCGCAAACTCGATTCCCACCGGCAACCTCCAGACGCTGCGCGCCCTCGAGCGCGTCCGGCGCGGCGAAGCCTCTGGAGTGCGTGCGCTTCAGCGCCGCTTTCCATGTCGAGCGTTGGCATTCAATGGCCAAATGGGCATGGGGACCGCGACGAGAAACGTTCAACGTTCAACGTTCAACGCTCAACGTTCAACGTTCAATTGGTCTGGTTCATGGGAAGGGTTACTGGCGGCAGTGAGAGACGGTGAAATACTGTTGTCAGCCTGGGGCAATGGGCGTATGGCCAGACGCAGAATCGACCATGAAGAACACCGTTTTTCTTATTGCCTGGGCGGGCGCCGTTTTGGTGCTCGACGCCTCGTGTCTCGGCCAGAACCTCATGCCCAACCCGAGCTTCGAGCGATCGCAGGAACGCGTCGATGGATGGACCCTTTCGGGCGGCACCGGTCGCGTCGTGCGCGCGGAGGGCAACGCTGCCGACGGCCAGGTCTGCATTGCGGTCGAAGGCGACGGCAAGGAACCCAACTGGTGGCGGACGGCGGATTTGGCGCTGGAACCCGGAGGCCTGTACTGTTTTGGGTTCATGGGACGACGCGCGGCCGAGGCGCGCGGGGGGACTGCGATGTCCGGGCCGAGCCGGGTGAACCGGGATTTCCCACTCGGCCATCGCTGGGAACGCGAGGAGTTCATTTTCATGAACCCGCACAACAACCCGCGCGATTTCGTGCGACTGGGGCAATGGGAGGTCGGCGGACGACTGGATTTCGACCGCGTCGAGCTGGTTCCGGTGTTTGCGGCGCACGCCGCGCCGGCTGAGGGCATCGAGTTGGGCGAGGCCGAGAGCGTTCGCGCCGGGGTGTATCGGTTCGAGCCGAACCTGAACTGGCGCGGGGCCAATTATCATCGCCCGCTGGTGACGAACCGGGCCGGGTTCAACTCGAACCGCTGGCTGTTCTGGCCGGGCGCCGAGGTGATCTACCGGTTCGCCGTGTCCGGCAGTGCCCAAGAGTCCGCCAGCCTGCGCGCGGCCATCAATCACTACACGGCGGGTGTGTTGCGGATCGATGCGAGTCGGGACGGACAGTCCTGGGTGGCTGTGGCCGAGTTCGACGGCCAGAAGCGGGGCGGGCGGGCCGACCTTCCCAAGTCGCTGCTGCCGGCCGACCACGTCTTTGTCCGTTTGAGCCAATCGGGCCAGGAAGGCGGATTCCAGGTGGACACATTCGAGTACGAGGCGGCGTTGCGGAACCCGCCGCCCGACGCCGAGGGCCAGACGCTGTTTCTCGAGTCGCGGGAAGCGAGTTCGGACATCGGCATTGCGCTGGCCGGTCTGACGTGTCGGGCCGCGGACGGGGGCTTCCGCGTCGAGATCGTCGCCACGAATCGCGCGTCGCGCGCGGTCAACTTGACTGCGTCGGCGACGTGCCTCGGCATCGGGCAGGAGGCGGGGCAAACAGTCCGCTCGATGACGGCGTCGGTGCCGCCTGGTGAGACAGGCCGCTTCGACGTGCGCCTGGCGCTTCCCGGGGCCGGCGACAATCGGATTGCACTGACCATCACGAACGACGCGGGCCAGAGCGTCTTTCGGGGCACGTCGATGCTCCGGGTGGGGTTGCTCGAAGACGCCAGCTACGGATCCTGGCTGGCGAACGAGGGCGGTGTGACAGCCTGGTGGTGCGAAAGCGGCTGGAAGGTGGGACGCGACCGGGTTGCGCCGGTTCCGGCGCCGATGGGAGAGCGGCGGGCAATCGAGATCGCGGCGGCCCGGAACGAATTCGAGGCCGTGCAACTGGTGTTGCGGCCGGATCGCGATGCGACCCTGCTCGAAATCCCCGCCGTGACGCTGCGCGACGGGCACGGTGATACGAGTCCCATTGAAGTTCGTTTCGACGAAGTGGCGTATGTGCATGTGACTCAGCCGACGGACGCCTCGTGCGTCCGGGGCTGGTATCCCGATCCGTTGCCGCCGCTCAAGACACCGTTGAAACTGGCGGCCCATCGCAACCAGCCGCTCTGGATCACCGTCCGGGTGCCGGAGTCCGCCCGGGCCGGACGCCACCGCGGCGAGCTCGAGGTCAGGACGGCGGCGGGGACGCTGCGGGGGCCGATCGAGGTCGAGGTGTACGATTTCACTTTGCCGGCCGAGACGCATCTGCACAGCGCGTTGGGCTTGGGAACGCATGAAATCAACCGGTATCACCGGCTGAGCCAGGGGGTGGACAAGGAGGCTGTGTTTGCCAAATACCTGCGGAATCTCTCCGAGCATCGGATCAGCCCGTATTCGTTTTTCGAGTATGCGCCGATCCGTGTGCGGTTCGAGGGTGAGGGGGCAAGCAAGCGGGCGCGGGTGGATTTCGCCCAGTTCGATGTGGCGGCCCGGACATGGCTCGATCGGCATCATTTCAGCACGTTCCAGCTTCCGTTGCGGGGCATGGGCGGGGGCACCTTTCACAGCCGCCACCTCGGGGAACTCGAAGGATTCAAGGAGGGCACGCCCGAGCATGGGGCGCTATTCAGGGATTACCTGGGGCAGGTCGAGCGGCATTTGCGGGAGAACGGTTGGCTGGGCAAGGCGTTCACCTATTGGTTCGATGAGCCGGACCCGAAGGACTACGCGTTTGTTGTGGCGGGCCAGCAACGGATCAGGGAGGCCGCCCCGGGCCTGCGTCGGATGCTGACCGAGCAGCCGGAGAAGGAGTTGATGGGGCATGTGGACATCTGGTGCGGCCTGACTCCAGAATGGACACGCGAGACCGTGCGGGCGCGCAAGGAGGCCGGCGAGGAGGTCTGGTGGTACATTTGCACCGGGCCCAAGGCGCCCTACGTGACCGAGTTCATCGATCATCCCGGCACGGAGCTGCGGCTCTGGCCGTGGCAATCGTGGCAGTACGGCGTCTCGGGCATCCTGGTCTGGGCCACGGTGTACTGGAGCAGTCCGCTGGCCTATCCCGAGCCCAACGTGCAGGATCCCTGGGTCGATCCCATGAGCTGGGTCACCGGCTACGGCAACCCGGTCGGCTACCGCAGTCCCTGGGGCAACGGCGACGGTCGCTTCCTCTACCCGCCGCGGCGCGATCCCAACGCCTCGACCGCGCCCAACCTCGATGCGCCGATCAACTCGCTTCGGTGGGAGAACCTGCGGGACGGCATGGAGGACTACGAGTACCTTTGGCTGCTCGATCAGGAGGCGAGGCGCGCCGGCGATCGCGAGGCCTCGAGCGCGCTGGTCCGGGAGGCTCGAGCCCTGCTCGAGATTCCGGAGAGCGTTTCGAAGGACCTGACGCACTTCACGACCGATCCGCGGCCCATTCTTGCGCATCGCGACAAGGTCGCGCGCATGATCGAGCGCTTGCGTCGGATCGAATGACGCCGTCCAACTGCGCCGTCTGTTACTTTGAACGCAGGCGGTAGAATCGAGCCGGGAAGTCCGTCCACTTCGGGTCGTTGAAAGACGACACGCCCGTGGCGAGTGTGTTCGTGCTCACGGGCACCCAGGTCGGATTGGCCGGGTCAGTGCAGGCTTCGACGACCACAATGCTCTTGGGGGTCCATGTGATGTCGAATCCGAATCGGTCCGCGTGCACGCCGAAGTCGGCGTCGGTGGCTTCGATCTGCGGGACCCACACGGCGGTCGGACGCTCGCTGAATGTCGGGCCCCAACCGGTGCTCTCCGCCAGGTAATAGACCGTTGCGGGGCAGCCGTCGAAAGCGGTGGCCGTGGCGGGGGCGTTGCCGAGGAAGCAGACGCTGGCCAGCCCGGTGCAGCCCGCGAACGCATGCTCCCCGATGCTGTTGACTTTGGGCGGGAGAGTGATCCGCGTCAGGCCGGTGCACCCGAAGAACGCCCCATCCGCGATGCGGGTCACGGTGTCGGGGATCGTGACGCTCGTCAGGCTGGTGCAATCGGAAAACAACCACGCGTCGATGCCGGTCACACCTTTGGGAATCGTGATGTCGGTCAGGCCGGTGCAGCTTCCGAACGCATACGGCCCAATGCTCGTGACGCGGGGCCCGATCGCGACGTCAGCCAGGCTGGTGCAGGCATAGAACGCATACCGCCCGATGCTCGTGACACGGTTCGGGACGGCGATGGCGGTGAGGCTGGCGCAGCGACAGAACGCGTACGGCCCGATGCTCGTGACACGGCTGGGGATGGTGATGCTCGGCAGACTGCTGCACCCGTAGAACGCATACGCCCCGATGCGGGTGACGCTTTCGGGGATCGTGACGTTCGTCAGGCTCGTGCAGCGATAGAAAACAGCAACTCCGATGGTCGTGACGCTGCTGGGAATCGTGACGCTCGTCATGCTGGTGCAGCCTTCAAACGCCTCGTCTCCGATGGTCGTGACCGTGTTGGGGATCGTGACGTTGGCCAGGCTGGTGCAATCCCAAAATGCCCAGGCCTGGATGCTGGTGACGCTCTTGGGGATCGTGATGCCGGTCAGGCTGGCACAGCGGCAGAACGCGTATCGCCCGATGCTGGCGACCTTGGTGCCGAGCGTGACACTGGCCAGGTTGACGCAATCCTCGAACACCTCGTTCCCCAGGCTCGTGACGGTGTTGGGGATCGTGATGCCGGTCAGGCTGGTGCAGCGCGCAAACGCGGCCCGTCCGATGGTGGCGAGCTTGGTTCCGAACGTGACGGTGGCCAAGTTGGCGCAGTCTTCGAATGCCGCGTCTCCAATCTTCGTGACGGTGTTGGGAATTGTGATGGCGGTTAGGCCCGCGCAGCGCGCGAACGCGGAAGATCCGATGCTGGCGAGCTTGGTTCCGAATGTGACGCCGGCCAGGTTGGCGCAATCCTCGAATGCCCCGTCCTCGATCTTCGTGACGGCGTTGGGAATCGTGATGCCGGTCAGGCCTGTGCAGGCTCGGAACGCGCCGCTCCCGACCAGGGTGACGGTGGTGGGGATCGTGACGCTGGGCAGGTTGACGCAACCTTCGAACAGCCCGGCTTCGATCTTTGTCAGGCGCTCCGAGAGCGCGACGCTCGTCAGGCCGGTGCAGCCCCCGAATGCCCCGGCCCGAATGGCGGTGACATTCCTCGGGATCGTCAGGTTGGTCAGGCGGGCGCAGCCATAGAACGCCCCGATTTCGATGCTGGTGACGGATGCAGGGACGGTGTAAGCCCCGTCCCGCCCCCCCGGCCAGGCCAGGAGCTTCGTCTGCATCTTGTTGAACAGCACGCCCTCGATGCTGCGGAAGGCCGTGTTCGATGCGTGCACCTCGATGGCCGTCAGGCTCGTGCATCCCTTGAACACCCAGGCGCCGATGGTCGTGACCGAGGCAGGGATCGCGACGCTGGTCAGGTCGATGCTCCCTTCGAACGCCTTGTCCGCGATGCCGACCACAGGCAGGCCGTTCATGGTCTCGGGAATGGTCACGGCGCCGCCCGGGCCGGTGTACCGGGTGATCGTGATTCGGTTCCGATTGGTCGTGCAAATGAATTGAGCCTGGACGGCGTCGGGCAGGGTTGTCAGCGCCGCGAGCAGAATGAGTCCCGCCAGATGTCTCCCAGCCCGGCGTCCAATGATGCCGGGTTTGTCTGCCGTGTCTGAGGTCGTGATCGGTTGTTCGATGTTCATGGATTCCATCGTTTTCTTGCGCGCATGGTAATGGCGCCGAGCGGGAGCGCATAGCGCGAAATGCGGTGAAATAAACCGGCGATTCAAACCACATTTCAAGTTGGCCCAGGCCCGCCTTGAAGAACGGCTGAGTGTCGTGTCTCCCAAACTTTCGTTAGCATACCAATACGGGTCAGTTCTCGATTCTGATTCTATCGTATTGCTTCCCTGCCCCCTTGTCGCTGACAGGACAGCAGATGATCGGCATGCCCCGCGGCGCGGCAAAGCCGCAACCAAGGTGATTGAATCCTCTTACGCGCCCAGCTCCGACGATCACGGTGGTCGCCGCGCTGCGATGGCGCTGACGCGTAGAAAATAGTGTGAAACGAACAGAAAGCTCACCGGAGAATTCGCTCGCAGCCTGCGAGCAACTTGAACGATTGCAGTGCGGCGCGGCGCAGACGTCACCTCACCGCCACCGCCACCTGAACCGCGTCCGGCTTCTGTCATGCCCGAAGATCGGCCCGGCCGGCCACTCGACATGCATGATTGCTGGACCGCGCCGGCAGACTCGATGCGCGGCTTGTGCGCCCTGACGCCACACGGTGGGGCTGTCCTGCTAATATGTCGATATCAAGAACTGACCCGTTTACGCATATTTCCAACTCCCGCAGCGCACAGGACGGTCAGACTTCGCAAGAGCACTGCTATGCGGGTTAGAGTTACTGCCTCGATGAAATGTGTAGTCATTGAGTCAAGTTTTTGCGACGCGCAGCGGCGCCACTTAGCGAGGCGTCGGCTGCCGGTTGCCATGGCCAAAGCCCAGCGCACGCAAACTGGCGACATGCTACTTGGGTCTGAGGCGGAGCCTCGCTAAAAGATTTGGCGGCGCAGGGCTTCGATGTCGGGCGAGGTGACGCCGCGCTGGAGGGCCTCGAGGATGACCTGGCGGGCCAGATCGGGCTCCCGGGCTTCGATGTAGTAGAAGGCGAGTGTGTGGACGTATCGCGGATTGTCGGGCGCGGCCTCGATCGCCTTGCGCAACAGACGGAACGTCTCCGGGTAATCGGTGCCGGCTTTGAGAATGGCGAGGTTGCAGGCGGCATCGGCATTCTGAGGGGCCAGTTCGAGCGCTCGATAAAGTTCCCTGGCAGCCGCGTCGCGCCGGCCCACCTCCGCATAGAGCAAACCGAGATTGAAATGCGCCTCGGCGCACGGTTCGGGCAGCGCGGTCGCCTTCTTGAGGCGCGACTCCGCTTCGTCGAGGCGTCCGAGGCGGGCGAAGGCCATGGCGCCGTTGATGAGCGGCTGCGGGATATCGTGGCGCAAGGCGTGAGCCCGGTCGTACTTGGCGGCGGCGGCTTCGAGCTGGTTTTGCCGCATGAGGATGTTGCCGGCGTTGAAGTGCGAGCTCCAGTGATCCAGGCGCAGGTTGCAGGAGTCCCACATCTCGCGAATGGCCCGCGCGAGCCGGTCGCGGTGCTCGATCGGCACGTCGCGTTCGGGGAGTGCGGCGAGGCGTTCCGCCGCGCGAATGCGGACCAGGCGGTAATCGTCCGAGATCGCCTTGAACAGGGCGGGGCGATCCCCCGGCACGGCGTCGGCATCGAGCCCGACGGCGGCGGCGCCCCGGACCAGGGGATGTTTTGCTGTGGACGCCAGGTCGCGGAGGAGGGTTCGGTGCCGCGGGTCGTTGGAAGGCGGCAGGAGCCGGATCAGGGCGGCGGCGAAGAGGGGGTCCGCGTCCGGATTGGCAATGAAGTCAAGGGCGGCGGGGATCTTCTGCCAATGGCCGTCGCGGAGCCCTTTGACGAGCAGGGCGCGGTCGAGTTCGGGGGCAGTGCGCTTTTCGAAGTCCGGATGCCACGAGCGGATCTGTTCGAGGGCCCAGGCATGGTCCTTGTCGTCGTGGCACATGACGCAGGCGTTGCGCGAGCCGACGGCCTGGCTGAGGTGCGGGAGGGGCGGGCGCATCGAGTGATCGGACTGGTTCATGCCGCCGAACGGGTTCATGGGCATGTGGCACTGGACGCATTGGGTGACGCCTCCGTCGGGATGGTGCATATGGGCGGCGGCGGTGTTGACCCGCTCCTGGTGGCACGGGAGGCAGGCGTGGTTGGCGTCGTCGCCCTTGAACCGGTAGCGTCCGCTCGAGGTGTGGCAATGGGTGCAGCTCAGTCCGCCCCGAGTCACGCACGGACTGAGGAGCCAGCTTCCGAGCGTGTAGTTCTCGCCCAGATCCCGCCCATCGGCATAGTGATCGATGTGCTCGAAGCTGCTCAGGTCGAAGTGATCCCAGAAACGGTCGCCTGTTTCGAACCGGGCAGTGAGTGGGATGGCCTTGGCGTGGCACCCGGAGCAGGCGTCGTTTTGCTGCCCGATGCTCAGGTCATTCCAGGCGATGATCTCGAGGTCGCGAGGCGGCCGGTTGGCCGGGGCGGCCCGGCAGACGCGAACGTGTTCGGAGGCGGGGCCGTGGCAGGACTCGCAACTGATGCCCGGCTCGTTCCATGTGGTGGCGTAGGTGTCGGTTTGGGGGTCGTAATTCGACTCGAGTTGGCTGACGTGGCAACTGAAGCAGGCGGCGTTGAAGGTGAGCATCGGGTCCCGCCACGAGACCGGCCGGTCCTCGAGACCGTTCTCGAAATGGCGGACCATGCTGAGCGTTGTGTTGCGCCAGCGCTTCTCGCGCACGTCGTAGAAGATCGGCAGCACCTGGAGGCGCCCATCGTCGAGCCGGGTCAGGAAGTTATAGTAGTTCTTGCCGCCCAGGGCATAGGCGATCGGGTACTGCCGCCCGGTCTCGTCCTCGACCCATCCCTTCTCGGGAGTCGAGTCGGCGCGATACATGTGCCCGTCGGCTTCGATCGGGTCGTGCTGGGGCGGCACCAGGGCGGCGAGAGAGGCGGACCATGGCTGGAGGGCGCGCCCGTGATGGGAGGGCTCCCAGAGCTCGTAGAATCTGGCGTGGCACTCCTTGCAGCTCACCGAGCCCTGGTAATGCCGCGGACGCTTCCCGCAACCGGAAAGCAGCAGCAGCAGCAGGCCGAGCCCGAGTAACACGCGGGCGGAAACGACGACCTGCTGGCTCTTGCGACCAGCCGCGTCAGAATCCTGGACCCGTGGAATGTGTTCTCTACAGAGCGACATACATGATGCGGCGCCGGGTCAGGGGACCCGGCCTACAAGCCCATAGGCCGCGTGCCCTCGCGCGGCGGAACTTCTGACGCTGTGAATCGACAAGTCAAGTGTGTGTCCTGCGTTGACGGGGTCGAGGATTTCTAGCGCGCATGGCTGCTTCTTCGGATGCCATCTGCTTCGCGTTGCACAAAACCTGGTGAGCAATGCGCGCTAGAGCGCGAGCTCGGCGAGATAGATGGCGGTGATTGGTTTGCCCGAGGCATCGAGTTCGTGGCTCGAGTAGTAGGAGAGCAAAGCGCGCCCGCCGTCCAATTCGACAAAGCCGGGGTAGGAGTTGTCGCCGCCGCTGGGCAGCTCGGCGCAGGTGTGGAGGCGATCGCCGACCAGCCACCACAGCTTGGTTTTGGGCCCGCGATCCGGTGTCGAGTCGCGTCCGCCAACCAGGTAGCGGTCGCGCCACTTGACCAGCAGCGGGCCCCCAATCGAGCGGTCCAGGTCCAGCCGGTCCCATCGCGTGTAGGGCGGGGCCGACCGAAGGAGCTGGGCCGTGCCGTGACGGCGCCCGATCCCCAGCACCCGGCCGTCCGGTTCGAAGAGGAACGCTGTTTCGTCCCCGGCGACCTCCTGAAACGCGGCGCGTTTGCGCCAGATCAGGCCATCGTCGCTTTCGAGCATGAGGGATTCGACCTCGCGGCCTTCTCCCTTGGGGCCGACGGCAAAGCCGATCTTGCGCCGGCCGCACAGGTAGGCCTTGCCGCCAAACGTCCCCGCGCGCCAGATGTAGTGTCCGAACGTCCCTTCGAGAAGGATGGGGCTGTGCCATTGGACTCCATCCTCGGACCAGGCCGCATAGCCCAGATGCTGGTTCAAGTCCCAATCCTTGGGCGGCAGCGCGGTTGGGCCGCTGTACCAGGTTCCTGTGTAGACGAAGAACTTGTCCTGGAAGACCAGGAAATGCGGATCGCGGGTGTCCCTGTGGGCGACGCCGAACCGGTGGACCCGCTTCCATTGCCGCCCTTCATCATCACTGGCCAAGATCAGAATCGAGGCCGTCGGATGCACCGAGTGTCCGTCCGGACAACTGCGAAAGGTCAGAAACAGCCTGCCTTTGAATCGGACGAGGTCGGTGAACGCGTTGTGCTCGCCGTTATGGAACACGCGTCGCACGGACGTCACCCGGATCTGCGGCAGCGATTCCTCGCGCCCGGTCTGCCCGGGCTCGGCCCCGGCCGTTTCGGCGCCGAGACAGCCGCAGAGAATCGTCAACGCCGCGGCGCGCAGAACGGTCTGGCGCAAGGATGACCCTGTGGCCGGAGCGGATCGTCCGGGCGCGTGTGTGCGGGCGCGGCCGCCGGTGGAGTGCGAGCGTGCTTTCACGGCGCTAGATTCGGCTCCAGGATCCCTGGCGGGCAAGCTCATTCGCTCATTCGCAGGGAGGGCGTTTGTCTCTTGGCGCGGAAGGTCATCTGATGTTCAATGCACGGCGCATGAACCAAGAGATTGCCGCCTTGCTGGACCTCTCGCATGAACTCGGGCGCGAAGAGCGCCAATTGGCCATCCTGAGCGAAGGCAGCGCATCCGCCCGGCTCGATGGCGGGCAGTTCGCCCTCAAGGCGAGCGGCGGTCGGCTGGCGTCTCTCGACGAGAGTGACGTGACGGTGTGTCGGGGGGCGCCGATGATCGAGTTGCTCGACCGCAAGACCCTGCCCGACGCCACGATCGAGAAGGCCCTGCTCGAAGCGCGGGTCGATTCCGCCGCGAAAATGCCCGGCATCGAGTCGATCTTCCATGCGTGGCTGTTGACCCTCGAGAATGTGCGGTTCGTCGGCCAGTGCCATCCGGTCGCGGTCAACCAGATCCTCGCCTCGCCGCGCGCCCGAGATTTTGCCGAACACCGGATGTTCCCGGACGAGATCCTGTTTTGCGGTGCGATGTCGGTCTATGTGCCCTATGCGGATCCCGGTCTGCCCCTGGCCTGGCAAATCCGCGAGCGAACCCGCGACTTCATCCGCGAGCACGGGATGGCGCCGCGGTTAATCCTGCTCCAGAACCACGGGATCATTGCCCTGGGGGGGTCCGCACCGGCGGTGCTGGCCACCGTGTTGATGGCCAACAAGGCGGCATTGATTTTCAGCGGCGCCGCCGCGATGGGCGGACCGACATTCCTGCTGCCCCAACATGTCGACCGGATCCTGGCGCGGCCCGAGGAGGGGCATCGACAGCGGCCCGTGGATCTTTGAAGCGGGCTTAGCCCGCATTTCAGGTGATATGTGACGGTGACCGGTCACATGACATCAAAAGTTGGTGAGAAATGCGGGCTAGGAATCCTGGCCGGCGCAGAGGGCAGCTCCGATGAGGCCGACCTTCGGATTGAGCACGACGGAGACGGGGATTGACTCCATGAGCGGCCTCATGCGGCCCTTGTTGAGGAACGCATCGAGAAATGTCCCGTCCTGGAGGAGCGGCAGGATCTTGGGCGCGACCCCGCCGGCGACGAAGAGACCTCCCTTGCAGAGGAGTTTCAAAGCGATGTTGCCCGCCTCGGCGCCATAGGCGCTTACAAACATGCGCATGGCCTGCCGGCAGAGCGCGTCGCCGCCGCTCAAGGCCGCTTCGGAGACAGCAGCCGACAAGTCGACCGTGCCATTCTCTCGATCGGCCTCGCGCAGCGATTGTTCTCGGACTCGAGCGATCGCGGGCGTCTCCTGTTCGGGGTGTTGTTTGCAGAGGAACTGGTAGATCAGGGCGATGCCGGGCCCGGACACAACCCGTTCCACGGAGACCTGCGTCACCCCGAGGTGCTCGCGCAGGTGGTCCAACAACTGAGCTTCGAGGGCCGAACGCGGCGGAAAATCCGTGTGGCCTCCCTCGGACGGGAAGGTGCGATACCGTCCCGCGGCGTCGGGAACCAGGAACCCCTCACCCAGGCCTGTGCCGGCGCCGATCACGGCGATGGGGGCGGAGCGGTCGGGCGTGCCCTTCTGGAGGGTAAGGAGGGCCGAGTCATCGAGCCCGGCGAGGCCATAGCCGATGGCGCTGAAATCGTTGAGGAGGGTGACGCGCTCGATGCGCAAGTCGCGCTGCAGTCGCGCGGCGGAGAGCGACCAACTCAGATTCGTCAATTGAGAGGCCTGGTTGACCACAGGCCCCGCGATGCCGAAGCAGGCGTGCTCGACCTGGCCGTGGCCGTCCAAGGCCGATTCCGATTCATCGAGGAACCTCTTCACCATGGGCGCCAGGTCGGGATAATCCTGGCTCGGATACGTCGCCTCGGCGAGCGTGGCGAGCGACGGACGGGGATGGCCCGGGGCGGGCGCCTGGGCGCGGACGAGTTGCAGAATCGTCTTTGTTCCCCCGATGTCGCCGGCCAATACAAGTTTGCTCATAGTACAAGATCCTGTTCCCGCTCAAGCTGCGCGCCGAGCGTACTCCCATTCGCCCCTGCGCGGCAAGAGAAAGGGTGACAGGCGATGCGGGCTCGGCGCATCTGGTTGTTGTCGGTGTTCTGCCGCCCGGTGAGGGCACCGGGCCTACAACGATCTGGTTGTTGTCGGTGTTCTGCCGCCCGGTGAGGGCACCGGGCCTACAACGGATGGAGACTCCCGCTGTAGGCCGCGTGCCCCCACGCGGCGCAGACTCGATTCCCACCGACAACCTCCAGATGCACTGATACCGGCTATTCCGCGGCGAAGCGGGCCTTGGCGGGCAACCGCCCGCCGACGCGCCGCACGCCGCGACCGGGGTTGGCCGCCAGATGCTCGCAGATCTTGAAGACGGTCTCCGGGTCGGCCGGGCCGGCGAACTTGGGATCTGAGGGCGGCGGCAATGCCTGGGCAATCTCGAGGGCCGTCGCGGGCGCGGGCTTGCGATCCGGCGTGCCGGCGAGATAGGCCACGACTCTCTGTTGGAGTTCGAGGACCTTGTCGGCTGCGATCTTGCCGGCCTGGACGCCGGGCTGGTGGTACGCGTTGATGTTGATCAACTGCGCGTAGAGGCCCACCGCCCGCTCGAAAAGCGCGATGAGCACACCGACGCTGAAGGGCGAGACCTCGCCCACGGTCAGGGTGAGCGATGGCCGCGGAATGGCGGCCTGATAGAGAGCGCTGCGGGTGCCGAGCAGAAAGCCGGAGAGATAATCGCCGCTGGTCGAGCCGCGCTCGTCGATCGCGATCGATTCGCCCCGACGGTCCCGGAGCACTTCGATGAACACAACGAAGAAATTGGGCAGACCGTCGCGCAGTTGTTGGACGTACGCGTGCTGGTCGGTCGACCCCTTGTTGCCGTAGACGGCGAGCCCTTGATTGACGGTGGCGCCATCGAGGTCCTTCTCCTTGCCGAGCGATTCCATCACCAACTGCTGCAGGTAGCGCGCAAAGAGATCGAGGCGGTCCTTGTACGGGATCACCACCATGTCCTTCTCCCCGCGTCCGCGGCCCAGGCCATGCCAGGCGAGGGCGAGCTGGGCGGCCGGGTTCTGGCGCCAGTTGTCGACGCGCGTGACCTGGTCGCATACTCGGGCCCCGGCCAGCAGGCCGTCGATGTCAAAGCCCTGAAGCGCGGCCGGGAGCAGGCCCACGGCCGAGGTCTCGCTTGTCCGCCCACCGACCCAGTCCCAGATCGGGAACTGGCGGCGCCAGCCCTCGCGGCGAGCCAGTTCGGAAAGCTCGCTTCCCGGCACGGTGATGGCGACCGCGTGCGGCTCGAACTTCAGCCCGCGGCTTTCGTAAGCCGCTTTGGCTTCCTTCATGCCGTTCTCCGTCTCGCGCGTGCGGCCCCCCTTCGAGATCACGATGCACAATGTGCGTCCGAGGTACGGGCCGATGGCCGCCAGCACACGGTCCATGCCGTCCGGGTCCGTGTTGTCGAAGTAGAATGACCGCATCCGGTCGGTCAGCGGGTGGCCCAGGGCCTGGGCCACGAATTGGGGTCCCAACGCCGATCCGCCGATGCCGATGAGGAGCAGGTTGCGGAACGGCCCGCCTGCGCCGGCGACCCGGCCTTCATGGACTTCGCGCGCGAAAGCCTTGATCGCGGCGCATGTGGCCTCGATCTCGAGCCCGATCCGGCAGGGGTGTTTTGCCCCCGTGTCCGGGTCGATCTCCTTCTTCGGCGCCAGCTCGGGCGCGCGCAGCCAGTAGTGGCCGACCATGCGCTTCTCGTCCGGGTTGGCGATCTTCCCCGCTTCGAGGCGGTTCATCGCCTGGAAGGCCCCTGCGAGCTTGTCCGCCATCGAGGCGTGATAGCCGGGCGGAAAATCCACCCGGCTGAGGTCGACCGCAAGATCGATCGACGGGAAGAACTGGTAGTTGTCCGCGAATCGTCGCCACGTGTTCATAGTGTCAGATGTTCTGCTGCCGGCCGGCAGCATACGGGACCGGGCGGCGGCTTGGGAACGGAGAAATGCACTTCTCGCCCGCAGCCGTCCACATCTTGGAGTCATCCGCTTCGCGGCGGTCACAAGTCTATGAAACATGCGGGCGAGTGCGGATTTGCTTTCGTGGCGGGCAGTTTGCTGTTTCACTTTCGCCCCGAATGAAGCTGCTTGTGATTGGCTCCGGCGGACGGGAACACGCCCTGGTCTGGAAACTCGCTCAGTCCGCGCGCGTGCGCCAGATCTGGTGCGCCCCCGGCAATGCGGGCATCGCTGCCGAACATCTTGCAGCCAACGACACCCTGGTCGAGTGCGTCCCGATCGGGGCGGAGGACCTCGAACTGTTGCTTGCGTTTGCCCGCAAGCACAGGCCGGACCTGACGGTGGTCGGCCCTGACAACCCGCTGGCCGCGGGAATCGTGGACCTCTTCGAGCAAGACGGCCTTCGCATGTTCGGTCCGAACCGTTCCGCCGCACGGTTCGAGTCTTCGAAGGTCTTTGCCCAGGAGTTCATGGAACGTCACGGCATTCCCACCGCCCGCGCCGGGACGTTCAGCGAGTTTGGGGCTGCTTCCCGGTTCGCGTCCGGTCTGGGGGGGCGCTGCGCTGTCAAGGCGGACGGCTTGGCCCTTGGCAAAGGCGTGTTGATTTGCCGCAACATGGAGCAAGCCGATCAGGCGATCGAGCAGATTCTCGTGCGGAAGGCGTTCGGCCCCGCCGGGGCCCGCATCGTGATCCAGGAGTTGCTCGAAGGAACGGAAGTCTCGCTTCATGCCCTGTGCGACGGGAAGACGGCCAGGCTCTTCCCAACCTCGCAGGACCACAAGCGGGCGCTCGACGGCGACCAGGGCCCCAACACCGGCGGCATGGGCACATGCTCGCCCGTCCCCTTTCTGAGCGAGGCCGACCTGGCGTCCGTTCGCCGGACCATTCTCGAACCGTGGCTGCGCGGCTGCGCCGCGGACGGGATCGACTATCGCGGGATCCTGTATCCCGGGCTGATGCTGACCCAGGACGGTCCCAAGGTGCTCGAGTACAACGCGCGGTTTGGCGATCCGGAGACCCAGGTCTACCTCATGCGCCTCGAGAGTGATCTGGCGGACGTGCTCGACGCCTGCGTCTCAGGCGGGCTCGACCGGATCGAAATCAGATGGCGCCCCGAATCGGCGGTCTGCGTCGTGATGGCATCGGGGGGATACCCGGGGAGTTATGCCAAGCACAAGCCGATTCATGGACTCGACGCCGCGGGGCGCCTTCCGAACACGAAAGTCTTCCATGCCGGCACTGCGCGCGAAGCGGACCAGGTGGTGACGAATGGCGGGCGGGTGCTGGGGGTCACGGCGTTGGGGGCCGATCTCGAGAAGGCCCGCGCGGCCGCCTACGCCGCCGTCGACGCGATTCGTTTCGAAGGTGCCCAGTTTCGCCGCGACATTGGCATGAAGGCTCTAGCCCGGTGATTCCTTCCGCTGGAAGGTGGCGCGGGCCTCGTAGAGGGCGATCCTGGAGGTGAAAGGCAATGCGGTCAGGTCCGTACTATTGACAAATGGCACGGGGTGGAGGGTTGTTGTCGAGGATGATCGAGCTGAGGTTGCGGGCCTTCGAGGCGGGGGTTTCCGGAGGTCGCAGCCGGTCACTTTCCGGGGTTCGGTCTGTGTTCCGTCCTGAATCGGCACTGCGCGCTGGCAGCAACGGGCCATGATCCCGTTGAAATGCAGAGACAATAGGGTCGCATCTAAAGAGTTGATTCTGGTGAAGGGCGTAGGGTTTTTCAGCAGGGATTGTGAAGGGAACGCGGGTTTCATCGCCTCTTGGTTACGGTAACGTCTAACG
>JAKLFY010000106.1 GCA_022710935.1 Verrucomicrobiota bacterium
TCGCGACGGTTGTCAGCGACGGCTCCGCCCTGATCACCGCCAGCCAACCCGGCGACAGCAACTACGCGCCTGCCGCGCCCGTGACGCAGACACTGGTCGTCAGACCGCTTGTGCTGAGCAAGGAGGAGGTCAATAGCATGCTCGCGCGCTTCTGGGCCGGAGCGACGCCCGCCGACAACCTCGCCATTGCGGCTCAGACGAATTACACGTTCGTCATCACCAGTGTGGACACCACCAACGTCACCTTCAAAGTCCAGTTCACCACGGACCTTGAGAACCCGAAGTGGCAGGATCTCGGCCTTCGGTTTGTGGCTCCGAATGCGGGTTACTACCGCATGGTTCCCCAATAACGCGGCCATCGTTTGGGATCCTCGGAATCTGCGAGCGATTTCAGACGCGGATTCGACCAGTGGATCCGTAGGGTGCCAGTAGGAATCGAGTTTGCGCCGCGTGGGGGCACGCGGCCTACAGCGGGAGTCTCCATCCGGCTGTAGGCCCGGTGCCCCCACCGGGCGACATAAACCAGGATGGGGCTATTAACTTGATCCCCTCGGACACGCTAAAGCGTGGACACCGAACGCGCCGCAGTGAGTTCCGCGGCGGTTTGGTGTCCAGCCTTTAGGCTGTCAGTGGAAGTTGTCCCCAGGGAAATCAAGTTAATAGCCCCAAACCGGGATTCAGCCCATCTTCCGCCGCCGAGAATGAGGCGGAATGAGAACTCGCCTGGTTACGGCTCCCCGCGAAGCGTGTGAAATGGCCGGGCCAAAACAGTTTATCCCTGGATTGACAGCGCCTTTCTCATCGGGTGCAATCCGTGGGTTGGGCGCGTTGTCCTTCGGCTGGTTTTGAGAGCGCGCCAAGGATGCCGCGCCGGGGTTGGAAACCCGAGTCTCAGGGTGTGGATCGCGTCCCCTTGCACGGTGAGGCTTCTTGCGCGGCGCATCAAGCAATGGGGCAAGCGCCATTTTGAGTGAAAACGGGGTGTCATGAAGTTGAATCGCTGGGTGTGTCTACTAACGTTGAGTTCGGTCTCGTTCTGGCTGTCATGGGCGTGCGCGGCTCAAGGCCTTGTCAGTGAACCCACCGAGGCCAGGGCCATCGCACGGGCCAAGGCTGAGGGCAAGATGATCCTGGCAATGTTCGGCAGGACGCATTGTCCGGACTGCACGGCGATGGAAGGAATCCTGCAGAAGACGAATCCGCCCCTGTGTCAGTGGCTGCAGGCTTCCTGTGTTCCCTGGAAGGCGAACATTGACACCTCGACCGAGTGGCAGCGTTACGCCACCGGCCTGAGGGCCTTTTCGCTTCCATTGATATGCCTGGTGGATCCCGCCAAACCCGGTGCGCCCCTTGGACGCTGGACCGGTCTGATGACCGCGAAGACGTTCCTGCACCACCTGCAAGGCCAGGCGCAAAAGTGCCTGCCGCTCGTTGTCACGAACCTGCCACCCGGTCCGCTGGATGGTGCGTGCTTCGTCGTCCAGGGCATCGCGCAAGTCAACGCCACGATGGGCGGCGCCGTTCCAACCGCAACGATCGAACGCGTGCTGTGGCGACTCAACGGGACTGGCCTTTTCCAGCCAGCCACAGGGACCACAAACTGGTCCGCCCAAGTGAGTTTGCCGCACGGGACCAATGTTTTCGAGTCCTACGTCGAATACGAAGGGGCAAGGAACAGTTGGACCAATCGAGTCACCCTGGTGAACCTGAGCTCTGGCAAGTGCCCTTTGACGATCACGGCGCATCCCCGCACCAAACCCTACGGCACGACCCTTGAGCTGGGGACGGACGCTTTCGGCGCGGCGGGGTTGTTGCCAGGCGACGCCGTGGCAGCCGTCACCCTCACCGCCAGCGGCGGCCTCGAGGCCACCGACGCTGTCGGGGAATACTCGATCACCCCCAGCGCGGCCATCGGGTCATGCGGCCCTCTCGAGGAAAGATACAGCATGACCTACGTAGCCAGCACCCTGACGGTCGAAAAAGCGGTCCTGAGGATCACTGCAAACGATGCGACCAGGCAGGCTGGAGCGTCTCACCCCGCCTTTACAGCCAGCTATGAAGGATTCGTCAACGGAGAGGATGTCTCCGTCCTGAGCGGAAGCCCGAGCTTCACGACGACCGCGACGAGCGAAAGCGGGCCCGGGGAGTACCCGATCACGGTGACCCAGGGCACGCTGCACGCCGCCAACTACCATTTCATTTTCGTCCCCGGCACGCTCACCGTCAGCCCGTCGCTTGCCGGCGACACCAACCACGATGGACAGGTCGACCAGGAGGAACTCAACGCCGTCCTCGCCAATTACTGGGCAACCTCGCCACCCTACATCCACCGCATCGCCGTCACGGGGCAGACCAACTTCGTGTTCACCGTCACGAACTTCACCTTCGTGGTCCAATCCACCACGAATCTGGCGGATCCGGACTGGCAGGACCTTGGCGAAGCTGTCTTCCAGTTCACCGACCCGCGCACGGTATTTGGCGAACGGTGTTACTACCGGCTCGTTGCCCCGCACACTCAGAATCCGTCCCGATAGGTGTGCAGGCCGAGATAGCGCTGGAGCAGGGCCAGCAGATGCTCGACGGAGTTCAGCGGGCCGATGCTGACCGCCTTGCCTAATAGCAACTGCGGCATGGCCGGGCGACCGGTTGCTTCCCAGTTGGCAAAGTGGAGCTGGCAAGCCATCAGGATCTTCTCCTTCACCCAGGGATCCGCCAGGGCCCGATCCAACTCCTCGACGCCGACAAGCTTCAACGCATAGGCGCGGGCATCCTCGATCGGCGCCGGCCTTTCCTGGGCGAAAAACCACTCGTCGAACTGCCGATGCGCCTCCCGGTCGGCCCGCCAAAGCGCCAGGCCCAGATTCGCATACTCGCAGGCGTTCAGGCTTGAATCGAAATGGGACGGAATCAGCGGATTGCAATTCGTCGACATTGGCATCGGGAGCGAGACAACCCCCAACCGGTTGGTGAACTGGCGTTGCGCCGCCACCAGAATGTTGTGGACGGAGCGGCAATGCCTGCACGTGTAATCGTACAAGTACACGATCACATTCGACGAGCCCGGCCCGCCGATCATTGGCAAATCCTCAAGCTGAAGCAGGAACTGACCGTTGTAAAGCGACACCACCCCCGGCGCCATGAGCCGCACGTCCGGAGAAGGCGGCCAGTCCACCGATTGGCCACCCGATGTCGGTGAGTTCGAGCCAGTGCCCCCCGCGGATCCATGCACTCCAGTCGGCGTGGCGGCCGCGCTCGACCCGCCGGGCAGAAACTTGACCAGGTTCCGCTCTTTCTGCACAAGCAATTGCCCCCCCGCCAGCACCGCGATTCCGGCAAGGCCAATCAGCCCAAGTAGCAAAAGAGCCCGGCGCGGGATGCCTCGCCTGTCAGGTGCGGCGGACCACATCGGCGTGGTCGGATCGGTTGCGAAGGGGATATGGCAGACGCAAATAAGCGCTGCGGCCAGACCGCACCCGTGGACGACCATGCAGAACCGGCAAAACGCCTTGATGACAAAAACCTGCAAGCCGATGAACCACAGGGCGGCTCCCGCCACGACGACGGAGAGGACGATCATGGCAGCCCAGGCACCGCGTTCGTCGTCTGGCGAGGCTCGTTTCCGCGCCAAAACCGTGGCTCCAACCAAAGCCACGTACACGAGTAAGGCCGGCAGGCTGACCGGCAGGTTCAGCCAGTAGGCCCAACGGCTCTGCAACACCTTGTCACACCCGGATCCGGGACCACACCCGGCCAACGGTTCGTTGGTAATCGACACCCAGGCGAGATAACCCGCACCGATGACAGCAACCGCCAATAAGGCTCGGGCGGAAATCAACCACCCGGGGCATCGCACGAGTTCCGGCCCTGTGCTGGCCGGCTGGCTGTCGTTGGCACTCAAAGCATTACAATCTCGAGAAACCCGGTTCATCCGAACCGAGTCATCTCTCAAATCCAGGATCCGTCAAGGGGGATGAACACAAAGTCCAGAGGCTCGATGCCAGGAATGACGGCAGATCGAAGTCAGTCACGACCGGTTGGTCGCACGCTCGACCGCGGTCAGATCTGACAAAAGTTAAGGAGACCTCGGCGCTGGTGTTGGGGTCGCCCGAGACCTCCGGGGCGCCGGTTGGCGCGGCTGCGACTGTGGCGCAACTCCTCTGTTCGCGTTGGTCGCCACAGACCCCGGCACGCTCGCGTTGGGCGGCACGATGTCTGCTCCTTCCGGCATCTGCACGTCCGATCCTTCCGGCAACTGCAGGAACTGAATCGCATCCAGCAACTCCACCTTCTCGCGCGGGTCGCTGATGCGTTCGAGCGCGACTGTCAGATAAGGGATAATGTTCGTGTCTCCCAGGTGAACGGCAGCCTCCCGCGCCGCCGCACGAACTTCGGCATCGGCATTCTCGAGTCGGCTCGCAACGGCAGAGACTGCGTTGCCATTCTCCTCGGTCGAGAGCAGGGCGTCGCTGATTGCCTCCAAGTCCTTATCTCGAAGTGCGGCCCGCTCCTCGGCGGGCGTCGTGGCGATGATGCTCGTGGGCCCCGAAGTGGCTCCGGTGCCCACCGCCGAGGCGGCGCCCGACTGGGCCGTGTCCGAAGCACCCGGCGACGACTCGGCCAAGCCTTCTCCCGGGGCAGAGGGTGGAGAGTCAGCCGGCTGCCGACCCACCAGACCGTGCAGCATTCCTGCGAGAACGAGGATCCCGGCGCCAAAGACCAGGATGAGAAGAACGACCTTTGGTCTCATGTGATTACGTGAATCGCCCCCATTAAACGCAAAACGCAATCCGAGGCACAGTCACCTCGGATTGCACTTTGCTCGCAGTACTAATGTCGTGCTTTGATTGCTCGCGGGATCACTATTATTCGCCAGGGAGATAATCCCAGCCGGAGCCGTAGCAATCGATAGGCAGCTTCGAGTCGTCGGTCTCAGTGATCTTCACCGAGCCGCTCAGAACGCCGCACCACGGATTCTGGCCATAGCCTTCGGCCTTGGACATCGTCATCGTGCCGAACGCGAAGGCGACGCCGTTGAGCGCTTTGATCTTCCAAGGATAGTTGACAACGCCACCCACGGTGAAGATCAGCCGGTCAGCAGCCGACGACAGAGGCGCAACGTACCGATACTCCTCATCCTGGTTCAGCCAGACGTTGGACGCAGGATCGTTGTTGAACTTGATGGTCATGTAGAACTTCGTCGTTCCCGAGCCCGAGACGCCGCAGCCACCGGGGCCGATGCAGATGTCGTACTCGTAGCTGCTCTTGAGGCTGCCCTTGGTGACCCGGTCAACGGTGTCCCAGCAGAAGTAGCAATACGCTTCCTCGAACGAGAAGAACTCGCTGACGTCGGTGCACTCCCAGGCGCCGCTCGGATCGGAGATGACCACCGATGCCTTGGTCCAAAGTTCATCACCCGGCTCGCCAGTCGCATTCACCCAGTCGTACTCGACCCAGTCGATCTGGACTTCATTCGGCCAGACCCACATGTCGGTGATGTAGTTGCCACTGGTGTCCAGCGGGCCATTAAAGGTGTCCGCGGCGGCAAAGTAATCACCGTCACCGCTACCGTACCCGTACAACAGGTAGGGCGGATAGGGCGGTGCCGGCACTTCGTTGTCGTAATTCACGATGGCCAGTTTCGCCTTCGATGTATACGATCTGCGGAGCGCCTTGCCAATGGCGTTGATCACTCGCGCGGTGGTAATCTTCTCGACCTTGGTCTCGTACTTCAGGTTGGCTTCGCAATCCACCAGAAGCGGCACTGACTCTTGAAGTGCGCCGCCATTGTGGGTGACGCGCCATTGATAAGTGTCCGTCAAAGCGAAGGTCAGTTGGCCCACCTTGTACGTTCCAGTAGCCGCACAGAGAACCTGGCTTCCGATACATGCCGATATGGCAAGTGTCGCTAGTAATGTTCTTTTCATGTTCGTTTCTGCTTTAGTTCTGCGTTGTTCCATTGTTCCACACGACGTGCGCCCTGCTTGGGTGCTGCATCTGACCCAGCCTTACACCGTCACCAAACGAGCGTCAATCAATATTTTTTAACCTTTTTGGATGCGGTCGGTTACGCCGGCACGAGCCTCCTCGCGAGCCAAGACCCTGCACTGTCTGCCGCCGCCACAGCCCCCGAGATGCGCCCCACCGCATCCGCACCCGACCAACTCCACCCTTGCTCTTTGACGCTCAGTGACGTGCATTCTGGACACGCCCCTCATTCGGAGCAGGTGCATCACTCGAGGCCCTTCTACCCAATCGTCAACGGCTGGTCAACCGCTTTCTTGCATTTTCTCGGTCTCCCGATCTCCCGATCCCGCGACTATCGCGGGTTTTTCCACTTGCTCGACGCCCGATTCTGCAAAACACTGAACCATGATGACGCTCAAGCATGCCGGATTGATCGTGGGTGCGATCGCCTGCCTCGCCCCCGCGGACGGCTTTGCCGACAAGATCGGCGACCCCGCCGCGCCCCTCGAGATCGTCGAGTGGATCAAGGGCAACCCGGTGGATGTCAGCGACGGAAAGAATGTTTACGTGGTCGCCTTCTGGGCCGCCCTGAGTCCCGCCAGCCGCGCCTGTCTCCCCAAGCTTGGTGCCCTGCAGACCAAACTCAAAGACAAAGGAGTGGTCGTGGTGGGGATCAGCGACGAGCCGGTCAATCGCATCCGCGAGTTCATCGGCATGCCAGAGGCGCAGGTCGAGTTCTCCGTGGCCGCGGACGACCAGCGGAAGACCGCGCGCAACTACATGGTGGCCTACGGACAAAACGGTATCCCCTATGCCTTTATCGTGGGACGGGACGGCAAGGTGCTGTGGCATGGGCATCCGATGACCGGACTGGACAAGGCCCTCGATGAGATCCTTGGCGGACGGTACAATCTGCCGCGGGCGATCAAGCTGGATGCCGTTCGCGCCGAGGTGAACGATTATCAGGCGCTGGCCCGCAAGGGTGACCCCAAGGCTTTGGAACTGGGCCGCAAACTCCTGGCCGCGCGAACCAACAGCGTCCCGCAGTTGTGCGATCTGGCCTACCGCATCGTGACCGACGTCCACAGCACCAACCGCGACTTCGTCCTGGCGGGGCAAGCGCTCGACATCGCTCAGCGGCTGGCGTCCTCGAACGCGGCCCCCGTGATGCTGACCCGCGGCGTGATGCTCTTCGAGCAGGGCAAACAGGACGAGGGAATCGCTCTGGCCAAGCAGGCCATCGAGTTGGCGAAGGATCCCAAGGAAAAGGCCGCTCTCGAGTTGCGCGTTCGAGTGATGGAGGGACGCAGAGAAGCCGAGAGCAGGAACCGACAGCGGCGCGATCGCCCCCCCCAGAGCCCCCTGCCGCTGGATCCCTGATTCGCTCAAGAACCGCCGGCTGCGCGAACGCGTGCCGAACCGGCAATCCTTCGGAATCCGCCGTTCTGGCGGCGTCACCCCACGACGCGAGCCGAGGCTCTGAGATCCTCAGCGGCCTGCACGGTCCATGACGGATTGGGCCTTGGCGCGGGTGCTGGGGTGGGCGGGATTAGACGGTAATTTTGCTTGTACCCGAGCGCGCGGGCGAAAATCCTTGGCCCATGCGTCTACCTCTCTTGGTGCGTTTGGCGATCGGGCGCTTCCTGCCCGTTTGGTCCTGTTTGATCACCGCAGCCGGCCTGATGGCTGAGGAAGCTCGCCTCCTGCGTTTTCCGGCCATCCACGGCGACCAGGTTGTCTTCGGTTATGCCGGAGACCTTTACACTGTGCCCGTCCAGGGCGGCGTGGCGCGGCGCCTGACCAGCGATCCCCAGGGCTACGAGATGTTTCCGCGCTTTTCCCCGGATGGAAAGTGGATCGCCTTCACGGGCCATTACGACGGCAACACCGAGGTCTACGTGATGCCGTCCGAAGGCGGAGTGCCCAGGCGCCTGACCCACACCGCGACCATCGAGCGCGACGAGGTTGCCGACCGGATGGGGCCCAACAACATCGTCATGACCTGGCGCGACAACGCGACAGTCGTCTATCGGTCGCGGCGAACCCAGTGGAATGCGTGGAAAGGGGATCTGACCCTCGCCCGGATCGACGGCGGCGTGCCGGAGGTGCTGCCGCTGCCCCGGGGCGGGTGGTGCTCGTTTTCGCCGGACGGCAAACGGCTCGCCTACAACCGCGTGTTCCGCGAATTCCGCACCTGGAAGCGCTATCGCGGGGGCCAGGCGGACGAAATCTGGGTTTACGATTTCGAGACGAAGTCCACCGAGAGACTGACCGAGGATCCGGCCCAGGACATCTTCCCGATGTGGCGCGGCGACCGCATCTACTTCGTGTCCGAGCGCGACGCCAACCGCCAGGCGAACCTCTATGTCATGGACCTGCCGACCAAGCAGATCCGCGCGCTGACCCAGTTCACCGAGTTCGCCGTCAAGTTCCCCGCGCTGGGCGACCAGGCGATCGTGTTCGAGAATGGCGGTTCCATCTACAGGCTCGATCTCGCCAGCGAACAGGTCGCCAAGGTGCCGATTGAAATCCGGGAGGACTTCGCCATCGGCCGCGCGGGATGGCGCGATGTCGGCCAGTCCATCACAGGCTATGACGTCGCGCCCGACGGCGCGCGCCTCGTTGTGGGCGCGCGCGGCGATATCTTCACCGTGCCGGCCAAGCATGGACCCACGCGCAATCTCACCGCGACACCCGGCGTCCATGAACGCAGCGCCGCATGGTCCCCCGACGGCAAGTGGATCGCCTACGTCGCCGACGTCACCGGCGAGGATGAAATCTACATCCGCCCCCAGGACGGCGCCGAGGCCCCCACGCAACTGACGTCCGGCAGCGACACGTACAAGTACCAGCTCGGCTGGTCGCCGGACTCCAAACGCCTGCTCTGGTCCGACAAGAAGAACCGGCTCCAGTTCATCGACGTGGCTTCGAAGCAAACGACCGTGGTCGACCAATCGCCCGCGTGGGAGATCCGCGATTTCACCTGGTCGCCCGACAGCCAGTGGATCGCATTCACACGGCCCGAGGAACGGCGCTTCCCCAACATCTACCTCTACTCGATCGAATCCCGGCAGAAGATCCAGGTCACCGACGGCTGGTTCGACGTGGGCGGACCGGAGTTCAGTTCGGACGGCAAGCTGCTGTTCTTCGTCTCCGACCGGACGTTCAATCCCACCTACAGCCAGGTCGAGTGGAACCACATCTACAGCGACATGGCCCGCATCTATTTCGTCACGCTCGCCCAGGACACCAAGTCGCCTTTCGCACCCAAGAGCGACGAGGTCAAAGTCAAGAAGGACGAGGCCAAGCCCGAGACGGACAAGAAGGAAGATCCCGCGAAAGCCGCCCCGAAACCGGAGGGCGAGAAGAAGGACGGGGACGCATCGGCCCCGGCGAAGACCGAGGAGTCGGCCGCGGAGAAGAAACCGGTCGAGAAGAAGGACGACAAGAAGGTGGTGGTCAAGGTGGATGCGGACGGCCTGGCCCAGCGCATTGCCGTGTTGCCGATCCCGGCTTCGAGTTACGGGCAGATCACGTCCGTCGGCGACAAGCTCTATTACATCCGCAAGGGCAAGCTGTTCCTCTACGAACTCGATAAACAAAAGGAGACCGAGCTGGGCGACTTCGGCAGCTACCGGGTCTCAGCCGATCGCAAGAAGATGGCGGTGGCCATGCGCGGCACGTACGCGATCGTCGACCTGCCCTCGGGCAGGATCGAGACGAGGGAGAAGACGGTGGATCTGGGCGATGTCAAGGTCCGGCTCGATCGCCGGGCCGAGTGGAACCAGATCTACGCCGAGTGCTGGCGCCAAATGCGCGATTTCGTCTATGACCCGAATCTGCACGGAGTGGACTGGCTTGCGATCCGGCGGCGCTACGAACCGCTCCTCGCGCATGTCCAGCACCGGGCCGATCTGACCTACGTGATCGGCGAGATGATTGGCGAACTCAACCTGGGCCACTGCTATGTCGGCGGGGGCGATTACCCGAAACCCGAACGCATCGCGCAGGGCCTCCTGGGCGCCTCCATCGTCCGCCATCAACCGTCCGGCTTCTATCAAGTTACCAACATCCTTCCGGGCCAGAACTGGGACGACCAACTCCGGTCGCCGCTGACCGACATCGGCGTCAACGTCAAGAACGGCGAGTACGTCGTGGCCATCGACGGCAGGCCGACCGATCAGATGACGGATTTCTACGCCGCGCTGGTGGGCAAGGCGGGCAAACAGGTCACCCTGCGCGTCAACGCCGAGCCCAAGGCCGAGGGCGCCCGGGATGAGGTGGTGATCCCGATCGCCGATGAACGCCCGCTCTATTACCTGAAATGGGTGCTTGGCAACATCGAACACGTCTCGAAGGCCACGGATGGCAAAGTGGGTTACGTGCACGTGCCCGACATGGGGGTGCCTGGACTCAACGAGTTCGTGAAGTTCTACTACCCGCAGCTCCACAAGGAAGCCCTGATCGTCGATTGCCGCGGCAACGGCGGCGGCAACGTGTCGCCCATGATCATCGAGCGGCTCCGGCGCGAGCCGGCGATGTGGACCATCGCCCGCAACGGCGCGGTCAATGTCGACCCCTCCGGCCAGGTGCTCGGCCCCAAGGTGCTGCTCATCGACCAGTTCTCGGCCTCGGACGGCGACATTGTCGCCTACCGTTTCCGGAAGCACAAACTGGGGCCGATCATCGGCCAGCGGAGCTGGGGCGGGGTCGTCGGCATTCGCGGCTCGCTGCCTCTGCTCGATGGCGGCTCGCTCAACCGCCCGGAGTTCTCGCGGTTCGATCTCGAAGCGAAGGAGTGGATCATGGAAGGCCACGGCGTCGATCCCGACATCGTGGTGGACAACGACCCGGCGCGCGAGTTCGCGGGGATCGACGACCAGCTCAACCGGGCCATCGACGAAATCAAGCTGCTCATGACGCAGCACCCGGTCAAGATCCCCACCCCGCCCCCGTATCCGGACAAGTCGAAGTGATCGGGGCAGCCCGTGCCAACCAAACACATCATGAGCGCTCGAGTCTCCTCCGCCAACCGGTTTCCGCCGCCGATCAAGTTCATTATCGGCAACGAGGCCTGCGAGCGGTTCAGCTATTACGGCATCCGCAGCATCCTGGCCCTCTACATCAGCACGGTGCTCTTCCAGCACCTGCCGGAGGGCCAGGCCCGCGACCATGCGGCCGGGATCATCCATCTCTTCATCTTCGCCAACTACTTCACCCCGCTGTTGGGCGGGATCATCAGCGACAAGTTCTGGGGCCGCTACAACACGATCCTGTACGTCTCGCTGGTCTACTGCCTGGGCAACCTCACCCTGGCCCTCACGGCCGGCAGCGTCGGGGGCCTGTATGTCGGCCTGTTCCTGATCGCCCTCGGCTCGGGCGGCATCAAGCCGTGCGTCTCGGCCTTTTGCGGCGACCAGTTCAAGCCCGATCAGGCCAGCCTGCTCCAGAAGGCCTACGGGCTTTTCTATTGGTCGATCAACTTCGGCTCGTTCTTCTCCTTCCTTGTCATTCCGTGGATCAAAGACTCGTTCGAGAAGAACCCCGATGGCAGCGTGCCGCTCGAGGCCTATCGCTGGGCGTTCGGCGTGCCGGGAATCCTCATGCTCCTGGCCACCCTGATCTTCTGGCTGGGGCGCAAGTATTATGTGCGCATCCCGCCATCGAGCGAGACGAAATCGGCGGGGTTCTTCCAGGTGTTCTGGCACGCGCTGGCCAGCCTGAGCTCGCGCCAGGCCGGCCAGACGTTCTGGGACGCGGCCCGCGCGAAGTTCTCGGCCCGCGAGGTCGAGGCCGCCAGATCGGTCGGGCCGATTCTGATGGTGTTCGCGCCTGTCACGATCTTCTGGGCGCTGTTTGACCAGACCACCTCGACCTGGGTGATGCAAGGCGACCGGATGATCCCCTTTCCGGTGCTGGGCTCGTTCCAGATCGGGGCCGAGCAAATGCAATCGATGAACCCGGCCTTTGTCATGCTGCTGGTGCCGCTGACGCTCTTCCTTTATCCGCGCATCGAGAAGTGGTTCGGCATCCGCGTCTCGCCGCTGCGCCGCATGGGCACAGGCATGTTCCTGGCCGGATTGTCCTACCTCGTCGTCGGCTTCATCCAGACGCAGATCGACGCCGGGGGACGGTTGAGCGTGCTCTGGCAGACGCTCCCCTACCTGGTCCTGACGACGGCCGAGGTGCTCATCTCGACCACCGGCCTCGAATTCGCCTTCACACAGGCAGCGGCCGAAATGAAGAGCACCATCATGAGCTTCTGGCTCCTGACGGTGGCGGTCGGCAACCTGTACGTCCCCCTGATCACCAAATTGCGCGGCGCGGTCATCGCCGGCACCGCGGCAGCCGGGGAAGGCGCGGCTGTCA
This sequence comes from Verrucomicrobiota bacterium, assembly GCA_022710935.1. Lineage (GTDB taxonomy): Bacteria > Verrucomicrobiota > Verrucomicrobiia > Limisphaerales > J093 > MWFF01. Next base: position 12,334 of record JAKLFY010000106.1, read on the forward strand.
ACGCCGCGACCTTCTACCTGTACGCCGGCCTGACGCTCGCAGTGGCCCTGTTGTTCGTCTTCATCGCCACCCGCTACAAGGAACGTTCCCTCGAACTCACGAGCGCATCGAACTAGTCATACGGCCTCCCGCCCTACCACTGCGCCAACGGTCCGGGCGGAACGTCCGGCGCGGTCGCCTCGCCGGGCCGGGCCAGGATGACGATCGTCATGTCGCCGCTCGGTGGCGTCACGATCGTCGTCGCGACCATCGTGGCGCCGGGGTTGGGCGAATCCCACTCGTTGCGCGGCGTCTCGATGTCGACAGTCTTCCAGGCGGCGCCCGCAGGCTTCAGAATCCGCAGTTCGAGTGATTGGCCTCTCTCGTCAAGTTGCAGTCGGTCGCTGCCGGTCTCGCCGGGCCGGGCGCGGGTGACCATGCCCCAGCGCACCTGGGCGCCGGGTTTCAGGCCGCTCAGCTCGTCCTGAACGACGACGCAACCCGAGGGCAGCAAAGCCACGCCACGCCGGGCTGAATCGACCTGGCCGGCGTAGGCCGAGCTCATGTCGATCACCGAGTGGGCGCGCTCCGGGCGATCCGAGAAAGCGACGACCTTGCCGAAGCCCTTGACGCTCTGGTTCTGCCCGTCGATGACCAGCGTGTTGTGGCTGGCGTTGACCAGCCGGAAAACAGTCCAGCGCTCCGAGTTTTGGTCGCGGCTCCAGAGGTTCATGCCGCGCGATTCGATCCGGTGATACCCCTCGGCGCCGAGATCGAGGGCCCACCGGATGCCGTCGGCGTCCAGCACGAAGGACCCCACGTCCATGTGCCCGTGGTTCGCCGAGGGCGAGCCGCCTTTGAATCCCAGGAAGACGGCCTGCGACGAGCGCCACGCGCTCCGGTGAATGCAGATCGGCACCTCGCCGCCCGCATTCCAGTGGAGCGGCATCCGGATCTCGCCTATCGGAACCGACTCGTCCATCCAGAGCAGCGCCAACGGCAGGAGCCGTCCGCCACGCGACGGCTGCCGGCGCAGCAGATCGTACTCGTCCTTGAGCCAGTCGTTGCGGTCGAACCGATCGGCAAACCAGAAGAGCACCGGCTCCGGCCCCCGCCCCGAGCCGCCGTCGGCGTAGTTGAAGGTCAGACCGGACGGACCGGTGACCATCGGCAGATAGGCACCGGTGCGGCTGAATCCGGGCGCCTCGCACAGGCCGAAGTCGCTGCCCAGAACGCTCTCGAGACAGGCAATCAGCAGGACATTGAAACCGGTGCCGTAGCTCCAGTAGCCGGGGCCTTCCGGATAGCTCCCTTCGGGAGCGAAGGCATGCATCGAGTGATGGACATTGCCGAGGGCGTTCAGAACGGTGCGGGCGGCGAGTTCGGGCTCGTCTTCGAGGACGGCCAGGGCGCCGCCGACCATGCCGGCATGGCAGACCTGGCCCCAGTTGTTGTTGGCCTTCACCCAGCCGCGATGCCCGGTCTCGAATGGCAGACGCAACGCCTTCTCGACGATGGCCTGGCGAATCGTCCGGCGCGAGTCTGTTTCGAGGGTGTCGAAAAGCCAGTCGTACCCGACGGCCAGCGCAAAGGTCATCTCCGCGACATCGAGATAGTGCGTCGGATTCCAATCGCTGAAACCCGAGACGGCCAGCATTTCCTTCTCCGCCCGACGGGCAAAGTCCGCCCGGCCAGTGAGGTAGTAGGCGGCGGCCAGGTGCAAAACCCGGCTCAGGCAGACACGCGACTGCCCGAGCAGCCGCCGGCCTTCGAGGGTGCGCGTCACGGGCGCCTGATCGAGAAGCCGTGTCGCCTCCCCGACAATGTGCCCAGCCACGGCCTCGGCGGTCGGTCCGGCCTTGGCTGCCCGCGGCAAGTTGCGGAGTTGTTCGCCGGTGGCGAGCAGACGCGGATGCTGCCTGGGCGCGGCGGCGATGGCCTTCTGAACGTCCGCCTCGCCGGCCTGCGGGGGGAAGCCAGCCGCAGCCGCTCCCGCCACGCGGAGCAACAGGGCGATCAGGATGCCGAGCGAGGCGCGCCTCAGACCAATGCGCATATGGGGTGAGAGTAGGAGTTGAGAAGTCATGGCTCTCGATTTCATGGATGCAACACGTCGACCCGTCTCAGACAGATCCCTTGGCCCGGCCATTTCACGCGCTTCGCGAGGAACCGTGATCGGGCTAACCAGGAATCTCACCAGTGGGGCGGTCCCGGCATTCCTGACGGTCCGTGGGTGAGATTTCCGCCGTCTTCATGGCGCTGATTCGATGGGGAGCTCGGGCCGGCTGGCCCATTCGGACCATCCGCCGTCGTACCAACTGACGCGGCGGTAGCCGAGCAGACGGCGCAGCACGAAATAACTGTGGCTGGCCTGATGCCCGGTGCGACACATCACCACGACCGGCGCATCCTTCGAGGGAATGAGCCTCGAGTAAGCCTCGGCCAATTCGCCAGGCGGTCTGAAGCGCGCCACGGCACCGTTGGTGGACATATCCAAAGCAAAGGGCCGGTTGATCGCTCCAGGGACGTGCCCTGCCCTCGCTTCGTCTGATTTTGCACCGCTGAAGAAGTCGGGCGGCCTGACGTCGAGAATGATGGCGGTGCGATTGCGGGAATGAGCCAGAACCGTTCGATAGTCCACGGTAAAGAGATCCGCGCCGGACGGCGTCGGGTAGTCCGTGGCGGCGATGGCCGGCAGGAGTGTATCGGTCGGGCGTTGCTCCGCCACCCACTGCTCCCAGCCACCGTCGAGGATGGCGTAGCGGTCGTGTCCCGCCCGATCGAGGGCAAGAGCGACCAGCGTGGCATCGTGCAGCTTGTCCGTGGGCACCAGAATCACCGTCACTCCCCGGGTAACCCCGAGCAAACCGAGGTGACGCGTGATCATGTCTGCCGGCTGAAGCATCGACGATACCCCGCCGATCACCCCCCGGAAATGCTCGACATCCATCCGGACTGACCCGGGAATGTGGCCGCCGTTGTAGGCGGGCTGAGGACGCAGGTCGATGATGCGCAGATCGCCCCGGCCCAGGTTGTCTTCGAGCCAGGAGGTCTCGACCAGCCGCACGGCATCATCGGGAGGAGCGGCCGTCGAGGCGGAGGGAGTCGGCGCGCCGCCCAGGAAGAATGTTCGCCAGGCGTTGATCCGGGTTGCCTGGGCTTCGGATACCGCCACGCGGCGGAGGGAGACCGGTTTCAACACCTGCTCGAAAAACCCCTGCAAGCCGTCCGTAAGCAGGTAGGCGTTGGCGAAGCCCATCCGGGCCAACGCGTCACGGGCCTGAGCCGCGTGGGTCATGCCATTCGAGTAGAGCACAATCGTCCCGCTGTGCTTGTGGGGCGCGAGGAATGCCGGGAGGTCAGCGGCGGGGACGTTCGCCGCTCGAGGGATGTGAAAGGCGGCGAACTCGGCCGGCGTGCGAATATCGACCAACAACAAAGTCGGGTCACCAGCCAGCAGACGGTCGGCGAGTTCGTCCGGGTCGATGTGGTCCTGGCCGGCTTCCATTGCCTCGAGCAGTCCGACCTCGGTGAAGTCGCCTGCAGGGGCTTCGGCGACGGGGGCGGAGTCCAGCGGGGGCAGCAACGCCACCGCGAGTGCGGCGACCAGGATCGTGACGCTGAATGCTTTAAGAAACGGGCTGCCGAGGTAGGGGCCGGCCCCAGCCACCCGCTTCTCGATCCATTCCGAACCCCAGAACGCCGCCACCGCCAGAGCCGAGAAGATGAGTGCGAACGTCGGACCTGAGATTCCCAGGCTCGTCCAAATGAAGCTCACGCCGCTGTCGCCCCACGACGTCAGCGGGCTGACGATCGCGTAGACCTCGTTGAACAGGATGCTGCCCAAGGCCGCGCCCACAAGGAAAACCAGCGCATCCAGGCGTCCGCTCGCCAGTCCGACGGCGGCGGTGCCGGGGCACCAGGAACTCAACACAAACCCGACGCCAAACAGGAGACCGCCCACGAGCTGTGCGCCATAGACGGTGGGCAGAAAGTAGAGCTGGTCGGCACGGACGACACCCAGGGCGAGCGCCGTCTGCAACCCGAGCATCGCCGTGAACATCGCCGTGAACATCACCCGCAGCACGGTCATGTCCCGGAAATAGAAGATGCCCGCCAGCCGTCGCGAGCTGCCAAAACCCGCCTGCTCCAACGCAAATCCAAATCCAAACCCGAGGAACAGCGACACGAGAAAGGCTGGGCTGCTGCTCAAGGCGTCCTGGCCAAAGAAGGTCGTGATCATTGCCATTGCCTCCGGACAAACCACGCCACCGCATAGCCGCTGACAAACATTGCGCCCAGAAACACCAGGCTGCCGGTCGCCAGCATGGCGCCGCCAGTGAGCCCCTGGCCCGAAGTGCAGCCCGCCGCGACCCGGCTGGCGAACCCGGCCAGAACACCGCCCGCCAAAGCCATCAGGATGCGTCGGCTGCGCGACGCCGTGGGCCCGCGTTCCAATTGGGGCTGGACCCGACGTCCGAGGATGGCTGAAACCGACCCGCCCAGCAGCGTGCCCACAAACATAAACACAAGGTAGTAGCGCAGAGGGTCCTCTCCCCACGCACCGAAATAGACGCTGTCCGCCACGTGCCGCGGCATCACGCAGCTTTGCAGAGAGGCCCCGGCGCGCGCGATGCCCGCGGAAGCCCCGAGCCCGACGCCCAAAGTCAGGAAACTCGCCAACAGCACCAACCCCAACAAAACCCCCGCCAAGTAAGGGTTGAGGTGAGGTTTGGGCCCGGTCGACGAAAGGTTGGGATCGCTGTTCATAGGGTCTTTCCTGGGGAACTCGCTTCAACAACCGGCCGACTTGCGCTTCGCCGGCGCTGGAGCCGAGGGCGCGGGTGCCGGTGCGGTCGGGCGCGGCGGGCTGGCAACGCCAGGGGTCGCTCGCGGTCGGGTGCCAACGCCGGGCAACGGCACCGCACGCACGGCGCCTCTCAGTTCGGTCTCTTCCCAGAAGGCTTCCAACCCGCCGTGGAGGGCCCTGATCGGGCGTTTGGTCTTCTGCGACAGTATGCCGGCCACCATCATGGCCAGCGACCCGTCACGGTCGACGATGATCAAGGGACCGGCACCGGTCAGATAGCCCGGGTTGTCCAGCACATCGGCCAGTTCCGCCCGCCGCGCCCCGGGCAAGGCATAATCCTGAAACGCCTCCGGCGGCCGAATATCCACCAGATCGAATGTCCCGGGCAGGTCTTTGATGAGCCGGCTCAGGTCCGCGGGCGAGATGCGTTCGGCGATCTGAATCTGGCGTTGCCGCGGGGCGGCCACGGCCGCATTCGCGCTGCCGTAGACCGGGTACCCGGCATCGATCCAGGCCGCGCTCCCCCCCGCGAGACTCGATACCTGCTTGAAGCCCTGGCGCTGAAGAATGCCCGCCGCAAGGCTCGATCGGTAGGCGCTGTTGCACACCGCAACCACCGGCAGGTTCGGATCGAGTTTCCGCGACAGTTCAGCCAAACGGTTGATCGGCAGGTTGACGACCGTCCCGATCCTCATCGCCATCCATTCCTGAGGCATTCGCACATCCACGATGATCGGCGCCGTGCCCTCTTGCATCTGTCGGAACAGGTCAGCGGGCGCAATCGTTCCGCTCGTCGCCAGCGGCAGACCGGCCTTTGTCCACGCGTCGAATGGCAGGACCTGCCCCTCGTACGCCACCCGGTGGAGTCGAAACACGGCTTCCTTGATCTCCTCATCGGAACCGACCAACACCAAAGGCGCTTTCCACGGGACCATCGTGCCCACCCAGGTCTCGAGTCGGCCACGCAGCGCGATGTTCACCGAACCCGCAAGATGCCCGCCGGCGTAGGGCGCCGCCTCGCGCAAATCGACGAGCCACCGCTCCGCGTCTCGCGTCAGCGATTCATCCGCCTCGGCCTGTTTTGGCGCGGCTTGCCAGTCCACCAGGGGCGGACCGGACCGGTTCATGGCCGCATTATACTTGAAGTACTGCGGCGCCTCAGGCAGCCCTTCCAACACCGCCGCAATAAACTCGCCGCGGCCCTGTTTCTGAACATAGGGATTGGATGCCTTTTCGCGACCGATGGTCGAGGAGGGGTCGTCCGACAGATTCGCGCCGCAGAGCGAACCGGCCCCGTGCGCCGGGAAAACGACGGCGGTATCCGGCAGTTTCGAGAGTTTGTTGTGCCAGGTATCGAAGCTCATCGACGCGAGCGTCGCCGCGGTCATCGTGCCCTCGAGCAAATCCGGTCGTCCGATGGACCCCACGAACAGGGTGTCGCCGGTGAACACGGCGCGCGGCTCGGTCTCCCCCTCGGCACTCACCAGCCCGCACATGCCGTCGGGGGTGTGCCCCGGCGTCTCGAGCGCCGTGACGACAGCCTTGCCCACGCGGAAGGTCGAACCCTCCTCGAGCAGCTCGATCGCGTATTGGGCGCCACTGGCCGCGTTCTGATAGATGGGCACCTTCAAGGCACGGACAGTCTCGATGTGGCCCGCCACGAAGTCGGCGTGGGAATGGGTCAGAAACACGCCTTTGATGGACAGGTTGTGCTTCTTTGCGTAATCCAGGTACGCGTCAATGTCGCGGTCCGGATCCACCAGCACGCCTTCCGCACCGGACACGAGCAGGTACGAGTAATGGCTCAAGACCGGCAGCGTGAACTGCACGATCTCAAACCCGGGGAACCGGTGCGTCTCGACAATCTGGTGGAACGCGTCCTCGGCCCCGTGCGAGGCGGACTCTGAATCCTCGATCTTCGTGCCGCCGGCCGCCCACAGGGACAAAGCCAGGCCGGAGGAGAGCAGACACACGAGCACACGGCTCGAACTCCGAGTCATCATAGGCATCATAGGCATGATAGGAAATGGGCTGAAACTGCAGCCAGCCTATCGGTGAACGGGGTGCTGTCAAGAAGCCGGAACGCTATGCGTTGCCTCAAACCCAGGGCCAATTCATGAAGTGGAGCGGCGACGGCCTCGTCGCCGACAAACACCGTCTTCACTCGCGTCGGCGGGGAACGAGCCGTCCCCCCTCCACCCTTTTCGCCTTCATGAATTGGCCGTGGCCTCAAACCGAACCCACTCGTTCATGCGGAGCGAAGTCCTTCTTTCTGGCTTCGCCTCAGAACAGTTCAATCCTGAACCTCATGAACCAGGGCCGCCGCCTTCTTCATGGCGGCCGCCACGGTCCCGAGGATTTGGTCGGGCGGCAGTTTGCGCAATTCCTGGTTGAAAGGCTCGCACGCCACCGGGCCGTCGTAGCCGAGGGTGACCAGCGCTTCGAGAAACGCCCGCAGATCGATGACGCCCGTGGCGCAGGGCAGTTCGCGCCGGTTGTCCACCTGCTGCGCCACCGGGACGTTGGCGGGCGCGTCGTTGATGTGGCACATGACGACGTCGTTGGCGCGCAGCGTCAACAGATCGGCCGCGGTTTCCTGGGCCGTGTGCCAGTGCCAACTGTCCAGGAGAAAGCCGACGTTGTCCCGCCCGATGTCCGCGATCAGGTCTTTCATCTCGGCCATGGTGTGGATGAAGGGGAAACGATGGGCCGTCCACGATGTTTTGGGCCCCACGTACTCGAGGCCCAAACGAATCCCGTGGTCTCCCAGCACTCGAGACACCTCGCGCAGCCGTTTCACATGCAGCCGGAAGTTGGCCAGGTACGTCAGCGTCTTGTGGCCCGGCGTTAGCCAGGTGGCGACCCGTGTCACCCCCGCGCGCTCGAGCGACCGGGCCAGGTGCGGCAGCGATTTCATCCCCCCATCGAATGCCGCGTCGGCGCCACGAAAGTCGACCGGCAGGCCCGCGGCGCCCCACACAATCTTCCGGGCCGCCATCGCGGCGCGGTACTCCCCCAATGCGGCGTCCGACGCCCCGGCGAGGAACGAACTCGGAGGCTCGACGGATTCGAAGCCGTGCTGACTCGCCCAATCGAGCAGTTGGCGGGGATCCGCGGACACGCCGATCATCCCACAGGCCAGACACAGGGTGAATCGGCGCCCGGGTTTTCGTTCCTCGCTGGCCACGGCCGGACCGACGCCAAGGCCAGCCATTCCCGCCATCGAGGTCACGATGAAGTCTCTTCGGTTCATAGCGTTCATAGCTTGTGTTTGGACTCTTCGCCCTGGTCCGACGATGTCAAGCGATCCTGGGAGTGTCACGCCTTGCGCGCATCCCCGCTCCGCAAGCGAGCGCCCTGGACGTGATCCGAACCGCCCCTCCGGCCGCCTGTGCCGCGCCTGGCCAGGCCGCGCAACAGGGCGAGGTTCTCGATGTCCTCGTGCAGATCGGACGACTTCGGCGTCTCGATGCACCCCGGAACATCCCGAAATCGCGGGTCGTTCACGATCCGCCCAAAGGCCGCGCGTCCAAGTCTGCCCTCGCCAATCCCGGCGTGACGGTCCACCCGGGAACCCAACTCCGTCTTCGAGTCGTTGAGATGGAAGGCAAGCACCTGATCGAGCCCGATCAGCCCGTCCACCTCGGCAACCGCGGATTCCCATCCGCGTTCCCCCCGCAGATCGTAGCCCGCCGCAAAGAAGTGCGCCGTGTCCAGACAGACCCCGAGCCGGCGCGGCGCGTGCACCCGATCGAAGATCGCGGCGAGATGCGCGATTTGATGGCCAAGACATGTCCCCTGACCGGCCGTGTTTTCGAGGGCAATTCTCACCCGGGAGGATTTCGTCGCCGCAACGGCCTCATCGAGACCGGCGACAACCTGCTTCAGACCCGCCTCTTCCCCGCGTCCCAGATGCGCCCCGGGATGCAGGACGAGAAACGGCAGGTCGAGGCTCTGGGCGAGCTGCAGCTCCTGAATCAGCGATTGCAGCGATTTGTCCCGGTTGGGTGAAGGCGGGCCGCCGAGATTGATCAAGTAGCCCGTGTGTCCAAACACGGACGCGAGACCGGTTGCCTCGCGCTCCTTGCGATACAGCGCGACGTCGGCGGGCGTGAACGGCTTGCCGAACCATTGCATGTTGTTCTTGACGAAAAGCTGGCACGACGACGCGCCGATCTGCCTCGCCCTCCTCAGGGCCATATGCGCGCCGCCGGCCGTTGAACAATGTGCGCCGAATAGCATGGGACCGGACTATTCCCCCGGAATCCCTGACCGGTCAAACTCGTTGTAGACGGGAAAAGACAATGGGGGGGCATCTATATAGTTGACAAATGGATGTTTGCCGAGGAAAGACAGAGAATTGACGCCGGCCCCACCCCGATCCCTGGCCCAAACGGGCGCGTCCCGGCACGACGCCGACCGGTTCCTCAATCCAATTGTCAATAGTACGGATTTGACCGCAGTCTCACCCCATTTCCTTTGGCCCTGACGACTGCCTGACCATGAGCCTCCCGCCGCTTGCCCTGATATGCGATTATCAAGCACTGACCCGTCTCCGCAAACCGAGGGATCAGCACCGTTTTGCGTCCGCTGTGGGACGCCAGCGAAACGAAAGCGCAGAGTGTCGGCGCAGCTTACAGCCAAAAACATGCGCCAGAAAGACTTGTTCATAAAGGATTTCGCACCAAAAACTCATTTGGGCCGCAGTGTGCGCCGTTAACAGGGCCGACATGATGAAGCCCGTGCCACATAGCTCTCGTTTACATCTTATCTCTAACACCCTCAGCAAGAGACCGATGCAAACGCCTCCGACGTTATCAGTTCTCTCGGCATCAAACCTGCTTTCGCTTATGACGAACACCGTTTACTTAACTCAGAAATATCGTTGGGAGGTTCATATGCAAATAAACTGCCGTTTTTTCTTTCGGTTCTGGACCCTCGCAGTGCTGGGTGTTGCGAGTTCACTATCGACATTCGCAATCGCCTTCACTGACGGTTTTGAGGGTGCAACTCTGAACCCGTTCTGGACATCTAAAGCGCAGTCAGGGTCAATCAGCCTTGGGAGCACCATGGTCTACGCTGGGAGTCAGTCTCTTCAACTCCAGTCGTACTACTACTCTGGTCAGAAAGACATCAGGCTCTTTCATACATTTGAGCAGGCGATGTATGGTACGTTTTCGGTTATGGTTTATGACACTGGAGCTGACCAGAATAGTGGTAATTATCTTCAGTTTTACATCAAGAATGCCGCGGACGACGCTGCGGTTTTGTGGGTTAACGACTACGACTGGGGTCCCTCCAACGGAGGAAACTGGTATTACAGCGTATACGATGAGGGCGAGGTTCGGGATACCGTAGACGGAGTTCTGGGCAATGCATCCAGTCAGGTGGACAGGGAGCGGAGGTGGTTCAATCTGGAAATCGAGGCGCTAGCAGATTCCTTGACCCTTCTAGTCCTAAAACAAGCGTGTTTAGGTCAGCTTCTGCACCGCCCCGGGTGATTTTGGAGAATGTCAGTCGTGATTCCTACAGATTGTGGTGTGACCGCGCCAAAGTATCTTGCTTGCATGCTGCCAT